>NZ_SOEF01000020.1 GCF_004366375.1 Halanaerobium congolense
AAATCTTTCACCCACCGGGTGAAAATAATATTTTGATAGAATGTTGCTATATTAGGACTGATAATTTATTTCGTGGTTGCTATGAATAATTCAGGTTTAGTTCGTTTTGAAAGAGATTATAGGTATCAGGAACAGGAAAATATAATTTATTTTATAACTAGATTGATTGATCATTTTGAAGACAAGATTTTATCAGAAAATAAAATAGAATTATATCCTCTCTGTAAGGATGAGTTAGAAGAATATTTAACCGAGGCAGGATTTGAAATAAAAAATATCTATGGGAGCCCAAATGGAGATCAGTATAGAGAGTTAAAGTCAATTCCTTTAATTATGACCGCTGAAAAGAGATAATATTCTTTATAAGGAGCAGATAAATGATAAATCATATACATATTCTGGGGCCATCCGGTTCTGGTACTACAACAATTGCAGAGAAACTGAGTGAAAAACATAATTTTGCTCATTTTGATGCAGACAACTATTTTTGGAAATCAACTAATCCACCTTATCAACATCTGCGTTCAATTGAAGAGCGTAGGCGTTTGCTTAAAGAAGACCTTAAAAATGAAACCCGCTGGATAATTAGCGGTTCTTTTTGTGGGTGGGGGGATATTTTTATGGATGAGTTCGACCTGGTAATTTATCTCTGGACCCCGATTAATGTTAGGTTAAGAAGATTAAAAACTCGTGAACAGAAGCGTTTTGGAAGTGCCGTACTTCCCGGAGGGAAAATGTTTGAGCGTCACCAGAAGTTTTTAGATTCAGCAGCCAGATATGATTATGATCAAACAGAATTTAGAAATAAGAGAACTCATGAAGAGTGGATGCAGAAATTAGACTGTCCAATTTTAAAAATTGAAGGTGAACAAACTATAAAAGAAATTATATCAATAATAGAAGAAAAAATTGATGAATTGGAGAATTAAGAGATAGGCTGAAATAATAGGAGGCGAATTAAATTGAACAAAATTTTAGTAATTAAAAATAAAATATTTGATCTGCCAGCAGGAGCAGAAGAAAAAATAAATAAGTTGGATTCAGTATTTGAATTAAAGCTAATTGACTCCCAAAAAAATTATCTACCTTTATTAAAAGAGGCAGAAATAGTTTTTGGTTGGCCGAAAACAGATTTAGTTAAAAAAGCTGAAAAATTAAAATGGCTGCATCTCCCTAGCGCTGGCGTTGATCGATATGCTAATAAAGATATTTACCAAAATCAGGATATTAAGCTGACAAATTCGAGTGGGGTCTACGGCAAACCAATAGCAGAACATGTATTTGCAATGATTATGGCTCATAACCGTAATTTGATTGACTATGCTTATAATAAGAAAGAAAAAAAGTGGCAGCGCAAAAATGAAATCAAGGATTTTTTCAATTCAACGGTAGGAATTTTAGGGTTTGGAGATATTGGCAGCACAATTGCTAAAAGAGCAAAGGCCTGGGGAGCTGAAGTTTTGGCCTTAAAAAGAACAATGATCAAGCTTCCCGACTATGTTGATCAAATATACTTAAATCAAGATTTAGATAAGCTGCTTCGAAAATCTGATTATGTGATCTTAACTCTTCCTGGAACACCAGAAACGGAGGGGATAATTGGTAGAAAAGAATTAAAAACCATGAAAAAATCAGCTTTTATAATTAACATTGGCCGAGGCTCACTAATTAATCAGAAGGATTTAATTGAAGCTTTAGAAGAAAATTGGATAGCTGGAGCAGGTCTTGATGTGACAGAGCCAGAACCACTACCAGAAGCCAGTAAACTTTGGGAAATGGATAATGTTATTTTGACACCACACACCTCTGGATTTTCACCAACAAATGATCAAAGACGTTTCGAAATTTTTAAAGATAATTTGAAGAGATATTTAAATAAGGAAAAACTATTAAATCAAGTTGATTTTGAATTAAAATACTGATTATTATTAGCTGCTCTTAATTGAGCAGCTTTTTTATTAGCTAGGAAATTATACCTGATGGTTTGTTGTGGATAATATTTATAGTTTCATAATTTCCGCTATCAACAAAATTTAACCTTACTATATTACAGATTGTCCGAAGGACATTTTGTTCAAATTTATTTTGGCTTTTAGTTAAATTTGCTTAGAAAAATAAAGGTTAATAATAATTGTTAGAGAAATATTTAAATATAAGAAAAGATATGGTTTTTAAAGAATCCAAACTATCTTAATCAGGCTTAATCAGGAATTAATTGAAACTAAGTAATAAAGGAGCAGTATAATGAAAAAAGAAATTTTAATAACTGAAAAAATTAGAAAATTTAAAATAAACGAATTTATTGAAGCAGAAGATGTAGTTATTAATGAAAATCCTTTGACACTTTTTATCAATGGATATCAATTTTTAACTTTGATGATTTTAAAGGAAAATTTGGAAGAACTTATCACCGGTTTTCTTGCTAGTGAGGGACTTATAGAAAAAAGGCAGGATATCAAAAATATTATCTTCAAAAATAATAAAACAGTTGCTCTAATAGAAATAGAAGAAGACTTTCATCCCAATGATTATAAAAAAAGAACATTAACTTCTGGTTGTGGAGGAGGTAAAACCTTCATTAATCTTAAAGACAGTGCTGAGGCTCAGGAAATTAAAAGCAGCCAGCAATATCCGGCTGAGAAATTTACAGTCCTAATGCAAAAAATGCAGCAGAACACTAATTATTTTCAAAAAACTGGTGGTACACACACTGCTGCTCTAGCTAATGCTGAAAAAATTATTTATCAGCTTGAAGACATCGGACGTCATAATGCTCTGGATAAAATAATTGGCAGAGCTCTAATAGAAAACATTAATTTAAAAGATAAAATTATGCTCACCAGCGGCAGAATTTCTTCAGAAATGATTATCAAAGTACTAAAGCAGGGAATACCATTTTTAGTGTCAAGATCAGCACCAACAAATGCTGCAGTTAAAATTGCCAGAGATAGAAATATTACTTTAATTGGATTTTGTAGAGGTCAGCGCTTTAATATTTACAGTGGTGAAGAACGAATAATGCTTGTTTAAAGTTCAATCAAATATTTAACCTCAATTAAGAATTAGAATTAAGAATTAGAAGCTGAAAGGAGTTGGCTTATGTCAGCAAAAAAGAGGGTTTTAATAGCTAAATTAGGGCTTGATGGACATGATAGAGGGGCAAAAATTGTAGCTCGAGCTTTAAAAGAAGCCGGAATGGAGGTTATATATACAGGTCTCCGCAACACAGCTGAAGAAGTTGTAAGGACTGCTGTGCAGGAAGATGTAGACTTAATTGGAGTTAGTATTTTATCAGGCGCGCACAAAACTCTTGTTAAAAAATTATTTGAGAATATGGAAGCTGAAAATAATAGAACTATCCCAGTTGTTGTTGGAGGAATTATTCCTAAAGACGATTACAATTATTTAAAAAAATTGGGTGTTACTAAAATATTTGGCAGCGGTAGTTCAATTAAAGAAATACTGAATTATGTGGAAGAATTAAGGTGAATTATAGTAATTAAGTTTAAAAGGTGAAAGGAGGAAAAGGATTGTCCGAGCAAATAAATGAACTGTTTCAGCAGTCTCAAAATGAGTTTATTGCTGCAGTTAGGGATGGCAGAGAACAAGAAATAGCAAGATCTATTTCACTTCTAGAAGATAAGTCTCCGTTAAGCAGAGAAATCATGAAGCAGCTTTATCAAAATTTTAATAAACCATATATCATTGGAATTACAGGTCCAGCGGGTTCTGGGAAAAGTTCTCTGCTCAATCTAATGCTTAAAGAGTGGTTAAAAGAACCAGAATTAAAAATTGCAGTAATTGCAGTTGATCCTACAAGTCAGCGGAGTGGAGGAGCTTTTTTAGGTGACAGAATAAGAATGAAAGATATTAATAATGATCAGCGTATATTCATTCGAAGTATGGCCAGCCGCGGGAAGATGGGTGGAGTTAACTCTGCTGTTTATGACACTGCAGTAATTATGGCAGCTGCCGGTTATGAAATGATTGTCATTGAAACAGTTGGAGTTGGGCAGACAGAAATTGATGTAGTTAGTTTGGCTGATACTACTTTAGTTGTTACTGTGCCTGAAGCCGGAGATGAAATTCAAATTTTTAAATCAGAATTAATGGAAGTAGGAGATATTTTTATCTTAAATAAAGATGATCTGCCTCGGGCAGCTAAAATGGAGGTGCTGCTTAAATCAAATTTTTCTCTAATTGAAACAGAAAAGTTAAATAGAAAAAATGAGTATGAATCGAAAGGCAGCTGGCAGAGTGTTTTATTAAAAACTTCTGTTCTGAATAATCATGGGATAAAAGATTTAGTTAAAGCTGTAGAAAATCATTATAATTATTTAAGAAATAATAATATTTTGGAGCAAAATAAAAAACTGCAGTTAAAAAAACATTTATTAAATTTACTGCAGTCAGAAATTTTAGAAAAGATCATTTTGGAATTTGATCAGGAAGATAAATTAGATAAATATTTAAGAGATATTTTAAGTGGAGAAGCATCTCCATATCAGTTAATTGAAGAATTTATCGATAAGAATTTAACGATCCAAGTTGACTTGTAGTCAGTTTTTTGCTATCCTTAATTGTGTCGATTAAATAAAGGAGGTCAATGTGAATCCCAAAAGAGTAGAACATATTGGTATTGCTGTACGGAACTTGGAAAAATCACTCAATTTTTATCAAAATGTTCTAGGTTTAGAATTTCTTAAACAAGAAATAGTTGAGTCTCAGGGAGTTAAAATTGCTTTTTTGAAAGTTGGAGAAAGTAAAATTGAGCTGCTTGAGCCGTTAAATGCAGATAGTACTATTGCCAAATTTATTGAGAAGAATGGGGAAGGGATTCATCACTTTGCAGTTTTAGTCGACAGTATTGAGGATAAGGTTAGAGTAATGCAGGCTCAGGGAGCGAAAATGATTGGAGATAAGCCTTCAGAAGGAGCAGATGGAATGAAAATTATTTTTGTCCATCCTAAAACAACAAATGGAGTCTTATTAGAATTATGTGAACCACTTGCTAAGGAGGAAAAATAATGTCAGTAGAAGATAGGGAAAAGTCATTAGAAAATAAAAAGGAAAAGATTCGCCAGGGTGGCGGCCAGGCAAGAATTGAAAAACAGCATAAAAAAAATAAAAAAACTGCCAGAGAAAGAATTGAATATTTATTAGATGATGGTACTTTTAATGAATTGAATATGTTTGTAGAAAACCGCAGCACATCTTTAGGAATGGATGAAAAGGAAGTTCCAGGTGAAGGAGTTGTAGTTGGTTATGGTACAATAGAAGGTCGCCTGGTCTATGTTTATGCTCAAGATTTTACAGTCATGGGCGGTTCAGTTGGTGAAGCACATGCCAATAAGATTTCTGAAGTAATGGATTTAGCAGTGAAAAATGGAGCTCCAATAATCGGTCTTAATGACTCGGGTGGAGCCAGAATCAATGAGGGAATAGACTCACTAAATGGATATGGTGAAATTTTCTACCGCAATACAAAGGCATCAGGAGTAGTACCACAGATTACAGCAATCTTAGGTCCCTGTGCAGGTGGAGCAGTTTATTCTCCAGCAATTACAGATTTTATTTTTATGGTTGACCACACATCAAAGATGTTTATCACCGGCCCGAGTGTAATTAAATCTGTTACGGGAGAAGAAGTTTCAGCTGAGGAATTGGGTGGGGCGATGACCCACAATCAGGTCAGCGGTGTTGCTCACTTTATGGAAGACAGTGAAGAGGCTGCTTTAGACAATATCAGAAGGCTACTTTCTTACATACCTGATAATTACAAAGAAGAGCCAGCAACGCTTGAGGTTCAGGATGATCCGGGCCGCAGCACTAAAGAGCTGAAAAAGATTGTTAAGGAAAATCCACAGAAAGCTTATGATGTTAGAGATGTAATAGATGTTCTGGCAGATAAAGACAGCTTTATGGAAGTTCAACCTTATTTTGCTCAGAATGCAGTAGTTGGCTTTGCCAGATTAAATGGACGCAGTGTTGGTATTGTTGCCAATCAGCCGCAGCATCTTGCAGGCTGTTTAAATATTGATGCTTCCACTAAGATTGCACGCTTTATCCGCTTTTTAGACAGCTTTAATATCCCGATTATTTCCTTAGTTGATGTTCCAGGTTATATGCCGGGTACAGAACAGGAATATGGTGGAGTAATTCGTCATGGTGCTAAAGTATTATATGCTTACTCGGAAGCAACTGTACCTAAAATTACTTTAATTATGCGTAAAGCTTATGGTGGAGCCTATATTGCAATGGGCAGCCGCTCAGTTAGAGCAGACCTTGTTTATGCTTGGCCGATAGCCGAAATTGCAGTTATGGGCCCAGAAGGTGCAGCCAATGTAATCTACCGTAAGGAGATTAAAGCAGCAGCTGATCCTGATCAGCTGCGTCAGGAAAAGATAGATGACTATAAGGATAATTTTGCCAATCCATATATAGCAGCTAAAAGAGGGATGGTCAATGATGTGATAAAAATGGATGAAACCAGAGCCAAACTGATTAATGGCTTAGAGATGATGAGCAATAAGCGTCAGGATGGACAGGATAAAAAACACGGCAATATTCCTCTTTAAATCTTTAAAACGAACTTTAATTTATATTGGAGATTTTAAGATTATCAAAAATTATATAATAAGATTGTTCAACTATAAAATTGTAATTAAGTAGGTGAAAGTATGAATAATTATGTTCTTGGTCTGGAATTATTAATAATTGGAATGGGAACAGTTTTTCTTTCCCTTTATTTACTTTCAGTTTTCCTTCATTTTAGCGGAAAACTTTTTGGACCAGAGAGTAAAGATAAAAATAAAAGCAAAAAGAAAGCTGAAATACTAGAAGCTGCAGCAGAAAAAGAAATAAAAAAAACAGATGCGGTAGAGAAAGAAATTTCCCCTAAAAAAATAGCAGCAGTTACTGCAGCTATTTATGAGAGCTTAAATGACCAGAATAATTATCGGATAATCTCTATTCAAAAAAGTAATCAAAACTGGAAAAGATAGGAGCTGAATATAGAATGAAAAAATTTAGAGTTGAGGTAGATGGTGAAGAATTTATTGTAAATGTTGAGGAAATTGGAAGTGAAAGCAGCAGTCAAACAGCTGCCAGCACAAGTAGTGGTAGTGCAGGCAGCAGAAGCTCTGCAGCTGCTCCAAAAGCAAAGTCGAAAAAAGCTGCTCCAAAACCTAAAAGTAATGCTCAAAAAGAAATATCAGCACCTGCTGATATTGGTGAAGGAGATATTGTAGCTCCAATGCCGGGCAGTATTTTAGAAATTAATGTTAAAAAAGGTGATAGTGTCAGCAAAGGTGATGTTCTAATAGTGTTAGAAGCAATGAAAATGGAAAATGAAATTACTGCAGCTCAGGCAGGAACTGTTAAAGATATCAAAGTAAGAGTCGGAGATAGTGTTGATGCAGAAGATATACTGCTGGTAATTGAGTAGGGGGTTAGATCATGTTAGATAAGATTTTACTATTTGTCCAGTCAACAGGTTATTTAAACCTGGGTTTAGGACAATTTATTATGATTATCATTGCCTCCATACTTTTATATCTGGCAGTAGTCAAAGAATATGAGCCTCTACTTTTGGTGCCAATTAGTTTTGGAATGCTTTTAGTGAATTTACCCTTAGGTGGATTGATGGCAGCTGGAAAAGATGGACAGGTTGGAGGTTTATTATATTATCTATATCAAGGAGTTAAATTAGGAATTTATCCTCCCATTATTTTCATGGGAGTTGGAGCCTGGACTGATTTTGGCCCAATGATTGCTCAGCCCAAAACAGCTCTTTTAGGTGCAGCAGCACAGTTTGGTATTTTTGCTACAATTTTTGGAGCAATTGCTCTTGGGTTTTCCCCGGCAGAAGCAGGGGCCGTTGGAATCATTGGTGGAGCTGATGGACCAACAGCTATTTTTGCTGCCAGCCAGCTGGCACCACATTTATTAGGTCCGATTGCAGTAGCAGCCTATTCTTATATGGCCTTAGTGCCGATTATTCAGCCACCAATAATGAGGGCCTTAACAACAAAAGAAGAGCGCCAGGTAAAAATGGAGCAGTTAAGACAGGTAACAAAAAAGGAAAAGATAATTTTCCCAATAGCTGTTACCTTACTTGGTGGTTTATTAGTACCTTCAGCTTTACCACTATTAGGAAGTCTGATGTTTGGAAATTTAATGCGGGAAGTAGGGGTAGTTGATCGTTTACTTAGAACTACTCAGAATTCTTTAATGAACATAGTAACCCTCTTTTTAGGATTAACTGTTGGAGCTACAGCAAGTGCCGAAGCATTTTTGAATGCACAAACTATCGGAATCCTGGTTTTAGGACTAATAGCCTTTAGTTTTGGTACAGCAGTTGGAGTATTGTTTGGTAAACTAATGTATAAGATGAGTGGAGGTAAGGTCAATCCGCTGATTGGAGCAGCTGGGGTTTCTGCAGTTCCAATGGCAGCCAGAGTTGTACAGAAAGTTGGTCAGGAAGAAAATCCTTCTAATCATCTTTTAATGCATGCTATGGGACCAAACTTTGCTGGAGTAATTGGATCTGCAATTGCAGCCGGTACTTTACTATCAATTCTCGGCTAAAATTAATTTTAGCCAAATGAATAAAAATTAAAAATAACGAATTAATACGATTAAGCCAGCAGTAAAATGCCGGCTTAATTTTAAGGATAAATCATCAGAAAATTAAATAAACTATTTTTAGAACTTTAACTGCCCATCAGCTAATGGTTTATATTTTATACAATTTTAAATAAGTTTTTAAATTAATTTAAGAAGAAGAGAGTAGAGAGCAGCCATTTTCATTTCTACCTGTAATTAGGCATCAAGATAATAAAAAACTAATTTTGAGGAGTGAAAATATGGCCAGAGGTGATAGGGTAAAGTTAGAAAATGCTGACTGGTGTAAAAATTGTGGAATTTGTATTTCTGTCTGCCCGACCAATGTTTTGATTAAAGGCAGGGATAGAGTAAAAATTGATGACTTAGAGAAGTGTATTGGCTGTCAAAACTGTGAGTTAATTTGTCCTGACTTTGTACTGAAGGTGGTGACTCAAGATGAAAACTAAAATATTTAAACCTAAAAAAAGTGCTGTACTTACCCAAGGAAATCAAGCTGTTGTGGAAGGAGCTCTGGCAGCAGGAGTTGAATTTTTTGCTGGTTATCCAATTACTCCTGCCTCTGAAATAGCAGAAGGATTTGCTAGAGAGCTTCCCCAAATTGGTGGGAAATTCTTGCAGATGGAAGATGAAATAGCTGGTATGGCAGCGGTAATTGGCGCTTCGTTGGCTGGCAAAAAGGCTATTACTGCTACCAGTGGACCTGGTTTTGCTTTAAAACAAGAAAACTTGGGTTTTGCAACGATGATTGAAGTGCCAGTAGTTGTGGTAAATGTGCAGCGGGTTGGACCCTCAACTGGACTGCCAACAGCTCCTTCTCAAGGTGATGTAATGCAGACTCGTTGGGGAAGAAATGGTGATCAAGAAATAATTGCACTTGCTCCATCTTCGGTTGCAGAAAGTTATGAATTAACAATTAAAGCCGTAAATTTAAGTGAAAAATTTAGGCAGCCGGTAGTTTTGCTTTTGGATGAAGTAATTGGACATTTAAGAGAGAAAATTCATTTAAAAAGTAAAGAAGAAATTGAAATATATAATCGAAAAAAGCCCGAATCAAATCAAAATTCAGATCAATTTTTACCCTATCAATTAACAGATGATTTAATACCTCCAATGGCTGATTATGGTAGTGGTTTCAAGTACCATACCAGTGGACTTTTTCATGATCAAAGTGGTTTTCCAGATGGTAAAAAAGAAACTGCTAAATTCATGCAGGACCGTTTGCATAATAAGCTCCATAATAATCTAGATCAAATAATTTTTTATGAAAAAAATATTAGAAGTGATGACAATGCCGCTGTTTTAAGTTATGGTTCAGCTGCCAGGGCTGCAATAAGTACGGTTAATACAGCCCGCAAAGATAATCTTAAAGCCGGTTGGTTTAAACTTCAGACTATCTGGCCCTTTGCAGAAGAAGCGGTTGCAGAGCTTGCAGCTCAGGTAGATACAATTATTGTTCCTGAGCTTAATCAGGGACAGCTGATTAGAGAAGTTAAAAAAGCTGCTGCCGGCAGAGCTAAAGTTATTGGAATAAACTCTTATGCGGGAGATTTAATTAGACCTGAAGAAATTAGGGCACTGCTGGAGGAGGTATTATAATGGATTTTGAAAAATATTTAAGAATCGATAAACTTCCCCATATCTGGTGTCCTGGTTGTGGTCATGGAACGATTTTAAACTCATTTATTAGAGCTTTTGCTGAAAGTGGTTTAGATCAGGATAAAACAGTTGTAATTTCAGGTATTGGCTGTTCAGGTAGGGCAACCGGGTATCTAAATTTTGATACACTGCACACGACACACGGTAGAGCAATTGCTTTTGCTGCAGGTGTAAAAATGGCAAATCCAGGATTAAATGTAGTTGTGATGACTGGAGATGGAGATGGCTCAGCGATTGGGGGAAATCACCTGATTCATGCTGCCCGTCGAAACATTGATCTGACTGTAATTTTATTTAATAATCAAATCTATGGTATGACAGGAGGACAGTTTTCTCCGATGACTCCTACCGGTGACCAAGCCACTACAGCCCCTTATGGTAATATAGATCAAAATTTTGATCTGGCAAAATTGGTAGAAGGAGCGGGAGGGGGGTTTATAGCGAGAGGAGCAACACATGATCCAAGACAGCTAAAAAAAATATATCTAGCTGCCTTAAAACACAAGGGGTTTTCTTTTGTAGAAAGCTTTTCTCAATGTCCAGTCAGCTATGGCCGCCAGAATAAGGCTGGTGATGCTGTAGAAATGCTTAAAAAACAGCAGGAAGATACAGTTAGCTTTAAAAAGTGGCAGGAACTTAGCTTTGAAGAAAAACAGGGGAAATATCCTCTTGGAATTTTAAAAGAAGTTGAAAATCCTGAAAGCGAATATACAGAGTCTTATCAAAAAATTATAAAGAAATTAAAAAAAGAGGAGGCTTTCTAATGAGCAGATATGAAATCAGATTAAGCGGCGCCGGTGGTCAGGGAATGATTTTAGCTGGAATAATTCTAGCAGAATCAGGTGTTATGGTTGATGATTTAAATGTAAGCCAGAGCCAATCCTATGGACCTGAATCACGTGGAGGTGCAAGCAGAGCTGAAGTTGTTTTTGATGAAGATCAGATTGATTTCCCTAAAGTTATAAAACCTGATCTTTTAGTTTGCTTAACTCAGGAAGCTTTTAATCAGTATGGAGAAGATTTAAAAAATTATGGTGTTATAATTGCTGACAGCAGAATTGATACAACAAAATTAAAAGATAAACTAAAAAATAATCTTTATCAGCTTAATATTTTAGATCTGGCAGCAAATAAAATTGGAAAAGAAATTTCAGCTAATATGGTTGTATTAGGAATAATTGCTAAAATAATTCAAAAAAAAATACCTGTAGAATTTATCAAAAAAGCAATCATAGAGAAAGTTCCACCACAAACAGTTGATGATAATATGGAGGCCTTTGAACTTGGTTTTCAATTAAAACTAGATAAAAGGAGTTATGCTTATGGGAGAATATAAAAATGATAAACAGAACCAGAATAAGTTATCTGACTTAAAAAAAGCAGAAAAAAATTGGAAAGAAAACAAATATCAAAAAACTGTTGACCGTTTTGGTTTAAGAAAAGATAAATTTTCATTTGATTCAGATAAAGAAGTAAAAGCATTATATACTCCTTTAGATTTAAAAAATATTGATTATCAAAAAGATATTTCATTTCCGGGTGAATTTCCTTATACTCGAGGAGTTTATCCAACAATGTATCGCTCTCGTCTTTGGACAATGAGGCAGTATTCGGGTTATGGAACAGCTGAAGAAACAAATCAGCGTTTTAAATATCTTTTAGATCAAGGACAAACAGGACTGAGCGTGGCTTTTGATCTCCCAACCCAAATTGCTTATGATTCTGATCATCCTTTAGCTGAAGGAGAAGTCGGTAGAGTAGGGGTAGCGATTGATAGTGTTGAAGATATGAAGAGGTTATTTGCAGATATTCCTTTAGATAAGGTTAGCACCTCAATGACTATTAATTCCCCTGCTGCTGTTATTCTAGCGATGTATATTGTTACTGCAGAAGAACAGGGGGTTGATCCTAAAAACCTTACTGGAACTATCCAAAATGATATTTTAAAAGAATATATAGCCAGAGGTACTTATGTTTATCCGCCAGAAGAGTCTTTAAGATTAATAACTGATATATTCGAGTACTGTTCAGAAGAAATGCCTGCATTTAATACTATTAGTATTAGTGGTTATCATATACGAGAAGCAGGTGCTACAGCACTTCAAGAGCTTGCATTTACTATAGCAGATGCAGTAGAATATGTAAAAGCAGCTTTAAAAATTGGACTGGATATTGATGATTTTGCACCTAGGCTGTCTTTTTTCTTTGCTTCTCAAATGAATATTATGGAAGAAGCAGCAAAATTCAGGGCTGCTCGAAAACTATGGGCTGAAATAATGGAAGAATATTTTGATGCTAAAAAAGAAAAATCTAAACTTTTACGATTTCATACTCAAACTGCAGGTACAGCATTAACTGCTGAACAACCCTTAAATAACATAATTCGAGTTACAATTCAATCATTAGCAGCAGTTTTAGGAGGAACTCAGTCACTGCACACAAACTCTTATGATGAGGCCCTTTCCCTACCGTCTGAAGAAGCGGTTGAAATTGCTTTAAGAACTCAGCAGATAATTGCAGAAGAAAGTGGGATTGCTGATGTAATTGATCCTTTGGGAGGCTCCTATTATTTAGAAGAACTGACAGCTTCATTTGTAGAAAGTACTAAAGAGTATCTAGAAAAAATTGATAAACTTGGAGGTATGGTTGAAGCTATTAAAGTTGGATATGTGCAGAAAGAAATACAGGATAGTGCTTATCAGAAGCAAAAGGAAATTGATGAAGATAAGAAGATAGTTGTTGGGATAAATAAATACAGGTGGGGTCATCATAACGAAGAGATGGACTTACTTAAAGTTGATCCAAATTTGGAAAAGGCACAGAAAAAAAAGCTTAAAAAGTTAAAAAAAGAAAGAGATCAGCTGCTTGTGGAAAAAAAATTGTTGAAGATCAAAAATGCAGCTAAAGATGGAAACAATTTGATGCCTCCAATTATTGAAGCTGTAAGGGCAAAAGCAACCCTAAATGAAATTAGTGATCAGATGCGTGAAGTTTTTGGAGAATATCAGAATAGGAATATTTAATTATTCTTAAGGACCCTGCCATATTTGAGGCAGGGTTTTTCGCTTTTATAAAGAATTATAGTTTTAAGAGCATTTTTTAAGAATCTTAAAGCTGTAAAATAAAATTAGATTTATTACTAATGGGGGGGGAATATTATGTTTAAAGATGAAAGACTTAAACATTTAAAAGGAAGATTAAACAATTTAACTGAAGAAATAGTTTTAAAAATGTTGGATGATATGTTGAAGAGAGAAGAATTTAAAAATGTTTGTAAAGATGAAGATTGTTTGCTAGATATGGCGACATATGCTCTTAATCGTCTGCCTGCAAAATATGTAGCAACATCAAAAGGAAAAGTTTTTTCAAAAATAGAAGAACTCGAACAGCAGCATTTAGTTGATGTGCTTTCTGTAGTTACTAAATCAATTAAAATTGTATCTGAGAATGCTCATCCCAATAATCATTAAATTTTTGTATAATTTTATATTTATAAAATAATATTAGGGGAGATCCATATGTTAAATGAGTATTTTTTTAAAACAGGACATGCTGTAATTATAATACTAGTTATAATATTTCTTTTAGGTCAAATACCATATTTTACTGTACCTTTAACTTCAGTAATGAGTTTCATTTTGCTGCCTTTGTTATTTAGTTCTTTTTTTTATTATTTAATGAGGCCGCTTGTTAGATTTTTAAATAAATGGATAAAAAGTAAATCTTTATCAATAGTAATCTCATTAATTATTGTTCTTGCTATTTTAACTATTGTTTTTTATTTTGGAGGAAGCATTATTTATGAACAGGGTAAAGAAGTAAGTCAGAGCTTAAGTGGTAATTATAATTATATTTACAATTTTATTTTAACTATAATAGAACGTTTAAAAGAATATATAAATTTTGATAATGCTTTTTTAGAAGAATTAAATTTACGGGATAGAATATTTTCCTATGCTAATAACTTAGCTCAGAAAATTTCTTCCTATAATTATATGGGGATTTTTAGTTCAATCACTAACTTTGGCCTGATAATTGTATTGATTCCTTTCATTGTCTTTTATTTGCTAAAAGATGATCAAAAAATATTTAATAATTTTATGAAAGTTGTTCCAGAATCTAAAAAAAGAAAGATAGAAAAATTGGCGGAAGAAGTTGATCATTTATTAGAAACTTTTATTAGTTCTCAGCTGGTTGTTGCTTTCTTTTTGGGTTTAGTAATGTTTATCGGATTTTTAATAATTGGTTTGCCAAATGCTGTGGCCTTAGCGGTAATTGCAATGATTACTTCTTTAATTCCGATTATTGGACCATTTTTTGGTAGTCTACCTGCGGTTTTTGTAGCTGTTACGAATAGTTGGTTTTTATTTTTAGGAGTTTTAGCAATTATTTTAATAGCACAGTATCTTGAAGGAAATGTCATTAGGCCTCTGGTACAGGGGAGAAGACTGGAAATCCATCCAATAGTAGTATTATTTGTAGTATTATCTGGTGTCTATTTATTTGGTTTTATTGGGGCCTTAACAGCTGTTCCTTTATATGTGGTTTTAAGACTGCTCTTTCGAAAAAAGTATATTGAAAAAGAAATCTAAAATTAATCGTGATGATGCTTGAATTTATGGAATTTTTTTCCTGATGACCAGTGTCATCACTTTTTTTGTAAATTTAATTACTTTTTTAACAAAATCCTTGACTAAAGTTGAGTAATGTTGTAGGATATAAATAGCACAATGCTGAGCAGATTACTTTAATAAAGGAGATGACATAGATTATGGATAAAAAACTGCTAAAAATATCTGATTTGAAATCTAAAGTTGAAGACCAAAACATTTTAAATGGAATTGATTTAGAGGTTAATAAAGGTGAAATACATGTAATTATGGGCCCTAATGGGGCTGGAAAATCAACTTTGGCAAATGTTTTAATGGGTCATCCAGAACATGAAATTATAAATGGAGAAATTGAATTTGAAGGTGAAAAAATTAATGATCTAGCAGTAGATAAAAGAGCGAAAAAGGGTATTTTCTTATCATTTCAGTATCCTCAGGAAATCCCGGGAGTAACTGTAGAAAATTTCCTTCGCACAGCCAAAACTGCAGTAAGCGGTGAACAGCAGAGTATTTTTGATTTTAAATTTTTATTAGAAGAAAAGATGAACCTGCTTGATATTGACCTGTCTTATGCAGACCGTTATTTAAACAAAGGTTTTTCTGGTGGAGAGAAGAAGAAGAATGAAATTTTACAGATGGCAGTTCTGGAGCCAAAGTTGGCTATTTTAGATGAAACAGACTCTGGCCTTGATGTAGACGCTACCAAAACAGTTGCTGAAGGAATTAAGAAACTAGCTTCTGAAGATAATGCAATGATAATAATAACTCACCATAATCAAATTTTAGATTATATAAAACCGGATTATGTTCATGTTTTAGTTGATGGAAAGATTGCTAAATCAGGGGATATGGAATTGGCTAGATTAATTGAAAAAGAAGGTTATTCAGAATATAAGGAAGAAATCTTAGATGAAAGTAATTCTAAAACTAATTGTTAGTTTATTAGGAGGTTTTTTAGATGAACGAAAAGACAGAAGTCAAAGATATTGACCGCAGTCTTCATGATAAAAAAAACGAATCAAAACACCGTTATCAATCAGCTAAGGGTTTAACTCCTGAGGTAATTAAGGAAATCTCACGAGAAAAAAAAGAGCCAAAATGGATGCTCGAATTTAGACTTAAGGCTTTAGAAATATATAAGAAAAAAGAAATTCCTACCTGGGGAGCGGATATTTCAGATTTAGATATGGAAAATATAATTACCTATGTTCGACCTGATGCAGATCTTCAGAGTGATTGGGATCAGGTTCCGGATGAGATTAAAGATACATTTGATGCTTTGGGAATTCCAGAGGCAGAAAAAGAGTCTTTAGCCGGAGTCGGGGCTCAATATGATTCTGAGGTTGTATACCACAACTTAAAAGAAGAGATGGTTGAACAGGGTGTCATTTATATGGATATGGAAAACGCTGTTAAAAAACATGAAGATTTAGTTAAGGACCACTTTATGAAATTAATCACACCAAACGATCATAAATTTTCAGCTCTGCATGGAGCTGTCTGGTCAGGTGGTTCATTTGTTTATGTTCCGGCTGGAGTAGATGTGGATATTCCTCTGCAGTCCTATTTCCGCCAGAATGCACCAGGATCTGGACAGTTTGAGCATACTCTTATAATTTTAGAAGAAGGAGCAAATGCTCACTTTATTGAAGGCTGCTCAGCCCCAAAATATTCTGTTAATAATCTTCATGCAGGTGCTGTAGAATTATTTATAAATAAAGGTGCTAAATTAAGATACAGTACTATTGAGAATTGGTCGAGGAATATGTATAATCTAAATACAAAAAGGGCTTTAGTTGAAGAAGATGGAGTAATTGAATGGGTTTCTGGATCATTTGGTTCTAAGGTTTCAATGCTTTATCCAATGAGTATTTTAAAAGGAGCAAGAGCAAGAGCTGAATTTACCGGAGTTACATTTGCTGCTGAAGGACAGTATTTAGATACTGGAGCTCAGGTTATACATGCGGCTCCTAACACAACTTCAACTGTTAATTCTCGCTCAATTGCTAAAGATGGGGGACATGCATACTATAGAGGTCTGCTTAAAGTAACTGAGAATGCTCATGGTGCTAAAGCATCAGTTGCCTGTGAGTCACTGATGCTGGATAATGAATCTAAATCAGATACTTTACCGATTATGAAATTGCAGACTGATGATATTGATATTGGTCATGAAGCAAAAGTTGGTCGAATAAGTGAAGAAGCTATCTTCTATCTGATGAGCAGAGGAATAAGTGAAGAAGAGGCAAAAGCAATGATTGTGCGTGGATTTGTGGAACCAATTGCTAGTGAACTGCCGTTAGAATATGCAGTTGAATTAAACAATCTAATTAACCTTGAACTTGAAGGAACTATAGGATAGGTGATAATAAGATGTATAATAAAAAATTAGTTGATAACTTAACCACTGGTCAATCAAAACTACTCAGCAGTAAAAGAAGAGATAGTTTTAAAGTTTTTGAAAAATTGACTAAAAGTGATTTTAATAGAATAAATTTGTTTAACTATCAATTTCCTGAATACAGCCCTTATAATAAAGAATATCTTAAAGAAAAAAAGTGGCAAAGTCAAATTGTGCTTAAAAAAATGACAGATAATCTAAATAATGAAGAAGAAATTTTAAACTATTTAGAGGAATTTAAAGGTAAAAAAGTTAAAAAAGGTAATCAGGGTCTTGATGAGAAATATTTATCTATGGTTGATGCCTTTTATAATACAGGCTTATTTATTAAAGTTCCTAGAAATACAGAACTAAAATTACCTGTAGAAATATTTTATGAATTAGACAAAGAAAATCCTGTTTTAATTGATAACAATTTAATTGTAGCTGAAGAAAACTCTAAATTAACTATTGTTATTGATTATCGAATGAAGGATCAGGAATTAGCTGCTTTCCATAATGGTTTAACTAGAGTAATTGTTAAAGAAAATGCTGTTTTAAATATTATAAAGGTTCAGCGTTTTAATGATCAAAGTGATAATTTTGACAGTAATATTTCTCTTGTGTCCAATCAGGGAGAACTAAATTGGATTCCAATTGAACTTGGAGCTAGAAATTCTGTTACAAATAATGAGAACACCTTAATTGATGATGGCAGTAGAGCCAGCATCAGTTCAGTATATTTTGCTGATGGAGATCGTAAACTGGATTTAGGATTTAAGATGAATCACCAGGGCCGCCACAGCAGCAGTGAGATTGAAAGTAGGGGTGTTTTAAAAGATAGGGCTCAGAAAGTATTCAGAGGAGATTTATATTTCCAAAAAGGTGCAGGTCAGGCCAAAGGCACTGAAAAAGAAGAAGTGTTACTTTTGGATAAAACAGTTGATTCTGATTCTATTCCGGCTTTGTTTTCTGAAGAAGATAATGTTGAAGGTGAGCACGCGGTCAGTGCAGGTCAAATTGATGAACAGCGTCTCTTTTATTTGATGAGTAGAGGTATGAGTAAAGCAGAAGCAAAACAGTTAATGGTGGAGGCTGCTTTTAATCCTGTTTTTGATAAGATACCTCTTAATGACCTTAAAGGAAGTGTTATTAATGAAGTCAAAACAAGAATACGCAGTTAAAGAAAATAGTTTAAGTGATAAATTTGCCCCAAAATATAAGGATGATTTTCCTATCTTAAACCAGCAGATAAATGGTAAAGACTTAATTTATTTTGATAATGCTGCTACAACTCAAAAGCCGGAATCAGTTTTGGATGCAGTAGATAATTATAACCGGACAATTAATGCCAATCCTCACCGTGGCGCCCATACTTTAAGCATTCGTGCTACCGAAGCCTATGAAAATGCTAGAGAAAAAGTTAAAGATTTTATTAATGCAGAAAAATCAGAGGAAATTATTTTTACTAGAAATACAACTGAGTCTTTAAATTTATTAGCAAATAGTATGGAGGCATTGGTTGAAGAGGGAGATGAAATTTTAATTTCTGTTTTAGAACATCACAGTAATATTCTTCCTTGGCAGCAGCTGGCAGAGAGAAAAAATCTAAAACTAAAATATTTATATCCTGACCAAAATTATAGAATTCAGCTGTCAGAACTTAGAGAAAAATTAAATGAAAAAACAAAAATTTTAAGTATTTCTCAGATGTCAAATGTGAGTGGGGTTATTAATCCTGTAAAAGAGATGATAGAATTAGCACACCAAAATGATGCCTTAGTTGTTGTGGATGGTGCTCAGGGTGCTCCTCACCTTAAAACCGATGTTAGAGCTTTAGATGCTGATTTTTATGCTTTTTCAGGTCATAAGATGTTGGCACCAATGGGGATTGGAGTTCTCTATGGTAAAAAGGCTCTTTTAGAAGAATTACCTCCTTTTCTAAAAGGTGGAGGTATGATAGAATATGTAAAAGAACAGGATTCTACCTATGCACCACTTCCAGAAAAATTTGAAGCAGGAACGCCTAATGTTGAAGGAGCGGTCGGGCTTCAAGCGGCAATAGAATATTTAGAAGATATAGGACTTGATAAAATAAAAGAACACGAGCTTGAGCTAACTGAATACGCTCTTGAGAAAATGGGGGAGCTTGATTATGTTGAAATAGCAGGTCCTACTGACTTAGAAGATCGTGGAGGAATTATTTCATTCAATTTAAGGGATATTCATTCTCATGACCTGGCTACCATAGTTGATAGTGAAGGAATTGCTATCCGTTCAGGTCATCACTGTGCTCAACCTTTAATGAAATTTTATCAGCTTAATTCTACAGGCCGTATCAGCTTTTATCTCTACAATACTAAAGCAGAAGTGGATAAATTCATAGAATCCCTGGATAAAGTAAGGGAGGTTTTTGGATATGGATCTTAATTCAGTCTATACAGAATTAATAATGGAGCATAATAAAAATAGCCGCAACAAACATTCTTTAGAAGGTGCAGATCTTAGTGAACATGGTCATAATCCAAGTTGTGGAGATGATATAACATTAGAATTGAAGTTTGATGAAGATATAATTAGTGATGCAGCTTTTACAGGTAGCGGCTGTGCAATATCTCAGGCTTCAACTTCAATAATGATTGATTTAATTAAAGGTAAAAGTATTGAGGAAGCATTGGAACTTGTGGAGACTTTTATTGCTATGATCAAAAAAGATATAAAAGATCCTCAGGAGTTAAGGAAGCTTAAAGATGCTATGGCTTTAAAGAATATTTCAAACATGCCAGCTCGAGTTAAATGTGCGGTTTTATCCTGGTATACATTGAAAGAAGCTTTAAATGAAAGAAATTAAATTTGAAAATTATTTTTAAAAACTTCACCATTTGGTGAAGTTTTTACTTTACATAAGAAATAATTACCTATATAATAATGATAATGAATATCATTATTATATAGGATTAAATAGTTGTTTTTATTCTGGTAATTTTTGATAACTCTATAAGTTTATAATATCATAATAAGAGGTGAAAAAAATGGAAAATAGGAAAAAAGGGATAACATATATACTTTTATCATCTTTATTTTTTGCTCTAATGGCAGCCACGGTTAAATATTTAGGTGATATGCCAACAACAGAAAAAATATTTTTTAGAAATCTGGTTGGGATTTTTGTAGCTTTTGGTCTTGTCAAAAAGAGTGGAAGCTCTTTGACTGGTAATAATAAGAAGCTTTTAATTTTAAGGAGTATTTTTGGTCTTTTAGGTATTGCAGCTTATTTTTATGCGCTGGCAAATATGAAGCTTTCAGATGCTGTAATTTTAAATAAAATGTCTCCATTTTTTGTAGTTGTTTTTGCGGCTGTATTTTTAAATGAGAAGATTAATAAAAAGCAGATTACTGCTTTAATAACTGCTGTGATGGGTGCTGTTCTAGTAATTCGTCCCGGTTTTGATTCAAATTTAATTCCTTCTTTGATTGCTTTAATGTCAAGTGTTTTTGCAGGAATTGCCTATACTGTGGTTAGGCAGCTGCGTAAAACTGATTCAGCAGCTACAGTGGTATTTTATTTTAGTTTTTTTTCAACTTTGGCGATGATACCATTTATGGTTAGTGGTAGTTTTGTAATTCCAAGTCCTGTTCAGGCAGTTGCTTTACTTGCTTTAGGCTTATTTGCAGCAGCAGCCCAGCTTTTTATGACAAACGCTTATCGTCATGCAGAAGCTGGAGAGCTTTCAATATATACTTATGCTAATATTATTTTTTCTTCAATTTTTGGTCTGTTTTTATTTCAAGAAATTCCGGATCTTTTTTCAGTACTCGGTGGAATTTTAATAATTTCAGCCGGCTATTTAAATTATCGAGCCAAAGAAAAAGAACAGGCAGAAAAAGCAGCAAATTTGAAATTAAAAAAAGAAAAAAATAAAAACATAATCTAAAAGAATCGTTTTGTTAAGATAACCCTCAATTTAAGGCTGGGGGTTGTTATAGTTATAGCTTTAAACATTGCAGAATGCTTTCTAAAAAAATATAATTAAATTGGTCTGCAAATATTTTGCTTACAAATGGAGGGATAGGAGTGAAGAATATTAATACTATATTTTTAGATGTTGATGGAACTCTTACAGATGGTAAAATTTATTTAGATAATGGTAAAAATGAATTTAAAGCATTTAATGTTAAAGATGGCTTAATGATAGTACAAATGATTAAAATGGGATATGATGTAATTATTATGACCGGAAGAAACTCTGAAGTTGTGGCCCGTCGAGCGGCCGAGCTGGGGATAGAAGAATGTTATCAGGGAGTTAGGGATAAAAAAGCGGCTTTAGAAAAATTAATGAAAGAAAACGACTTTGGCTATGGGAATTTAGCCTATCTTGGTGATGATTTAAATGACTTATCAGTAATGAAAGAGGCTAGATTTGCAGGCTGTCCGGCAGATGCAGCTGCAGAGGTTAAAGAAGTTTCTGATCTAGTATCTGAATTTAAGGGTGGAGATGGGGCAGTCAGAGAGATCTTAAGCCATATTCTCAAAGCTAAAGGAGAATATAATAAAGTAATAGAAAGTTTTTCAGAAAGCAGTTAAAAAGTATTGACAATCAGTTAAGTGTAAGTATACAAAAAATTAAGTTGAGCAAAATAGGGACTCTGTCACCGGCGGTCAAAAAACTTGTTAAATAGGGATTAGTTGAAAAATATCGTTCTTGACCGCGAAAGAAATGTGGTTAACAGACTTATTTTGCATCTTCGTTGATTGTAATAACTTCCATTTTTTCTACAGCTCGATTTATTAATTCTTCAATTTCTAAATCCTCTTCTCCATAGTGAATAGTATCAAGTTTGGGCTGAGTTGCAGGATTATCAGGCACAAAAATTGTACAGCAGTCTTCGTGAGGCCTGATTGAAATTTCATAAGTTCCGATTCTTTTGGCTGAAGCAATAATATCATTTTTATCCATGGTAATTAAGGGACGTAAAACCGGAAACTCTGCTACTTCATCAGATGAACGCAGACCTTCTAAAGTCTGGCTTGCTACCTGGCCCAGACTTTCTCCGGTCACTAAAGCTAACTCATTATTCAGCTCTGCCAGTCTGTTGGCAATCCTGATCATCATTCGCCTCATAATAGTGACAG
This sequence comes from Halanaerobium congolense, assembly GCF_004366375.1. Lineage (GTDB taxonomy): Bacteria > Bacillota > Halanaerobiia > Halanaerobiales > Halanaerobiaceae > Halanaerobium > Halanaerobium congolense. The sequence goes on from NZ_SOEF01000020.1 coordinate 22,409, forward strand.
TATATCGACTGGGGCAGTTTTTTAATATTTCCTGTTGAACTTCTGTAAAGTAAGGAATATGAAGTTTAATTTCTCCTCCATAACGGCTTAAAACCTTTGCTAGATCAATTACCTTTTCTTTGGCTCTTTCTGATGTATAGGGAGGAGAATCAAAGTAGACTGCACTTAAAGATAAACCTCTTTTTAAACCAAGCCAACCGGCAACAGGACTGTCAATCCCACCTGAGAGAAGAAGTAATGCTTTTCCGGATGATTTAACCGGTAATCCACCCGGGCCAGCTTCTCGCCTTAGAAAAAGATAAACCTTTCCCCGTCTAATTTCAACTTCGACCAGGTGCTCAGGCTGATGAACATCAACACTGAGTGAAACACTGTCACTTTCTATTTTTCTTAAAATTTCTGCTCCCAGCTCGCGATTGATTTCTGGACTTTCCATTGGGAAAGACTTATCTGCTCTGGTAGTTTTTACTTTGAAAGTAGTTGGATAATTCTTAACTTCAGCTTTAAAAAGCTCAACTACGCTGTCTTTCAATTTTTCAAAGTCCTGTTCATTAAATTTAGCTACTTTTTTTCCAATTCTAAATCTTTGAGCTGGACTTAATGATATAATTCCTGGAACATTGGCCAGCCTCCCAACAATTTTTTCGATTTTATCACTTTCAGCATAAAGAAAAATTCGACCATAGACCGTACTGATTTCAAAATCTCCTAAATCGGCTGTTGCTCTTTTAATATTTGAGACCAGCTGTGAGATAAAATCATTGATATTATCTCCTTTTAGGCCAATTTCTCCGTAACGAATAATTATTAAATCATACAAAATTTTTCACCTCATTAAAAAAGTTTAAGAAAGTCAATCTGTTTTTTTAAAGTTTTTATAAAATAGTCTAGATCAGAATCTGTAATATTTTTATTTAAACTTACCCTCAGGGCACTTTCACTTCTAGCCTGAGATAGACCACAGGCATTAATAATCCGACTGCCTTTTTTCTTAGATGAGCAGGCTGAACCGGTTGAAATATAAATACCCTGTCTTTCTAATGCATGCAGCATAGTTTCTCCTTTAATACCAGGTATTGAAAAGTTAATAATATGGGGAGCTCCAGCAGTAGGCGAGTTGATTACTACCTCTTCAATTTGCTGTAAAGATTCCAGTAAATATTCTTTTTGCTGAGCTAAATATCTATCAGCTGTAATTTCTTTTGAAAAACGAGTTAGTTTTTTAACAGCTTCTCCTAAACCAGCAATTCCAGGAACGTTTTCTGTGCCTGAACGCAATTTGCTTTCCTGACCACCGCCATAAATTAGTGGTTTTAAGTTTGTCCCCTCTTTAACATAGAGAGCGCCAATACCTTTTGGACCATGGATTTTGTGGCCGCTGATTGAATAAAGATCTACCGGCCACTGGCTCAAATTACTATAAATCTTTCCAAAAGCCTGAACACCATCAACATGAAAAAAAATAAGGGGATTTATACTTTCAATCAGTTCAGCAATTTCTTTGATTGGCTGGATAGTTCCCAACTCATTATTAACCTGCATAATACTGACCAAAAGTGTTTTATCAGTAATTAATGATCTTAAGTGGTCAAGGTCAACATGTCCACCATGATCAACATTAACTGTATCTATCTGCCAGCCTTCAGTTGCGAGAACATTAAAAAGTTCAGCTACAGAAGAATGTTCGATAGGAGAGGTGATTAAATGTTTACCTCTATTTTTATAAGAATTAGTAATTCCTCTGATGGCAAGATTATTGCTCTCAGTACCACCTGAAGTAAAGATGATTTCTTTAGTTTTGACACCCAAATAATCAGTTATTATTTTTCTGCTGTTATTTAAAATTTTCTCTGATTTTAAACCAAAGCGGTGTAGTGAAGATGGGTTAGCATAAGTATTTTCTAAAGCATCAACAACAGCTGCAGTTACTTCTGGCAGAGCCTTAGTAGTTGCAGCATTATCTAAATATATTTCTCTTTCCATTAATTTCACTCCTATTTTAAAACACTGACTTTTATTATACCACCAAAGGGTAGAGAAATAAACAGTTAAAGCCGAGAAATTAGCTAAAAACAATTTAATTAGCTTTTATACCTCTTGATAAGTAAATTAAGTTTTTTCTGATATTATTTTATTTTTTAAGTTCTAGTGATATAATAAAGATGATTAATTATAACTTAGAATATAACTAAAACTTAAAAATTAACTAGGAGGAAAAAACTTGCGTTTAATAGATACCCATGCTCATCTTGATTTTGATGACTATAATCAGGATCGAGAAGAAGTTTTTAATAGAGCAAGGAAAATTGGAGTAGATAAAATAGTTAATATTGGTGCAGATTTAGAAGGAAGCAGGAGGGCAGTGAAACTGGCCGAGAAATATGGTGATGTTTATGCCTCAGTCGGGATTCATCCTCATGAAGCAGATACAGTCAATGAAAAGAGTCTAGCTGAACTCAAAATTTTAGCTTCTTCTCCAAAAGTCAAAGCAATTGGGGAGTGTGGATTAGATTTTTATTATGATAATTCTCCGCGGAAAATTCAAAAAGAAGCTTTTAAAAAACAGCTTAATCTAGCTTTAGAACTAAAGCTGCCAGTAGTAATTCATTCACGTGAGGCAGCAGCAGAGACTTTAGAAATTTTAGATCAGACGGCTGACTTTGCTCAGAATCTAATTTTTCACTGTTATGCTTATGGCCTGGAGGAAATTGAAGAAATAATAAAAAGAGATTATTATGTAGCTTTTGGTGGTTTAATAACTTTTAATAGTGCTCAGCCGATCAGAGATGCTTTGAAAAAAATGCCGCTGAATAGAATTTTGCTGGAGACTGATGCTCCTTACTTAACCCCGGCACCTCATAGGGGAAAAAGAAATGAACCTGCATATTTAGAGCATATTGTCAACAAAGCTGCAGAGATTAAGCAGATTAGTGCTGAAAAAATGGGAGAAATAACAACTGAAAATGCTGAACGAATTTATAATTTTTAATTTGATTTAGAATGAATTCTAAAAAGTTAATTTGGGAGGAATTTAAAATGAAAATTGGGATTATTGGACTGGGAGATATAGCTCAAAAAGCATATCTGCCTTTAATTACTCAGATGGAAAAAGTTGAACCATATTTTTGTACTAGAACAGAAAGTACTCTTAAACAGCTTGGCAAAAAATATAGAGTCAGTAAATTGTATAGTTCAGTAGATGATTTGTTAAAAGAGGATTTAGATGCAGCATTTGTCCACACAGCAACTCAGGCTCATTATGAAATAGCAAAAAAACTACTACAGGAAAAAATTTCTACTTTTGTAGATAAACCTATGACCTATCATTTAGAGCAAACTGAAGAACTTATTAAACTTGCTGAAAAAAATGGAGTAATTCTAATGACAGGTTTTAATAGGCGCTATGTACCAACTTATCGTTCGCTTGTAGAAATTGAAGCTCCCAAAACAATAATAATGGAAAAAAATCGCACCTATCAACCGGGTGAAGTACGAAAATTTATTATGGATGATTTTATTCATGTAATTGATACAATATCTTATTTGCTTGGGGAAGTAGATTTAGATAATATTAATGTTGATAAAATAATGAGAGATGATAAACTGATCCAGTCTATTTTGACTTTAAAAAATAAAGAAAATACTGCTGTTGGAATTATGAACCGTGATAATGCAATTACAGAAGAAACAGTTGAGGTAATGGGTTTTAAGCAAAAAAAGAGAATTAAAAATATAACTCAGATTATTGATTATTCTGATGGAGGGCAAAAACTTTCGCAGACTGCAGGCTGGAATAAAATGGGTTATGATCGTGGCTTTGTAGATATGATTAACGAATTTTTAAAGCGAGTAAAGGTGTGTGAAAATAACAAGAAAGAAGTGGCAGCTGACCTTTTAACCCATCGGTTAGCAGAAAAAGTTATTAATCTATAATTTTTGCCTGGATTGAAGTAGTATAATAAAATTATAACAAATATATAATTAATTGAGGATGATTGAAATTAATATGGAAAATAAAATTGCAACACCTTCGGCAACAAAAAAGATTCTTAGAGAACATAATTTAAGTTTAAAAAAAAGTTTAGGGCAAAATTTTCTGGTTGATTCAAATATTATTGATATTATTACATCTGCCTCAGCTATAGATGGTGATGAATTTATTATCGAAATTGGGCCTGGTATTGGTTCTTTAACTCAGGCAGTTTTAGAAAAACTAACTAGCGGTAAATTATTAGCAGTTGAAAAAGATGCTGCCATGGTTGAAGTATTAAAAGATATTTTTGCTGAGGAGAAAAAGTTAACTCTGCTTAATCAGGATGCACTAAAGATTAACTGGAAAGAAATAGCAGCTGAATATAATTCAGAAAATAGAAAAATAAAGCTGATTGCTAACCTTCCTTATTATGTGACCACTCCAATTATTATGGGAGTTTTAGAAAGTGAAATCGAACTGGAACAGCTGGTTTTTATGGTACAGAAAGAAGTAGGAGAAAGAATCTGTGCTGGTCCAGAAACTAAAAAATTTGGTTCTCTAAGTGTGGCAGTCCAATATCATATGCAGCCTGAAATTGTGCATCAGGTCCCTTCATCTGTTTTTATTCCCCAGCCTGATGTTGACTCAGTTATTGTCAGCTTATCACCTTATGCGGAAAATATTTATCAGGAAGAGATAGTAAATAAAGAGTTTTTTTTTCAAATTGTTAAATCAATATTTCAGCAGCGACGAAAAACTCTGCGCAACAGCCTTAGTAAATCTGCTGTTATAAATCTTGACCGTGATCTTGTAACTAAAGCTTTAGAAGATGAAGGTATCGGGCTCAAAAAGAGAGGGGAGAAGCTCTCGATTTTTGAGATGATTTCTATCAGCAATAGAATTTATAAAATGACAAAGTAATTCATTAAAAATCAAGAAAATTTTTGGGAGGAGGAGAGAGATTGGTTAAAGTTGAAATATGTGCTGGAAGCTGCATATAGATCAAGTATTTTTAAAGAAAGAGCCATTGTTGCTGCCCGAGTTCGAATGGGCTTGGGAATGAATTATGAAACAAATCAGGAACATAAACTTCTTTCAGAAGGAATTAGAAATTTTCTTAAGAATGATAATCAGTAACTATCTGCTGGATCCTCCAGTTATAAAAGCAGATGGGCTGGCAGAATGTAAAAAAACAGCTAAAGTTTATTAGTTAGAGCAGGTTAGAAATTATAATTTTAGATTAAGCTCTTTGCTAAATTAAGAATCTTATGATATACTAAATCTGAATTATTTTGAAAATGAGGTGATTCTTAATGGAAGAAAATGTTCTAGATAAAATAAAAAAAGAAGTAAAATCTTATGTTGGGCATCGAGTTAGTGTTAAAGCAAATCGAGGTAGAAGGAAAGCAGTAGAAAAAGAAGGTGTTTTAGAAAAAACTCATGAAAATGTTTTTGTAGTGAGAATAAATGATCACAACCAAATCAGACGTTTATCTTATACTTATTCAGATCTTCTGACAGATAATGTAATAATTAAATCTAAAGACGATGAGGTTAAGATTGGATTTTGATTTAAAATAGAGTAGATGAATTTAATATGCAGCCTGATTTGGCTGCTTTTTTTCTGTTATTATTTAATTCAATTATTCTATAATTTAGTAAGACAATAATAATATAATCTGAAATTTTGAAAGGAGAGATAGGTTTGGGATTTGATATGGCTATAGGATTACTGGGTGGTTTAGGACTCTTTATTTATGGAATGAAACAGATGAGTGAGGGTCTACAAAAAACAGCTGGTAAAAGACTACGTCATTTTTTAGCAGCCATGACTTCAAAGCCTATAATGGGAGTTGGTGTAGGGGCTTTAGTTACTTCAATTATTCAAAGTAGTAGTGCTACTACAGTAATGGTTGTTGGTTTTGTTAATGCTGGTTTAATGACTTTATTTCAGTCAATTGGAGTAATTATGGGTGCCAACATTGGTACTACAGTAACTGCTCAGTTAATTGCTTTTAAATTAGGTGATTACGCCTTCCATGCTATTGCAATAGGTGCTTTTACATATTTATTTTCTAAAAGCAAAAAGTTTCAGTATATTGGCCAAATTTTACTTGGCTTTGGACTACTATTTTTAGGTTTGGAAACGATGGGAGATACTATGGCCCCTCTAGAGAATTCCCCAGTTTTTATTGATTGGATGGAAAACTTTTCGAAATATCCAATTCTAGGTATCTTAACTGGTATTATTGTCACAGTTGCAATTCAAAGTAGTTCAGCTTCATTTGGTATTTTGTTAGGTTTAGTTACAGCAGGAGTAATTCATTATGAAGCTGCAATTCCAATTCTTTTAGGTAGTAACATTGGTACAACTGTGACTGCAATTTTATCAGCAATCGGAGCTAGTTTGACTGCTAAAAGAGCAGCAGCAGCGCATTTTTTGTTTAATGTTTTAGGGGCAGCAATAATGATTGCTTTTCTTTATATTATTCCTAATTTTGGGGGGTTGTTAGAAAACCTGCTTAGAGATATTAGTGGTCTTTTTGGTCAGATGAACCCTTCTGAAGAAAGGCTTCTTGCTAATACTCATACCTTCTTTAATGTAATAAATACTTTAGTTTGGCTTCCATTTACAGGTTTTATGGTCTATTTAGTTAAGAAAATAATTCCAGGGGAAGATTTGACTTTAACTAGAGGAACTACCTTTATTGATGATAGAATGCTGAGCACTCCTTATGTGGCTATTGATCAGGTTAAAAAAGAAATTGTGTATATGCACGGCATAGCATCTGATATGGTTTGTGATTCTGTTAAAGGTTTTCTAGATAGTGACGGAGATGTCATCAAAAAGATTAAAAGACATGAGGATATAGTAAACGAAGTTGAAGAAGAATTATTGTATTTTATTCAAAAAATTCCTCAGGCTCAGTTAAATGATATTGATATTAGAACTCTGGATAAATATTTTGCTGTAGTTGATGATATTGAAAGTATTGCTGATGATGCAAATGACATTACTGATTTTATTGAAGAGCGTTTAGATAATAGGTTAGAGTTTTCTAAAGATGCTCAGGATACAATTGAAGAGGTTTATGAGATCATTTGTGATGTATTAGATAAATCAGTTGAATTAATTGAAACTCACGATTTAGAAATTGCAGCTGAGATTCTAGAGGTTGAAGAGAGATTAGATGAAATGCAGATCCAATTTAGAAATGAAAATATCAGTAGAATAAAAAGAGCAGATAAAAAGGCTTGTGATCCTAATTCGGGAATTTTATTATTAGAAATATTGGATAGCATGGAACATATTAGTGATCAGATGGCTGATATCGCTCATAGTATTATTGAAATATATGAAGAAAGAGAACTAAAAAGTTATGAAGATGATGTAAAAGTAGTATAAATTTACAAAGATTTAACATTTAAATAGACTTATTTGATTAGAGCCTCCTTTTTATGAGAGGCTCTTTTTGCTATAATGGAGATAGTGACTTAACTAAATTAACCACAACAATCCAGGAGGATTTATAATGGATAAAATTCTTGTAGTTGAAGATGAAAAAAATATTAGGGAATTAATTAAATTTAATGTTGAAAATGCAGGATATGAAGTTGAAACTGCAGCAGATGGTAAAGAGGCGATGGCAAAACTTTCTGAAGAAATTGATCTGGTAGTTTTAGATTTAATGTTACCTGAAATTGATGGAATGGAAGTCTGCAGGAGAATGAGAAGTAGTGAAGAATTGCGCCAGATCCCAATAATAATGCTGACTGCCAAAGGAGAAGAAGTTGAAAGAATTCTTGGTCTGGAGATGGGGGCAGATGATTATATGACAAAACCGTTCAGCCCGCGAGAACTAGTAGCGCGAATTAAGGCTATTTTCAGAAGAATTAAAGAATATAGAGTAGATGACGAAAAGATTAAAGATGAGATAATTGAAGTCGATAAAATTAAAATTGATATTTCAAGACATGAGGTTATTTATGAAGGCCAAAAAATAATTTTAACTCCGAAAGAATTTGAACTGCTTAGATATTTAATTATTAATCAGGGGAGAGTGTTAAGTCGCGATTTGCTTTTAGAAAAAATATGGGGCTATGAATATGCTGGAGATACCAGGACAGTAGATGTTCACATTAGAAGAATTAGGAAAAAATTAAATTCTGATTATATTGCTACTGTTAGAGGGGTGGGATATAAATTTGTTAAAATGGAATAAGATTGGAATTAAAAATCGCTTAAGTGTTATCTTTATTGTTATTCAACTTTTAATAATTGGTCTAAGTTTTTATTATTTTAGTATTAATCATAGAGAATTTTATTTAGAACAGGAAAAAATTAGTTTAGAACATTACTCTCAGCTAATGTTAAATAATATAGAAGAAAGTGAAATAAAAAATTTTAGCCCAAATTTAGAAGAAAAAGCAGCTGATTGGTCAGATGATTCCGAAACTAGAATTACTATTATTGCTGCAGATGGACGAGTACTGGCAGATTCACATTATGAAATATCTGAAATGGATAATCACCGTAATCGGCCTGAGGTTGTTCAGGCTGTTAGGAGTAATGATTTTGGTAATGAAATCCGTTATAGTGAAACAATTGGCGAAAAAATGCTCTATTATGCAGTTCCAATTAATTCTGATGGAGAAATAATTGGCATTTTAAGAACTGCTCGCCCACTTTCATTTATTAGAGGTGTATTAGTTGAGGATATTAAAAGTTATTTATTCTTTTTTGTGATTCTTGCATTTATAACAATTATTTTGGGGTGGCGGTTAACTTATAGTATTGTAAAACCACTGGAAACAGTAACAGAAACTGCAGAAAAAATTTCTGAAGGTGATTTAACACAACGGATACCAGTTAGAAAATATAACAGTGAGATTGAAAAATTGGCACGGATGTTTAATTATATGGCTGATGAGCTTGAAGATAAGGTTACTGAAATATCACAGGAAAAAAACAGAATAGAAGCAATATTAGAAAGTATGGTAGATGGTGTGATTGCTGTTGATAAAGATGGTGAAATAACCTTAATTAATCCCGCTGCCAGTAGGATCTTTAATATCGAAGCTGAAAAAATTGAAGGTAAAGACTTACTCACCACACTTTTTAGTCATAGAATAGAGATGTATTTACAAAGAGCTTTTGATACAAAAAAAAGTATTAAGCGGGAAATCAAATATAAAAATCCTGAACAAAAAATTATCCAAGCTACATTTATCCCTTTGTTAGATGAAGAAGATAAAATAACTGGAGGAGTAATTGTACTTACAGATATAACTGAATTAAGAAAATTAGAAACAGTTCGTAATGATTTTGTTGCAAATGTATCTCATGAGTTGAGAACTCCTTTAACATCAATTGTAGGATATTTAGATACACTTTTAGAAAGTGATGTTGAAGATCCAGAAATAAGAAATAAATTCTTGAAAATTATTAAAGAAGAAGCTGATAGACTTTCAATTTTAATTAAAGATTTGTTAAATTTATCAGAAATAGAATCCCACACATTTGATTTGAAACCAGGCAGCTTTAAAAATGTATTAAATAAAGTTATAAAGTTAATGGAAAAAAATGCTGAAAAAAAAGAAATTGAACTTCAATTTGAAATAGCAGATGATTTATCTCCTGTTTATATGGTGCGAGAGCAGATCAAGCAGGTATTAATAAATTTATTTGACAATGCTATTAAATATACTCCTAGAGCAGGCAAAATAAAGATTACAGTAAGGCAAGTAGATGATAAAGTTTATTTTTCTATTAAAGATAATGGTATGGGAATACCACAGGCTGATCAGGAAAGAATATTTGAAAGGTTTTATCGAGTTGACAAAGCCCGCAGCCGAGCTTTTGGCGGAACAGGAATTGGACTTTCTATTGTGCGAAATATTATAAAACAGCATGGCAGTGAAATTCAGGTTAAAAGTAGAGAAGGAGAAGGTAGTGAATTTTATTTTTATTTAAATACCGTTGAATCTCAATAATTAACAGCTAAAAAACAAAACATCTCATTTATATCTACTTATATTAATGTGAGTAGATATTTTTTTCTTTAAAATAAATTATTTTAAAAATAAAAATTAACTTGTGTTCGTCATTAAAGATTAAAATAACTGATAAAAATTAAAATTAAAATTTGACACGAGAAAAATATTACTATATAATCACATTAGTTAATATTAATATGAATCAAAGGAAGTGCTTATGAAAAAATTACTTAACTTTTTAAAATGTATAGCTGATGAGAATCGTTTAAAAATCTTAAAATTGTTATTAGATAGTCAGTTTTGTGTGTGTCAGCTGCAGGAATTATTAGATAAATCTCAATCTAGTGTATCCCAACACTTAAGTTATTTTAAAGAATTGAATCTCTTAAATGAAGATAAAAGTGGAAAATTGATTTATTACTCTATCGATAGAAGTGTATATGATAGTTTTTTAGCGAACTTAATATCTTTAAAAGCTAGTTCATTATCTGAATTAGAATTAGAGGATCTCGAAAATAAAATAAATAATTTAGATACTGCAGCGGAAATTAGAACTGAAAATAAAGAGAGGGGATGTTGCTAATGTTTGCAAAATTTGCTGATTTAGTAGCATATAATTTATTTGGGCTGGAAGCAGAGACAAGACTTGGAGAATCAGTTCACTTTTTCTTCTATGATACAACAAAGATTATTTTTTTATTATCTATAATGATCTTTTTTATTTCAATTATCAGAAGTTATTTTCCACCAGAAAAAACAAAAAAATTATTAAGTAATTATCGAAAAATAACTGGACATATAATGGCCTCACTGCTTGGGGTTGTGACACCATTTTGTTCTTGTTCTTCTGTACCGATTTTTATTGGTTTTGTAGAATCAGGTATTCCATTGGGAATTACATTTTCATTTTTAATTACTTCACCAATTGTAAATGAGGTAGCGCTTGTGATGCTTTATACAATTTTTGGCTGGCAAATTGGAACACTCTATCTTGTCAGCGGAATTTTAGTTGGGATAATAGGTGGACTTGTAATTGAAGCTTTAGGAATGGAAAAACATGTAGAAGAATATGTTTATCAGATCAGCTCTGAAGAAAGTGAAATTGAAGAACTTGAATGGAGTGACAGAATTAATTTTGCTAAAGGAGAAGTAAAAGAAATTGTGAGCCGAGTCTGGAAATATGTTATAATTGGGATTGGAATTGGAGCTGCAATTCATGGTTATGCACCTGCAGAATTATTAGCAGAATATGCTGGACCAAATAACCCGCTCTCTGTTATCGCCGCTGTAATTGTAGGAATACCACTTTATGCTAATGCTGTTGGAACAATTCCAATTGTAGAAGCCTTGATGGGTAAGGGAGTTGCTCTGGGAACTGCTTTAAGTTTTATGATGGCAACTACAGCTTTATCTTTACCAGCATTGATTATCTTACGTAAAGTTATAAAACCAAAATTAATTACTGTTTTTGTAACTGTTGTTGGAATTTCAATAATTGGTGTTGGCTATATGTTTAACTTTATTATGAGTTTGGTTTAAAATATATTAATATCAGATACAAAAAAGATATTATATATGATAGAGAACAATTAAATTAAAAATTAAAATTTGAGGAGTGTTATTATGGAAATTACTATTTATGGACCAGGATGCAAAAATTGTGTTAGTTTAGCTGATAATGCTAAAAAAGCTTTGGCAGAAACAGGTGTTGATGCGGAAATAGTTAAAGTCGAAGACATGAAAGAAATTGCAATTGCAGGTATAATGAGTACACCTGCAATTGCAATTGATGGAGAGATTAAGATTAAAGGTAGGGTAGCTACTGTAGATGAAATAAAAAAATTGATTTCTTAGTATAAGTTATTATAGAATATATTTTAAAAATTATTTAGTGTACCTAATCATGATTATAATCTACAAAAATGAAAACTTTTAAGATAAAGTCGCATGATCAAATGGAGGTTTTATTAATGTCGAAAGTAATAAGAAAAGCGGAAAAACTGGCTGATGCAATTTTAGAATCAGAAGAATATGAAGGAATGGCAAAAGCCGAAAAAGTAATGGATTCAGATAAAAGAGCTGCAGAATTAGTTGAAAAAGTTGAGGCTTTACAAAAGAAAATTGATCAGAATAAACAAGATGAGAAATTTAAAAAAGAAATGTCATCTCTGCAGAAAACAATGTGGGAAAACGAGAAAATAAAATCATTTATGCAGAAACAGCAGTCTTTCAGCAAATTAATGTCAAAGGTTAATAAAAAAATTAGCCAGGCAATTAATCCCCAAGACTCCCATCATGATCACGAACACAAATAAGGAATTGTTTATAATTAAATTAAATGAATGCTGATGCTAATATTAAATTAAAACAAAATACTAATGCAAATTAAACCGCTCTTTTGGGGCGGTTTTTTCTTTGTTTACATTTTGTTAACATAAGTGACATACTGCTGTAACATTCACCTGTTATTATTTAATCAGAGTCAAGTTAAAGAAAAATTAAAGAAAAAATAAAAATTCCTTAAGGGGGAAAAATTAATGAGAAAAGTTACAACACTATTTTTTGTTTTTGCACTTTTAGTTATGGCAGTATTTCCTGCAGGTGCAGCTGCACAGGAGCTGAAAGGAACAATTAAAATTGACGGTTCCAGTACGGTTTACCCCATAACTCAGGCAATGGCAGAAGAATTTTCATACGAATATCCTCGGGTAAGAGTTACTGTTGGTGTTTCTGGTACAGGTGGAGGTTTTGCCAAGTTTAATGTTGGTGAAACAGATTTAAGTGATGCATCTCGTGAAATCAAAAAATCTGAAGCAGAAATAGCAGCTGAAAATGGAATTGAATTTACTAAATTTATTGTTGGTTATGATGGAATTACAGTTGCAGTTAATCCGGAAAATAACTGGGCAAATGACATGACTGTTGAAGAATTAAAGATGGTCTGGGAACCAAATTCCAGTGTTGAAACTTGGAGTGATATCAGAGATGAGTGGCCAGATGAAGAAATAGACCTTTATGGTCCTGGTGCAGACTCAGGTACCTTTGATTACTTTACTGAAGTAATTAATGGTAAAAGTGGAGCAAGTCGTTCAGATTTCACAGCCAGTGAAGATGACAATGTATTAGTTAGAGGTATTTCTGGCAACAAATATGCACTTGGATATTTTGGTTATGCCTACTATGAAGAAAATAGTGATTCTCTGAAAGCTGTTGCAGTAAATGGAGTTCTCCCAAATCGAGAAACTATTGCATCAAATAAATATACACCACTTGCCAGGCCATTATTTGTGTACGCTAAAAATTCAGCTGTTCAGCGTCCAGAAGTAGAGGCTTTCTTAAAGTTCTATTTTGAGAATGCTCCTGAAATCGTTCCTCAGACTGGATATGCACCACTTCCATCTTATGAGGAAGCATTAGCTAAGGTTGAAAAATTAGCAAAGTAAAAAATTAATATAATTAAATATAGATTGCTGACAAAAGGGGCTATAAATGCCCCTTTTTATGCAGTTTAAACTTTCATAAATTTATAGAAAGGTGGTTTTTAAATGTCAGATTTGAAAAACAAAAATAAAAAAAGTTGGACATCTTTGTTTTTTGATCCTAAAATACGCTACATGAATTCTAAAAATAATAAAAATGGACTGGTTAATTATATTTTAATTTTAACCACACTGGTATCTTTAATTACAACTATCGGTATTATAGTAATTTTACTGACTGATTCTTTTCACTTTTTTAAAGAGATACAGATTTTTGATTTTTTAACAGGAACTAACTGGAATCCCTTAATTGAACCCAACAAATCCTATGGAGTGCTGCCGCTGGTTGCAGGTACAATGATGATTACTGTAGGTTCTGCTGTAATCGCTATTCCAGTTGGTCTTGGTAGTGCAATTTATTTAACTGAATATTCCTCTAGCAGATTTAGTAAAATTATCAAGCCAATAATGGAGATTTTAGCAGGTGTTCCGACAGTTGTTTATGGATACTTTGCTTTAACTTTTATTACCCCAAATATTTTAAAACCGATTTTCCCAAATATACAAACTTTTAATGCTTTAAGTGCTAGTATAGCAGTAGGTATTATGATACTGCCAATGGTAATTTCTTTAAGTGAAGATGCTTTAAATGCTGTGCCAGAAAGCATCAGACAAGGTGCTTATGCTATGGGTTCAACCCGTTTTGAGGTGGCATCCAGAGTAATGGTTCCTTCAGCTTTATCTGGAATAATCTCATCTTTTATTCTGGCTATTTCAAGAGCCATTGGTGAGACAATGATTGTAGCTATAGCAGCCGGTATGAGGCCGCAGCTTACCTCAAGCTTTTTAAAACCAATCCAGACCATGACCGGATTTATTGTCCAGATTAGTATGGGAGATACCCCGGTTGGATCTTTATCATATTACACAATCTTTGCAGTTGGATTATTACTATTTTTAATGACCCTAAGCTTGAATATAATAAGTCATCTAATTTTAAAGAAATATAGGGAGGTATATCAATAATGATTAGTCTTAAGAAAAAAAGAATGCTGACTGATAAGATCTTTAAAGTTATATTCTTAATCTTTATTTCTTTGGGTCTGGTTGTTCTGGCTGCATTAATTTACGACATTGTTTCTAAAGGTATAATCATGCTGGACTGGGAATTTTTTACCCGTTTTGATTCTCGCTTTCCTGCCAAAGCAGGAATTAAGGCCGGCTTATTCGGAACTATTTATGTAATAGGTTTAATGATCCCGATTACATTTTTTGTAGGAACTGCAACAGCAATTTATTTAGAAGAATATGCCCCTAAAAATAAGTTGACAGATTTAATTAAGTTAAATATAGCTAATCTGGCTGGAATTCCTTCGATCATTTATGGAATGCTGGGACTTGGAGTTTTTGTGAGATACTTAAATATGGGTAGAAGTGTGTTAGCTGGAGCTTTAACTTTGAGTTTGTTGGTGCTGCCAGTAGTGATTGTATCTGCTCAGGAAGCCCTAAGAAGTGTACCTAATTCACTGCGTAATGCTTCTTATGCCCTGGGAGCAAATCACTGGCATACAGTTTATAAAGTAGTATTACCTTCAGCGCTACCGTCAATTTTGACCGGTTTTATTCTGGCTATCTCGAGAGCAATTGGTGAAACTGCACCTTTAATTATGATGGGGGCCTTAACCTTTGTAATGTTTACTCCCCAGGGAATTATGGACAGTTTTACAGTGATTCCAATTCAGATATTCAACTGGACTTCATTACCGAAAGCTGAATTTGAACTGGTAGCTGCCAGTGGTAGTTTGCTTTTACTAATTTTATTATTTATTTTAAACGGACTGGCAACTTTTATTCGTTATAGATATAGCCGGAAATAGAGGAGGATAATTAATGTCAAATCAAAATGTGTTAGAAGTTAAAAATGTAGATTTTTTCTATGATGATTTTCAGGCTTTAGAAAATATTAGTATGAATATAGAAAAAAATAAGGTTACTGCCCTAATCGGACCATCCGGTTGTGGTAAGTCAACTTTTTTAAGGACTATCAATAGAATGAATGATTTAATTGAGGGGACAAGACTTGAAGGGAATATCTTATTTGATGGAGAAAGTATCTATCAGGAAAATATAGATGTTGTAAATTTACGAAAAAGAATCGGAATGGTTTTTCAGCAGCCTAATCCTTTTCCAAAATCAATATTTGAAAATGTGGCCTATGGCCCTAAAATCCATGGAATAACAGATAAGATAAAATTGGAGGAAATTGTAATTGAAAGTTTAAAGAAAGCAGCATTATTTGATGAAGTAAAGAATCGACTTGATTCATCTGCTCTCAGTTTATCTGGGGGGCAGCAGCAGCGTTTGTGTATTGCTCGTGCTTTAGCTGTTAAACCAGAAGTCCTTTTAATGGATGAGCCAGCTTCGGCCTTGGATCCTGTTGCTACAGCAAAGATTGAAGATTTAATAGGAGAATTAAAAAATGAATATAGTATAGTTATTGTAACTCACAGTATGCAGCAGGCTGCTCGTGTTTCTGATATGACTGGATTTTTCTTGATGGGTGAGCTGGTAGAGTATGATAAAACAGATAAAATATTTGAAAACCCATCTGATCAGAGAACTGAAGATTATATAACAGGACGTTTTGGTTAAAATTAACTAAAAAATATTATGATGATAACAGCTGTCTATAAAATTAAGATTGACAGCTTTGAGGAGGAATAAAAATGAATGATTCTCGTAAGAGTTTTCATACTGAATTAAAGAGTTTGGAAAAAGAAATGTTGAAAATGGGTAGTTTTGTTGGAGAAAGCATTAGTCAAAGTATAGAGGCACTGATTAATAAAGATCTTAAACTAGCAGATGAAGTTATAAAAAATGATGATATCATAGATAACTATGAACTTAATATAGAAGAAAAATGCACTCGTTTAATTGCCCTTCAGCAGCCGGTAGCAATTGATTTAAGAAAAATTATTGTTATTTCTAAATTGGTAACGGATTTAGAAAGAATTGGTGATAATGCTTCCAATATTGCCTATAAGGTAAAAGAAATTGGTGCTCAACCATTAATTAAAGAAATGCAGGATCTACCAAAGATGAGAGATATAGTCGTAAAAATGTTAAGAGATAGTTTAGAGGCTTTTGTCAATATGGATATTGTTAAAGCAAAAGAAATAGCAGCTCGAGATGAAGAAATTGATAATTTAGATGAACAAATTAACTTTGAACTTTTAGAAGTTATGAAAAAAAATAGGGAAACAATTAAACAGGGGACCTCCTTGCTTTTTATCAGCCGCTTTTTAGAAAGAATAGGAGATCACTCAACCAATATCTGTGAACGTACAGTTTATATGAAAACAGGGAAATGGACTGAATTAGAATAATACATTTAGTGTAGAAAAATTCTATCAAGAATACCCAAAAGATGTATCCCATTGAAATGGGTGTGTTTTTTTATGTGAAATTCATTTTAATTGAATTAGATCTGAGCCTGTGATAAAATTTCCAGTTAATAAATATAATAAAGACTGCTAGAAGTCGGGACCTGCCCGACTTTTTTCTTTGACATCAGACTTTAAATCTGCGATACTATAAACAGTGATAAATAAATTTAAAAATCAATAATTCTAAAATAAAGGTTTAAAGATATGAAGCAATTAGAAAGGATGACTGCTTATGAGTAAAAAATTATATCGCTCAAGAAATGATAGGATGATAGCGGGTGTTTGTGGAGGCTTAGCTGATTATTTTGGTGTCGATTCTTCACTTATTAGACTAGCAGTTTTATTTATATTTTTATTTCAGGGAGTGGGTTTAATTGCATATATTATTGCCTGGCTTATTATGTCTGAAGAACCTATTAAAAATGAATATAAAATGCCTGATGATTATTATATAGAAAATACCAGGGAAGAAAAACAGGAGAATTTCACTTCAACTTCTGAAAAGAAAAGTGAAGAGGAATACTATCAAAAATATCAAAAAAATAATAAGTCAGATAGCAACAGACGTAAATTATTTGCTTTCATAATGATTATAGTTGGCTCAATTTTTCTTATAGATATTTGGATTCCAGAATTATACTGGGAAAAATATTGGCCGTTAATTTTAATTGCTGCAGGTCTTTTATTGCTCAAGGGTGATAATGATGACAGATAATAGAGATCGTAGTTTGATTGCTTTAATTTTAATTTTTGCTGGGATAATTTTCTTAGGAGACAGTTTAGGTAAATATAATTTCAATATTTTTTTCTTTTTACGCAGCTACTGGCCGGTATTATTAATTATTTTTGGTTTTCATATTTTACTGCAGAAAACTAAATTCTGGTTTATTGTACCCACAATAATTATTTTAGCAGCTGGATATTTGATTTATCTATTGCTTAATCACCAGTCATTTTATTTTATGCCGCAGATAAGAATGAGGATTTTTAATTTTAAAAATTTGCCTTTTAGATGATATTATTAAAAGAATAAAATCTTTTTTGGTTATCTGTAAGAGATTAAAAATCCACCTTGATTATCAAGGTGGAAATTCTTTTGTTTCTAATTAATTCTTTTTTTGATTACAGGAGCTAAAATTAAGACAACAATTATTTTGAATAAGTCTCCTGGAATAAAGGGGAGTACAGTCATAGTAAAGGCGGCTATCAGGGGTGTTGAAGTTATGAAAGAAAAATAGAAAGAACCAATAATGTAATTACTTAGAACAGCAGCTATTAAAATCAAAAAATTTTTTTTCTTATCAGCAAAAGAATGAGCAGCTATCCAAGCTGCGGGTATGAAACTAATTAAAAATCCACCAGTTGGACCAAGTAAAACTCCAAGTCCACCTCGACCTCCAGAAAATATTGGTAATCCAAAAGCACCCAATAATAGATATGTAATTTGAGCAAGAACACCATATTTTTTACCCAGCAGCTTACCGGAAAGTAAAACAAAAAGAGTTTGTAAAGTTATAGGAACCGGGCCTATTGGAATTATCAGATAGGCAGAAATCGCTGTTAGAGCAGCAAATAAAGCTGATTTGATCATTTGATTAATTTTCAATTTTTTAAACTCCTTTCAAAATATAATCAATAAAAATAAACTTGACTTAGAGTCAAATTATATCAAATAATGTTATCATAATCTTGAAGCTATTTATAATGTTATCATAATCTTGAAGCTATTTAAATAGTATTCTATAAATTTATCTAATAAAATAAAATTTGGGGGATTAGAATGAGAGAAATTTATTTAAAAGCACCTGCAAAAATAAATCTTGCTTTATATATTAAAGGATTAAGAGAGGATGGATATCATGAACTGCAGATGATAATGCAGAGTATAAGTCTTGCAGATAGAATAAAATTAAAGAAAAAAAGTGGTGGTATTGTTGTAAAAACATCACATGTAGATCTACCAACTGATGAAGAAAATCTTGCTTATCAGGCAGCTGAAATATTTTTTGAAGATCATCCAGAAATTAGTGAGGGAGTAGAAATTTATATAGAAAAAAATATACCGATAGCAGCTGGACTGGCTGGTGGCAGCACAGATGCTGCTGCAGTTTTAAAGGGGTTACATCAGCTTTTTAAAAAAAGGATGAATTATGAAAGTATGAGAAAAAGGTTAGAAATAATAGGGTCTGACGCACCTTACTGTCTTGAAGGCGGTACAGTTTATGCTTCTGGTAAAGGCGAAATTATAGAAGAACTACCCTTTATTGGAGAAAAATATTTGGTTGTTGTAACACCCTCATTTAAAATTTCTACACCAAAGGTATATAAGCTTTATGATCAATTAGAGAAAAGATATGACTCAGACTTTGAAGCAATTTTAGATAATCTTAAAAATGATAATAAAATAAATTGGAATTTAGATTTTAAAAATGATTTAAAAGCAGCTGCTGAAAAAATTTGTCCTGAAATTATTGAGATAAAAGATATTTTCAAAAATACAAAGGCAAAATTTACTATGCTTTCCGGTAGTGGACCAACGATTTTTTCAATTTATAGTACCCGTAAAGAGGCAGAAAAAGTTGCTGCAAAATGGCCGCGGAAGAATGATTTTGTAACAGTTGTAAAAACAATTGATAAATATTAAATAAAATATCACACAATAAAAGCTAACATGAGATTGACATGAGATATTTTTCGTGTTATACTTTTGCCAATAATTATTAGACTTTGGGAGCAGTGATTAGGATGAAAGCGAAAAAAAATATTACCATGAAAGAAGCAAAAGAAAAAACAGGATTGAGTTCACGACAGATTCGTTATTATGATCAGCAGGATTTGGTTTTTCCCGGACGCAGCAGGGGTAATCAGCGTCTTTTCTCTGAAAATGATATAGAAAGATTGTTAAAAATCAAAGACCTTATTACTGCAGGAAATAGTATTGAAACAGTTAGATCAAAATTAAGGGCTCCTGAAACTCAAACCAATGGGCAGTATGAATTTGATTATGAAAATGAATTTGATTATTCAGATGTGAAGTTAGATTCTCTTTTTCCTGTTTCAAACCGTTCTGAACTAATTAAAAGGCTTTCCCGAAGTAACAGTAAAGGATTTAAAGAGGAGGAAGAATAAGTGGAAAAGTATAGTAGAGAGAAGATTTTGCAGTTAGCTGATGAAAAAAATGTTGAGTTTATTAGGCTGCAGTTTGTGGATATTTTAGGTATTATAAAGAATGTTGCAATTACAATTGAACAGCTCCCGGAAGCACTTGATGGTAAGATTATGTTTGATGGTTCTTCTATTGAAGGGTATACACGTATTCATGAATCTGATATGTACCTTAAACCAGATTATGATACATTTGCAATTTTTCCCTGGGAAACTAGTGGGGGCTGTACTGCAAGAATGATGTGTGATATTTATTTACCGAATGGTGAACCTTTTGTTGGTTGTCCTAGAGGTACTTTGAAAAGAGCAATAGCAGAAGCTAAAGAAATCGGTTATGATATGTTTGCTGGCCCTGAGCCAGAATTTTTCTTATTTGAAAAAGATAAAGATGGTGATCCTACGACTAATACCCATGATAAAGGAGGATATTTTGATCTTTCTCCAGTTGATTTAGGTGGTGAAGCACGTCGTGATACAGTTTTAGCTCTCAAAAAAATGGGCTTTGAAGTAGAGGCTGCTCATCATGAAGTTGCACCCGGGCAGCATGAAATTGATTTTAAATATACTCCTGCCTTAAGAACAGCTGATAATATAGCAACTTTTAAATTTGTAACTAAAATTATAGCATTACAGCATAATTTACATGCTACTTTTATGCCAAAGCCAATATATGGTGAAAGTGGTTCTGGAATGCATGTTCATCAATCATTATATAAAGATGGGAAAAATGCTTTTTATGATCCAAATGATGAATTTGGTTTAAGTGAAATTGCATATTATTACATAGGTGGATTATTAAAACATGCTAAAGAAACTACAGCAATTTTAAATCCTACTATTAATTCATATAAGAGGTTAGTTCCTGGTTATGAGGCTCCTGTTTATATTTCATGGTCGACTCAAAACCGCAGTGCTTTAGTTAGAGTGCCATCTGCTAGAGGTAATGGAACTCGTCTAGAACTTAGAAATCCTGATCCTGCAGCAAATCCGTATTTGGCAACTGCAGTAATGCTTAGAGCTGGTTTAGATGGAATTAAAAACAAAATAGACCCAGGCGAGCAGACAACTGATAATATTTATGAAATGAGTTATAAAGAAAGAAAAGCAAGAGGAATTAATAGCCTTCCAGCTTCTATGGAAGAGGCTCTTAAATATTTCCAGGAAAGTAAATTTATGAGGGAATCTCTTGGGAAGCACATCTTTAATCATCTTGTTAAAGCAAAGCGAATTGAGTGGTCAATTTATAAAAAACAGGTTCACAACTGGGAAATTGATCAGTATTTAAGTACATATTAAAGTTTAACCGGAGGGATAAATACCATGGAAGGTAGAGAAAATATACAAGAGCATTTAAAAAAAATTAAATTACGAAGTTTAGATACCAGATCATTATCGTTTTTAGCTCTGTTTATTGCTTTTACTGCTGTAGCAACATATCTACATATTCCTAGCCCCAGCAGTTCGTATTTTAACCTGGGTGAGGTGGCAATTTATACAATCGCCTTAACTTTTGGAGCTAAGGCTGGCGGGATTGCTGGTGGATTTGGTTCTGCATTAATGGATATAATTTTAGGTTATTCAATCTGGGCTCCTTTCACTTTTGTAATCAAGGGCTTAGAGGGTTTACTGGTTGGTAAAATTGCAAGCCAAGATAAAGAACAAAAAATTGATAGAAAGATTTTTGCAATAATTGTTGGTGGGAATGTGATGATTATTGGTTATGCTCTGGCAAAAGCGTTTTTGTTGAGTTGGGCAGTTGTGCTGCCTGAAATTGGAATAGATTTTGCTCAAATGCTGATCGGTGGAGTTCTAGCGATTCCGCTATCTCACCACCTTGATAATTATTTTAGGAAGTGATATTTTGGAAATTGGTAAATTAGCAGGAAATAATTTAAAAAAAGTAATATTAAATAAAATTGATCATTTTAGGTCAGATGTTTTAATACCTGCAGGTGAAGGAGAAGACAGTGCCGTAGTTGATTTAGGGGATTCATTGTTAGTTGTATCATCTGATCCAATAACAGGTGCAGAAAAAAATGCTGGTTTTATTGCAGTTAATGTATCTTGTAATGATATAGCAGCAGCTGGAGCTGAGCCTTTTGGTATTCAGGTGGTTTTTTTATTACCTCCTAGTTTAGGTGAAGACAAAGCAGAAAAGCTAATGCAGGAAATTGTTGAAACTGCTAAAGCAATGGACATTGAAGTTTTAGGCGGCCATACTGAAATTACTGACCTTGTTCAAAAACCAATAATTACAGTGACGGCCTTAGGGAAAGCAGTCAAAGAGGAATTAACTTCTAGTGCATCTGCTGAAGTTGGTGATCGTCTATATATTACAAAAGGAATGGGGATCGAAGGCTGTTATATTTTAGCTAATGATTATGAAGATTATTTGCTTGACCATGGTGTGAGTAAAGATTCTATAGGTAAAGCATCTAACTATTTAAATCTTTTAAGTGTTATTCCCGAAAGCAGGATAGCTAGAAAAAATGGAGTTAAAGCTATGCATGATGTGACTGAAGGTGGAGTATATGGTGCTGTTGCTGAAATGGCATCAGCTTCTGGACTTGGGTATGTAATTGAAGCAGATAAATTTCAGGTGAAAGATGAAATAGCTGATATCTGTAAAAATTTAAATATTGATCCAGCTGGTTTAATTTCTTCAGGTGCAATGTTAATTGCAGCTGCTTCAGACAATGATTTAGAATCAATATTTGCTGAAAAAGGAATTCAATTAATCGAAGTTGGCAGAATTATTGAAAAAGGGAGTTATATCGAGAAAAATAGAGCAATGGAAGAATTTTCTTTACCAGCCGAGGATGAGCTTTGGAAATTTATTAAAAAAATCACAAATAACTCTTGACAATTACAAAATTTGGAATTATACTGGTATTAACAAAAAATTCCAAAGGCGGTGTATTTATGGAAATTACAGATGTTAGAGTTTTCCCAGTCAATATTAATGGAAGTTTGGTCAAGGCTTATGCTACGGTGACTTTTGATGATGCTTTTGTGATTCGTGAAATGCGGGTGGTTGAAGGAAAAAACGGAACTTTCCTGTCTATGCCTGCACGAAGAAAAAGGAATGGAAACTATCAAGATATCTGTTTCCCAATTTCCACTAAGTTAAGAGATCTAATAGAAAACGAGGTTTTAGAAAAGTTTAATGAGTTATTAGAAACTGCTTAATTATAAAATATATCAAATACTTTATAAAAATAACACTACTTTAGATTTGCTGTAGTGTTATTTTTATTTAATTTGCTTCATCTTTTTTAAAAATTTGATATCTTGACAAAAGTTATTTTCTCTGTTATACTTCAAGCGATTAAAGAGGCAAAATGGTTTTTTTATGTCTTTTTATGAGTTGATTTGTGATTGAATAAAGTTAAAGATTGATTGCTATTATGAGGAGGATATTATAGATGTCAGATCTTTTAAGCATTATTCTAGCAGCCGGTGAAGGCACTAGAATGAAGTCAGATAAAATTAAAATTTTGCATCCAGTTGCTGGTAAAGCAATAATTAAACACGTACTTAACACTTTAGATGGTTTAAATAGTAAAATTGTTAATGTTATTGGATACCAAAAAAATGAGGTTCAGGCTGAATTAGAAGATTTAGACAAATGGGATTTGAATTATGTAATTCAATCTGAACAGTTAGGTACCGGTCATGCTGTACTTCAGGCAGAAAAATATATTGAAAAACATGAAGGTCCGGTTTTAATTCTTTATGGGGATACTCCGCTTTTAAAAAAAGAAAGTATTGCTGAATTTGTAAAAGAACACGAAGAAAGCAGATCTGATTTAACAGTGATGACTGCTGTTTTTGATAATCCTGAAGGTTATGGTAGGATTGTAAAGGATAAAGATGGAAACTTATCAGCAATTGTAGAAGAAAAAGATGCTGACTTTGAAACTAAAAAAATTAAAGAAATTAATAGTGGTGTTAACTGTATTGACAGCAAACTCTTAAAAGAGTTTTTAAGTAATATGGATAATGACAATGCTCAAGGAGAATATTATCTAACAGATATTATAGAATATGCAGTCAAAAAAAATAAAAAAATCAATACATATGTTGTAGAAAATTCAAATGAAATAATAGGTATTAATACAAGGAAACAGCAGGCTGAAGCAGAAAAAATATTAAGAAGTAGAATTATTGATCAGCATTTAACTAATGGAGTAACTATTATTGATCCTGATACAACTTTTATAGATTCTGAGGTTGAAATTGCTCAGGATGTTACTATTTATCCTTTTAATTATTTAGAGGGAAGAACTAAGATTGGAGCAAATACGGTAATTAATCAAAATTGCAAATTGAAAGATGCAGTTATTGCAGATAATGTTAATATACGATCAAATACTGTAATTAAGGACAGTAAAGTTGGATCAAATACAAATGTTGGTCCTTTTGCTTATTTGCGTCCGGGATCTGCAGTAGAAGATAATTGTAAAATTGGTGATTTTGTAGAACTTAAAAAGACAACTGTCAAAAGTGGAGCAAAAGTACCACATCTTTGTTATGCAGGTGATGCTGAAATAGGAGAGGGTACTAATATTGGTGCTGGGACAATTTTTGCTAACTATGATGGTCAAAAAAAATCTAGAACTATTATTGGAAAAGATGCTTTTATTGGTAGTGATTCAATTTTGATTGCTCCTTTAACTATTGGAGATGGAGCTAAAACAGCAGCTGGTTCAGTCGTAACTAAAAATATAAATCCAGGAGATACCGTAATGGGAGTTCCAGCTCGTATCTATAAATCAAAGAACAAGGAAACTTAAATTATGAGAATAAATAAGCCGGGGGGGCAAAAAATGTCCAGTTATAGTGAACAATTAAAAATATTTGCTGGTAATTCACATCCGCAATTAGCTCAAGATTTATGTGATTATCTAGGTACAGAGCTAGTTAATGCTGATGTGACAAGGTTTAAAGATGGAGAAATTGCGGTTAGAACTCATGAAACTGTTAGAGGGGCAGATGTTTTTGTGATTCAACCGACTTCACCTCCTGTTAATGAAAATTTAATGGAGCTGTTGATAATTATAGATGCCCTGAGGCGAGCTTCTGCTAGAAGAATTACAGCGGTTATACCATATTATGGTTATGCTCGTCAGGATAGAAAGGCCAGTCCCCGTGACCCAATTACATCAAAACTAGTTGCAAATTTGCTGACAGAAGCAGGTGCTCGCAGAGTTTTATCCATTGATTTTCATGCACCTCAGATACAGGGGTTTTTTGATATTCCTGTTGATCATTTATATGCTTCTCCAATAATGGTTGATTATTTTAAGAATATGGACCAATCTAATTTAATTGCTGTGGCCCCAGACGTTGGATCAGTTAAAAGAGTTCGTTCTTTTGCTGAAACCCTTGATATTCCAATGGCAATTATAGATAAGAGACGGCCTAAACCTAATGTAGCAGAGGTAATGAATGTTATTGGTGAGGTAGAGGGAAAAAATGTAATCTTACTTGATGATATAGTTGATACTGCTGGTACTATTACAGCAGCAGCCAAAGTTTTGAAAGAAAAAGGGGCAAAAGATGTATATGCTTGTGGAACTCATGCTCTATTTTCAGGTCCGGCTGTTGAAAGATTAAAAAATGCACCAATTAGTAAAATTATTGTGACTAATACCATAGCTCAAAAAGAACACGACCTTGATAACCTTGAAGTACTTTCTGTTGCTCCTTTAGTTGGAGAAGCGATTGATAGAATTTTCAAAGATTTATCTGTTAGCGTATTATTTTAAATAAATTTTCTAAAACACTTGCTCAAAATGGGCTTTGATGTTATAATAAAATTTGTTATGTCTTATTTAAAGCAGACCTGCCAGTATTATGAATAAATCTGGCTTAAAATTTAATTTATGCAAGGAGAGGATAGTCATGGAGAGACATTCTATTGAAGCTGAACTAAGAACTGAAACTGGAAAGGGAGCAGCCCGTAAAATAAGAAGAAACGGACTTATTCCTGGTGTTGTTTATGGAAGAGGAAATGATCCAAGATCTATTAAGTTGGATCCACAAAATATTGAAAAGCTTCTCCAGTCTAATGCTATCTTTGATCTGACTTTTGTCGGAGAAGATGGAGAAGGAGAAGATGATGAAGCAGTTGTAATTATTAAAGATTATCAGAAAGATGTAATTAAGCAGAATCTACTGCATGTAGATTTTCAGTTTATTTCTATGGACGAAAAAATTACTGTTTCTGTGCCAATGCACTTAGAAGGAGATGCTGTTGGTGTTAGAGATGGTGGAGTGTTACAGCAGTTATTACGTGAAATTGAAATTGATGCACTACCTGCTGAAATTCCAGAAGAAATCACAATTGATATTTCTGAACTTGAAGTTGGACAATCTTTATCTGTAGTTGATCTTGATCTTCCCGAAGGAATTGATCTGGTAACTGACAGTGATGAAGTTATTGTAACTGTTGTTACACCTACTGAACTTATTGAAGAAGAGGTAGAAGAAGAGGAAGATGAATTCTTAGAGCCAGAAGTAATTGGCGAAGAAGAAGAAGGCGAAGAAGGAACAGAAGGAAAAGAAGAAGAGGAAGAACCAAAGGATTGGGAATAAATAAAGAAAAGATGTTGAGCGCGGTCGGCTAGGCTGCGCTTCAATTCATTAATGGAGGTTTGAAGCTTGAAAGTAATTGCTGGTCTTGGTAATCCAGGTGAGAAATATGCTTATACCAGACATAATATAGGATTTATGGTTATTTCGGAATTGGCAGACAGATTTAAAATTAACAGCAGTTATAAGTTTGACGGCTTAATTGGAGATTTTTTCTTTGGTGGAGAAAAGATAATAATATTTCAGCCGATGAAATATATGAACAAAAGTGGTCAACCTATTTATAAAGTTCTTGATTATTTTGGGATAGAACCTGAAGATCTGCTGATTATTCATGATGATTTGGATCTTGAATTAGGAAGCATGAGATTCAAACAAAGTGGAGGCAGTGGTGGTCATAATGGAATTAAGTCCATTATTAACAATTTAGGTACTGATAATTTTAAGAGATTAAAAATTGGAATTGGAAGACCGCCAAAGAATATACCAGTTCCTGATTTTGTTTTAACAACTTTTAAAGGAGAAGAAAAAGATGTTTCAGAAAAAGTTGTTAAAGATGCCGCTTCAGCGGTTGAGTTAATGCTAAAAGAAAACATTTCAAAAGCAATGAACAAATATAATGGATAAACAGGCCCGTACATCTTATGTAGGGGCTATTTTGCCATTTTTAATAGTTTAAATAATTGTGTATAGGTATAGTAGTCATTTGAATTTATTATGAGTGTATTTAGAGCTCAGCTTTAAGGAGCAATATCAAGATGAATTTTAAAGATTTATTATTAGAAAACCAAAAATTTAAAAAAATTGCGAAAAATATAAATGCTTCGGCACAATCAATTAGTGGTTTAAGCGGCAGCAGGATTTCTTATTTTGCTGTTAATTTTTTAAAGAAAACGGAAAAAGATATAATTTTCTTTTTGCCAGATAATTATTATCTGCAGCAGATGCAGGAAGATTTAATTCGATTAATTGGTAAAGACAATTTTTTAGTTTTTCCGGAAGAAGAAATACTTCCTCATGAACAGCTGATGCCCGATTTAACAACTATGAGTGAAAGAACTAAGGTTTTAACTGAACTTGTTTTTTCTCTCAATCAAAAAAAGAAAATTATCTTGACTACTCCAGCAGCAGTCTTTAAAAAACTTCCACCTAAAGATATTTATAAAAATAGCAGCATAAATATTAAAACAGGAACAGAACTTGCAATTCCAGAATTGAGGCAGAAACTTTTTTCTCTTGGTTACAAACGGGAAGAAATGGTAGAAGCTCCAGGTCAGTACAGCATTAGAGGTGGAATTATTGATATTTTTACACTGCTTGATGAACAACCATTTAGAATTGAGCTTTTTGGAGATGAAATAGATTCAATTCGAAAAATTGATTTAACTGCTCAAAGATCTAAAATGCGGGTGAATCAGATCACAGTTCCTCCTTTTGCAAATATTGTTATTGACCAAGATGTTGTTGCAAGGGCTTATCCCAGCTTAGAAAATACTTATTCAAAAGCAATTTCAGAACTTGTAGAAAATAATCAGCAAGAAGAAGCTGCTTACTTAAAAGAAAAAGCTAAAAAAATGTTGGAAAATTTGAAAGAAAAACATCGCTTTCCAGGCTTTGAACAATTTTTACCTTTTTACTATGAAAAGACTGCTAATTTCTTTGATTATTTAGAAGAGAGTATAATTTTTGCTGTACGACCTCAAAAAATGAAGCAGTTAACTCATGCGCATTATCAAGAAATTGTTGAGACACATACCAGACTTTTAGAGCAGGGAATGGTTTTTCCAGAATATCTTGATAATTTTATTACTGAATCAGAGTTCAAAAGAGAAATCACTAAAAACAGGGTAGTAGATATTAATTCTGAATTTGAACACAATAAAGTTATTGAGAATGATATTCATTTTAATACCTCTCCTCTAGAACCTTTTCACGGGCAGTTAGAACTGTTTAGTGAAAAATTAGTGGAATTATTAAAGAAAAAATATCAAATTGCTATCACCTTAAATTCGGCCAGTAAAAAAAGAAGATTAAAAATGTTTTTAGAAGAAAAAAATCTGGTTGTTGGTGAAAATTTTAAAGAAAGTAGAATTGTTATTTTTTCTGATAGTTTAGCTGAGGGCTTTATTTTTGATGACATAAAGCTTGCTGTTTTTAGTGACAAAGAAGTTTTTGGTAATGAACAGAAAAGAAAAAGAAAAATTGGAGATTTTGAAGATGGAGTGGAAATTTATAGTGTTGAGGATTTAAAAGCCGGAGACTTTGTTGTTCATGAAAATCACGGTATAGGAAAGTATCTTGGAGTTAAAACCTTAGAAATTCAGGGCCAGCATAAAGACTACCTTGTTTTAAAATATGCTGGAGAAGATAAACTTTATGTTCCAACTGAAAAAATAGATTTGGTCCAAAAATATATAGGTTCAGATGCTGGATCACCCAAATTATATAAATTAGGCAGTAGCGACTGGAAGAAAGTAAAAGAAAAAGTCCAGAAATCAGTTGAAGAAATGGCTGTTGGTTTATTAGAACTATATGCTAGAAGAGAAACTTTAAAAGGCTACCAGTTTTCAGAAGATGATGTCTGGCAGCAGGAGTTTGAAGATGCTTTTCCATTTGAAGAAACACCTGATCAGAAAAAAGCTATTGAAGCAGTGAAATCTGATATGGAATCCCAAGAACCTATGGACCGTTTATTATGTGGAGATGTAGGATATGGTAAAACTGAAGTAGCAATTAGAGCAGCTTTCAAAGCAGCATTAGATAGTAAACAGACTGCTGTTTTAGTGCCAACAACAATCTTAGCCCAACAACATTTCAATACTTTTTCTGAAAGAATTGAAGAATTTCCAGTTAGAATTGGAATGTTGAGTAGATTTAATACAGCAGCTGAACAGAGGGAAACTTTAAAAAAATTAATTAAAGGTGAAATAGATATTTTGATTGGAACTCATCGCATATTATCAAAAGATGTTATTTTTGATGATTTAGGTTTATTAATAATTGATGAAGAGCAAAGATTTGGAGTTACCCACAAAGAAAAATTAAAAAATTTAAAAAAGAATGTAGATGTTTTAACTTTAACGGCGACACCTATTCCGCGAACTCTTCATATGGCTTTAGTTGGAGTAAGGGATATGAGCTTAATCGAAACACCGCCTGAAAATAGATATCCAATCAGAACTTTTATCAAGGAATATAATAAAGAGTTGATCTCTAGTGCTATTAGAAGAGAGTTGGCTAGGAGAGGGCAGATCTATTTTGTTCATAATCGGGTTAAAGATATAGAAAAAACGGCTGGTAAGCTTCAAAAATTGATGCCTGAAGCAAAAATAGCTGTTGCTCATGGGCAGATGAATGAAAATCGTTTAGAAAAAGTTATGTATGCTTTTTATCATCATGAATTTGATATTTTAGTTTGTACAACGATAATTGAAACAGGTCTTGATATTCCAAATGTTAATACCATTATTATTAACCATGCTGATAAAATGGGGCTATCACAATTATATCAATTACGTGGTCGTGTTGGTCGAACAAATAGGATTGCTTATGCCTATCTGCTTTATGAAAGAGATAGAGTTTTACCAGAAGTCGCAGAAAAGAGATTGGAAGCAATTAAGGAGTTTTCTACTCTTGGTTCAGGTTTTAAAATTGCCATGCGAGATTTAGAAATTAGAGGGGCCGGAAATTTATTAGGCCCCGAACAGAGTGGGCATATTGCAGCAGTTGGATTTTCCCTGTATACTAAATTATTAGAAGGCACAATTGAAGAGTTAAAAGGTAAATCTGATCAAAAAGAATTTGAAGTTGAAATTAATCTTAATTTAGATGCTTATATACCTGATGATTATATTAAATATGAAGCTAGAAAAATTGAGATATACAAAAAGATAAAATCAATAGAAAATGAAGCTGATGCAGTAGATACAGTAGATGAATTGATAGATAGATTTGGGGAGCCACCAATTGAAATTATGCGTTTAATAAATGCTGCAAGACTTAAGTTTTTGGCTTTTGAACTAAACATTGATCTAATAAAAGAAAAAGATGCTAAAATTATTTGTCAGTTTATCAATGCTGAAGTAGTAGATGGCAGCAAGCTTTTAGAATTCAGTCAAAAATATAAAAGGAAAATTAAAATTAAATCTGCCAAGAAACCACAAATTATAATTAAAATTGATGACCCAGAAAATATTGATAAACAACTATTAAAAATGCTAAAATATTTAAAGAGTCTATAAATCAATTATATAAATCAGCAATATTAAACTTAGCCATTATTTAAACTTAAGAACTAAAGGGTGGAAAAAATGTCGGAAAACACAAAAAAAGGCAGTTTTATTAAAGGAGCAGCCATTCTAACAGCTGCAGGATTGGCAGCTAGAGTAATGGGCTTTGGTTATCGAGTTATTTTAACCAGAATTATTGGGGCTGAAGGGATGGGCCTTTATCAAATGGCCTATCCAATTTATACTGTTTTATTAGTTGTTTCTAGATCGGGTATACCTGTGGCTCTGGCAAAGTTAATTGCAGATAAAATTGCAGCTGGCAAAAAAAAAGAGGCATATAAAATCTTTAAAGTAGCGAGAAAGATGAGTTTTGTTATTGGACTTTTGATCTCGATTGTCATGGCCTTATCAGCAAAACCATTAATCTCACTACTTTCTCTTGATCCGAGATCATATTATGCAGTTTTAGCAATTTCTCCTGCGATTTTTGTAGTTTCAATTATGGCTTCATATCGTGGCTTTTTTCAAGGACTGCAGGATATGGTTCCAACTGCAAAATCTCAGATTTTTGAGCAATTTATTCGGATGTTTACTATGATTGGATTAGTTATATTATTAGTACCCTATGGTTTAGACTTTGCAGCTGCTGGAGCCAGTTTTGGAGCTGTGAGTGGAGGCATTGGTGGATTAATAATTTTATTAATTATTTATTCAAAGAGAAAAGAAAAAATATTTACTTTTTTAGAGACTGGGGATGATTCTGTAGAACTCAGTTCAAAAAGTGTTGTTCAAAAAATAGTTTCATTAGGGGTCCCAATCACACTTGGAGCATTAGTAATGCCTTTAATGAGTCTTGTTGATTTAGTTTTTGTTCCTAATCGTCTGCAGGATGCAGGTTTCATGATCAGAGAAGCGACTGAGTTATACGGCATGTTTTCTGCTGTAGCAATGCCGCTTGTAAACTTTCCAACTATTATTACAGTCTCTTTATCAGCGAGTCTTGTTCCGGCAATTGCAGAAGCTTATACTCTGGGTAGGGAAAAACTGATCCAGTATCGCACTCAAACAGCTTTGAGACTTACAGTTTTAATTTCTTTACCAGCTGCAGCAGGCTTGTTTTTGCTGGCTGAGCCTCTGACAGAAATAATTTTTGCTGAACCTGGAGCTGCAGTACCACTGCGTTTTGTTTCCTGGGGGGTTTTTTTCATTGCTTTACAGCAAACAAGTACTGGTATTTTAAATGGAATTGGAAAGACTTCTATTCCAGCTAAAAACTTGATGGTCGGAGCAGTCTTTAATGCAGTTATTAACTACACACTTACAGCCATACCATCTTTTGGAATTAGAGGTGCTGCTTTAGGAACAAGTACTGGTTTTGCAATTGCAGCTTTTTTAAACTTATATTATGTAAGAAAAGAAAGTGGATTTAGAATCGATGCTAAAGCAATGATTATAAAACCATTTACTTCGGTTTTTTTAATGGGGGTTTTTGTTAAAATATTTTACAATTATCTATTTGTCTTTTTAGAAAAAAATAGTGTCGATTTTGCTTATTCAATTACAACTTTTGTAACTGTAGCTGCTGCAGCTTTGTTTTATTTTGTAATATTACTTTTATTTAAAGAAATAAAATATAATGACTTAGCAATGCTGCCGATGTTTGGGAAAAAGTTAGCTGACAGTTTAGTGAAAATTGGTGTTTTAAAAAAGGATAATTAATAGATTGTTTAAAGAAAAGCAGGAGGTATAGCTTTGGAAAAAGATATTAGAAATGAAATTTTAGAAGAACTGGATCAATTAATAAAAGTTATGGCGGTACTTAGAGGGCCTGGTGGATGTCCCTGGGATAAAAAACAGGATTACTATTCAATTAAGGAAAATATAATTGAAGAGGCTTATGAAGTAGTAGAGGCATTAGAAAAAAATGATATACCTGCATTTAAAGAAGAATTAGGAGATCTTTTATTACAGGTTGTTTTTGAATCTCAAATAGCTTATGAAAAAAATGACTTTAATTTAGGTGATGTCGCAAAAGTCCTGCGGGAGAAATTAATTAGAAGACATCCTCATGTTTTTGCAGAACTAGATGTTAGTGGGTCTGATGAAGTATTAAAAAATTGGGAAAAAATCAAGCAAAAAGAAAAAGGTAAAAAAAATCAACTCAATTCTTTACTTGATAAATTTAATCAGGGACAAAGTGCTTTGAATCAGGCTTATGATATTCAAAAAATTGCGGCTGAAGTTGGTTTTGATTGGAATGATTTAAGACCAGTTATAGACAAGATTGAAGAAGAGTTGTCGGAATGTAAAGAAATCATTGCTGTAAATCCAGATAACACTACGCTTAGTCAGTCAAATTTAGATAAAAAAGATAAGGATAAGTTGGAATCTGAAATTGGAGACCTGCTTTTTGCTGTTGTTAATTTTGCCCGGTTTAATGACATAAATCCAGAAATAGCTTTGTTGAAGACAATACTTAAATTCAAAAATAGATTTGCTTTTATTGAAAACAGAGTGAAAAAAAATAATAATGACTTTGAAGATTATAACTTAGAACAATTAGACGAATTTTGGAATCAAGCTAAAAAAGAAGAATAATTATATTATACGAGGAGGATCATCAAATGAAAAAAAGTATTATTGCTATTTCAATAATTAGTATTTTATTTAGCCTAGTATTTGTCACTCCTGTCTTAGCTTTTGATGTTGCAACTGATTCAGCCATATTATTAGAAGTTGAAACTGGACAGGTTTTATTTGAAAAAAATGCTGACCGCAAATTACCACCGGCCAGTATTACTAAAATAATGTCTCTTTTGATCACTATGGAAAAATTAGAAGAAGGAAGTATTTCTTTAGATGATAAGGTAACTATTAGTCGATATGCTCAGTCAATGGGTGGTTCACAAATTTATTTAAAGGCTAACACTCAGGTTGAGTTAGAAAAATTGCTTAAAGCAGTAACAATTGCCTCTGGCAATGATGCAAGTGTAGCGATTGCAGAATATATTGCTGGTACATATAGTAATTTTATTGCTATGATGAATGATAAAGCTCAAGAGTTAGGAATGAATTCTACTAATTTCGTCAATTCAACAGGGCTGCCGGATCCTAACCATTATTCAACAGCACGTGATATATCTATTATGGCAAAAGAATTATCTAAGTATCCTCAAGTTCTCGAATGGGCCTCTATATGGACTGAAACTATCCAACTTCCAAATCGAAAAGCAATGTTAGTAAATACAAATAGTTTGATTAATAAATATCCCAGTATGGATGGTTTAAAAACTGGTCATACACAAGAAGCTGGTTTCTGTCTTGCTTCTACCGCTAAAAAAGGAGATACACGTTTAATTTCAGTTGTTTTACAGGGAGAAACTCTTACAGAAAGAGAAGAATCAACTACAAGACTTCTAGATTATGGTTTTAATGCGTTTTCTAAAAGAAAAATAGCAGCTGCAGGTGATCAGATTCAAAATATACCTATTGCTGAATCAGCAAATAAAGTTGCTGTGGGTGAAGTAGCATCAGATTTATATGTTATGGTGCAGAAAGGACAAGAAAAAGACATTTCTCAAGAAGTTAAAGTTAAGGATTCTCTTACAGCTCCAATTGAAAAAGGAGGAGTTCTTGGGGAACTAACTGTATATAATGGAGAAAAAATAATTTCTACTGTAGATGTAGTTGCAGCAGCGGAAATAGAACGTGCTAACATAATAACTAGAATGTGGAGAAAGATTTTTAACTAAGAGCAGGATATATAATTCAAATAACTATACAAGAATAACTATATATAAGATAGAAATCTAGTAAATTATGACTAAAATAATATAATATTAGTAGAAAATTTAACACTCCCTTGAATTTAAATTAATCAATGGAGTGTTTTTTTATTTTTTTGTTTTAAATTCTTGACAACATTTAAATTTAATGTTACTATATTAAACGTTGCAGCGAAATTAATTTCGTTTGTGATTCCTCTAAAAAAATCTTGTTTACTCTTGACAAATACAAGAATTGATGCTATGATAATGTATGTCGCTGAAAAGTTATAGATACTAATTTTTTGGTCGATAAAATTATTTTAAAAAGTTCTTGACAAAGCAAAAAGAGCTTGATAAGATAATAAGCGTCGCACAAATAATCTCCGTTAAAATTTAAGCTTTTAATTGATCTTAAATTGGAGGTTGAAAAGAACTAAAATTTTAAAATTTAAATATTTATCTTCTTTATATATAAGAGAAAATATGAGGTTTTAAAATACAGAAAATCTTTTTAAAATATTTTCTAAAAAGTTCTTGACAAAGTGAGGCACGGTTGATAAGATATTAAATGTCGCTGATAAAAAAACGCGGCAAAAACAAAAGAAGAAGATTTTGTGAACCTTGAAAATTAAACAGCAAGCCAAC
>NZ_SOEF01000021.1 GCF_004366375.1 Halanaerobium congolense
TAATCCCAATTATAAGGAGTTTTTCTATTTTAAGCAAGTATTTTCGTTAAAAACAGAACTTGACTTTTCTTAAATATTTTTATGCAATGCTAGTGGGGTGTTATAGATAATGTAGAAGCAAAACGTGAAAGAGAAAAAATCAGGCAGGAAGCTGATTTTTATGGAGCTATGGATGGTGCTAGCAAATTTGTTAAGGGTGATGCTATTGCCGGTATTATAATTACCTTTATTAATATAGTAGGTGGATTAGTAATTGGTGTCTTACAGCAGGATATGGGTATAGCCCAGGCAGCTCAGACCTATATACTTTTAACTGTTGGTGATGGACTTGTTTCACAGATACCGGCACTTTTAATTTCTACTGCAACTGGTATGGTAGTTACTAGAGCAGCTTCCGATAATAATATGGGAAATGAAATGACAGAACAGCTTTTAAAACAGCCGAAAGCTTTATTCATTGCTTCTGGGGTGCTTTTAGTTATTGGTTTTGTTCCTGGACTACCGACCATTCCTTTTCTCTTTTTAGCGACTTTTATTGCTGTACTTGCTTATCTAATAGTTAGAACCGCTGAAACTGATAAGCTTGAGGAAAAGAAAAAACCACAGACAAAAGAAATGAGCGAAGAACAAAAACAAGAGATGCGTCAAGAAGAATTAAAACAGCTGATTAAAGTTGATAAATTAGAGATTGAGGTAGGATATAATTTGATTTCTCTGGTACTTCCCGAACAGGGAGGAGATTTTTTAGATAGAGTGAGTAATATTAGAAAACAGATTGCAGTTGAATTAGGAATTATTTTGCCGCCAATTAGAATTGTTGATAACCTACAGCTGCCGCCAGATTTGTATAAAATAAAGCTGCACGGGGTGGAACTAACCAAGTATCAGCTTTATCCAGATAAATTTTTAGCTATGGATCCCGGAAATACTTTTGAAGAAATTCCTGGAATTGAAACTAAAGAGCCTGCTTTTGGGACTGAGGCACTCTGGATTGAAGAATCCCAGAAAGAAAATGCAGAACTTGCAAACTATACAGTTGTAGATCCTGGTTCTGTAATGGCAACTCATTTAACAGAAGTAATCAGAGAACATTCTCATGAGCTTTTAGGAAGAGAAGAAGTTAAAAAGTTAATTGATAATTTTAAAGAAGATAATGAAGCAGTTATTGACGAACTGATGCCTGATTTATTAAAATTAGGTGAAATTCAGAAAATATTGCAAAACTTACTCTGGGAAAAAATTCCAATTAATAATCTGCTTATTATCTTAGAAACTCTGGCGGATCATGCACCAAGAACTAAAGATCAGAGTGTTTTAACTGAATATGTGCGTCAGGGATTATCCAGACAGATAAGCAATCAGTTTACTGCAGAAGATAATACTCTTTATGCAATTACAATTGATCCACAAAAGGAAGAACAGTTAATAAATTCAGTAGAGCAGTCTGACCAGGGACGATATTTGTCTTTAGAACCGGCTCAGGCTCAAGATATTATTAATAAAATTGTTAGTCAGGTGAAGGGTTTACTTGAAGAAGGAAGAGATCCAATTTTGCTTACCTCACCAATGATTAGACGCCCTTTGAAAGAAATGGTTCACCGGACTTTTTCTGACTTAATAGTTCTATCCTTTAATGAATTAGAATCAGATATAGACTTACAGGTACAGGGGGTAGTAAATTAAATGCAGATTAAAAGATATAAAGGAGAAACTATTCAGGATGCCATTTTTAAGGTGAAAGCAGATCTAGGTCCTGAAGCAGTTATTATAGATCGCAGAGAGTATAAAGAGGGTGGATTTTTTGGTTTTTTTGCGAAGACTAAAGTTGAAATTTTAGCTGCAGTTGAGTCTAAAACTGCTGCTGTTAATCCAGATAATATTAATCCAATCAAGGAATTTATCAATGAAGTAAAAAATACTGATAATCCCGAATCGACAAAGGGAAAAAATCTCGATATTCGTGATCAGGATGAAAGTTTTGAGTTCAAAATTCATAGAAAACTTAGTGATCAAAAAAAATATCAATCTCAAAATGAAGTAGAAATTAAAAATGAAGCTCAAAATGAAAGACAAGATTCCAGTCAGGCTTTGCGGCATGGTCAAGCTAAGAAGAGCAAAAAATCTGCGAAAGCAGCTCTGGCTGAAAAAATTAAAAGTGTCCAGAAATCTAATAATTCGATTTCTGCTGCTGATAATAATCTATATAACTATCTTTTAGATCAGGGCGTAGAGTCAAGATTTATCACAAAATTTATCAAAGAATTGGAAACAGAATTGGTTCAAAATGAGGATCTTAAAGAAAAATTGCCTGAATTTTGTCAGCAGTATTTTGATTTTAATTCCGGTATAGAAGTTGCTGGAAAGCAGAAGGTTGTTTCTTTTATTGGACCAACTGGAGTTGGAAAGACAACGAATGTGGCCAAGATAGCAGCTATTTTTTCAATGGAAAAAAATAAAAAAGTAGGCTTCATTACCGCTGATACATACAGGATAGCTGCTGTTGAGCAGCTGCAGACCTACAGTGATATTATTGATCTTCCCTTTGCAGTTTCCTACAGTGGAGAAAATCTAAAAGATTTAATTGACAGCCGATTTGCTGACTGTGACTTAGTACTGATTGATACTCCGGGAAGCAGCTGGAAAGATGAGCTGCAGCTCGCGAGACTTAAGATGTATACTGAAGCTGATTTTATCGATGAGTGCCAGCTGGTGATTAGTCTGAATACTAAAAGTAGTGATTTAAAGAGAATTATTAATAAATTTAGCATCTTTAATCCTGATCATCTTTTTTTAACTAAACTAGATGAAACTGAAAGTTATGGTGATTTGATTAACCTTAAAGAAAATTACGGCCTACCATTTTCATATTTAAGTTTTGGTCAGGATGTTCCAGAGGATATTGAAGTGGCTCAGGCTGCTAATATTAGAAAATATTTATTCGGTGATTACTATGCATAGTCAGGCTGCTAAACTAAAAGAAATGATGAAAGAAAAGGAAGAAAAAATAAAAAATAGTTTTGAAAAAAATGAAGCAGAGGAAAATGGCAGATCCACCAGAACAATAGCTGTGGCAAGTGGTAAAGGTGGAGTTGGTAAATCTACCTTTAGCAGCAATTTTGCCTATCAACTTGCCAAACTGGGGAAAAAAGTGCTGATCATTGATAGTGATATTGGGATGGCTAATCTTGATATTATGCTTGGAGTTCAGCCTAAATATGACCTGGGGCATCTGTTGCGGGATGATTGTAGTTTAGATGAAGCAATCTGTGAAGGACCGGCTGGAATCAAACTCTTAAGTGGAATTACCGGTGACGACAGTTTTATTGATTATGATAAAGATTCAATTAATAAATTAATCAATATTGGCTCGAGACTGGAAAAGGATTTTGATTATCTTCTTATTGATCTAGGGGCTGGAGCATCGAAGAGTATAGTTAATACAATTCGTTCTGTTGACGAATTAATTATAATTTTAACAACTGAACCTACTTCTGTGATGGACAGCTACAGTTTAATTAAAATTCTTTCTAAACATAATTATAAAAGACCTCTAAAGATGGTAGTCAATCAAGTTGATAGCAAAAAAGATGCTCAAAAAACTGCTAAAAGAATGATGTCAACTATTGAGAAATATTTAGGGATTAAGTCAACACTTTTAGGAATAGTAAGTTCAGATAAAAAAATCAGCTATGCAATTAGACAACAGAAACCTTTTTCAGAACTTTTTCCTGAACGCAAAGCTGCTTTAGATTTTGAAAAAATTGCTAGAAAAATTAGTGGAGAAAAGAAGCCCTCAAAAGGAGTTAAAAGTTATTTTTATAAGATGATAGGCTTTTTTAAAGGAGATACCTAAAAAGCTATTGGAGTTGAGATGATGGATAAATTAAAAGTAAATGATAAAATTGAAGTAGAATTTAAATCAGATAAATATCCGGACATCTATCTTTCAAAAGTGGCAGACTTTGTTGATGCTGGGATAGTTATCACAGGACTTTATAAACATGGCACACCTTTAGCAGTTAAAAAAGGTGATAAGATTAATGTTTACTTTACAACTGAGAGAGCTGCCTATGAATTTGAAAGCGTCGTTTTACAGAGAATTAAAAAGCCGATCTATTTTATATTGATAAAAGAGCCTAAGGAGTTAAAGAGAATACAGCGCCGTGATTATTTTAGGCTTGAGCTTGATAGAATT
Organism: Halanaerobium congolense; assembly: GCF_004366375.1. GTDB lineage: Bacteria > Bacillota > Halanaerobiia > Halanaerobiales > Halanaerobiaceae > Halanaerobium > Halanaerobium congolense. The sequence continues at coordinate 4,196 of NZ_SOEF01000021.1, forward strand.
ATGAAAGTACATAAAGAAAAAAAAGACGGCTCAGTTATGAAAAAAGAAGCTCATCTTCTAGATATCAGCGGTGGCGGTGTGCAGATTAAAGCAAAAGAAGAATTTGCTGAAGGAGATATAATAAAATTGTCTTTTGGAAGTTTATTAAATATGAGTGAATTAATTAAAGGTAAAATTGTTAGAAAATCAAAAGATGATTTTGAAACTTATAGATATGGTGTAGAATTTGTGGATATCAATGCAGGAGAAAGAGAAAAAATAATTCAGTGGATCTTTAGTCTGCAGAGACAGTTGAGAAAGAAAGGTTTAGGACAATGATTTTAAAATCCTTTTTGACTGGTTTTACCGCTTATGTGTTAACAGTGATTTATAATTTACTGCAGGGCAGTAGTTTAAAGATTGTCTTTATAAATGGAATTAAATTTTTATTTACTATTACTTTTCTTGCTTTAGTTTTCCAGATGATTTTTTTTCATTTTAGTTCTGACTCAAGTTCTGATTCAGAGGCGATAGGGGCTGAGAATGGAGATAAAAATCAGAAAAGAAATAAAGACAAAGAATCTGAAGCTGCCAAAGACAATAAAGGAGAAAACAATTTTAATCCTGATAAATTTAGCGAAGATTTTTCTCCTTTAAATCCTCCGGAAATTGAGTATGAAGAACATAATGAACAGTAATTGATTTTATAATAAATTTTACTAAAGGAAGATTACAATGCTTTTAGATGAATCATTATGGGCAAAATACAAAAATGAAGATGATCAACAGGCTAGAGAAAAGATCATTTTAGAACATATCGATTTGGTCAGATATGCAGCTGGTAGAATTATGGTTATGCTGCCCAATAATATTGAGCGGGATGATTTAGAAAGTTATGGAATTATCGGCTTAATTGAAGCAGTTGAGAATTTCGATTATCAGCGCGGCTATAATTTTTCTACTTTTGCTCTGCCGCGGATCAAGGGTGAGATTATAGACTATCTGCGCCGTAAAGATTGGCTTCCAAGTGGGATGCGCAGCCAGCTAAAAAAACTGATGCAGGCGAAGAATGATTTAAAAGCAGAAAAAGGTAAAAAGATAACAGAAAAGGATTTAGTTAAGCTTACTGACTTAGATCCTGATAGAATTAGAACTTTAGAATATTACCAGAATATTTCCGATAATATTTCACTTTCGACTGATTTTAATGGAGTAGAATTGATAGAGATTATCGCAGCTGATCTTGAAGAAGCGGTTGATAAACTTGAAAAGGAAGAAGCTGTAGAATTACTTGCTAAAAAAATAGACCGCTTAAAAGAAAAAGAAAAACTTTTAATCTCACTTTATTACTATGAAGAACTAACTCAGGCTGAGATTGCAGAGGTTATGGAGCTTTCAGCGGCAAGGGTTTCCCAACTTCACAGACAGGCCGTGAGTAGATTGAGAGGCATGTTAAGTCGTTCCAAAGAATATTTTTAGAAATTTTACTTAAAACATGATAAAATGTAAATAATGAGATTAATTATATTAGGAGGTAAGTGATTTGGAGTATCTTGAAATTGTAATCGCAGATGATAGATTAAAAGCCTTTCTAACAATTGATAAAGTAGAAGAAGATATCAAAGAAAATGAAGAAATAGATGAAGTAGAAGACACAGAAAAAAGTGAAATTAATAAAAATACTGAAGACAATCAAAATCTTAAAGAAACCGAGATTAGTCTAGAAGATGTAGAAAAAGCCCTCAGCGAAAAAGGAATTAGTTATGGAATAGATTGGGAAAAGATAGAAGAAATCATTGAAAATAAAGTTTATTCTGAAAAAATCTTAATAGCAGAAGGAAAGCCTCCTATTCCTGGAAAAGATGGGAAATTAATATATCATTTTGAAGAAAAACAGAGACAGGCAGGAACAATGCGTGATGATGGTACAATTGATTTCCACTCACTTGATTTAATTAATAATGTTCGAGTTGGTGAACCGATAGTTACTAAAGTAGATCCAGAACCAGGTAAAAAAGGTATCAATATCAAAGGGGATGAAATATTACCTCCGAAAGTTGAAAATCCTCAATTACCGCGTTCAAAAAATACTGTCAAAAAAGACAACAGCCTTTACTCAGCTGTTGACGGGCAGATAGTGCGCGAATTTCAAAAAATTGTAATTAAAGAGGTTTTTACAGTTAATGGGGATGTAGATTTAAATACAGGCAATATAGATTTTGTAGGTAGTGTTCAGATCAATGGTGATGTAAAAGAGGGTTTTAAGATTAAAGCTGAAGGAGATATTGAAATTGCTGGTAAAGCAGGAGCCTGTGAATTAATAAGTGGTGGTAATATCCTGATTAAAAAAGGATTTATTGGCCGCAATAAAGGAACTGCTAAAGCTGCTGGAGATTTTTTTGCTAAATTTATTGAAAATGTTTCTGTTGAAGCAGAAAATGTGAGAATTTATGAGGCTGTTATGCACAGCAAAATCAAGGCTAGAGATAGTATAGAAGTTACTGAGGGTAAAGGCCTAATTGTCGGAGGTAAAATAACTGCTCGTAATCAAATCACTGCAAACTTGATTGGTTCCAGTCTGGCAACTAAAACCTTAGTTGAAATCGGTATGATGCCGGAATTAAAAGAAAAACTAAAAGAAGCTAAAGATAAAAATCAGAAGCTAATAGATGATTTAAATAAAATTCAAAAAAGTGTGGAACTCTTAGAAAATATTCAGAAGCGAGGAATTAAACTTCCAGCTAATAAAAGGCATCTTTTAGAAAAGTTAGAAACTGCCAGTGTTCAGTTGACTGATGAGAAGCGGGAAAATGAAGCAGTTCTAGAGAAATTAAAAGAAGAAATAAATGTTTCAACAAAAGCACTAGTTCATGTTAAAAAAAGTATATTTTCTGGAGTTCAAATTTTAACAGCACATGATAAAAAAATAATTCAAAATAGATTAAAAGGCTGTAAATTTAAGGAAGTAAATAAGGAAATCAGACAGATTTCAGATTAAGGAGGTGAGATAATGATTAAAGGGCTCTACACAGCAGCTTCCAGTATGGGAGTTTTAGAAAAAAAGTCTAATATTCGTGCTAACAATCTGGCAAACTCAAACACCACTGGTTTTAAAAAGAGCGGAACTGTAACAAGTTCTTTTCCAGAAATGCTTTTAGAGCGAATTGAAGCTGGTAGAAATAGTGAGGAAATTGGTGAAATTTCCACAGGAGCTTTTCTGGAGAGAAGCTTTAAAGATATGCGTCAGGGTGATCTGCAGCGAACAAATAATAAGCTTGACCTTGCGATTCAGGGAGAAGGATTTTTTACAATTGAAACTGAGGCCGGTATTCGCTACAGCCGTGACGGCAACTTTACTATTAATAATAACTCGGAACTGGTAACGCAGTCAGGAAATCCCGTTCTTGATATTAATGGAGAAAGAATTCAGTTAATAGCTGATGAAGACTTTAGCATTGATCAAAATGGTGTTCTTCGTTTTAATAATGGTCTTCAAGGAAGCCAGATTGCTCTGGTTAATTTTGAAAATTCTGCAGAATTAATTCAGCAGGGAGATAATCTTTACCTGGAAGTTGAAGAAAGTAACGGATCTATTGCTTCAGAAGCAGTTTTAGCTCAGGGTTATCTCGAAACATCTAATGTTAAAATTGTAGAAGAGATGGTACAGATGATTAAAACAAGCAGGCATTATGAATCAAATCAAAAGGTAATAACAACTATGGATGAGAGTTTATCAAAGGTAATTAATGAAGTTGGTAAGGCTTAGGCTTTTAATAAGAGACTTTTATTATATTTAGTATTAAGATTTAGTTATAAATTTTGATTTAGAAATCAGCCGGACCTGTAAAGGAAGCTGAGAAACTGCTGTTGACTGATAGATACGGCAGATAAATCAATATTTATAGAAAAATAAAAATTTATGGAGTGATCAAAATGATTAGTGCTTTATGGACATCTGCTACAGGGATGAATTCTCAGCAGACAAATATTGATGTCATTTCTAATAATCTGGCCAATGTTAACACAAGTGGATTTAAAAAGTCCAAAATTAATTTTGCTGATTTAATTTATACAAATATGAGAGATGCCGGAACACCTAATGCTCAGGGAGCTGAAGTTCCAACTGGAATAGAAATAGGACATGGTTCAAAAGTAAATAGTACCCAGAAAATTTTTACCCAGGGTAATATTCAAAATACTGACAGCCCTTTGGATATGATAATTGAGGGAGATGGATTTTTTAGAATCCAGCTTCCTAATGGTAATTTTGCTTATACAAGAGATGGTTCATTTAAGATGGACAGTAATGGTGATATTGTTACTGCTGATGGCTACTATCTTGATCCTCAGATCAATATTCCAAGGGAGGCAACAAGCATATCTATTACTTCAGATGGTACAGTAAGTTATAAACCTGATGACTCAGATCAGATGATGGAAGCTGGGCAGATTCAGCTTTATAACTTTTCTAATCCAGCTGGTTTGGCAAGTGAAGGACGCAATCTTTATTCTATGACTACTGCATCTGGAATGCCCAATCAGTCAGCTCCAGGAACTAATGGAACCGGAACAATTACTCAGGGCTTTTTAGAAATGTCTAATGTGAAAGTTGTAGAAGAAATGGTAAATATGATCGCTGCTCAGAGAGCATATGAGACTAACTCAAAAGCGATTCAGGCTTCAGATGAAATGCTGCAGACAGCTAATCAACTTAAACGCTAATCAACTTTAAACTTGTTATTTAAGTTTGATTTTATTGAGGTGAAAAAGATTTGAAAAAGATTTGTTTAATTCTATTGTTACTTTTATTAATTTCTAATTCTGCTGCTGCTTTTGAACTGAAAATAGAACAAAATGAGTTTGTAGAATCTGCTGATATTTATCTCGGTGAAATTGCAGAATTTAACGAAGCTGAGCTTAATTCTGAACAGTTAATTGAATTAAGAAATTTAAAATTAGCTAAATCACCCCAGCCTGGGTATCAAAAATTTTTAAATAAAGTTTTAGTAGAACTATCTATTAAAAATTTAGGTTATGATACTGCTGATTTTAGATTAAAAATGCCCAAACAAATAACTATTGAAAGAAAAGCTGCTTATATTGATATTTCTAAAGTTAGAGCTTTTGTAGAAGAAAAGCTAACTGAGGCTTTTAAGCTTGACTCAGAAAAATTAGTTATTGAAGAATTAAATAATCCTAAAAGTTATCAAATTGCTGCCGGTAACGGTGAGTATGAGCTTCAGTTTGCATCTCATTCGCACTTTAACTTTGGTAATAACAATCTAATTATAGAAGTGGTAAAAGATAGTGTGGTTCAAAATAGATTATATTATAGATTTAAATTGGGTATTAAAAAACAGGTTTTTCGATCTTTAAAAGATCTACATTATAATTCTACCTTAAATAGAAATGATTTTGAAATTGTAGAAAAAGTAATTTATCAAAATCCTGATCAGCTGGTTAGCAGCTGGGAAAATATGCAAAAAAAAGAACTTAAAACAACTCTTAAAAAGGGAGACTATCTCAGCTATCAGTTGATTAAGAATCCTTATTTAGTTCAGTGGGGAGATCGTTTAAAAGTGACAATAGTTAAAAATAATGTTGTTTTGAGCAGTTATGTCACTGCTCGTGAGCGCGGTAAATTGGGAGATGAAATAACTGTTGAGAATGAAAATTCAGGTTACCGCTTTCAGGTAGAGGTTATCTCTGAAAATGAAGTGAAGTATTTGTCTCCCTGATAATATTATCTTTGATTTAGATTGAGGTGTAAAAAATGATTACAAAAAAAATATTAATTCTGTTTTCAATAATTTTAGTCTTAGTTTCGTCAGCTGTGAGTGCAAATTCTCTCTGGAGTGATAACTCTGCTAATTTTTATCAAGATTATCCTGAATATAAGATAGGAGATATTATTACAGTTGTTATAGAAGAAGATGCAAGTGCTATTCAGAGTGCTAATACAGGTACCAGTCAGGATAGTGATTACAGTTCCAGCGGTGGAACTGACTTTTTAGACTTCTTGCCGTTTTTTGATTTTAGTTATTCTGATTCCGAATCTGCTGATGGTTCCACTCAGAGAAGTGGTACTCTGGAAGCAGATATTACCACTAAAGTTGTTAAGATTGATGATAATAATAATTTAGAGATTGAAGGGAGAAAACAAGTTAAGATTAATGGAGAAACTCAGACGATTTTATTAAGTGGAGTTATTAGGGCAGAAGATGTTAATTTTGATAATGAAATTTCTTCAAAAAGAGTTGCTTCTGCAAATGTAGAATATGAAGGTGAAGGACCTGTTGGAGATAAGCAGAAGAGTGGACTTTTAACTAAATTCTTTAACTTTGTTTTTTAAATTTAAAGTAAATTTATTTTTAAACAAAATTGATTGTGTTTTGTTTTAGCTATTACTGAAAGAAGGGGTAACTTGTTTAATTTAAAGATTGTTTTGAATAAAAAAATTATATTTTTTGCTTTAATATTTTTCTTTATAATTTCAGCAGCTGCAGCTGCACAAAATACTGAAGTTAAAATAGGAAATATTACTCGCCTCAAAGGAGTAAGAGAAAATCAGTTAATTGGATATGGAATTGTTGTTGGACTCAATGATAGTGGTGATTCTACTCGAAGCCAGGCAACAGTGCAGAGTGTTGCAAATATGCTGGAGAATTTTGGGGTTAATGTAGATGCCAATCAGGTAAGCAGTGGTAATATTGCTGCTGTTATGGTTACAGCCTCTTTACCTCCATTTGTTCATAATGGTGATCAAATTGATGTGTCTGTAAGTTCACTTGGAGATGCGGATAGTTTACAGGGTGGAACTCTTCTTTTGACACCTCTGAGGGCACCAAATGGTGATGTCTATGCTTCAGCTCAAGGAGCAGTTTCTATCGGCGGCTATAATATCAGAGGTGGGGGGAATACACAGCGAGAAAACCACCCTACTGCAGGTTGGGTTCCTGGTGGAGCACTTATTGAGCGAGAGCCGGGGGGAAAGATTAATCAGGAGAATCTTACTTTCGTGCTTCAGAATCCTAATTTTGAAACTGCAAGTCAGATTGCCTCACGTATTAACAGTAGTTTAAATTCTGCTGTAGCAGCAAAAGCAGTTGATTCAGCAACTGTTAATATTTCGGTACCTGAAAGCTATTCAAATCATGTGGTAGATTTTATTGCAGAAGTTAATAAATTGACGGTGAGACCTGGTGTTGAGGCTAGGGTTGTTATCGATGAAAAGACAGGTACTGTAGTTTTTACTCATAATGTAAAAATTTCTACTGTTGCTGTTGCTCATGGTAACCTCTCAATAAAAATTACTACCAGTACTGAAGTTTCTCAACCTCCTCCATTTAGTGGTGGCGAGACTGTTGAAACAGAGCGAACTCAGATTGAAGTAGATAAAGGTGAAGAGAGTAATTTGGTTGTTGTTCGTCAGGAAAATACGATCGAAGATCTTGTTACTGCCTTAAATGCCATTGGAGCTACTCCACGTGATATTATATCTATAATCCAGAAAATTAAAGCTGCGGGTGCTTTACATGCTGAGCTTGAATTGAGATAACTCTGGACTTTTTTTCTAAGCAGGAGGTGATTGAATTTAATTTTAATACTTTAAATCAAAATCAATTTAATTATCAGATGGATTTACAAAAAGAAAAACACAGCCAAAATAATCTTCTTAAAATGCGTAATAAAATAAAAAATGAAGCTAATAAAACAGGTAAAGCATCAAATAATAGTGCAGAAATGGAAAGATTAGAAAAAGAGGCAGAGAAATTTACTGCTATTTTTGTAGAAAAAATGTTTTCTGAAATGAAAAGCACTTTATCGGAGGATAAGTTGCTTGATGGTGGTTATGCAGAAGATATATTTTCAGATATGCTGACTAAAGAATACAGTCAAATGGCTGGCAAACAGGGACTGTTAGCAGAATTAAACAAAAAGTTGGTTGCACAATTAAGAAGTTTTAAATAAAATTAATTTAGTTAAAGAAATCTCTCAGTAGAATTATATTATTGAGAGATTTTTTAGTTATTTTTCTCTAGATTATCATTGTTCTATCAGCTTAAATATACTATAATTAAATATAGTCTTCAAATTGACTGCTTAAAAGGAAAAAACGTTTCTCGAAATTAATCACAAAATGTCAGAAAAAAGTAAGCAACACAGGAGCTGAAAGAATGAGTAATAAAAATTTTGTTAGAAGCTTAGTTTCAAATAAAATATATCAGCGAGGAATTAATTATTACAATATTGGACGTGTTCTGCAGTATAGAATAAAGAAAAAAGAACCCAATCATTATCAGATTTCAGCCCGAGTTTCAGGAACAAAAAAGTATCAGGTGAATACAGATATCAAATTAAAAAGAGAAGGTATTGACGTTGAAAGCAGCTGTGATTGTCCTTATGACTGGGAGGAATTCTGTAAACACGAGGTAGCTGTGCTCCATAAATTTATGGAAGAAGATTTTCGTTCATCTAAGGTTGAATATGAGCCTGCAGCAGAACAAGTGCGGGCAACTTCAGATTCAGAGCCTGATTTTTCAAAAAAGAAAGCTGGACCAGATATTGTAAAACAGAGGCTTGCTGACCGCAGTTTTAAAAACTTAAAAGAAATTGCTAAAAATTATGATGAAAATGAAATACCAAAATTAAGATATAGTGTGAAAGGTCTCCTAAATACAAATTTAGTGAACTTTAAGTTGATTTTTGATTCGGATTATCTGAGTCAGCGCGAGCTGGAGGAAGTTGTTAATTCGATAAATGAAGATGGAAGTTATGCTTATTATAAAGAAAGTCTGCTGCACAAATATTTTTACGGTAAAGAGTTAAAACTTTTAGAAGATTTATCAGATTTACTAAAAAGCAAGGGGCGGGGGAGTTCATTACTTTTAAGTAAAAATGAAAAAAACCTGGACTTTCTGCTAAACTTAAGTCAGGTTTTTAAGCTGCAGCTGGAGGAAAATGGATCCTATGTCAAAAAAGGAAAAACTCTGCGGCCGGAGCTTAAATTAGAAGGTGATTTAAATGGGATTGAAATCACTTTAAAAGAAGAAGATTATCCTATTTATCAGGGTGGTGAAAAAGACTGCCGCTGGACTGTAATAGAAAATACTGTGCACAAAATTGATTTTTATGATTTTGATAAGCTTCCCACCTCGTTTATGATACCTGAGCAGCACCAGGGAGAATTTTTATTTGAAATTCTGCCAACTCTTGAGAAAAATCTCAAGCTGGAGCGTTCAGCAGAATTAGAGGGTTTTGAGCTGATTAAAGAAAGCCCCAGTATTGATTTAAATCTTGATTACAGGCAGCAGAAAATCAGCTGTCAGCTGGAGGTGGAGTTTGCCGGAGAGACTTACAGCAACACTGAGCTGCTCGGTCTGGACACTGAACAGAATATTTATAAAAGAGATTCGGAAAATCCAAAACTCTGGTATGGGAGAGATAATAAAGCTCTAGCAGAAGTTATCAATTTTTTGGAAGATTATAATTTTAAAGTAAAGCCTGAGCATTTTATAATTAAGGATAACAACGAGATTCAGGAATTTATTACAGATGGAATGACCCATATTCCTGAAGACTGGAATGTTGAGCGCAGTGAAAGTTTTGACCAGATAGAAATTAAGGAAGTTAAACTGGAGCCGATTATTGAAATTGACGATAGTGAGGGAATCAATTGGTTTGACTTTTCGATCAGCTATAATCTCGGAGGTAAAACTTACAGCCGTCAGGAGCTGCAGCAGCTGATTTCCTATAATAAAAAGGGAGAAGCCTATGTTAAACTCGAGAATCACTATTATATTTTAGAGAGTGGAGCTCAGGAAGAAAAAATTGAGCAGATGTTGAAGGATGCTGAGGCTCAAGCTGAAGGATATCGGGCTCCCTATCATAATCTTTTATATTATAAAAATCTGGTAGAAAAAAGTGGGATTAACTTCAGAGGGAATAAAGTTTTTAATGAACTAGAAGCTGAAATAAGTGGTCTCAATGTAGTTAAAGAAAGAGAAATCCCGGTAGAGGTTAAGGGAAAACTGCGCGATTATCAGAAAAACGGCTATAACTGGCTGCGTTTTCTGCATAAATATCGCTTTGGCGGTATTCTGGCTGATGATATGGGTTTGGGGAAAACCCTGCAGATGCTGACTCTGCTGAAAAGTTTGGAGCCTGAAAAAGCGGCCTTAGTTTTATGCCCGAGAACTTTGATCTATAACTGGCAGGAGGAAGCAGCTAAGTTTTTTGATGATTTAAAAACACTTGTTTATTACGGCACACCAGCAGAGCGGGAAGCGATGCGCGGTGATTTTAATCAGTATGATTTGATAATTTCTTCCTACTCAACTATTGCTCGTGATGTAGAAGATTTGAATGCAGAAAATATTATATTTTCTTTTGCAATTTTAGATGAAGCTCAGCATATTAAAAATCACCGGACTAAAAGGGCCAAGGCTGTTAAAAATATTCAGGCAGAAACCAGGCTTGCTTTAACGGGAACTCCACTTGAGAATTCTGTAGAAGAACTCTGGTCAATTTTTGATTTTCTGATGCCCGGTTATTTAGGTAATTACAGTTATTTTAAGCAAAATTTTTTAAATCCTATTAATAAAAATAATGAACAGGAAAAGATGAGAGAACTAAAAGAGCGGGTTGCTCCCTTTATTTTAAGACGCCGCAAGGGAGATGTTTTAAAAGAGCTGCCGGAAAAAATAGTTAATATTCATCCGGTCAGTATGACTCAGCTGCAGGAAGACAGCTATCAGGCTGTCTTAGAAGAGGTACGAGGTGAGCTTGAGCAGACAGTTGAAGATCAGGGATTTAATCGTTCTCGCATTAATGTACTGGCTGCTTTAACAAAGCTCCGTCAGATCTGCAATCATCCCTCTTTAGTCTTGGGAGAAGAAGGCAGAGCTCATAATTCAGGTAAGCTTGAGGCTTTGAGAGAACTGATTTCTGATGCTTTAAGTGGTGGTCATAAAATTATAGTTTTCAGTCAGTTTGTTAAAATGCTGAAGCTGATTAGAGCTGATTTTGAGCAGCAGGGAATCAATTATCTTTATCTTGATGGCTCAACTAGAAAACGGATGGAAAAGGTAAGGGAATTTAACAGCAATCCCGAAGTTGAAGTTTTTCTGATTAGTTTAAAGGCAGGTGGAGTTGGACTTAATCTAACAGCTGCTGACATGGTGGTTCATGTTGATCCCTGGTGGAATCCGATGGTCGAGAGACAGGCTACAGATCGCGCTCACCGATTGGGCCAGGAAAATCGGGTTATGGTCTACAAGCTAATAACCAGAGGTACAGTTGAAGAAAAGATGCTCAAGCTGCAGCAGCGAAAACAAAATTTATTTGATAATATAATTGAAAATAATGTTAATCCTATTAAAGCTATCAGCTGGGAAGATATTCAGGATCTGCTTTCGTATTAATTTTAATTTTGCTTTAATAAAATTTGCTGTTTGACTAGAGGGAGATGAGGTTTAAGATGGAAAAAAATTTGACAGTTGAACTAAAAAAAGAACTTTATCAATCAATTTACATGCGCAAATCAATTAGAAAATATAAGAAAGAAAAACTGAGTGCCCAGCAGCTTGCTGATATTAATGGATTTCTAAAGCAAGTTTCAGTTTTAGATCCAGAAATCAAATATGAAACAAAAATTGTAAATTCAGATGCTGTCAAAAGTCTGATACCAATTAAAGCACCACATTATCTGCAGTTTTTTTCAGAAGCTAAGGGAAACTATCTTTTAAACGCAGGTTTTATTCTGCAGCAGCTTGATTTATACTTTGCAGCAAATAATTTAGGCAGCTGTTGGTTTGGTTTGGCTAAACCTAAAAAGGATCAGCTTGCAGAGTCTGAGCTGGAATATGTAATTACTTTAGTTTTTGGAAAACCTGATGAAGAAAATCATCGGGATTCAGTTGAAGACTTTGAACGCAAATCTCTTTCTGAAATAAAAAGAGGTCAAAATCATTATGATCTGCTGGAAGCAGTAAGACTTGCACCTTCTGCAACCAATGGTCAACCTTGGTTTTTAGTTTCAGAAGCGGCTCAAATTCATCTTTATCAAAAATCCCCAAATTTTATTAAGAAATTTTTCTACCAAAAAATGAATAAAATTGATATGGGGATAGCCCTGGCCCACCTCTGGCTGGCAGTAGATCACCTTAATAGAGATTTTAAAATTGAAAAGTTAGCTGAGGTTCCAGCTGAAGTGGAAGGGTATAATTATTTATGCACTTTAAAATTGTAGAGGAGATGATTGAGTGAAAAGAAAAATAATTATAGATACCGATCCGGGAATAGATGATGCAGCTGAATAAATTATTGAGTTTTAATAAGTTTTTTAGATTAATTTTAAAAAGGAGAGTTTTGGCAGATGGGAGAATATGAAACTATTGGCCTATTATTGATAATAGTGGCCTTTGTAATAGCTCTAGTTGGAGCAGTAATCTACTTTGGTGGGTCTTCATTTTCCTGGTTTGGGAATTTACCTGGAGATCTAAAAGTAGAACGCGAAAATTTTACTTTTTATTTTCCACTGGCAACAATGCTTGTCCTGAGCATTGTTTTAAGTATTATAATCAAGGTTATTTTATACTTTTTTAGCTGAGTCAGCAGCTATTCAAAAGTATCACAAAATCAGAAAATTAAAATATAATAAAAAAGAGGATCTCATTCTTTAACCTTTAATTATATATAATAGGTTCTCAAAAATTTTATTTGCTAAAAAATTCAAAGGAGGAATAAAAATATGATTCCAACAAGAAAATTGAAAACAGGTGATGAAATTCCGGTTATTGCTTATGGTACCTGGAATATTGCCGAAGAAAATGTAGGGGAAAAGGTAGAGATTGCTTTAAAAACAGGTTACAATCACATTGATACTGCTGAAGGTTATCATAATGAAGCTGGAATTGGAGAAGTTTTAAAGAACTATGACCGAGAAGAGTTATTTATAACTTCAAAAGTACTGCCTTCTAACTTGAATTATGAAAGCGTTATCAAGGCAGCTAAACGTTCTTTAGAAAAGTTAGGCATAGATTATCTTGATCTATATCTCATTCACTGGCCTAATCCTGCTATTTCTTTAAGAGAGACTCTGCAGGCTATGAAATATCTTCGTGATCAGGGTCTGGTTAAAAATATTGGAGTAAGTAACTTTTCGGCTTATCAATTAAATGTTGCTTTAAAGATTACTCCGGTACCAATTACAGTAAATCAAATTGAATTACATCCCTGGTTATATCAAAAAGAACAAAAAGATCTGCTTGAGATATGTCAGCAAAATGATATAGTTGTAGAGGCATCAGCTCCACTGGCAAGAACAGCAGTCTTGAAAGATGAAACAATTCTAGAACTAGCTGAGAAATATGATAAGTCCCCAGCTCAAATTGTTTTAAAATGGGAACTTCAAAAAGGAATAGTACCACTGCCAAAGTCAAAAAGTGAAAGTCATATAAAAGAGAATTTAGATCTATTTGACTGGGAACTTGCAGCAGAAGATATAGGGAAAATTGATAACATTGATCAGCACAAGAGAATATATATGATAACTCTTGATGATGACACTTATGGAATTAGTTCTTAGGCTGAAGAAGATTGAAGATTATTTTAGGTATCCTGTAAAGTTGCGGGATACCTATTTTTTGGTTAAAAAATAATAAAACCCCACCTAAAAGCAGGTGAGGTTTTATAATAAATTTTACTCAGTAAATTTTACTCAGCTTCTGGTCCGAAATTTTCAAAGACAAGCAGCATATTTTTCATTTCAAAAAAGAATGTGTGGCTGGAAATAGTTGATCCGGCAACAATATCTACTTCAGGTTCGAAAGAAGTTTTAAGACTCATACCATAATATCTGCTTAAAAACTCTTCTTGCTTCATTTCTGGATGATGATCATTGGCATCAAGTGGCTTCCATTTCTTAATTACAGCCATACTTTCTTTACTTTTAGAATTATTAGCCATACCTAATACTGCAATAAAATCTTCCGGGTGAGAATAAATAATTGTATTTACCCAGCTACCATAGCCAATAAGTTCTCCCTCTTTGTAAAGAGGTACAAAAAGATACTTAACTTCGTCTTCTTCGGGATAGAAGATATCCCCAGCTCTATCAGCATCTACCAATTCTTTTAAAGCATTTACATAATCTTCAACAGTTCTGCCGGTTGAAATTTCTTGCTTTTCTCCACCACCAACAACATCAAGTGTGTGGGTTGTTGCAAAAGCCATAGAAGATAATGAAAGAACAAAGACTAATACTAATGATAATACTAAAACTTTTTTCATTTTTTTACTCCCCCTTGGTATTTTTTAGTGATAAACATTAATTTTCTAGCTGAAATTTAATGTTATATTTATCACATTCCATCATAATTATAACAATCTATATTTAAATTGTCAACATTTTTTGAAAAAAATTAAAATACAAATAATTGAAAAGTTGATTATATATATTAAATTATTGAATCATCAAAAAAATCAAGAAAATTAATGTTTGTTATGACTTTGTTTTTAGTTTTAGCTTTGACTTTTACCGGAGCAGCTCGGGCTGAAAATAAAACTAAAATAATCAGTAAAGATGATAAAATTGCATAGATAGTCTAATTAAAATAGACTGTCTACTTTGGAAGTATCATATCAAGATTAGTTATTTTTCTTTTTTAACCTATCTAAGAGGCTGCCGATTCTTTTTTTGGCAGCTTTTTTTTCATCTTCTTTTAATTCAAAACTTATTTCTAAGATACTCCCTTCTTCTACAGCTTCTGGGAGCTCAGATAGAGGTAGAAAAAAATCTTCTTTTTCCTGAGGTCGAATTAAAAGTCTTGCCTTTCCGTTTTCAATTTTATCAACTGTTACTTTCATTAGATCATCCCTTCGCTTTAGTAGTTATTATATCTAGATTAATTTTTCTAATTACTCCACATCAGTGGTCTTACCATCTAAATAAATTAATTGATAGTTATTTTGTCCTGCCAGCGCTCAAATTTATAGTCGTCAATTCCATCAACATTTTTAATTTCTTCCAATTTTTTAAAAGGACCATGACTGTTTCGATATTTGATAATTTTCTTAGCTGTTGCCGGGCCAATACCCCAGAGTTTTTCTAAAACAGCAGCCTCAGCAGAATTAATATTGATTAATGCTGTTTCTGTTTTTGGAGCATTATCATTTTTTGAATCAAGTTCTGTCCCAACCATTATATTATCCGAACTTCTATCTACTTTTACGGTATGATTTCTACCATCAGCTGTAATTACAATGTTTCCATTTAAATCGTTTCTAAATACATTGGCGCCTTCAGTTTGGTATAGTTTAATTATCTTTGATTTAGGATGACCATAACTGTTATCACCACCAACTTGAATTACTGCAGTTTTGGGCTCTAAACTTTTTACCCAAGCTGCTGAGCTGGAAGTATCACTGCCGTGATGTGGAACCTTAATTATATCTGCTTTTAGCTTTGGATTTTCTGTTAATAACTCTTTTTCTACTTCTTTTTCAATATCTCCTGTAAATAAGAAGTTTTGCTGTCCATATTTTAAGACGAAAACCAGTGAAGAATTATTTAAATCGTATTGATCAAGACTTTGATCTGGATGCAGAAAATGGATTTCGACTTCTCCAATTTTAAATTTATCTCCCTGTCGAGGGGTATCAAAACTGATATTTTCCTGGTCAATTTTGATCAAATAATTTTCATAAGTTTTAGAACTGTGAATTTTACCGCTGTCTAAAACAGATCCGACTTCAAAGCTGTCCATAATATCAACCAAGCCACCTATATGATCAGCATGTGGATGAGTGCTGATTAGATAATCCAATTTTTTAATTTTTTGATCTTTTAAATAATTAATTATTTGAGCAGCAATTATATCTGCTCGGTCACCACCATCAACTAAAATATTATGACCACCTGGTTCCTCAATTAAAATTGAATCCCCCTGCCCAACATCTATAAAATGAATTTTTAAGTTTTGAGCTGTTATATTAAAGGTAAGAGAAAAAAGCAGTAAAAGTACTGCTGTTAAGGCTAAAAATACAATCTTTTTCTTATCCATAATTTTTTCCTTCCTTCATGATTTAAGAAATCAATCTGTTTGTTTCCAATTAATAATATTTGTTTCTAATTATTATATAACTTCTAGATTTTAAATTAAAATCCTTTTTATAGCTGAAATAAAAGATTTGGATCAAGATTATTTTAAAAAGCAGGCAGGAATGATCTTTTTTAAAGAGAAGATAATGAACATAAGCTAATAACTAAATTTAAATAAAATTTTTGAGGTGATAGAGTGAAAGTCTGCTTGTAAACCTCGATGATTTGCCCAAAGGAGGGTCAGAACAGTGGTTAAAGAATTAGAAATTACAATCTTAGCGGAAAATAATGTGGAAAAAATGTCTTTGTTGGCTGAACATGGGCTTGCTCTTTATTTTGAGTATAATGGAAAAAATTATTTATTTGATACCGGTCAGGGGAAAGTGCTTTTTCATAATGTTGAAAAACTGGGGCTTGATTTAAAAACTGTAGATACGGTCTTTTTAAGTCACGGTCATAATGATCATATAGGTGGTCTAAGGGATCTACTGGACTTGAATCCAGAAATTCGAGTTTTTGCTCACAGTGGTGTTTTTCTGCCTAAATACAAAAAGGTTGAGGGAAAGCTAGAATTTATTGGTACTACAATTAAGAAATCAGATCTTAAAAATTTTGCAGCAGCTGAAACCACAAGTGCAGCAGCGGCAGGTATTTATAATACTGGGGTTATTCCTGCTCCAAAGGAGAGTTATTTAAATTCTAGGTATGTAATCAAAAAAGATGGCAGAGAAGAAGTTGATCCCTTTGCTGATGATACTTCTCTATATCTTGAAACTAAAAAAGGAATTGTTATTCTCTTAGGCTGCAGTCATAAAGGTGTAGAAAACATTATTGATGAAATATTGGCTGAAGTTGGTGATAAAAAAATTGCAGCAATTATTGGGGGGATGCATTTAAAAAGAGCCAGCACAGCTAAAATAAAGGAACTAATAAAATATTTCTCTAAAATAGATTTTAATTTACTGGTACCAATTCACTGTACAGGTAGAACAGCAGCAGTAAAATTCAAGGAAGCCTTTGGGAGCAGAGTTCGGCTTGGATCGGTAGGAGATAAATTTGAGTTTTAATTCTTAAGCTCTTTGCCATTATTGTGTTAAAAAATTACTTTTCATTAAATTGATTTTCTGATATGATTATAGCGAAAAGATATTATTATCAAAGAGGTGGGAGGAGTTTAAGTGCTTGATAATTATAGATTAGAAAAAAGACTGCAGTATTTGTCGCTGATGCTTTTTCTGGCATTTATAATAAAATACAATTATTTGATGCTGCAGATTTTTTATGCTCCTTCACTGACAGCGCTGACAATTAGAAATTTATTTTTTGTGATTTTTTACTTAAAATTTGTAGAGCCTCTGCTTATTTCAAAAAAGATAAGACAGAGGTTGTTTTTCATGGTTTTTCTTTTTTCATTTTTCTTTGTAGTTAATTACTGGTACAACCGCTATTTCGGTAATTTTTTGAGCATTAGTGACCTTATTGCAGGGGAGGGAACCGGAACTTTTTCGATGTACCAGGTTTTATTCACTCATATTTTCAAATTTAGAGATTTGATTATAATTTTAGATCTTGCTCTACTGGGATTGTTTGGTTTGAATTCTCTGCCTGATTTAAGATCAATAACTAATTTTGGTTTATGGAGCCATTCTTTTAAGGTCTTACCTAATGAAAATATAATGGTTTTTGCCGTAATTGTTTTGCTTTTATTGACTCAGGTTGCTGCAGGAAGTTTAATTATGGGAGATTTCAGTCCGGCTGAGCTTTATCAATCGGGCAGTTCTTACCTGGCTGCAGTTTATGGAATTCTTCCTTTATATACTATGGAAGCCTACAGTTATTTTACCCGCAGCGAAGAAAAGCCCAGACCCGAATTGGAGGATGTACCCTATTATCAAAAGCAGAAACAGTTAAGTGGATTTAAAGTTCTACCCAAAAATACAAATGTTATTTTAATTCAGGTTGAATCACTTGATGCTAAAATAATTGACTATGAACAGCAGGGTAAGCCGGTCACACCATTTTTAAATAGTTTAAAAGCAGAAAGCCTTTATTTTGAAAATTTTTATGCACAAAAGGTTAACGGTAGTTTTGATGCTGACTTATCAACTCTAACTTCACTTTATCCGGTTAATAGGAGCTATGTTTTTAGAGATATTGATTTAAGTGGTTTTCATTCTCTGCCAAAACTGCTTAAAAAAAGAGGGTATCAAACACTTGCTTTTCACAATAATGATCGTGATTTTTTCAATCGAGCTGAAGCTTATCCAGATTTAGGTTTTGACCATTTTTACAGTCAGCGAAACTTTCGAGAAACTATTTTTCCGGTTTCTAAAGAGAGAGGACTTGGAATTAATGATTATGATTTTTTTGATGCCTCAACTGAATTAATAAAAGAGGCTGCAGCAGCGGATAAACCTTTTTTTGCCTATTTAATTTCTTTAACAAGTCATACCCCCTTTAATTTTTATCCGAAAGCTGCAGTTGAAGATTTTGCAGAAGTCAACAATAATTTAGTTCATAATTATTTTAAATCTATCAGTTTTTTAGATAAATCACTACAGAATTTTGTTTATAAATTAGAAGAAGCAGGAATAATGGATAATACACTTTTGGTTATTTACTCTGACCATGAATCTGAAATTAAAACAATGGAATATGAATCTGGACGAGATTTTACCCTCTGGCGTAATGTTAAAACTCCATACCATATTCCATTATTTATTAAACATCCCCAACTGCAGGCTGAGATATTTAGCCGTGAGGGGACTACAACTGATATTGCTCCAACTGTTCTTGATTTATTAGGCTTTCAGGAACTGCCGGATCAATTTGTTGGGCGCTCCTTATTTTTAGAGCAGGAAGATCCAATATTATTTCTGCATGAAACTCCTCATGTATTAAAAGATGGTCAACTTTATATTAAAGAAATTGAAGAACTGCTTAAAGTTGGATATTTAAAAAATCAAAAAAGAGAAATAGAAATTTCTCAAGAAAAAATTGAAGAATTAACAGAGATAATAAACTATATGCGCAATATATTTATGATTAATCAGGGGAAGATTTTTAAGGAGGTGGAGTGATTAAATTAATTATAATTATCACAGTTATAATCTTAATTTTTGCCTTCGTCTATTTTGAATTCTATTATTTAATTCGTCCTTCTAAATTAGGAAAAAAAATTATAGAAAAACATAACTTTGATTATCCAGTTCTTGTAGCCCACCGCGGTTCATCATATAGTGCCCCGGAGTCGACTTTGCCAGCTGTCAAAAAAGCGGTTGAGAGTGGCGTTGATTATATTGAGCTTGATGTTCAGAGGACTAAAGATGGGAAATTGGTGATTTTTCATGACACAAATTTATTGCGTTTAACAAATGTAAAGTCTATGTTCCCAGATCGGGAAAATTATGATCTACAGAATTTTACTTTAAACGAATTACGGCTTTTAAATTATGGAGCCTGGTTTAATGTAAAATATCCAGAAAGGGCAAGTGATGGCTACAGCCACCTGACAATTATGACTTTAGAACAGGTATTGGAGTTTGTCGATCCCATTGAAACAGGGATTGGTCTCGCTTTAGAACTTAAGAGTCCCTATTTGTATGATGGAATTGAAAAGGAAATTGTAGATCTTCTAAAAGAAAAAGAAATTTATGAAACAGAAACTAAAGCACCGCGTATTTTATTTCTTTCTTTTTCACCAGCAAGTCTAAAAAGGTTGGCTGATTTAAGACCTGACTCACCAAGAATTTTATTAACCAAAAGAAATTTTGTTTCTCCCAGGCGCTGGCAGGGCTGGTTAGACATAACAGAAGAAGCTGCAGATGGAATTGGACCTAAAGGACATGTCAGCTTTCCTTGGTATATTGGTGCAGCTCATAAAAGAGGATTATTTGTTTTCCCATATGTGATTAATCGTTCCTGGCAGTTAAAGATTTTTTCCTGGTTCAGTGCAGATGGTTATATTACAGATCGGGCTGAAATGCTGGCTGAGTTCTTTAATCGAGTTCAAGAATTTGGAGAAAGCGTTGAAGAATTTAGTGATAATATCTTAGAAGAAGAATTAGAAAATACTGAAGAAAACCAGGAAAAAGCTGAATCTCAAAATAACTCTGAAGAAAAAAATAATAATTAATTTTCATATTTGATGGAATTATGTAAAAAGTTTATGATATAATTTAGATGTTAGTTATTTATGAAGTTAGTTATTTATGAAGTTAGTTATTTATAAAGTGAAAACATTTTCAACTATAAAAATTTAATTTAACAAAAGCTTGATCAATTAGAAACTTTTACTCTAAGAGGAGGGTTTTTTAAATGCAAAATTTTATTTATCAGAATACAACAAAGATAGTCTTTGGTAAAGGAACAGAGGAAGAAGTTGGTGAATATACTGCCAAGCATGGCTCTAAGGTGCTGCTCCATTATGGTGGAGGCAGTATCAAAAAATATGGAACCTATGATAAAGTTGTAAAATCTCTAGAAAAAGCAGGTATAGAATATGTTGAATTAGGAGGGGTTGAACCCAATCCTAAATTATCACTTGTTCATAAAGGTATTGAACTGGCTAAAGAAGAAAGTGTTGATTTCATCTTAGCTGTTGGTGGTGGAAGTGTTATTGACTCCGCCAAGGCAATTGCTGTTGGTTATTTTTATGATGGTGATGTTTGGGACTTTTATTATAATAATGTTGAAATAACAGAAGCATTACCTGTCGGGGTAGTATTAACAATTCCAGCAGCTGGAAGTGAATCAAGTACCAGCTCAGTAGTAACTAAGATGGATGGTATGTATAAAAGAAGTATCGGGACTGAATTAATTAGACCTAAGTTTGCAATTATGAATCCTGAAATTACCTTTACTCTACCTGATTATCAGACTGCTTGTGGTGCAGTTGATATTATGGCCCATATAATGGAGAGATATTTTACCAATACAGATAATGTAGAGTATACAGACCGTTTGTCTGAAGCTTCTTTAAAAACAATTATAAATAATACACCTAAGGTTCTAGAAGATAATGAAGATTATGCTGCTAGAGCTGAGATCATGTGGGTTGGAAGTAATGCACACAATGGTCTTCTAGGAACGGGAAGAGAAGAAGACTGGTCTTCACACGGTATGGAACACGAATTAAGCGGAATTTATGATGTTGCTCATGGTGCAGGTCTGGCAGTTGTTTTCCCAGCCTGGATGGAATATGTTTATCAGCATGATTTAGAGCGTTTTGCTCAATTTGCTCATCGAGTTTGGGATGTTGATCCTGATTTTAAAGATCTGGAGTGGACAGCTCAGCAGGGGATTAAAAAGACAAAGGAATTCTTCAGTGATATTGGAATGCCTGTAACTCTAGCAGAACTTGATATTCCAGCAGATCGCCTGGAAGAGATGGCTGAAAAAGCTACAGAAAATGGTTCAATAGGTAGTTTTGTTGAATTAGATACTGAAGATGTACTAAAGATTTATAAAAGTGCATTAAAATAATATTGGAGGTGCTTAAATGCTGCAGAAATTATCTGCCTTTGGTTTTTTATTAATTGTCTGGTTTATCTTTGCAGGAAAAATAACGGTAGATATTTTAATAATAGGCAGTGCAGCTTCATTATTAGTTACATTCTTTTTTAGTGATATGTTATTCAGGGAAGTTCATCGAAGGCTTCCCTGGTATCACTATTTAAGAAAGCTGGCTCTTTTATTATTATTTGTTCCTGTATTTTTTTATGAAGCAATATCGGCTGCTTTAAAAGTTTCCAAACATGTTTTTGAAAAAAATCCTTCCTTCAATCCTGGAATTGTAAAAGTTAAGACTGAACTTACAGATATTACTGGTTTAACTCTTCTGGCCAACCTAATTACACTAACTCCAGGTACATTAACTCTCGATTACGATAGAAACGAAAAGTCTTACTATATCCACTGGATTGATGTAGAAACAGTGGAAGAGGCTGATCTGAAAAAGAAAATAATTGCTCGCTTTGAGCGCTGGGTAGGGGTGATTTTCAGATGATAATTGGCCTTGCTGTATTTTTCTCTGTTTTGTCTTTTATTGTATCTTATCGAGTAGTAATCGGGCCTACAATCACAGATAGGCTAATTGGCGCTGATACAATAGGTATTTTTATGTCAATGGTGATGCTGATGATTGCTTTGGAATATGATATGTTTTTATTAGTTGATATAGTATTGGCATATGCAGTGCTGCTTTTTATTGATATGTTAATTTATGCTAAATACTTTGAACACGGGGAGCTGTATAGATAATGACAATTAGATTAATATTCTCCTATTTTTTTATGGTATCAAGTGCAGCTTTTGCTGTGGTAACTGTCTTGGGACTTTTACGTTTCCCGGATGTTTATACTAGAATGCATGCGGCAGCTGTGGTTTTAACAATGTCTGCTGTTTTAATGTCAATTGGAACTGCAATTTATGTCTGGGAATTTTTCTTGAGTATCAAAATTATGATGATTGGACTCTTTTTTCTATTTTCTAATCCGATGGCAACACATGCTATCGCACGTGCATCTTATAAGAGAAAAATTGCTCTACCAAAAGAATATGAGATCGATGCCTATTCTGAATATTTAGGGAGAGATTCCGATGAACATTCTTGAGATAATTTTATTAATTTTCTTAGTTTTTTCAGCTGTAATGACTGTTCGTTTTGATGAGGAATTGATATCAATAATTTTTTTATCTATATTTTCTTTGATTTTAACTGCATTATATTTACTGCATAAAGCAGCAGATGTTGCTTTAGCAGAAGCAGTAATTGGTGCTGGTTTGAATACAGCTATTTTTATGAGTGCTATCAGTCAGATCAGACATAGTGATTCCGACTGAAAGTTCAGCTGGAGGTGTAAATAATGAACAAATTAGTGAAAAAAACTTTAATTACGGCAGTTTTGGCTGCTGCTGCTTTTGCTCTTTATTATAATTTTTCTTTGCTGCCTGGATATCAAGACCTAGAAAAAGGTATTTCAGATTATATCATTACTTATGGTCTGCATGACACTGGGTCGCTTAATTTGATTACAGCAGTTCTCTATGATTACAGAGCCTTTGACTCCTTAGGAGAAAGTACTGTTATTTTTGGAGCTGTAAGTGGAATTGTTTTAATTTTATCCCGCAAGATGCTGCCCGTTTCCTCAAAGGGTCTTTCTTTTATTGTTAAGCGAACCTTAGGAATTATGACTCCTTTTATTGCTTTATTTGGTTTTTATGTAATTACTCACGGTCATTTAAGCCCTGGGGGAGGATTTCAGGGAGGAGTAATCTTAGCAGCTATTTCAATAATTTTTAGTATTGTTTATGGTAGTGCCTTTGACTATAGGCGCTATAGTCCCCAAACTAAAACTGTTTTAGAAACTGGTGGGGCTTTAACTTTTTTGGTGATTGGACTTGCTGGAATAGTTATGGAAGGTGCATTTCTAAAAAATCTGGGTTTTTTAACTGCAGAGAGAGGAACATTAATTTCTGCTGGAAGTATTCCTTATATTAATATTGGAGTTGGTTTTAAAGTTGGAGCCGGATTAGCGATTATTTTTTATAGTATGATTCAAAAAACTTTTGAGGAGGATTTTTAATGCTAACTAATTTAATTTTTATTATCCTCTTTATGCTGGGCTTTTATGCCTTAATAATGAAAACAAATTTGATCAAAAATGTGATTGGGCTCAACTTAATGGAAGCAGCTATTTTTTTCTGGGTTATTTCTTTTTCAGATATCGGTGGTGAGGTTTCAATTCACAAATTTGGTGAAACTATGGGGAAATTTAATGACCCTGTACCTCAGGCTTTAACTCTAACCGGGATTGTAATTGGAGCTAGTACTGCTGCTTTGCTTTTGACACTGATCATTGAATTAAATAAGTTTAGTGGAACTATTGATCGGGATCAAATAGAGGAGTTGAATGACTGATGAGCTTGATGAATATTGAGTTAATCCTTTTAACTGTTCTTCCAGTACTGATAGCAGTTTTTATGTGCTTCAGCACTAATTTTAATCGCCATTCCCGGAATTTTATAGCTGTTATGGGAGTTGGAATTGAGCTGGCTCTTGTTATTTCATTATTTGTCTTAAATTTTGAGGCTGTTAAAAATTCTAATTTTTTTCTGCAGTATACTTTAGGCTATACTGATACACCATTTGTGATCAACCTGGCGATGGATAACTTGAGTTTGTTTTTTTCTTTAATCGTTACTTCAGCAATTTTTTTGATAGTTATTTTTTCAACTCAATACATAACCGCTAAGGAAAATATATATTTTGCTTTATTTTTTTTAGTACTTGCTTCAATTCAGGGCAGCATTTTAACTGCTGATCTATTTACTCTCTATCTTTTTATTGAGGCAATTACAATTTTTACTACTCCATTGATTTCTTTCGAAAAAACTGAAGAAACAACTAGAGCTGCAATGCAGTATTTGTTTTATGGAATCACCGGGGGAGTATTTTTCTTTATAAGTATGATTTTAATTTATTTTAATTTGGGAACTTTAAAAATGGCTGCAGTTGCTGAATCATTTGCTTTAATCTCAACCCCAATGCAGCTGACAATTATTATTTTCTTTTTACTTGCTTTAATAATTAAGCTTGGTATTTTCCCAATTCATTTTTGGCTGCCTCGGGCCCACAGTGCCTGTCCAGCACCCATCAGTGCTCTTTTATCAGGGGTTTTATTGAAAGTTTATTTATATATATTTATGAGATTATTTTGGACAATGATTGCCTTTGATTTTTTAGTAGAGCTGCACTTAAGTGACTTTGTTTTGAATCTCGCTTTGGTTTCCAGTTTAATTGGACATGTTTTTGCTCTGCAGGCTGATGATTTAAAGAAAATGCTTGCTTATTCGAGTATCGGCCATATTGGAATGATTCTGGCTGTGCTGCTTTTAAACACTGAGGCAGCCTTTTATGGCGGCCTGCTGCATATCACTGCCCATTTAATGATGAAGTCCGGACTCTTTTTAAGCAGTGGTTATCTGCTCCAGACAACTTTATCACACAATATCAATGATTTAAGGGGTATTGGTCATACAAATCGTCTGGTTTTTGCAGCTTTTATCATAATTTGTCTGGGAACAATTGGGATGCCGCCGTTGATTGGTTTTGTCAGTAAATGGTATGTGCTCTTAGCTTTTTTAAAAGCCAGACATTTTTTTGGAGCTTTTGTCGCTGCAGCTGGGAGTATAATAGCTTTAATATATTATCTCCGCTATATTTCCCATGCTTATGAGACAGTAAAAGAGGATGGAAAGTCAATCAAGGAAGAGCTTCTTTCTTTGAAAGGATTTTTCAGCTCTACTAATAAAATGAAAAGTGTAATTTATATTTTTACAATTTTAATTATTATTTTTGGTCTGGGTTTTAAAATTTTAGAAATGCCGATTAATACAGCAATTTTTGAGCTTTTGAATCCGGAAAAATATATTGAGCTTGTTCTGGGAGGTTGATTGATGGATATTAAAATTTTATTTTTGATTTTAGTTCCTCTAGGTACGGCCTTTTTAATACCATTAATAGACTTAATTAATGCTAAATTAAGGCGTTTTTTCGTTTTGCTTGGAGTTTTACTGGAATCATATTTAATTATAACTATCATAACTGGTAATTTAGATAATTTTAGAAATGGAGATTTTTTCCTGCAGTATTTTCTGGGAGGCTGGCGTCCTCCTTTAGGAATTACACTGGCAATGGATGGTCTAAGCCTTTTGTTTGTTGTGATAACTGCTGTCAGTCTTTTTCTGGTAGTGATTTATTCTATAGGTTATATCGGCCACCACGAAGGTAAATACTATGTGCTTTATTTTTTGATTGCAGCCGCTTCAATGGGCGCGTTATTAACAGCAGATTTATTTAATATTTATGTGTTTATAGAGATGCTGACTATAACATCTGGTGCTTTAATAGGTTTTAAAAGAAGCGAAGAGGCTAGTGCTGCTGCAATAAAATATCTAATTTATAATGTTTTAGCAGGTTTATTATTTTTCTTGGGAGTATTAGTAGTTTATTTCAATTTAGGAACTTTAAATATGGCTGCAGTAGCTCAAAATTTTGCTGATTTAGAAAGTGGAATTCAGCTCTTTATTTCTGCTATATTTTTGACTTCTATTTTAATTAAAATGGGTATTTTCCCATTTTTATTCTGGCTTCCTAAAAGTTATGATACAGCACCATCACCCGTTACAGCTGTTTTATCAGGTATTCTATCCAAAGTTTATTTGTATATTTTTATTAGGATTTTCTGGACTGTAATTGGTTTTGAGGTAATTACTTCTTTGAATTTAAATATATTTTTAATTGATTTAGCTTTATTCTCATCTTTTTTAGGTCATGTTTTTGCCCTGCAGTCTAATAATATTAAACGTCTTCTGGGTTATTCAAGTATTGGTCATATTGGAATGATTACGGCTGTTATTTTATTAAACACAGAAGCTGGATTTTATGGAGGAATACTCCATATAATAAGTCATATGTTTATGAAAGCAGGATTATTTGTAGCCTGTGGTTATCTGCTGCAGTACACAAGATCTCATGCCTATGGAGATTTTAAAGGGGTGGGGCTTAGAAATAAGTCAGTATTTATTGCCTTTATCGCTTTATTATTAAGTATGATCGGTATGCCGCCGCTTTTAGGTTTTGCAAGTAAATGGTATGTCTTAATGGCCTTTTTGGAAGCCCGCAGTTATTTTGGGGCCTTTATAGTAATTTTTGGTAGTTTAACTGCTGTAATTTATTATCTGCGCTATATAGCCAAAGGTTTTGAAGAGGTAAAACTAACAGAAGACGATTTAAAGGAAGAGGTATTCAGCAGGCCCTTACTTTCAGTTTTATACAGAGAAAAAATTGTAAGTTTTATTACTTATACCTATGCTGCCATAATTATAGGTTTTGGGGTAGGTTTTAGATTTTTTGATTTACCTTTAAAAATGTCAATTAATAGTATTATGAATGTTGAGCGATATATAGAATTAGTGTTAGGAGGCTAAACTATGGCTGTTATTTGGCAGCAGTTTCTTGCAGGTTTTCAATTTGATAGTTATTTTCCACTGCTGGCTGAAGTAGGAGTTATTTTAACTCTGATGACAGCTTTAGCGGCCTGGAATTATATAAAAGAAAATAAGTTTTGGTATTACAGTTTAACAGTACTTTATCTGCTTAGTGCCTTAGTTGTAATTTTAACTACAGACTGGTTTTTCTTTCTTTTTGCCTGGGAACTAGTAACTTTAACAACATCCTTTATGCTTGCCTGGAGTGACTGGAAACTTGTCCGACAATATTTTGTGATCCAGTTCAGCGGCAGCAGTATCCTGCTTTTTGGAGCACTAGCTGCAAATGCTTTTGGCTATTCTCAAATTGGAGCAATTGATTCTGTTCCCCTGCAGTTTATTTTGATTATGGGTATCGGAATGAAGAGCGGTCTCTTTTTATTTCATTTCTGGCTGCCCCCAATTCATTCGGAGGCTCCAGCTCCGGTAAGTGCTATTTTATCAGGGTGGGTTGTTAAACTCGGCTATATATTCTTACTTAAAATAATACCAATGGAAAGTGGGAATACATTTCTCTTTTTGATTGGCTTAGCAATGATAGTTTATGCGGGCTGGCAGGCACTGCGCTCTGCTGATTTGAAAATTATGCTTGCTTATTCAACAGTTAGTCAGTTAGGATTTATTGCACTGGCTATTGGTACTGGTGGGAAATATGCTTTTTATGGAGCGGTATTACATATTATTGCCCATGGATTTGCAAAAACAACCTTATTTATCAGCAGCGGTATCTGGCAGAAAGAATACGGAAGCCGGATTATTTATGATTTTAAAGATGCGATCAGCCGCAGGCCTGTAACCTCGGCAGCAGCAATTATGAGTCTTGCTTCCCTGGGAGCCGTAGTTTTCACAGCTGGATATAAAAGTAAATACTTAATAAAGTCTGCTCAGACACCAGGTATCTTAGTGACAGCAGTCTTCTTTTTACTCGGATTTTTAAGCTTTTTATATGCGGCTCGAGTTATTTATTGGATTTTTATAAAAGATCAGGATTATAGCAATTTTCTCAGTGATTTAAAACATGGATTTAACCACTATCAGATTTACACGGCAGATGTGCTGGCTTTGATTACCGGAACATTAGGGATTATAGTTGTCAGTTTTTGGCCGGAGATGCCAGCTGGTGTTTTAGCCAGCCTGGCAGATAAAGATTTTCATCTGATCAGCGGTTTGAGGGATAGTTTAATTTATTTGGCTCTGGCTGCTTACCTTTTTGTTAATAATAATGGCTTTAAGATTAAAGTGAGGGATAATTTATCTTTAGAAAATTATCTGCAGGCTTTTTTAAATTTTGTTTATGGTTTAAGCCGCAAAAGTGTTAAGTTTGATACAGAAAAGATTTTTGAAGCATTTTTCTACAATGCTATCTTTAATGCTTCTAAAAAGCTGTATAATTTAGTCTATCAGGATTTTACTATACAGCTGCTTTGGATTCCAATTTTTATGACTGTGCTTTTACTCTGGCAGCAGATTTATGCATATTTTTAAATTTGACATTTTTAATTTAATAATGATATTCTTGCGTAAAGCAGAGCTGGGCCTGCTGCCGATTGGAGGATGATTAATTAATGAATGAACTAGATATAAGTCAAAAAATATTAAATAAAGCTGCAGAAATTGAGCCAAAAATAATTAAAATTAGACATCAGATTCATCAAAATCCTGAACTTTCCTTTCAAGAAAAGGAAACAGCAGCTTTAGCAGCAGCTGAAATGCATAAATTAGGATTTAAGGTTCGGAAAAATATTTTTGGAACTGGGGTTACAGCTATTTTTAAAAATTCTAATGCTGAAAACAGTAAAACACTTTTAATTCGGGCTGACATGGATGCACTGCCTGTGCTTGAAAAAAATGACCTTGAATATATTTCTAAGAATGAGGGAGTAATGCATGCCTGTGGTCATGATGGGCACACTGCAATTTTGATCGGTACAGCTGTGGTTTTAAAAGAGTTGGCTCAGGAGTTTGAAGGTAATCTCAAATTTTTATTTCAGCCGGGAGAGGAGACTTCAGGTGGAGCTGCAGGAATGATTAAAGAAGGAGTGCTTGAAAATCCCCAGGTCGATGCGGCATTGGGACTTCATCTCTGGGGTAGTACTGCTGAAGGTGTAGTGGAATATAAGAGTGGTCCTTTTATGGCTTCACCTGATCATTTTGATTTAAAAATAATTGGCAAAGGAGGACATGCTGCCCGGCCTCATAACACTATAGATCCGATTCCAATTGGAGCTGAAATCATTTCTACTCTCCAAAAAATAGTCAGCCGCAGAGTTGACCCGCTGGAATCAGCAGTAATTTCTGTCTGTAATTTCGACTCAGGCAGCACCCATAATGTTATTCCAGATACAGCGGTTTTAAAAGCAACTGTTCGCTCTTTAAAACCTGAAATTAGAAAACAGCTGGCTGCTAATATTGAAAAAGTTATTAAAAATATCTGCGATATTTATGATGCAGATTATGAGTTTGATTATGTTTTCGGTTATCCACCGGTAATAAATAATTCGGAGATGACGAAGTTATTGTCAGAATCAGCTGCCAAAGTTTTAGGTAAAGATCGGGTTCGTGAAAGAGAAAAAGCTGAAATGGGAGGAGAAGATTTTTCCTTTTTTGGTGAACAGGTTCCATCAGTATTTTATTTTTTAGGTATTGCTCCTGAGGGAGAAATTATTAACCATCACCAGGCTGATTTTAAATTTAATGATTTTGTTTTAAAAGATGGAGTAGCTGTAATGGCTCAAACTGCTCTCGATTTTTTCGCTAATTATCATAAACAGTCTCAATAATATAAATTAAAAATCTAAAAACCTCTGCCGGTAAGTAATTTATAGGTGGTTCTTTATTTTAAAATTGCTAAAAAAATGGGGAATAAGGAGTGGTATAATGAATAGCAATAAAACAATTTTAATAGTTGATGATAGCCAATTTAATATCCAAATTTTAAGTGATATTCTTCAAGAAAAATCATATAAAATTGCTTTAGCTAAAAGCGGAGAAATGGCATTAGAATTTGTTAAAGCTCAGAAGCCTGATTTAATTTTGCTTGATATTATGATGCCTGATCTAAATGGTTTTGAAGTCTGTAAATCTCTAAAAAATAATCAAAAAACTGCAAATATTCCGATAATATTTATTAGTGGTCTTGATAAAAGTAAAGATATAGTAAAAGGTTTTCAAGCTGGGGCGGTAGATTATATTGTTAAACCTTTTCAAAAAGAAGTAGTATTGGCTCGAGTAAATACTCATTTAAAATTAAACGAAACTCAAAAAAAGTTAGAAAAAACAAATAATGAGTTAAAAAAATTATTAGATGAGGTAAAATATCTTTCTTTTCATGATGAGATGACCGATTTATATAACAGACGTTATTTTGAAAATGAGTTAGATAGATTGTCTAATTCACGTCAGCTTCCGATAACTATTTTTGTAGCTGATATAGATAGATTAAAATTTATTAATGATAATTATGGTCATAATAAAGGTGATCAATATATTAAGGCGGCTGCAGATATTTTAAAAAGATCAACAAGAAGCGAAGATATTGTTGCTAGAATTGGTGGAGATGAATTTGCAATTATCTTAACTGAAAGTGGGTTTGAAGCAGCAAAGATTATTTTTGACAGAATAAGAGCTAATGTTATAGAATATAATAATAGAAATCAGCTTGTAGAAAGTTTGGAAATTTCAATTGGATTTTCAATAAAGGTCAAAGATGATGAAAATATTGATAATATATTTCAACAAGCAGATGAGATGATGTATAATAATAAAGGAAAGAATACAACTTTAAAGAAATACAACTTTAGCAGTTATTAATTTTAAGTATTGAGTATCGAGCAGAATTGGAGGAAAAAAAGATGAATTATATAAAAAAATCAACTAAACTAGAAAATGTTTGTTATGATATTCGAGGACCTGTACTTAACGAAGCGACTCGATTAGAAGAAGAGGGTTATACTATTTATAAGCTTAATCTAGGGAATACCGCTCCTTTTGGCTTAAATGCACCTGACGAAATTATTCATGATGTAATGTATAATTTAAAGAATTCTCAGGGTTACTGTGATTCTCAGGGTATTTTTCCAGCCCGCAAAGCAGTAATGCAGTATTACCAGAAAAAAGGGATTATGGATGTAGAAATTAATGATATCTATATCGGTAATGGAGTAAGTGAGTTAATAACTATGGCAATGCAGGGGCTGTTAAATAATGGAGATGAGGTTTTAATCCCAATGCCGGACTACCCACTCTGGACAGCCTCAGTTAATTTAGCTGGAGGTAAAGCCGTCCACTATATCTGTGATGAGCAGTCTAAATGGTATCCAGATTTGGATGATATAAGAGCTAAGGTTAATAAAAAGACTAAAGCGATTGTAGTTATTAATCCTAATAATCCAACTGGTGCTAATTACCCAACTGAAATTTTAGAAGGTATTATAGAGATTGCTAAGGAAAATGAACTAATTGTTTACAGTGATGAAATTTATGAGAAAATAACATATAATGGAGCTGAGCATACTTCAATTGCAACATTAACTGATGAGGTTTTAATTGTAACTTTTAGTGGGTTATCTAAATCCCATCGAGTTCCTGGCTTTAGAGCTGGCTGGATGATGCTTAGTGGTCAAAAATATCATGCTGAAAGTTATATTGAGGGTTTGAAAATTTTATCTTCAATGCGGCTCTGCAGCAATGTTCCTTCACAGCACGCAATTCAGACATCATTAGGCGGCTATCAAAGTATTGATGATCTAGTTCTGCCGGGTGGAAGACTTAAGGAACAGCGTGATCTAGCCTATAAACTTTTAATCGATATTCCTGGGATTAGCTGTGTCAAACCGGAAGCTGGACTTTATCTTTTTCCAAAAGTTGATACTGAAAGATTTAATATTACAAATGATGAGCGTTTTATTTTAGATTTTCTGATTCAGGAGAAGGTGCTTCTGGTCCAGGGCAGTGGTTTCAACTGGCCTCAGCCCGATCATTTTAGAATAGTATTTTTACCATCAGAAAAAGATCTAAAAATTGCTCTTGGTCGTTTAAAGAAATTTCTGAGCAGTTATCAGCAGTAAGTTTAAAATAATTGGATTAAATAAAATAATAAATTAAGGGTTGATTTAAGTTGAAAAAGGCACTAATTTTTTTAACAATATTAACTGTATTAATTTTAGCAGCTGTCGGCTGTAATCAGCAGCGGGGAGATGTCGTATATATTGAGCGAGTTATAGATGGTGATACTGTTGAAACTGCAGCTGGAGATTCAATCCGCCTCTTGGGAGTTGACACCCCTGAAATTGATTGGGAAAATAATCAGTCTGAGTTTTATGCTGAAGAGGCAAGAAAATTTACTATTGAAAATTTGACCGGGGAAAATGTAATTTTAGAATTTGATCAGGAGAAAGAAGATCATTATGGTCGGACTTTAGCTTATTTAATTCATGATGGAGAAAATTTTAACCAAAAACTGCTGGAAAATGGTTATGCCTCTTTAATGATCGTAGAGCCCAATGATTATTATGAAGCTGAATTTAAGCAGGCGGTAAAAAAAGCTAGAGCTTCCCGGCTTGGCATCTGGTCTCAGGTGCTGGAGCTTGAACGTGATTTACCCGTGATTTCTTTTCAGGAGGCAGCTTCATTTATTGGAGAAAGGGTAATTGTAGCTGGTAAGATTGTTAATACAGCAGCTGCAGATTCTATTAATTACCTAAATTTTTCTGATAACTATCAGGACACTCTTTCTTTAGTTATTTTTAATCATAATTTAAATAAATTTGATTACCAACCTGCTGAATATATTTTAAATAAAAAAATTAAAGTTTTAGGCAAAATAGAACTCTATCAGGGGAGTCCACAAATTATTGTAGATGATCCACATGATATTTTAATTATTGATTAAAGTCGTCCTGGGATGATAAAATTAAGATTAAATGTAGAACCCTCTAAGTTTAAACTTAGAGGGTTTTTTGCTGCTTGTTAAGCTGCAGCAGGTTTTGGTAGATCCTTATTTCTAAACTGTAGATATAAGACAATTCCGAGAAGTGAAAGACCAATTATATCTGACTGCCAACCTGGAATTAATAGACCCAGAGAACTTCCCAGCAGTAAGATTCTTTCAATAATAGTTGTTTTTCTGTTTAAATATCCTAAAACAGCAGCTGCTAGCGAGAAAACTCCAATAATTGAACTTCCGGTAATTAAAATTACCTGAACAGCTGTAGTATTAATTAACAGCAAAGAGGGAGAATAGGCAAAGACAAAGGGCACCACAAAACCAGCAATTGCTAATCTAACAGCCGTTAAACCTGTTTTAAGTGGATTTGAGCCCGCTATACCAGCACCTGCATAGGCTGCCAGAGCAGCTGGTGGAGTTAAGTCTGCAACAACTCCAAAGTAAAGTACAAATAAATGAGCTGCTAAAATTGGAACTCCAAGTTGTGTTAAAGCTGGAGCAGCCATTGTTGCCAGTACAATATATGTAGCTGTTGTGGGCAAACCAGTTCCCAAAATAGTACAGGCAACCATAGTAAAGAATAAAGCCATAAATAAGTTGCCGTTGGCAAGTGCAACTGTCAGACTTGTAAATTTAAGGCCCAGTCCGGTTAAAGTTGTAACTCCAACTATAAAACCAACTGCTGCACAGGCGGCTGCCACACCAAGCGCAGAAATTGCACCTTCTCTTAAAGTATCAAGCAGATCCTGCAGACCCATTCGAGTATCTTTTTTAAGAAAACTTAAAGCATAAGAAACAATGATTCCTAAAAATGCAGCTCTCAAAGGAGTATATCCTTTAAATAAGTAATAGAAAATAATGATCAAAGGAGCAATCATATGTCCTCTTGTTTTTAAGACTGTTAAGAATTTAGGTATTAAATCATCGCTCATTCCTTCTAAGCCCTGCTTTTTTGCCTCAAAGTGAACCATTAAACCTACTGTAATATAATAAAGAATCGCTGGTAAAATAGCCGCTTTGGCAATTGTCACATAAGGAACTCCAATAAATTCTGCCATAATAAAGGCTGCAGCTCCCATGATTGGGGGCATTATCTGACCACCTGTAGAAGCAGCTGCTTCTACAGCAGCTGCAAATTGGGAATTGTAACCAACCTTTTTCATAAGTGGAATTGTAAAAGATCCTGTAGTTACAGTATTAGCTACTGAACTTCCTGAAATTGAACCCATTAAACCACTGGAAACAACAGCTGCCTTTGCAGGTCCACCAGTTGTTCTACCGGTTAAAGAGAGGGCTAGATCAATGAATAAGTCACCAAGTCCTGTTCTTTTTGCAAAAGCTCCCAAAAGTAGGAATAAGAAAATATAGGTTGCGGATACTCCAAGTGGTATCCCAAAAATACCTTCAGTTGTAAAATACATATGACTTGCAATTCGAGACCAGGAATAACCTCGGTGGGCTAACATTCCCGGCATCTGCTGACCATAATGAGCATAAAGTAAAAATAGAATTGAAATCACCGGCAGTTCCGGGCCTAAAGCACGTCTAGTACCCTCAAGTACTATAATGATTGCTAAAATAGCCATAAACTGATCCAGCTGTGTGTACATCCCGGCTCGATGAACCAGTGATTCATAATTAATTATTATATAAGATGAGATGGCAATACTAGCTAAAGCCAAAATCATATCAAAAGTTAATAACAATTTATTTTCTTTTTTATGTTTTAAAGTTGGATATAAAAGAAAAATTAGTGTAAAAATAAAGCCAAGATGAACCGCTCTCTGTTTTAGGGCTAACAGCACTCCAAACCCAGCAGTATAAAGATGAAACAAAGATAAAGTTACAGCAATTGTAGAAACTATAATTGCTGCTAAACCGGTATAATGCCGATAATCTGTAGTCGGGTCATATTTTTTGAGTAATTCATCTTCCTGTAAATGTTCTTTTTCAGCCATTTTAATACCTCCTTAAGATAAAACTCAAATAGCTAAAAGCTGTAGTCTTAATCTGGAGCAGAGTTTCAGTTTCAACTTTTTCGTATAATTTAAATGTTTTATTATTAAAAATGAATTCATGTTGAGCATAGTCACTAACTCTGAGCATTATTTCCGGCAGCTGTTGATTAATATTTTCTATTATAAATTTACCATCTGCGGTTATATAATTTCCCTGCCCAGCTGAAGTGGGAAGCCCTGCTCCATAAGACTGATATTCTGTTCCTGTCAGTAATATTTCTCCATTTTTTATTTCAAAGAATTCAATTACCGGTGTTTTCGCAACAGAATGTAAATATTTAATACTAAAATTATCCCCATCTGTCAGCTTTTTTTCCCAGATGATTTTATCTGCTTGATAATCAATAATCTGAAGAGTATTAACCTTGAAGATAGAGAGTGAAATAATTAAAATTAAAATTGATACTATAAGCAAAAAAAATTTAAATTTTTTGTTTTTATTCATAATAAATGAGAGCCGGGTATTTTTCAATACCCGGTTATCCTCCTTTAAGTAGATTTTAGAGGCTTGATATTATTTTTTAAAAGTTTCTACATATGATTTATGAAACTTTAAGCTTAGTCTAAAATCTAATTTTTAATCTCTAATTCTTAATCTTTAATTCTTATAATAATCTTAGTTCATTTATAGTCTTAATAAATTACTTAACTTCATCATAATATTTCTGAGCACCAGGATGTAGTTCAACTGTCATACCTGATTTAGCACCCTCTAAAGTAATGTCTCTAGCTCTATCATGAGCAGCAATTAGAGTGTCTCTATTTTCAAAAATTGCTTTAGTAATATTATATACTACTTCTTCACTTAAACTTGATTCAGCAACTAAAATAGCCTTTAAAGCTACAGTTTGAATATCATTATCTAAACCATTGTAGGTTCCAGCCGGAACGGTAACTCCGGTTAAATAAGGATAACTTTCATTTAGTGAGGCAATATCTTCATCGCTGAAGTTTAATAAAGTAATATCCTGAGTTGCAGCAACATCCATTACAGCTGCAGTTGGAATACCGGCTGTTAAGAAAGCTGCATCAATCTGTCTATTCTTTAAACGACTTGCTGCTTCACCAAATGAGAGATAATCTTCTTGAATATCGTCATAAGTTAAACCAAAGAAATTTAAGATTTGGTTTGCATTAGCTTCAGCACCACTACCAGGAGCACCAACGGCTACGCTTTTACCTTTAAGATCAGCAATACTTTTGATTCCTGCATCATTACGAACAATAATCTGAATTACTTCTGGATATAAAGAAGCAATACCGCTCATATTGTTAACCTGATTACCTTCAAACTGTCTTTCTCCATTGACAGCATAGCTAGCAATATCATTCTGTAGAATTGCAAGTTCTACTTCCTGATTGTAAATTAAACGGGTGTTGGTTACTGAGGCTCCTGTTGATTGAGCAGAAGCGTTCATATCATCTATATTTTCATTTAAGACCTTGGCAATTGCACCACCAATTGGATAGTAGGTACCTGAGGTACCTCCGGTTGCAATTGAGAGGAAAGTGGTTTCCTGTGCAGAAACCATTCCACTAAGTAGAAGACTAAAAACAAGAACAGCACTTAAAATGAATAGAGTGTTTTTACTTTTTAACATAAATTATAACTTCTCCCTTCTTGTATTAAATTAAATTAATTTAATTCTTTAACACTTTACTATAGATATTTTTAGAATAAAGTGTTCCTATTTAATTTTACAACATTTGAGGTCAAAAAGCAAGAATATAATTTCAGAAACAGGCGCTGATAGCTGTTATCTGGGGTAATTAAGGTCTTAATAAGTTATAGATTTTATCGGCAGAAAGCTCGCTGGGTCTGCCCCGAGGAGCGTCAAAATACTTAAAATTAAAATAATTAAAAAATAAAATAACGTGAAAACTTGAACAAGTTCCCAAAATGAGTTATAATTAATTAAAAGTTAATATCTGATCAGCTGGGTTAACTATCTGAAAGGATATCATATTTTAGCACTTCCTGAATTTAAGGAGATTTCTGAGGATCAGGGGAGGGATCTTTCTATGTCAAAATATATATATATATAGGTACCAGGTACAAAAAGGCCTTTTTGTACCTGGTACAAAAGAAATATATCACAACTAATGGAGGAACGAAGATGAAGAAGAGAATTGGCTCAGTTGCTGTTGTTGTTGAACAAAGAGAAAAAGTAAGCAATCAGATAAATAAAATTTTAAGTAAAAATGCGGACTGTATAATTGGTCGGATGGGAATCCCTTCGGCTGAACACGGCTTATCAATGATCTCGTTAATAGTCGAGGGAACTTCAGATGAAATTGGAGCAATGACAGGTCAGCTGGGAAGTTTACCTGGAGTTAATTTAAAATCAGCCTTAACTTCAGTTGAAGTTAAGTAGAGATAAACTAACGTACATGTAAAAAAATAGGAGGAAAAAATATGAGTGAAGTTAATTATTTTAAAGAGGAATTCGGAGAAAATTACAGAACTGAAATTTGTGATTATATAACTGATGAAAAGATTGAGGATATTTTGGCTGCAGCTGAAGCACCAGATAAAAAAGAGGTTCAAAGAATTATAGATAAGGCACTGGAGCTTAATGGAATTACCCCTGTAGAAGCGGCGACTTTATTACAGGTTGAAGATGAAGATTTAATTGATCAATTTTTGGAAGCGGCAAGAAAGGTCAAAGAAGAGATTTATGGAAAAAGGTTGGTTATTTTTGCCCCACTATATTTTGCCAATCAATGTGTTAATAACTGCCTTTACTGCGGTTTTCGTAAAGATAATAATCAGCTTGATCGTAAAAAATTATCCCAGCAGGAAATTCGGAATGAGGTTGAGGCGTTAGAAAGAGAAGGTCATAAAAGATTACTTGTTTTAACCGGTGAAGCACCAATTACTGATTTAGATTATGTTGTAGAGAGCATCAAAACTGCCTATGATGTTAAAACAGAAAATGGGGGAGAAATTAGAAGAATTAATGCTGAAATTGCTCCTTTAAGTACTGAAGATTTCAAAAAGCTGAAAGAATCTGAGATTGGAACATATACCTGTTTTCAGGAAACATATAACCGCAAACAATATGCTAAATTACATCCTTCAGGTCCTAAAAGTAATTTTGAATGGAGATTGTCGGTGATGGACAGAGCTCAGGAGGCGGGAATTGATGATGTAGGAATCGGAGCTTTGTTTGGACTTTATGATTATAAATTTGATGTAATTGGAATGCTGCTTCACGCAGAGTATCTAGACAAAAAATGGGGTGTGGGACCACATACTGTTTCAGTACCAAGACTTAATCCTGCTTTAGGAACTCCTTTAGACGAAGTACCCTATCCTGTTTCAGATGCTGATTTTAGAAAATTAGTTGCTGTTTTAAGGTTGGCAGTTCCTTATACAGGTATGATTTTATCAACCAGAGAAAGTACAGAAATGAGAAATGAATTATTTGAACATGGTGTTTCTCAAATTTCTGCTGGCTCCAGAACAACTCCTGGTGGTTATGATAAAAAAGCTAAGAATAAAGAAGAGCTGGCCCAGTTTTCACTGCATGATTTGAGACCGATAGATGAAATAATTAGTGGAATTGCTGAAGATGGTTATATACCTAGTTTCTGTACAGCCTGTTATCGCCTCGGTCGAACAGGTAAAGATTTTATGGATTTGGCTAAGCCTGGAAAAATCCAGGAATTCTGTCGTCCCAATGCAATGCTTACTTTTAAAGAATATTTACAGGATTATGGAACTGAAACAAGCCGCAAACATGGTAAACAATGTTTATCAGATTTAATGGATAGATTGGAAGCAGATAACCCCAAATTAGCAGCAAATATTGCTGATAAATTAGATGCAATTGCAGAGGGAGAGCACGATTTATATCTTTAGATTTTAAGTTGTTACCATTTTAGAATAGTTAATATTTCAAGCATCAAATTCTGATCTGCTCCAAATTAAGATTAAAGAAGGGAGTAAGATTATTGTTTCTATTTTACTGATGATTTTTAGTGTAACTAATTTCAAGTTAAGAAACTATTATAAATAAGGAAGTGGAAAAATGAATTCTACAGCCAAGGGAGATCGACCACATATCGCAGTTTTCGGTAGGCGGAATGTTGGTAAATCTTCGTTAATAAATAAACTGACTAATCAGAAGCTGGCCCTTGTTTCCAGCCAGCCGGGAACAACTACTGACCCTGTTTATAAAGCAATGGAGCTGCTGCCAATTGGTCCTGTGATGATGATCGATACAGCGGGGATTGATGACCAGGGTGAGCTTGGAGAAATGAGGATCAAAAAGACCAAAGAAATTATGCGCAAAACTGATCTGGCCCTGCTGGTTATTTCTGCGGTTCAGGGGGCAGGCGAGTTTGAAGCTGATTTAGTTAGAGAGTTTAAAGAAAAAGATATTCCTTTTATTGTTGTGCTGAATAAAATTGAGCTTTTGGAAGATGCAGAGAAAGCTGAGCCGATATCTACTTTAAAAAACTTTGATAAATTTTTAAAGAAATTTAAGCTCGATTTTATTAAAGCAAGTGCAGAACAGGAAATTAATATAGACTTAATTAGAGAAACGATTGCGGAAGAGATGCCGGAAGACTGCAGCCGCCAGACTATTATGGGAGATTTAATTGACCCCGGTGATACTGTTGTTTTAGTTACCCCAATTGATAGTGCTGCTCCAAAAGGAAGGCTAATACTACCACAGGTGCAGACAATCAGAGATATTTTAGATCATGACGCTTCTGCTCTTGTAACTAAAAAAACAAAGGTGAAATCAGAAATTGATAAATTAGAAAATGCCCCGAAAATTGTAGTTACTGATTCTCAGGCTTTTGAAACAGTTGCCCGAGAGGTACCCGAGGATATA
The DNA here is from genome assembly GCF_004366375.1 of Halanaerobium congolense. Taxonomy (GTDB): domain Bacteria; phylum Bacillota; class Halanaerobiia; order Halanaerobiales; family Halanaerobiaceae; genus Halanaerobium; species Halanaerobium congolense. Next base: position 44,138 of record NZ_SOEF01000021.1, read on the forward strand.
TTACTGACAGGATTTTCTGTTCTTTTTGCTCGCTATAAAGGTGATCTAAAAACCTTTGTTAGGGGAGCAAAGGCAATGGAAAAACTAAAAGCTGGAGATAAAGTGCTGGTAGCCGAAGCCTGTACTCATAGACGCCAGCAGGATGATATTGGAACAGTCAAAATACCGAATTGGGTTCACAGTAAAATTAGTCCTGAAATTGAATTTGAGCATGTATCAGGTAGAGAATTTCCCGATAATTTGAAAGATTATACAGTGATTCTGCACTGCGGCAGCTGTATGTTAAACCGCAAAGAAGTTTTATCAAGGCTGAAAGAAGCAGAAGCTGAGGGGGTTCCGGTAATTAATTATGGAATGGGTATTGCCTGGCTGCACGGAATTCTGGACCGAGCTCTGGAACCTTTTCCAGAAGCTTTAGAACTCTGGCAGCAGGACCAAGAAGAAATTGTAGGAGTGGTTTAGTTGAATCAGTTTAAAGTAAAAAAAATAGTTGATCAGGCTTTTATAGAGGCTGAATTAAATAAAGAACAGATTGCAGAAATTTTAGCGGCAGACATAAATGATTTAGATTATCTGCTGCAGCAGGCTGATCAAAAAAGAGAAGAAATTTGTGGTGATGAAGTACATTTAAGAGCTATCATAGAATTTTCTAGTTACTGCAAACAAAACTGTTATTATTGTGGATTGAGAAAAGATAACCAGCAGCTCAAACGCTATCAGTTAGAGGTAGAAGAAATTATTGAAACTGCTCAAATGGCGGCTGAATTAGGTTATCAGACAGTGGTTCTGCAGTCAGGTGAAGATGATTACCCTGCAGCCGAAATAGCTGAAATTATTAAAGAAATAAAAAAGACTACAGCGATGGCAGTTACTTTGAGTTTGGGAGAAAGAGATTTTGAAGTTTATAAGCTCTGGCGGGAGGCTGGAGCAGATCGATATCTTTTAAAACATGAAATAGCAGATAAAGTTCTTTATCAAAAATATCATCCAGGAATGAGTTTTGAAAATAGAATTGAAAGTTTAAAGTATCTAAAGATTTTAGGTTATCAAATTGGAAGTGGAGTTATAATTGGTCTGCCGGAGCAGACACCAGAAATTATGGCCGAAGATTTGCTTCTCTGTCAGGATTTAGAACTTGACATGATTGGTTCCGGTCCTTTTATTCCTCATCAGCAGACACCATTAAAAGGCAGCAATCGAGGTACAGCTGAGATGACTTTGAAGTTTACTGCTTTGAGCCGTCTTTTATTACCTTTAGCACATATTCCGGCGACAACTGCTCTGGGAACTATTGATGCTGAAGGGCGCCAAAAAGCTCTGCAGGCAGGAGCCAATGTAGTTATGCCTAATGTAACAGATGGAAGATATCGAGAACAGTATCAGATTTATCCCGATAAAATATGTGTTAATGAAGAGGCAGGAGATTGTCGTCAGTGTATTGGCAGTATAATAGCTTCACTTGGTCGTTATGTCAGTCAAAAACAGGGTCACAGCTTAAGAGACTAAAAGTTAAATATTAAAAAAACTCCCAATTTGAACTGCAGCTTTAAAAATTAATGCAGCTTGAGTTGGGAGTTTAGTTATTTTCATCTGTTTCTTTTTCCTTTTTTTCATGCTCATGTTCGCTGAAATCCAGTGCTTTATTGGTGGCTGCAAAATATTCGGTTTCAGGTAGATAGATATTACCTTCCCCTACTTTATCAGTCAGCCCAATTTTGCGGAACATTTTAAGTAAACGCTCATTAACTCCGGTCAGCATTATTTCTCCACCGTTTTCATGCACCTTATCAATGAATTCCTCTAAAACTCCAATAATTGTAATGTCAATTCTTCTTACATTTCTCAGCCTAATTATAAAATCTGTATTTGGTTCAAAAAATTCTTCCAGCTGATCTTTCAAATCATCAGCAGCACTAAAATGAACCGCTCCTTTGAGGTCAACAACCCTTGCCTGCTGGGATGAAATTTCAGATTCATCAACTTTTTTATGGTGGACATGATGGAGATGGTAACCCTGGTCATCGTCTTTTTTATCATAGTACAACATTTCTATATCTGCTTTTTTTGAAATTTGTAAAACTACAACTAAAGAAACTAAGACCCCAAAATAGATTGCCTGGTCAAGGTTAGGCAGCACAATTGTGGCAGTAAAGGTGGACCAGAAAATCAGGGCATCCCCCTTGGTTGTTTTCATGTTTTTAATTACCTCTTTAAAATCTGCAATTCCTAAAGCTGCTGCTATTACCAGACCAGCTAAAACGGAGACCGGGATATAGGCCAAAAGAGGCCTAAAGAATAATATGAAAATAATAATCGAAAGAGCACAGAAAAACTGAGAAACCCTATGTTTAGCTCCGGCACTTAAATTGGCAAAAGTATTGGAAAAAGAAGCTGAGATAGCAAAAGCACTGAAAAAAGAAATTACCATATTGCTGATCCCCTGGCTTCTAAATTCTCTGTTGAAATCAGGTTCTTCATCCGTTTTTAAAGAGATTGCCTGCAGGACAGCCATGGTCTGAATTAATCCCAGTAAGGCTATCGAAAATGCTTTGGTATAAAGCTGGCCAATTAGATGCCAGTCAAAATTAATTAGATTAAAGTCAATTATTTTTTGAGGTATTTCCCCAACTAAAGGTATAGAATTACTAACCCCAGTAACAGCTGTTAAAATTGTCATAATAACAACAGTTAAAAGATATTCAGGCAGCTCTTTTTTTAGTAGTGGAATTGTATAAATCAAAAGTAGGGTAATTAAACCAACAGCCATATTTATATAGTTGATGTCAGAAAAATTTAAAATAAACTGCCAGCTTTTTGTAATTACATTTGAACCACTTACAGCAACTCCGGTAAAATTTTCGATTTGAGAAAAGAGTATTAAAACTGCTGCACCATGTGAAAGTGCTACAATTACAGGATGAGATACATATTTAATTAGTTCACTTAAATTAAAACTAACCAGTAAAAATTGAAATAAACCAATTAAAAAAGTGGTTAGAAAGATAACCTGGAGGTAATTTTCGCCCTGGAAATTATTTAAACTACTGTAAAGAGCAACTGTGATCATATTGGTAGGACCTACAATTACATAAGAGGAGAAATTGAAAATAGAGGCAGTCAGCATTGAAAAAATAGAGGCGTAAATTCCGTAAATTGGATTAATTCCTAAAATTAAAGCATAGGCCATATTCTGCGGCAGAGCAATAGTAGCAGTGGTTAAACCGCTCAGCATATCCCCACTGTATTTTTTAAACAATTTTTTTATATTTAGCAAGGTGGTTCACCCCAATTCTGGATTATATTTTTTTCTTTGCTTCTAGTTTAACAGGCCAGCCTAAAACTTTCAATTGAAAAAGGAATTTTATAATTTAATTTTGCATAGGCAGAGAGCAGGATCAGTAAGCTGCAGCATCTAAAAACACAAGATAAAATTTATTGAAATATATTTTTAGGTACTTGAAAAATAAAATAAAATTTATTAAAATAAAATGAGAAATTCTGCTGCAAAAAAACTAAAATAATTTAAAAAGAAGCTGATTAAAAAAATATTGAATTTAATAGGAGGAGATGAATATGTTAACAAAAAATAATTATTTAACTGCAGTATTCATTTTGCTTATTCTATTATTTGTTTTTTTTCAACCATATTGTGTACAGGCACAAGAAAGTCAAAATAAGACAAATATTGAAGGTACACCAACTTTTAATCAAGGAATACTTATTATTATTTTATTAATATTTTTGCTTTTAGTTATGTTTATATGGGAGCCGCTTCCAATAGGTGTTATATCTTTATGTATACCAGTTATTTTAATTATACTTGATTTTTGGACGAAGGTCTCAGTTGAGGATGCTTTATCAGGATTTAGTAATTCAGCGACAATTACAGTTATGGCAATGTTTGTAATTAGTAGGGGAATTCAAAATAGTGGAGCAATGCAATTTCTAGGAAATAAAATTATTAAATATACTGGTGATAATGAGAAAAAACAAGTGATTGCAATAAGTGGACTGACAGGTATTATTGCTGGTTTTATTAATAACACTCCGACAGTTGCTACTTTTATACCTATGGTGACTGATTTAGCTAGAAAAACAAAAGTATCTCCCTCTAAATTGTTAATCCCACTCTCTTATGCTGCTATGCTGGGTGGTACATTAACTTTATTAGGGACATCCACTAATCTTTTAGGAAGTCAGGTATCTGCTCGCTTGATAAACCATCCTTTTTCCATGTTTGAATTCACAAAATTAGGGATAGTAGTATTTGTGGTGGGAATTTTATATTTAATAACAATTGGACACCGCTTAATACCCGAAAGAATTAGACATGATCTAAAAGATTATATAGAAGAATATGAGATAGAAAAATATTTGACTGAAATAAAAATAGCTGAAAATTCTCCTTTAATTGGACAGGATATAGGAGAATTATTGTCAAATAAGGGTAAGAATTTAGATATTATACAATTAAATCGCAATAATGAAAAATATATGGAACCTCTAGAATTAAAAACAATTAGGCCAAATGATCATTTGGTTATTAGAGCAGATTATGAAACTGTTTTAGAATTTGCAAAGATTAATGGGGTAATTATTCTACCAGAAATTAAAATTTCTCAGGCACAATTAGAAAACGAGATAACCGGCCAAAAAGTAATTGAATTAGTTATTCCTGATAACTCGTTTTTGAAAGGCAGGACTATAAATAATGTTAATTTCCTTAATCGTTATGATGCAAGTTTGCTTGCAATTAGACATGGAGGGGAAATTGCCCATACTGATATTAAAAATTTTTATTTGAGAGAAGGGGATGTTCTTCTATTACTGGCTGCTGAAAATACTATAGAAAGGCTAAAAGAAAATCAAAACTTTATAATAAGAGAAAGGGATGAAACAGAAACTATTGCTTATAAGCCTTTAGATATTATTTTATCAGTAGGAATCGCTTTTTCGATAATTATTTTGGCATCACTTAAAATATTGCCGATTCCGATTGCTACTTTAGCAGGTGTTGCAGCAATGGTTATCTTAAAATTAATAGATCCACAGGAAATATATGATTCAATTAATTGGGAAGTTATTTTTCTTTTAGCGGGTTTAATACCACTAGGGGTTGCAATTGAGCAGACTGGAACTGCTAAGTTTATAGCTAATCAGATTTTAAATATTGCAGGATTTTTACCGGATATTATTGTTTTGGCGATATTTTATTATATGACTACATTACTTACAGATATAATAAGTAATAATGCCACTGTGGTACTTATGATTCCGGTGGCAATAAATGCTGCAGATCAGATTGGAGCAAATCCTTTTGCCTTTGTTTTAGCAGTAACATTTGCTGCTAGTGCTTCGTTTGCGAGCCCGGTAGGCTACCAAACAAATTTAATGGTTTATGGACCGGGAGGTTATAAATTTAGGGATTATGTACTAGTAGGTGCACCCTTAGAAATAATAATGGCTGTTATAGTACCAATTGCTATTTCAATATTTTGGGGGTTATAAAGTATATAACTGTCATAGAACTACAGTAAGTCGAGAAATTAAGAAGGGCTTAATGTTCAAAAAATAAAGGTTATGAGCTGAAGCAGAAAATGAAAGAAAAAATGGTGCAGAATTATTAGATGGGGAACAGGTTTTTCAGAACTAAGGAAAAAATATCAAAATCCCATTTGATTAATCTCAATTTCTATTGTATAATACAGCTAGATAGAAATTTCTACATGACTAGATTTAAAAATTAAAGAACGGGGAGCCAAACTGGAGGCTGAGAGGATGAGCAATCATCGACCCACTACCTGATCCTGGTAATGCAGGCGTAGGTAAAATAAAAAGACCTTAAACCCTCCGGTTTGTTCCTCACAAATTAGGAGGGTTTTTATTATGCAGAATAAATTTTCAACAAGAATGCTGGCAGAAATTGGGGTGGCTGTTGCTCTTGCAGTTGTTTTAAATTTTCTTAAACTCTGGCGGATGCCGCAGGGTGGTTCAATAAGTTTAGAAATGCTGCCGATTTTAGTGATTGCTTTCCGCTGGGGAGTAGGAGCCGGAATGTTTAGTGGTCTGGCCTATGGACTGCTGCAGCTGATGTTTGGAGCTTATATAATTCATCCGATTCAGTTAATTATGGATTATCCTCTGCCTTATATGGTTTTGGGTGCAGCGGGTATGTTTAAGATCAGGAAAGACGAGATTATCCAGCCTCTTAAAATGTTCTGGGCAGTGGTAGTGGCCTCGGCCTTAAGGTTAATTGTTCACATTTTATCAGGAGTTATCTTTTTTGGCAGTTATGCACCTGAGGGTCAGAATGTCTGGGCCTATTCTACTATTTATAATGCGACATTTTTGATTCCAACTACTATAATTACTTATATTGTGCTGATAATTGTAATGAAGGCACTAGAAAAAAAATAATGACGCACTCAATGTGCTAAGGCAAATCTATTTATTTGCTATAAAAGAAAGCGAGTATGACGGGCTCGATGCCCTAATGCTGAGCTGACCATGCGTTTATAAAAGAAAGCGAGTATGACGGGCTCGATGCCCTAATGCTGAGCTGACCATGCGTTTATAAAAGAAAGCTCAGTACAATTTAATAAATGAAACAGGGGAGCCCTTGGGCTGAGATAAAGCAGATGCTTTAACCCTTAGAACCTGATCTGGATAATACCAGCGAAGGGAGTTGTGGGGAGTGATTATTAATATGATTACTTTATTTTAAAACACAGTTTCCTTAATTGGGAGCTGTGTTTTTATTTTGCAATGATTTTTAAACTGATTTTTATATAATATTCTAAATTAATTTCAAAATTATAAGGAGCTGAGTAAAATGACTCAAATGACAAAAGCAATTAATGGTGAAATAAGTAAAGAGATGAGGATGGCAGCAGCGGAGGAAGGGGTGGCTGCAGAATTTATTTGTCAAGGAATTGCTGCAGGAACTATTGTTATACCGGCAAATGTTAACCACAAAAATTTAAAGGCAAAGGCCTTTGGCAGAGGTTTAAAAACTAAGGTTAATGCTAACTTTGGTACTTCTGAAGATTATGATTCTATTGAAGCTGAGTTAAAAAAATTGGAGGCAGCAGTTAAAGCTGGAGCAGATGCAGTTATGGACCTCTCTACGGGAGATAAAATAAAAGAAACTAGAGCAGCTATACTAAAAAATGCTGAAGTTCCTGTCGGAACAGTCCCTATTTATCAAGCGGCTGTAGAAACAGTTAAGTCAGGACGGGGAATAATTGAGATGAAAGTTGAAGAATTATTTGAAGTGATTAAAGCTCAGGTTGAAGAAGGGGTAGATTTTATTACAGTCCACTGCGGCTTGACTTTAGAAACTTTAAGACATCTGGCGGCTGAAGGAAGAGTAACCGATATTGTCAGCCGGGGTGGATCGTTTATGGCAGCCTGGATGCTCCATAATAATCAGGAAAATCCACTTTTTGAGTATTATGACCGCTTGCTTGAAATCTGCTATAAAAACGATGTAACTTTAAGTCTTGGTGATGCTCTCCGTCCGGGCAGTCTGGCAGATGCTACAGATCGAGCTCAGATCCATGAACTTTTAGTTCTGGGTGAACTGGTAGATAGAGCTCGCGAGGCGGAAGTCCAGGTGATGGTGGAAGGACCAGGCCATGTACCCTATGATCAGATTGAAACAAATATCAAACTGCAGAAAGAACTCTGCAAAGAGGCTCCATTTTATGTGTTAGGACCTTTAGTTACAGATATTGCAGCTGGTTATGACCATATTACAGCAGCAATTGGCGGCACAGCAGCGGCAGCGGCGGGGGCGGATTTCCTCTGTTATGTTACCCCGGCTGAACATATTGGCTTACCTGATATTGAAGATGTGCGGGAAGGAGTAATTGCCTGCAAAATTGCAGCTCATGCTGCAGATATTGCAAAAGGAGTTAAGGGGGCAAAGGAGAGAGATAATCAGATGGCAGCCGCCAGAAAAAAATTAGATTGGGAAAAGCAGATTGAGCTGGCCCTGGCGCCAGAAAAATTAAAAGAATCAAGAGCAGCCCACAACCAGACTTTAAAGGAAGAAGATGCCTGTACAATGTGTGGTTCTTATTGTGCGATGAAAATAGTAGATCAGCAGCTTAGTTAAATAATATTTAAGTCCTGATTTAATAGAAGTCAAATAAGAACTTAGAAAAACTGACGATGACTAAAACTAATTATCAAAGTAAATATTAACTTAATTCTGAAAGGATGATTAGAATGGATAATAAGAAATTGACCTTTTCGGCACTTTTAATTGCTCTGGGAACAATGACAGGACACTTAATCTATATTCCAGTGGGAGTGGCCAAAGCTTTTCCGGTCCAGCATTTAATTAACATTTTATCCGCTGTTTTACTGGGGCCTGCCTATACAGTTTGGAATGCTTTTGCAATTTCTCTGCTTAGAAATATGCTGGGAACCGGTTCTCTGCTGGCTTTTCCGGGCAGTATGATTGGGGCCTTAATAGCCGGTCTGCTTTATCAAAAGTTTAAATCTAAGGGGTGGGCTCTGGTGGGAGAGTTAATTGGAACAGGACTTCTGGGAGCAGTGGCTGCTTATCCGATTGCCAGATTTTTGATGGGCAGCGGTTCCACAGTGTTTTTCTTTGTTATTCCTTTTTCTTTAAGTGCAGCTGGAGGGGCAGTGATTGCCTATTTATTCTTAAAAGCAGTGGAAAAGGCAGACAGCCTATCATTTATTGAAGATTTAAATTAATAATGAAGATAGAAAATTGACTGAATTAATTTTAAAGATTAGAGAATTGAAATTGGAGCAAGCAAAAGGAGCTGATTATATTGAAGAAAGTCTTAACAATAGCTGGTTCTGACTCTGGTGGAGGAGCAGGGATCCAGGCTGATTTAAAAACAATGACAGTTCATCAAGTCTATGGAGCGTCAGTAATAACAGCAGTTACAGCTCAAAATACGTTGGGAGTACAGGGAGTAAAAACTTTAAGTGTTCAGGCGGTAATTTCTCAGCTGGATTCTGTTTTAAGAGATATAGAATTTTCTGCTTTAAAAACTGGTATGCTGGCCAACAGTCAGATTATTGAGCAGATAGCTGCAAAAATAAAAGAATATTCTCTGCCAAATCTGGTTGTTGATCCAGTAATGGTAGCTACAAGTGGTGACTTATTATTAAAAGAAGAAGCAGTTGAAACATATAAAGAAAAACTCTTTCCGCTGGCGGAAATTATAACACCTAATCTATATGAGGCGAAAGTATTGGCAGGTGTAGAAACTGAAGAAAATAATGATCCGCAAGTTCTGGCAGAAAAGCTAATAACTTACGGCAGCAGCTGGGTGCTGATCAAGGGCGGTCACACAACTAAAAAGAGGTCAGCAAAAAAAGCAGTTGATCTCCTTTATGACGGCAGCCAGTTCATAGAATTTGAAGCAGAACATATTCCTACAAATAATACTCATGGAACAGGCTGTACTCTTTCGGCAGCAGTTGCTTCAAATTTGGCTCGGGGAATGGACATGGAAAAAGCAGTGGGCCAAGCAAAGAAATTTATTACCGGGGCCATCAAAAATAATTTTCCTGTTGGCCAGGGTAATAGCCCGGTCAATCATTTCTGGCGGCTTCAAAATCTGCAGCATAGTTCCAATCAGCAGTTTTCTTAAGTTTATCTAGTCAAATAAGATATTAGGAGGTAAAAATGCTAAACTGGGATCTTTATTTAATCACAGAAGAAAGTTTATCAGCTGGCAGAAAAACTATAGAAGTTGTGAAAGAAGCAGCTGCAGCTGGAGTTGATGTAATTCAGCTGCGGGAGAAAAATTTGTCTCTGCGGGAAAAATTTAAGCTGGGACAGCAGATTAAAAAAATATGCAGTCGATATCAGATCACATTGATAGTCAATGATCGGCTTGACCTGGCTCTGGCTTTAGATGCAGATGGTGTGCATCTGGGGCAGAGCGACCTGCCTCTGCGGTCTGCCCGCAAAATTTTAGGTCCAAATAAGATTATTGGCCTTAGTGCCTGCCGGGATCAAGAAATCACTCAGGCTGAAGCTGATGGTGCAGATTATCTGGGAGTGGGAGCAATTTTTAAGACTAAATCTAAGCAGCTCAACTCAGATAAAAATGGAATTGGTCTGCAGAGATTGGCTGAGATTAAAAAAAGAACTGATTTACCGCTGATAGCAATTGGAGGCCTGAATAAAAGCAATGCCCCACAGGTAATCAAAAGTGGGGCTGACTGTATTTCGGTAATTACAGCTCTGACAAAAGCGGAAAAGATAGAAAATGAAACTCGAGAATTTAAGCAAATAATCAAAAAAGCAAAATCTAAAAGGAGGGTCCAAAATTGTCAGCAGAAACTAGTCAAAATAGAAAAGAATATGCCGAAAGGTTAAAAAAGTTTAAAAAAATTATCAAAGCAGAAAAGCCTTTGATTCATCATATAACAAATAATGTGACAGTTAATGACTGTGCTAATATAACTTTAAACTGGGGCGCTCTGCCGGTGATGGCCCCAGCAGTAGAAGAATCAGCTCAGATGGTGGAAAATGCTTCATCTCTGGTTCTAAATCTGGGGACTATTTCTTCCTGTCAGCTTGAGTCAATGCTTAAAGCAGGTAAAAGAGCAAATGAACTAGGAATTCCAATAGTATTAGATCCCGTTGGAGTTGGAGCTACAAAGTTTAGAATTGAAGCAGCTCAAAAAATATTAGCTGAGCTAAAAATTTCAATAATTAAGGGCAATCAAGGTGAGATATCTTTCTTAGCCGGAAAAGAAGCTGAAGTTAGAGGTGTAGAATCAATTGGTGAATACAAAAATACAGCTGAAGCTGCAGAAGAATTGGCCAAAAAGTTAGGAGCAGTTATTGTTGTCAGTTCTGAGATTGATTTGCTTAGTGATGGCCGCCAACTCTCTGAGATCAACAGAGGTCATCCTCTAATGGGAAAAGTTGTGGGCACAGGCTGTATGCTGGGGTCAACATTAGGTGTTTTTGCTGCTGCAGCAAAAAATTCCAATTTATCTTTATTTGAGGCAGCCCAAACTGCAGCATATTATTATTCTCTAGCAGGAGAAAAGGCAGCTGAGATTGAAAAAGCACCCAATAAATTCAAAAGGGAATTTATGGATCAGATCTATTTTTTAAATTAATTATTTTAAATATTTTCAGCAATATTTTTATTATATTACTCAAACTTCGCACTTGCAAAAGGGTTATTTATTGGGCGAAGTTTGAGTTATATTATGAAAGTAACTGTATTACAAGTTGGCTTTTCTCAGCTAAATAAAAGGTGCCTATTGAAAAAAGTTGGCAAAAAAGATAAAATATAATTAACTAAAAATTAAAATAATTAGAAGGAGAACAAAGACGGTTGGATTTGGAATAGTTTAGTTTTTTAGATTAAAAAAATAATTTAGCATTGGGAAGGGGTAAATTATGCAGTTTTTAATCAATAATCCACAGTTCTGGCGCAGTGATGGGATTAATGAAAACCCGCCGGAAAAGTTTGAACTTAAATTAAATGATGGAAAACTTGAGCTGCCGACAGAAGTTAGAGCCAGACTGGGACTCGACACAGAAACAGAAGTTAGAATTAAATTTAATCAGAAGGGAATTTACATTGAAAGAGCAGATCCCCGGCTGACAAAAGTTTATGTTGAGCCGACAAGTGACTGTAATTTAAACTGCAAAACCTGTGTCCGCCATTCCTGGGAGGAAAAGATGGGTTTTATGGAAATGGAAACCTATTATAAATTAATTGAAGAACTGAAAGACTTTAAGGGTCTAGAAAAAATTTCATTTTGGGGAATTGGGGAGCCGCTTTTTCATCCAGAGATTGCAGAGATGATTGAGCTGGCCTCAGAGCTGGGAGTAAAAACGCAAATGATTACAAATGGGCTGCTGCTCGATCAGAATAAAGCAGAAGCACTGCTTGAGGCCGGTCTGGACAGCCTGGTGGTTTCTGTTGATGGGACTTCTCCAGAAACTATGGCCGATATTCGATCCGGGGCAGACCTACAGACTGTGATAAAAAATGTGCAGACTTTTCGTAATTTGCGTGATAAAAAACAGAAAAACTGTGAGATCGGGATTGAATATGTAATTATGAAATCAAATGTGGACGAACTTAAGGATCTGCGTAAACTGGCTTTTAGAATGGGGGCTTCCTTTATATTTCTTACCAATCTGCTGCCCTA
>NZ_SOEF01000022.1:0-43263 GCF_004366375.1 Halanaerobium congolense
TGGATAAATCAATTATACAGGAGATGGTGTTGAGATGGTACACTTTTCGATTAGCAGAACATTATTTTTGGTACACTTTTAGTTTAGCATATGCATAAAGAAGTACATAATAAAGAAATTGTTCATAGGGATATTAATCCTAATAATATTTTAATTATAAATGATAATATCAATATTTCGGATTTTGGTTTGGGTAAGGATTTAGATGTTTTTCATTCACATAGAACAGTGGACACACATTCGTTTGGCCAGTACGCTTATTGTGCCCCCGAACAATTTATGAAATTAAAAGATGGGAATAAAAAAAGTGATGTTTATTCACTAGGAAGTTTAATAAATTTCATATTTACTAGGGATCCTTCAAATAAAAGACATCGTTTGAGAAGTGTAGTTGAAAAAGCCAGGAATGAAAGTCCAAATATTAGGTTTGAAAATGCAGAAGTATTGCTTGAAAGTGTAAAACAAACAATTAAATATCTTAAAGACAAAAGAAGAGAAGAGAAAGTGAAAACAAAGATAGAGGCAAATAAATTTGATGAAGATGTAGAAAACTTCATATATGAATTAAGTGGTCAAAGATTATGCGATGAAATAATATCACAATCAAATTTCAAAAATATTATAATTAAATTTATGACTATTAATAAAACTAATTCTTCAGAAATCATGAAGCTTATTGAAAAAAATTTCATAGATTCTTGCAGTAGATATGAACATCATGATAAATTTTCATCAATTGCAAAAAACATAATTAAAGCTAAGTTTCCATTTGTTTCTAAAGAGATAGCAGCAAAAGTACTTAATTATAATGCAAATGAGGTTAATAGATTCCATGCTCAACGAATTATTGAGGAACTGATTGATAAAGGTGTGGAACCTCTAATTGAAGATATATTGGAAGAATAATAAGACGGATAATTTAATGTAATTGAGGTCTATAGTTTAAATATTTTTGTATCCAAATATGTTTATCTAACTTTATTAATTTTTAGAATTTAATATTGCTGACCGATATATCTGATTTTATAGAGGTGAAAATATGAGTTTATCTGATGAAATAGTTAAATATGGTGAAGTTTTATTTGAATATGAAGGAAAAGGAATCATATATACTGAAGAAAATGATGAATATAAATGTGAATTTTATGCTTGTCAATTCAAAAATGGTAAGGTTATGATAGGTTTTTCTATTCCCGATTCTCTTGTTTTGAATAAACAAATTAAAGAATTTTCAGGAAATACTTTTGATAAAAGCTGGAGTTTAAAGACTACTGGTCCATTTAGTGAAATGTTTTTTAAACCAGATATAACAAAAGATTTTTATGGGAGTTGGATTTTATTTCACACTAGCAGGTTGATAGTAATGAAGGATGATAAGTCTGAAAATACTAAATATAGTTTTGGAATAACCAATTTTGAATTTGCAAAAATTAATAAAAAAGGTCAGAATCTTGATATTAAAAAAGATTTGGATATAAAAATTAAAGTGATAAATAACTATAGAGAAAAAATTAATAATATTAAAGCCAAAAAGGGAATAGATATAACAGGAGAAATTGAAATATTAAGTTCAATTAGCTATAAATTTGAAAAAATAATTGAAATAGTTGATAACATATGTTTTTTATTGTCTTTAGCTAGAGGAACTAAAATTCAGTATATTTATTATAAAGAAAAGAATGTTTCTGATGATCATTTAGTTAAAATTAAACATTTTAGTCGGGTAACTAATCAATATGTTCCATTTAAGGTGATTGATTTTTTTGAGAATATGCCAATATCAGAATTTATTAATCAAACGTATAATCAATATGCAAATAATAAGAAGGATTATAATTTGAATAAAGGAATAGAAGCCTTAATTTATGCAAGATCAACACACGATTTTTTAGAACTTAGAGGAGTAAAACTTGCCGTGGTATTAGAAATTTTAATAAATTCTTTTATTAACAATAGTGAAAATATAGGATATATTTTTCCTCCTAAAAAATATGAAAAACAAATAGAAAAAGAACTTTATTATTGTTTAAATGATAAATTAAAAGAATTAGAGATAGGACATGATAAAATACAGGAACTTATTGGGAATGAAAATAATATTAACTTAAAAAGTTTAAACAGAAAATCTTTTGGAAATTTAATTAAAAAAATGTTCGAACAAATAGGATTAAAATATAATTATAAAGAAATAAAATTATTTAAATCAAGCAGAAACAAATTAGTTCATCAAGGTTGCTTTTGTAGTCAAATAGACTCTGAAAAAAGTATATTCTCTAGTCCATATGCAGAGTATTTGTTTATGATAAATATGTTAGATAAAATTTTTTTGACATTAATCGGATTTAAAGGAAAGTACATTGACAGGTCGAATCCAAATAACCCACAAAGCTTAGTTTTAGAATGAGAAGCTATCTTTTATTTAACATGGGTTTGGAAATATGTCTTCTATAATTAAATTTGCAGCTTAACCAAATACTGATATGAAAAGAAAGGTTTTTGCAAGTTTATTGTGATATAAATTAAATTGTAAAATCCAGGGCATTAATAATAAATTTAAATGTCCCACTGGCATCACCATTTCTCAATCACGAAAGAAAATGTTTCTTATTTCCTTAAAGTCTATATTTAAAACAATTACCTATTATTTTTTATCAGTCCATTTAAAATAAGACAAAAGGTCTTTCTCGTGACCGAGATATCTATAAATAGTTTAAAAATTAATGATCTGTAACAAACCTGGGTATTATATTTAAAGAACTTAATTGCGGACTTTGTTACAAATAGTTAAATTTGATAATTATATTTGAATTTAAAAGTTATAAATGGGAGTCTAAAAATTATTATAATCACTAAAATTTATTGGGAGTTGAAATAAATGAGTACAAATTATCAAGTTGGAAATTATTATAAAGGAAAACCCTATAGAGAAAGTGGATTTAACTTTCCAGAAGGTGAATATAAACTAAAAATAATTAGAGAAGACTTCCCTGAAAAGCCTGTCAATGATGAAGATGAATTAGTCATTGCAGAAGAACAGTGGCTCGAAGGATTAGAAGGCAGCGATCAATATAGAACTGATTTAGAAGGTAACTGGTATTACTTTGAGTTTCCTATCAATGATGAGGGTATTGATGTGAATGTCAAATAATATTTTACACTTTTCGCTCATTAAGATTTTACACCTAAGATTTTCCAAAAATGGTTTCTCTGTGAGTCAATCGATAGCTATCACCATCTAAATTGATGATTTCACACTTATGAACTATGCGATCTAAAATTGCAGCTGTAATAGCTTGATCACCTATTAGTTCACCCCAATCTGAAGGCCCTTTATTTGAGGTGATGATAATTGAAGTCTGACCATACAGCTTGTTTATCAGCTGGAAAAAGAGGTTAGATTCCTGTTTTTCCATTGCCATAAACATAATGTCATCGATAATTAAAAGATCACACTTTAAAACTCTATTGAGTTTAGTTTTAGAAGATCTGATCATTTCAGCAGTTTTAAGCCAATAAATCAAATCACTAATTCCTGCAAAAATTACTTTGTAGCCTTCGTTAATGGCATGAATACCGAGGCCAATACTCAGGTGAGTCTTACCTACACCCGAAGGTCCAAGCAGGACTATATTGTAGCCCCGCTCAAGCCAGGATAGTTCCTTAAGCTGGTTAAACTGTTTTTTAGATAGAGTCTGCTGTTCTTCAAGATTAAACTCAGCCAGAGTTTTATATTCTGGGAATGCAGCCTGTTTTAGGTATTTTTCCAGTCTGGCTGCTTCTCGTGCTTGAATCTCCTGATCCAATATATACTCAACCAGTTTCTCATTGGAGAAGGAATTTTCAACAGAGTGAGATATGATTTCTGATATATTCTCAGAGGCGTTTTTTAACTTTAAAACTTTAAATTTATCTTTTAGGTTTGCAATTGTGGTTGTCATTGATACCTCCAGTTTTAAGAATCAAATATCTTTTGATATACATCAAGATCTCTTACTGCTGGTTTAGCAGCAAGTTTTGCTTTATCTTTTTCATTTAAGGCTATATTATCAGCTACCAGTAAAATATCATCATTTTTAGATTTTATTTTTTCTTTATCATAGAAATTGATAACATCTCTAAAATCACTGGCACTGTAGAGTTTATTGCCAATACAGTATTCTAGTGCTTTTGTGATAGTTTCAGGATCTTTATCCTGTAAAGCTTTTTCTATTACAAGCAGTTGATCCCTGATATATCGCTGTTTTTCTTTTCTGATTCTTGATAGAAATTTATTTGCTCTTTTGTTATCAGGAAAGAGAAGAATTATCTTTTCTATCAGTTTATTAATATTATCAGATTTCTTTCTTCCGTGATCTCTGTTTTTAGAGAGTTTACCTTTAGTTTTTATTATTTTATGTTCTGCCAGTTTAGCTGTACTTTCAAAATCATATATCAAGTATTTATCATTGTCCTCAAGCACTTTAACATAGCTTTCAGGACCCTGATAGGTACCTAAGGGAACAGAATATCTGTTACCTTTTATCGGGATAGTATTGTCTTTTCTCACCTGATAAGTTATACTTAAATCAGAACAAGTAGTTTTAATTTTTTCGGATACTGGCTTCAGGTATTTCTTTTCGACGGTGAATACCTGAGCTGGTATTTTTTTCGTTGTGCCATGTATTTTTCCATTAGCACGGCGTTCAAGCCACTTAAGACAATCATCATTCCACTTTTCTAAATTGATAAATATTCTATGAGCTGCAAAGTTATTTTTAGCATACCCAACAAGATTTTCAATGCGCCCTTTTGTTTCTGGATCAGCAGCACGACACATATATACTCTAAATTTTCTTTCAAGCCTGTAGGATGCAAACTGATGAGTGTAGATTAAATCACCATAGTTTTCACTGTACAAGATTAAACTATCCTGATCATAGACCGCCTCCTCTGGTATTCCTTCAAAGTATTCAAATGCATTTTCATGTGCTGCTACTACATCAGCTGTAGTTAATGGTCTATCAAACCATTCTACATATTTATATCGAGAATGGGAGAGAACAAAAGCAATCAGATAGAGTTTAACTCTGGTGATTTTATCTGCTTTGTAGACCCATTTTTCACCCATATCTACCTGCATCTGCTGACCCATTGGTGGATCTTCCATTGCCTCATAGAGTCGGGGATGCTTTGTTTTGGGGGTGTTATGTTCTTTTCTTAAATCTCTGATGTATCTTCTGAGAGTATTCTCAGCAAAACCAGGGTGTCCATTAGCCTGTTCTTCGATCCAGTCATAGATCTGAGAGGCTGAGATATCAGGATGTTCTTTAAGCCAGTTTAGTATTTTGTCATGGTATTTATCAGCTTTTTTAGCTCGAGAGTTCATTGTTTCAAGAACATCTTTAAATTCTTCTGTATTTAAATCATAGTATTTATTGAGTGTTGGTCTGCTGATATTTAATCTTCTTGCAATCTGGGATTTATTGAAGCCCATTTCTTTTAACTGCTGGATTTTTATATGCATTTTGTATCCATCTTCTTTATTCAAAATTTCTGCCCCCTCTTAGGATATTTAAAAGAATATTATATCCTAAAAGAGCAGATTATGGTACTGGATTAATTTAACATATTTACCATCTCAAATTCGTTATTTTTACATTATCTAGCAATATCCGTAAAATCTTAATGAGCGTTTTCTGTAAAATTTATTTTATCATCTACACCTTCATTATTGTTTTCTGTTTGTTGCTATTCAATTATACCAAAAACGGGAGTTTTATGCTATTTTTTTGCTAAATAATATTGAAATGGTGAATTGCAAGTTGCAATTCACCATCTTTAATTAATCTTAAAAAATATTGACAAAAGAAAAAATATGATTTATTATGTGTATATACAAGTGTTATTGATTATTTGAATAAATAGAAAGAAAAGAAAGGAAAAGTAGATGTCAGAAATAAAAGATGAATTAAATAACTGTTTATATTTTACTTCAAATAAGCTTTCCAGAATGATTGGGAAAATGGCAGACCAAGAATTTAAAATAACAGGCCTTTCGCCAACATATGCCTTTTTGCTAAGTATTGTCAATAAAAAAGAAGGTATAGTCCAAAAAGAAATCGGCGAAATATTGCATATGTCATCTTCTACTATAACTAGATTTATCGATAAATTAGAAAATCAAGCTTTGCTTAAAAGAGTCAAAAAAGGGAAGAACTCCTTAATCTATTTAACAGAAAAAGGAAAGCAAAAGCAGGCAGAAATTGATCAAGCTTGGGAAAATTTGCATCAAAGATATGAAAAAGTTATTGGCTCAAAAGAGGCAGAAATAGTGGAAAATATAAATAAAATAAGTAATCAGATTGAAAAAGAAGTTAAATAATCTTCTTTTTAATTTACATTTGTATGTACAACTAACTAAATTTTTTAATTAAAAATACTAATAATAATATAAGAAAGGGTTGATTAAGATGGAAAATGAAGTAATTAAGACAATTAAGAACAGAAGAAGTATTAGAAATTATAAAGAAGAACAAATAAAAGAAGAAGAATTAAAAACAATTTTAGAGGCGGGGATTCAGGCTCCGAGTGCGAATAATTTACAGCCTTGGCACTTTACAGTTGTCCAAAATAAAGAATTGATTGATTTGATGAGTGCTGAATCTAAAAAAATGATGCTTAAAAGTGATAATCCCAAATTAGTTCAGATGGGAGAAAATATTCCTCACATCTTCTATAATGCACCAACTGTCATCATAGCTTCAGGTAAAAAAGATATTGAGTCAGCTTTAGTTGATTGTGCTGCTGCTATAGAGAATATGTTAATAACTGCTGAAAGTATTGATTTAGGTGGAGTTTGGATTGGTCTGACTAGATTCTTTTTTCAAAAGGAAGAAAATGTTAAAAAATTAGATTTACCTACAGGTTATAAACCATTTTATGCAGTAGCTTTAGGTTATAAAGGAGAAAAAATTCCAACAGGGCCTTCTAAAAGAAAGATGGATGTCATAAATTATATAAGATAATTAATTAGACAAAAATAAATTAATTAACTATAAATTAGGGAGAGTGAACTAAAGCATGCTAAATTTTAATTATTCAGTTCCAACAAAAATACTTTTTGGTAAGCATAAAATTGATTTGTTAGCAGAAAATATAAAAGAATATGGTTCTAAGGTTTTGCTTGTTTATGGTGGAGGCAGTATAAAGAGAAATGGTATTTATGATACTATAATAGATATTTTTGCTGAAAATAATATAAGTTCCTGGGAATTAGGGGGAGTTAAGCCTAATCCTAGAATTGCTAGTGTAAAAGAAGGAATAAAAATTTGTAAAAAGCAGGAAATAGATCTTATCCTTGCAGTTGGGGGAGGAAGTACAATTGATTGTGCCAAAGTTATTGGTGCAGGTTTTTATCATAGTGGAGATCCCTGGGAAATAGTTACTGATTCCAGAAAAATAGAGGATTCTCTACCAATTGCAACTGTTTTAACTCTAGCTGCTACAGGTTCGGAAATGAATGCAGGTGCAGTAATTACTAATTTAGAAACCCAAGAAAAATTAGGAACTGGTCATCCAAGTATGGCACCTAAATTTTCTATCTTAGATCCTACTTATACTTTTACAGTTCCTGAAAAACAAACCGCTGCTGGTACAGCAGATATAATGAGTCATATTTTCGAAGTATATTTCAGCAAGACAAAAGGAGCCTATGTCCAAAATAGAATGGCAGAGTCCCTCTTAAAAACAGCTATTAATTATGGCACAAAAGCTCTTGCAGAACCTGAAAATTATGAGGCTAGAGCTAATTTAATGTGGACAGCTAGCTTAGCTATCAATGGTCTTTTAAGTTCTGGCAAAGAAACTGAGTGGAGTGTCCACGCTATGGAACATGAACTGAGTGCTTTTTACGATATTACTCATGGTACTGGCCTTGCTATTTTAACACCTTATTGGATGGAATATGCCTTAAATGATAATACTCTAGATAAATTTGTTAAATACGGGGTTAATGTTTGGGGAATTGATTCTGAGCAGGATAAATATAAAATTGCTCAAACTGCGATTGAAAAAACAAGAGAATACTTTAGCTCACTTGGAATCCCTACTAAGTTAAGTGAAGTTGGGATTGAAGCAGAAAAATTAGAAAAAATGGCAGAACAAGCTACTAGAAGAGGCGAACTAGGTAACTTTAAACCTTTAAGCAAAGAAGATGTCTTAAATATTTATCAAAAAGCCTTATAAATCTCAAATAGCTGAGATTAAAAGAAGTATTTGGTGGGAGGAATTAT
This sequence comes from Halanaerobium congolense, assembly GCF_004366375.1. Lineage (GTDB taxonomy): Bacteria > Bacillota > Halanaerobiia > Halanaerobiales > Halanaerobiaceae > Halanaerobium > Halanaerobium congolense. Next base: position 8,271 of record NZ_SOEF01000022.1, read on the forward strand.
GAGCAAATTATTTGAAGAGACAAAATTAAAGAATATGAATTTAAAAAATAGATTTTTTAGGTCAGCGACTTGGGAAGCAATGGCAGATGAGAAAGGTCATTTGACAGAGAAATTAGTTAAAGTTTATCAAGAGCTGGCCCAAGGTGGAGTCGGCACAATAATTACAGGCTATGCCTTTGTTACCGAAGATGAACAACCAAACCCAGGGATGATGGGGATTTATGATGATTCTTTTATTAAAGAATATCAGGAATTTACTGATCAAATACATCAATTTGAGACAAATATAATAATGCAGTTGGCTTATGGCGGTTCTCAAACAAACTTTCAAGTTGAGAATAGAACTATTTTAGGTCCTTCGGCTGTACCACATGCCACTTATGGGGTTAGTCCCAAAAAGGCGACTAAGGCAGAAATAAAGTCACTAATCAATAGTTTTGCTGAGGCTGCTTTAAGGGCCAAAAAAGCAGGTTTTGATGGAGTTCAGTTTCATGCTGCTCACGGCTATCTTTATAGTCAGTTTTTGAGTCCCCATTATAATCAGAGAACTGATGAATATGGAGGCAGCATTGAAAATAGAGGTAGAATTATTTTTGAAACATTAGCTGCTGTGAGAGAAAAAGTCGGAGAAGATTTTCCAGTAATGATTAAGCTTAATAGTTCTGACTTTAAAGATGATGGCTTTACTTTTGCAGACTGCAAATATATTTGCCAGCGTTTAGATGAGTTAGGAATAGATGCGATAGAAATTAGTGGAGTTGTGGGGGCCGAAAAAGAAGATATTAGTGTTAGGAAACGGGGCCTTGCTTATTTAAAAGAAGAATCCTATTTCCGAAAATATGCAGCAGAAATAGCAGCAGAAGTTGAAGTCCCAATCATTTTAGTTGGTGGTAATCGCTCACCACAGCTGCTGGAAAAGCTCTTAGAAGAGACAGAAATTGAATATTTTTCTTTAGCCAGACCATTTTTAAGAGAGCCTGATTTAATAAATAGATGGAAAAATGGAGATAAAACTAAGGCAAAATGTATTTCCTGCGGCCAGTGCAGAGCTGAAGCTGGTAATTCCTGTATATTTAAGCGAAAAAAATAAGATTTAAGAGGTCCACTGCTTTGATTAGCGGTGGACTTTTTTTATCTAAAAAAGCCAAGAAACCTCCATCTAAATCTGTGATTTAGGTGGAGAGGTTCACAATTATATATTCTGATTGATCTGTTGAATATAAGAAAGGTAGTATTTTATTAATTTATCAAGGTTTTGATAAACAATTCTATTATCTACTTTTTCATATTCATGGACAAGCCTGTTTCTTATTCCTGTACTAGGAGCAATATCTTTTGCAAATTTTTCTGATAATATTTCAAGATCAATCAATTCTAAGAAAGAGGAATAATAATCTTGAGCTGGGTATCTATCAGCTTTTTTTATTAGCATATTATTAATATCGAGTGCTAAATCAATAATCAACTGGATAAGACGTTCAATTGCATAGCGTTTAAGCTGATCATTTTTATAATCCTTAAAAGTCTTAGGTTTGAATTTTTCCAGTTCACTAATATAGCTTTCCATTTTGATGAGTTTGTTTATTATTATTTCATTCATTAATATCTCGCCTCAAGTTTTTTCGCAAGAGTTTTTCTCCTGTCATTATATAAAAACTTAGTATCAGCGTAAATACCTGCTGCATAGATACTGAATTTTTCAAATTCTTTTTTGCTACCGTATAATAATTTTCCTTTTTTTGCAATTTCTACTTTTAAAATAGGTTCAGCTTTAGTTAGATTAACAAGATCAATATCAGCACGTTTATAAAATCGAGATAATTCATTTAAAAGTTCTATCTCTTTTGATTCTGTTAACAGCTCAGAGCATTTATACCCAAGATCAAGATCACTGTTTTGGTTATTTGTGTTACTAGCATAGGAACCAAAAACAATAAATAATTCTATATTATACTTATCAATAATAGCATTGGGTACTTTTAATTTCATTTCAACCACCTCTTCATTTAAATTATACATCATTTTTGAAAACTTAAAAAGAAAAATTTTGTTGATTTGTAAATAAAGGAAAAAGCAGATATTTAAAGAAGTATGTACTTAATAGAAATTACATAGGAGGAAATTGATATAATGAACAACTTCGGAGAAAAAGTAAATTTCATTTGGAACATAGCAAATCTATTAAGAGGTCCATATAAACCAGAAAAATATGGAGATATAATACTACCTCTTTCAGTTTTAAGACGTTTTGACTGCATTTTAGAACCGACTAAACCTAAAGTTTTAGAGAAAGCAAAGGAAGTAGATATTCCTGAACTGTTGAATGCAGCAGCGGGATTTAAATTTCACAACAAAAGCAAATATGACTTTGAAAAACTGCTTGATGATCCAGATAATATTGCAGAGAATTTAAGAGCATATATCAGAGGTTTCAGTTCTAACATCAGAGAGATTATGGAGAACTTTGATTTTGATAAAGAGATAACTAAACTTAACTCAAATAATCTTCTCTTTCTGGTAGTTAAAGAATTTAACAAATTAGATCTACACCCTGAGAAAGTATCCAATCAGGAAATGGGTTACATATTCGAAGAATTAATCAGAAGATTTTCTGAAAATGCTGAGGCTGGTGATCACTATACACCACGAGAAGTAATCGAATTAATGGTTAATATTATTTTTAATGGTGAAGAAGATGAACTGACCAATCCAGGGAATATTTCTACCATTGGAGACTTTGCATGTGGAACTGGTGGTATGCTTTCAGTAGCTGAGAACTACATTCACGAGATGAATCCTAATGCTGAAGTAGCTTTATATGGCCAGGAAATCAATGATCAGTCCTATGCTATCTGTAAGGCAGATATGCTGATTAAAGGTGAGGGAGAAAATGCTGATAACATTGCCTTAGGTAACTCTTTAACCAATGATTTACATCATGGTTTACGGGTTAGATATGGTTTAATGAATCCTCCCTTCGGTGTCAGTTGGAGAAAAGACAGCAAGGAAGTAAAAAAAGAACACAAGAGTCAGGGTTTTGATGGTAGATTTGGTGCTGGTACACCAAGAACCTCTGATGGGTCTCTCCTCTTCCTGCAGCACATGCTTTCTAAAATGAAAACTGATAAAAAAGGTAGTAGAATGGCTATTATCTTTAATGGGTCACCCCTATTTACGGGTGATGCAAATAGTGGTGAAAGTGAAATTAGACGCTGGATAATAGAGAATGATTTATTGGAGGGTATTATTGCTCTGCCAGAAGAATTGTTTTACAACACTGGGATTGCTACATATATCTGGGTCTTATCTAATAGAAAAAATGATGATTTAGAAAAAGGTCCGCTCAGAAAAGATAAAATTCAACTGGTTGATGCAACAAGCTTCTATAAAAAAATGAGAAAATCACTGGGTGCCAAAAGAAACAAAATTTCTAAGCAGCAGATTAATAGAATAAGTGAAATCTATGGTGCTTTCCAGGAAAATGAATACTCTAAAATCTTTGATAAAGAAGAATTTGGTTATCTTAAAGTTCGAATTGAAAGACCACTTAAATTAAACTTCAAAATCACTGAAGATAGAATTGAAAATATTTATGCTGAAAATACTTTCTCAAAATTATTTGATGAAGAAAAATATAAGAAACTGAAGAAATTATCTGAAGCTCCAGAGTTTAAATCTAAGGATAAAAAGAAATTAGAAAAACTGGAAGCAGGTAAAAAACTGCAGGAGAAAATTTTAAATAGATTGAGAGCAAATATTGAGCAGGATAAAGTCTGGAAAAACAGAAAAGAATTTAAAGAAGTGCTGAAAGAAATTTTAGGTGATTTAGATTTAAAGCGTTCCTTAATGAAAGCTGTCAGAAATGGTCTTGCTAAAAGAGATGAAACTGCTGATTATTGTAAAAAGCGAGGCAAGATAGAATCAGATACAGATCTGCGTGATTATGAGCGAATTCCTTTTAGTCACAAGGTAGAAGAATACAAACAGGATTACTCTGATTTTGTGGAAAAAGAAAAAGATAACATTACAGCTTATTTTGAAGAAGAAGTAAAACCACATGTGCCAGAAGCATGGGTAGATTATTCTTATACTAGAGTTGGCTATGAGATTCCTTTTACAAGATATTTTTATGAGTTTGAAGAGTTAGAGCCTTCTCATAAGATTAAAGAAGATATTGAAGAATTGGAAGCAGAAATCAATCAGATTATGCAGAAAGTTTTAGGTTAGTGGTTATGATGAGAGAATATAAGAGATATGAGGAGTATCAGGATAGTGGAGTTGAATGGATAGGTGAGATACCTAAAGCATGGAATTTAATTAGATTTAAATATTTATTTTCATATCAAAAAGGTAATTCACCAAATGAATATGTAGGTAAAAGTGAAGGTATACCCTATCTTTCAATGGATTACCTTAGAGGAAATAATGATGAAATAACATATGTAAGTAATGATCCTAATATGATTAAAGTAGAAAATAATCAGATATTATTATTATGGGATGGTTCAAATTCTGGAGAATTTATCAAATCTAAAAAGGGATTATTATCTTCAACTATGTCTTTGATTACTGACATAAAAATAGATAAGGAATTTTCTTATCATTATTTTAAGTCTTCAGAAAAATATTTAAAAGATCAAACAATTGGTATGGGAATTCCTCATGTTGATTCAAAAATTTTAAAGAACTTACATCTATCTGTCCCAGAAAAAGATGAACAACAAAAAATAGCATCTTTCCTTGACCAAAAGACAGCTGAAATAGATGAGATAATATCCAAAAAAGAGACTCTTATAGACCATCTAGAAAAATTTAAAAAATCAGTTATAACTGAAGCTGTAACTAAAGGTAAATTAGGAGATAAATATATCAATAAAGATGGAGAATTAGTTGATGAAATTGAAATGAAAGATAGTGGAATTGAATGGATTGATGATGTACCTAATAATTGGGAAGTAAATTATATAAAGTACTATTGTTCTAAAATAACAGATGGTTCACATCATTCTCCAGCTCAACAATCTGAAGGAAGACCATATATAACAGTGAGAAATATTGAAGAAAATAATATAAATTTCAATTCCTGTTCATATTTATCAGAAGACAATTATAATGAATTGGTTTTAAGTGGGTGCAAACCAAAATCTGGAGATGTTTTATTAAGCAAAGATGGTACAGTTGGGAAAGTTGTAATAGTAAATGACAATGATTTTGTGGTTTTATCTTCAATAGCAATTTTAAGACCAAAGAGCAATAATTTGTTATCTAATTTTTTGTTTTATATTTTGAAATCTAATTACTTAGAAAATCAAATGAATAGTTTTATGGCTGGAGCAGCTATAAAGAGAATAACTATTACTGATATAAATAAATTTATTATTATTGTTCCTCAACTCAATATTCAAAATGAAATAATAAATTATCTTAATAAAAAAACAAATCAAATAAACAACCTAATCCAAAGAACAAAAGAATCAATAGAAAAATACAAAGAATACAAAAAGTCTCTTATCTTTGAAGCTGTTACTGGTAAGATAGATTTAAGAGATTACGAATTAGAAGGGGGAGAAGAACTTGCTGAGCACAATAACTCCAGCGAAACTGAAAGAGAAAGCATTTCAGCAGTTGATTAAAGAATATCTCATTAGTGAGAATAATTATGTTGAAAGCAGTAATTTAAGCTATGATAAATATCATGCTATAGATACAGAAATGTTATTTGAATTCTTAGAAACAACTCAGGAAAAAACCATGAAGGAACTAAAAAATATTTATGGACCTGAGTATAAGCAAAAAATAGTTAAGAGGTTAAATGAAGAATTAGCCAGGCGAAGCATGATTGATGTAATAAAGCATGGTATTAAAGATTATGGTAAAAAACTGGACTTAGCATACTTTAAGCCCCCGACAGACTTCAATGAAAAGCTAAATAAACTGTACAGTCAGAACATCTTTTCCGTGATCGATGAACTAAATTATCAGGATGAAAAAAGAATTGATGTTGTTCTTTTTCTAAATGGTTTACCTATCATAACAATGGAATTAAAAAATCAGGATACAGGTCAGGATTATAAGAATGCAATCTATCAATATAAAAATGATAGATCTCCAAATGAAAAATTATTTAGATTTAAGCAGCGGGCAATAGTAAACTTTGCAGTTGATAAAGATGAGGTCTATATGACAACTGACCTTAATGGAAAAGATACTTTCTTTCTTCCTTTTAATAAAGGTCAAGGCAAGGGCAAATCTAAAAAAGCTGGTAATCCTGAAGTTGAAGGCAAATTAAAGACTCATTACCTCTGGGAGAATATTTTCAAGAAAGACCAGCTTTTAGAGATTCTGCAGAAATTTGTTTTTATTGATCTTGAAGAAGATATTGATGAGCAGGGCAATCTTCATAAAGATGAAAAATTAATCTTCCCTCGTTACCATCAGTTAGATGTAGTGTCTAAAATATTGAATGATGTTACAGAAAAGAAAGCTGGCCATAAATATTTGATTCAGCATAGTGCGGGCTCAGGTAAAACCTATTCAATCACCTGGTTAGCTCATAGATTGTCCAGTTTACATGATAGAGATAATAATCCTATTTTTAGCAGTGTAATAGTTGTTACCGACAGAGTTTCTTTAGACCAGCAGCTGCAGGATACTATATATCAAATAGACCATAAGCTGGGTGTAGTAGCTCCTATTAAAAAAGATTCACATCAATTAGCCGATGAATTAAATTCAGGCACCAATATTATTATCAGTACAATCCAAAAGTTTCCCTTTATATTAGATAAGGTATCAGATACTAAAGACAAGAACTTTGCAATTGTTATTGATGAGGCTCATTCTTCTACAAGTGGTAAAAACATATTAGCTCTAAAAGAATCCCTATCACTCGAAGAAGCAGCTGAATTAGATAGGCAGGCAGAAATGAATTCTGATGATGTTGAAGATAAGATTAATAAGGAATTAATGCGGGTCCAGAGTCTGGATTCCTTAAGTTTCTTTGGCTTTACAGCTACTCCTAAGTCTTCAACACTAGAACTATTTGGTTCTACTAGTCAGACAGGTAAAAGGGAGCCATTTCATGTCTATTCGATGCGGCAGGCTATTGAAGAAGGTTTTATTTTAGATGTTTTAGAAAACTATATGACCTACAAAACTTACTATCGGGTTAATAAAAAGATTAAAGATGATCCTGAATTTGAGAAATCCAGAACTTCAAAAGAAATTGCCAGATTTGTAAGTCTTCATCCTCACAACATATCACAGAAAACTGAAATAATGATTGAACATTTCCGTGATAAGACAATGCACAAAATTGGTGGAGAAGCTAAGGCGATGCTGGTTACCTCTTCTCGTCTGCATGCAGTAAGATATAAAAAGGCTTTTGATAAATATATTAGAAAAAAAGGTTATAAGAATCTAAAAAGTCTGGTTGCTTTTTCAGGCACAGTCAAAGATGATGGTTTTGAATACACTGAACCTAAGATGAATGACGGCATACCTGAATCAGAAACAGCTAAAGAATTTAATAAAGATGAATATCAGATCCTTTTAGTTGCTAATAAATATCAGACTGGCTTTGACCAGCCAAAACTGCACACCATGTTTGTTGATAAGCGGTTGAGAGGTGTTAATGCTGTCCAGACTTTATCCCGTTTAAATAGGACATACAAAGGGATTAAGGAAGATACCTTTGTCCTTGATTTTGTTAATGAAGCTGATGATATTAAGAATGCCTTTGAACCTTATTATGATGTAACAAGACTGGATTCAGATAATATAAATCCTAATGAAATGTACACTCTTTATGATGAGATAATGGATTCAATGCTGATAAATAAAGATGATATTGATGATTTTGCTCAATGCTATTATGAAAATGATTCTACAGAGGAGATAATAGCAGCTGGTGATAATGCTTTATCACACAGTGCAGACAGAATCAGAAATTTATCGAAAGAAGATAAGTTAGAATTCAGATCCAAGATGAAGCGATTTATCAACCTCTATAATTTAGTACTGCAGGTCCATCCAATCAAAGATGCTGATCTGCACAAGATGAATATCTATTTAAGATTCCTGCTTAAAAGGATTGATATTGAAACCCCTGGTAATGTAGATATTTCTGATAAAGTTGTACTTGAATACTATCAGCTCGAGAATAAAGGTCAGCAGAGTATAGGATTAATTGGTGAAGAAGAACTTACGGGACCGTCTCTGGGCAGTGGCAGCTATCACGAGGAAGAAAAAGAATATTTGAGTGTTATTATTGAGAGATTAAATGAAAAGTTCCAGACTGATTTTTCAGAATCAGCTAAAGTTGCTACCGAGCAGATGACTAATAAGCTAAAAAATGATGATGACTTAAAGAAACGTGCTCAGGCTAATAGCTTAGAAGATTTTAAGATTGCCGTTAAGAAGAAGTTTACCGACACAGTTGTTGAATCTTATAATGAGAATACTGAATTTTATGGTAAGATTCTTAATGATAAAGCTTTTAAGGAGCAGCTGATGGAGTTAATTATTATTGATCTTTATCGGAGCTTGAATGGAGAATAATCATGGATCAATGAAAGGAGGTGGTATTTATGGCTGTTAAACATATAGATACTGGAATAGTACACAAGGGTACAAAAGGTGGAAAGACTGGTTGTGGAGTTGATACTAGAAAAAAACCAAGTCATTGGGCAAGCACAAGCTCAAGAGTAACATGTAAAAAAGATGGATGTAAAAACTAGTTTTATGGGGCCAGGTAACAGAAGATATTTTTTTAACAAAACTGTTGCCTGGTTTTATAGAATATCTAAAGACAATAATTAGTTTATTTTGAGAAATGATTTAATATATCTATATTGAAATGTTTGAAGAATCAACCTTATTTTGAAGGATAAAACTATTTGCCATAGAAGTAATATAATATATAATGTATATAAGTCTATAAAATTATAACTATTTGGAGGTGTTATAAAATGGCTAGAGGTGATTTAGTTTTAAAATTAGTTCAGGCTGGGATGTCTGGAGATAAGAGCTTATTTGAAAGAACCACTAAAGCTATTATTTCCGAAGAAAAAGCGAAAGATCATCACATTTTGGCTTCAAGGATCGAAGAAAAGTTTAAAAACGAGAACAAGGGCACTTCTAACAATAAAAATAATACCTATTATCTCAAAAATAAAAATGCTAAAAACAAAGCTTTAATAGAAAGAGTTCCTCGTTTTACTTTTGAAGATTTAATTTTAAATAAAAAGATATTGAAGGTTTGTAGTGAACTGATTGAGGAGCAGCAGAAGTCTGATATATTAAGAGCTAATAATGTAGAGCCGAGACACAGGGTCCTTTTAGTAGGCCCACCTGGAAATGGTAAAACTTCCTTAGCAGAAGCGATTGCTGAAGAATTAATGATTCCTTTGTTTATAGTTTCTTATGAACAACTTATAAGCAGCTATCTGGGAGAAACAGCTAAGAAAATTAATGAATTATTTGAATTTGTTAGCAAACGAAATTGTGTATTGTTTTTTGATGAGTTTGATGTGCTGGGTAAAGAAAGAGGAGATTCCAGAGAGTCAGGAGAAATTAAAAGAGTGGTCAGTTCTTTATTAATGCAGGTAGATGATTTACCAAGTAATGTGGTTGTTGTAACTGCAACTAATCATCCGGAATTGTTAGATAGAGCTGTCTGGCGTCGATTTCAAATTAAGCTTGAATTAGATTATCCTTCCAAAAAAGATATTATTAAATGGTTTAATAAATTCGAAAAAAGTATCAATACCAATTTAAAATTTGAGAAAGAGATTCTGGCGGATAAATTGTTAGGGCTGAGTTTTGCGGAGATAGAACAATTTGGCCTTGATGTTTATAGAAGATTAATATTAAGTGGTAATTCTCTTAAAAGTATAATAAATGAAAGATTAGAGCAGTGGGATAATAAAATAAATGACTAATTAATAATTGATTGGAGGAAATTAACTTGCCCCAGAAAAAGTATATTCCTTTTCCTGATTATACAATTATTGGACGCGAAAGTTTAAATAGCGGTGGAAGAGATACTATGAAATATCCTTCACGCAAAGAACAAAAAGATAAATTTGATGGTCCCATGAGAGAGTTGACGCGTACAATGGAGTCAAGACTCGCTGAAATAAAAGATGAGACTACTGGCTTAGACCCGGATATGGTTCTGGTATTAGAAACGGTAGGAAATATCGGTAATTTTTATACAGCAGTAAAAAACACTCAAGGGTTTAACTGGTTGGTAGATTCTATGTCAGAGAGTATTGAGGAAAATGAAGAGTTTTATAAAGATAGTGCTCCTTCAGGTAAGGAATTAAAATGCAAGTTATATATGCTTTTAACAAATAGGACTGCTCTGGAACAGTTACTTCAGTTATGGGATAAATTCAATAGGGAAGAAGAACTTCCTCGAGGTAAAAAAGGTTGGAGAGAGATTTTTAATCATTTAAAAGATATTAGAACCTGGGGTGTAGAGGATAGGCTTCAAGATACGGGTCTGTTAGAAAGATGGAAAGAAGATTTAGAATATCAAGACTCAGTGAAGTTTGAAATAGAATTCTGGTTTAATAATGATCAAGATAAGCAAAGATTAATTGAGTCTGATTTTAAAAGTAAAATCGAGGAATTTGAAGGTGAAATTATCGATTCAGCTTTAATCGAAGAGATTAAATATCATGCTTTTTTAGCAGAAATCCCTGTTGTTTCAGCTGAAAAATTAGTTGTTGACTTTAAAGAAAACAATGATAATAAACTTTTAAAGTCTGAGTCTGTAATGTTCTTTAATCCACTCCCACAGGCGGATTATAAATTTCAGGTTGAAGAATTGGAAGAATCAGCTACCGATACCGACAATATTGGTACTACAGAACAAACCGGTATGGAGCCAGTGGTTGCTTTATTTGATGGTTTGCCTCTGCAAAACCATCAGTCTATAAAAAATAAATTAATTATTGATGATCCTGAAGATTTTGAGGATAATTATCTGGCTAAATATAGATTACATGGTACAAGTATGGCTTCTTTGATTTTAAATGGAGATTTAAATAATTCTTTTCTTAAACATGAAAGGCCTATTTATGTTAGACCAATACTAAAGCCAGACTTAGAAAATAATTTTGATGGTCAAATAAGAGAAACTATCCCTGAAGATATATTATTTATAAAAAGGATTTATCAGGCTGTAAAAAGACTATTCGAAGAAGGAAATGATGGGGTAGCTTCTGAAATAAAGATCATTAATTTTTCCATTGGTGATAAATATCGTCCATACTTAGATAAGATGAGTTCTCTGGCCAGACTATTAGATTGGCTTTCATGGAAATATAAAGTTCTTTTTATGGTTAGTGCCGGTAATAAAGTTGAGAATTTTGATTTCGAAGAGGGAGAATACACAAAGGACAGCTTATTAAAAAATATAAATGAAAATTTAAGAAATAGTAAAATTTTGTCACCTGCAGAGTCAATAAATTCAATTACTGTTGGAGCTCAACATAAAGATTATAGTGAGTTTTCTTTAAATAGTAATATACATGTCGATTTTTTCGAAGAGCATAATGATTTACCCAGTCCTATTTCACGCTTTGGTTTAGGTTATAATAGAACAGTTAAACCAGATATTTTATTGCCAGGTGGAAGACAGATATATAATAAGAATTACTTACCTGAGGGAAATTATAGATTTACTCCTAACTTTTCACCACATAACCCCCCTGGTTTAAAAGTTGCTTTTCCTGGATCAAGTCCAGGATTAAATAATTTTGCTTATACTACGGGTACAAGTAATGCCAATGCCTTGGCAACTCATAAAGCAGCTGAATTATATGAGTTACTAAAAACCAATGAAGAGTTTACTAATATACCAGATGATGAGATAACAGCATTAATAAAATGTCTGCTAGTTCATTATGCAGACTGGAATAATGGATATGAATTATTGGAAGAAACATTGTCTCAAGAAGTAAATGTTAATTATTTTAGAAAACATGCACAAAAGTTTTTAGGTTATGGTTTTATTAGTCCAGAACAAATATATGGGTGCACTGAAAGTCAGGTTACTTTATTTACCACATCAAAAATCAAGGCTGAGGAGGGACATCAATATATTTTTCCTTTACCTGAAAGTCTTGAAAGTAAAACTATTCCAAGAGATCTAATTATTACTTTGGCCTGGTTTAGCCCAATTAAATCTCAGTTTAAAAATTATCGATTGGCTAAATTATATTTTAAACCGCCACAAGATGAATTAATGTTGGGAAGAAGTCAGGCGGACTGGCATGCTGTAATGAGAGGGACTCTTCAGCATGAAATTTTAACAGGTGATAAAGCCAGTGTTTATTATGATAGTGATAATATAGAGGTTAGTGTTAACTGCTATGATAAAACAAATGAATTAAAAAAGAATGATTTTAAAATTCCTTATGCACTCGCAGTTACACTAAAAATTGAAGAAGATATTAATATTTATAATGAAATAGAAGAAAAGGTAAGAATAATTAATCAACAGAGAGAACAGATTAGAACATAATTTTTCTAAGCCTATAACAACTGTTTTTCTGATAATTCACCTTTCTAACTAGTGTTAAATCGCCTGAATTTTAATTCATAACAGTTCCTACATGCTGTCAAACTAAACAATACTAATTTATTTCAAAAAGTCCTTGACGAGACCCTTATATGCTGTTATAATAATAATCGTCGTCTGAAATAATCAGTCGTTCATCGGCTGTTGATTTCTGGTTTTAATCTCTGAAAGGGTTAAACAGAGGGAGAGATCCCCGACATAATCAACTTACTGTGCGCCCGTAGCTCAACTGGATAGAGCGTCTGACTACGGATCAGTAGGCTAGGGGTTCGAATCCTCTCGGGCGCGCCATTTTAAACAGGAGATATTCTATGGAAGATGATATAAAATATATGCAGATGGCCCTGGCAGAAGCCAGGAAGGCTTATCAAAGAGCTGAAGTTCCTATTGGTGCAGTTGTTGTCTGTAATGATCAGGTTGTTGGCCGTGGGTTTAATCTCCGGGAGCAAACTCAGGACCCAACTTCTCATGCCGAAATGATTGCTCTGAGAGAAGCTGCCGCAAATGAGGACAGCTGGCGTTTAGAAGATTGTCAGCTTTATGTGACTTTAGAGCCCTGCCCAATGTGTGCAGGTGCAATTTTACAGTCGCGAATTAAACGCCTTGTTTACGGTGCCAGTGATCCCAAAGCAGGAGCTGTCAGAAGTCTGTATCAGCTATTAGATGATAATCGATTTAATCATCAGGTAGAAGTTGAAGCAGGTGTACTGGAAAAAGAATCAGCTCAGCTTTTAAAAGATTTTTTCCGTGAGTTACGACAACGGAAGGATGGGTGAGTCTGGCTGAAACCGCTTGACTCGAAATCAAGTAGACAGTTTTACTGTCTCGAGGGTTCAAATCCCTCTCCTTCCGCCATTAGATTTTGTCATCCATAGAATTATATATAAATTTTCAAAGTAGAGACTTTACGGAGAGGTGTCCGAGTCTGGCTTAAGGGGCCCGCCTGGAAAGCGGGTGTAGGCTCAAACCTACCGAGGGTTCGAATCCCTCCCTCTCCGCCATTAAAAACTTTATAATTTTTGTTAAGATTTGGCCGCACTAGATGGGGTGGTAGCGGTACCCTGTAACCTGCAAACCGCTAAAGCAGGATTGACGCCGTGGCTGAGAATTTTTTCTTTCAGGGTCTGGCCCTGATAAGTAGTGTTGACAATTGGGTCTCGCGCAATGAAGTCTTGTGAACCCCGTCAGGTCCGGGAGGAAGCAGCGGTAAGCAAGTCGCTTCATGTGCCGCGAGGGTGCCTGGTTCGAGCTAACTGTCAGGGTAACGCCTGGGGGAAAATTTTCGAAACACGGTGTGCGGCCACTTTTTTAAAACACCCGGAATAGGGTGTTTTTGTTATATAATACTATTTTAGAGGTGAAAAAAATGTCCTTTCTCTCTCTTTATCGAAAATATAGGCCTGAGAATTTCAATGATTTAATTGGACAGGATCAGGTAAAACAGACTTTAAAAAATGCTCTAAAAAATGACAGAGTTGCTCACGCTTATCTTTTTGCTGGGCCTAGAGGTACTGGCAAGACATCGACTGCAAAAGTTTTTGCTAAATCACTCAATTGTGCTAATCCGTCTCCAAATTTTGAACCATGTGGTGAGTGTAACTCCTGTCAGCGCATAGAAAAAGGAAATTCTCTTGATGTAATTGAAATCGATGCAGCTTCCAATCGTGGGATTGATGAAATTCGAGAACTGAGAGAAAAGGTCAAATTTTATCCTGGTGAAGGTAAGTATAAAGTGTATATTATTGATGAGGTGCACATGCTGACCAAAGGTGCTTTTAATGCTCTATTAAAGACTTTAGAGGAGCCGCCAGAAAGTGTTGTTTTTATTTTAGCAACAACAGAACCACATGAGGTTATTACAACAATTATGTCCCGCTGCCAGCGTTTTGATTTTACCCTCTTAACCTTAAACAATCTAAAGCAGAGGTTAGAATATATTGCAGATTCAGAAGGATATGAAATAGAAAAAGAAGCTCTTGATATTTTGGCTCGAAGTGCTCGGGGTGGAATGAGAGATGCAATTAGTCTTTTAGATCAGGCAATCTCTTTTAGCGATGGTCAGCTAAGTGCTGAGAAGATCACTAGAATGCTTGGCCGGATTAATAAAACTGATTTAAAACAATTTTTAGTTCATTTAAGTAAAAAACAAAGTCAACAAGCTTTAGAATTATTAAATAAACAGTTAGAATCTGGTTTGGGAATAGAAAGATTCAGTGATGAGCTGATTGAATATTGTCGTGAATTACTTTTGATTAAGGAATGTGGTATTGATTCTGGAATTTTAGAGTATTCCCGCAGTTATTTAGAAGAAATTGCTTCTGCAGCTGCCAATTTAAGTACTAAAGAGATCACTCAGATCATAGATGAATTTGCTTCTTTAAAAGAAAAATTGCGTTCAAGTGCTAGACCCCGTTTACAATTGGAGATAAGTGTTATAAAATTAAGTAGTAGAGAGAGCAGTGGTAGTGGATTAGAAGCCAGACTCTCTGAAATTGAATTTAAATTGAATAATTTATTAACTAACAAAGATAATTCTAATTTCAAAAAAGAACTGACTGCAAAAAAATCGGAGCTTGGTTCTGCAGCAGTGGACGATAATATTCAAAAAAATAAAGAAGAGTCTACAAATGATAGCTCTGATCAGCAAAAAGCACAGATAGAAGAGGACTCTCAATCTAAAAAGGAAATAGAACCTAAAACTCCAGCAGTAAAGGAAAATGCTAAATCAGACAGTTCTGCCGGAACAGGAAATCTTTCTTTGGAACAGGTTAAAGATAATTGGGGCCGAGTTTTAAACGAAATTCGCCAGCTCGATGTATCTGTACAGGCGCTTTTAAGAGAAGGAGAACCACTGGCTGTAGATAAGAAGACAGTCACTGTAGCTTTTCCTGAGACTAAGAAATTTCATTATAAAGGTGCTGTTTCTAATAAAGCTTTGATTTCTCGAGTTTTAAGAAATGTTTTAAATGAAGCAGTAGAATTAGAGCTGCAGTTGGGTGCTAAAAAAAAAGAGCTAAATGAAGCAAAGACTAATCAGGCTAAAAAAAATGATGCTGATATTGTTGAAGACAGCAGTAATTCTCAAAATAATAAAAAAACTAAAACACCGGCTTCTAAATCTAAGGAAAATGATAATTTTGCTGGTGATTTAGATATAGAAAATTTAGCCAGAATTTTTTCTGGTGAAATCATTGAAGTTGACCAATCAATATTGGAAAATAGGGGAGGAAAATAAAATGAATATGCAAAAAATGATGAAACAAGCACAAAAGATGCAGGCTAAGATGGCTAAAATGCAGGAAGAATTAGAAGAAAAGACACTTGAAGCTACTGCTGGTGGCGGAGCTGTTAAGGTAGTAGTTAATGGTAAGCAGGAAGTTGTTGATTTGCAGATTGATCCCGAAGTAGTTGATCCAGAAGATGTAGAAATGCTTGAAGATTTAGTGCTGGCAGCTGTTAATCAGGGTATGAGAGAAATTCAAGAAATGGTAAATGAGGAAATGGGTAAAGTAACTGGTGGAATGAATCTACCAGGGATGCCTTAATGAATCCATATCCTAAACCTATGGGGAAATTGATCGGCGAGCTCAGTAAACTGCCTGGAATAGGGCCTAAAACTGCTCGCCGTCTTTCTTTTTATATACTGGGTCAGCCTAAAAATGATGTCAAGAATCTGGCAGATGCTTTAATTGAAGCCCGTGAAAAAATTAATTACTGTTCTAACTGCAATCACTTAACTGAAGGGGAAACTTGTACTTTCTGCCAATCTGAAGAAAGAGATAGAACTTCGATTTGTGTTGTAGAAAGCCCGCGTGATGTGGTAGCAATGGAAAAAACTGGAGAATACAATGGTCTGTACCATGTGCTGCATGGAGCTATTTCACCAATGGATGGAATCGGGCCAGATGAAATAAAAATTAGATCCCTTATTCCTCGGTTAGAGAAAGACAAGGTGAAAGAGGTTATTGTAGCAACAGATCCGAATGCAGAAGGTGATGCTACTGCAATGTACCTGGCTAAGTTAATTAAACCTCTAGGGGTTAAGGTAACCCGTATTGCCCATGGAATCCCTGTTGGAGGAGATTTAGAGTATGCAGATGAAGTTACCCTTTCTAAAGCATTAGAGGGACGGAGAGAATTATAATAAAAACTTTGCGTGTGCACTACTATTTATGGAACCATAAAATGGTAAAAGATTAAGCGAACCCACTATTTTAAACCAGAAATAGTGGGTTTTTAAAAAAAGCTTAGGTTTACTAATTTTTATGGAAATATATGGGTTCGTAAACGGTAGGTGCACGTTTATCCCTTGACATTATCTCTAAGCTCTGTTAAAATACTTAAAATATTAGATTTATTTTTGAACAATAAATATCCAATCGTTTTATTAATTTACATATATTTTAAAATTTTATAAGTATTAATATTCACAAAAATCTAGGAGGTTGGTTATGGAAAAAATAATTAAAGAAGGCTTGACTTTTGATGATGTTCTGCTGGTACCCGCAGAATCTAATGTCGTTCCAAAAGAAGTAAGTACAAGATCTAAACTGACTGATGAAATTTATTTAAACACGCCGATTATTTCAGCCGGGATGGATACAGTTACTGAAGGTGATATGGCAATTTCTATGGCTAGAGAAGGTGGGCTTGGTGTAATCCATAAGAATATGCCGATTGAAGTTCAGGCTGCTGAAGTTGACCGGGTAAAACGTTCTGAAAGTGGAGTTATTGTTGATCCATTTTTTTTATCTCCAGATGCTTTAATTGAAGAAGCAGAAGCCTTGATGTCCAAGTATCATATTTCTGGTGTACCAATTGTTGATAAAGATGAAAAATTATTAGGGATTTTAACAAATAGAGATCTTCGTTTTGTAGAAGATTATAAGCGTCCTGTTTCTGAAGTGATGACCGAGGAAGAACTGGTTACAGCTCCTGTTGGAACTGATTTAGAAGGGGCAAAAGAACAGCTGAGAAAACATAAGATCGAAAAGCTACCAATTATAGATGATGATGGAATTTTAAGAGGTTTAATAACTATCAAAGATATAGAAAAGGCAAAACAGTATCCCTTTGCCTCCAAAGATAAACAGGGAAGATTATTAGCTGCAGCTGCAGTTGGTACAGGCGCAGAAACCGACGAACGTGTTGCTGCTTTAGTTGAAGCAGGTGTTGATATTTTAGTAATTGATACAGCTCATGGACATTCTCAAAATGTATTGAATGTAGTAGAAAAAATTAAAAATAAATATCCAGAACTGCCTATAATAGCAGGAAATGTAGCAACTGCAGAAGCAACTGAAGCCTTGATTCAGGCTGGAGCAGATGTAGTTAAAGTTGGTATTGGACCTGGTTCGATTTGTACTACTCGAGTTGTAGCAGGAGTAGGTGTTCCTCAAATTACAGCAATTAATGATGCTGCTCAAGTTGCTCAAAAGTACGGAAAAACTGTCATTGCAGATGGTGGAATAAAATATTCCGGAGATATTGTTAAAGCTATTTCTGCAGGTGCCAGTACAGTTATGATCGGAAGTCTGCTGGCAGGTACAGAAGAGAGTCCAGGTGAATTAGAGATTTATAAAGGTAGAAGTTATAAAGTTTATCGTGGAATGGGTTCAGTTGGAGCAATGAAAAAAGGAAGTAAAGATCGTTATTTCCAGGAAGATGAAACTGAAGCAGAAAAATTTGTGCCAGAAGGAATAGAAGGTAGAGTCCCTTATAAAGGTACTTTAGCAGAAACAATTTATCAGCTGGTTGGAGGATTGAAATCAGGTATGGGTTATTGTGGAACTCCTGATATTGATGCTCTTATTAAAGATTCAAAAATGATTAAAATATCTGCAGCTGGCCTGCGGGAGAGCCATCCACATGATGTCAAAGTAACAAAAGAAGCTCCAAATTATAGTGTTGATTAAAATTAAATCAGATTTTTAAAGTCAGCTCTCTGCTGTATCAGCAGGGAGTTTTCTTAGGTTTGCTTAAAATTGTTACCAGGGCGAGGCTTTTGTTGCTGGTTTAACAGAAAAAACGGGGGAATAGTAATACGATAATATTTGAAAGTTGAGATATAAATCAAATTTAAATAAATTTAATTAGATCAAAGCTTTAAACAGGGGGAATTAATGATGAATGATAAAAATAGACAGGAAGAAAATTTAATTATTATTGGTGGTGGACCGGGGGGGTTATCTGCTTCAATTTATGCAGCCAGAAATGGTGTTGCCCCATTAGTCTTAAATGGACCGGAACCTGGAGGACAGATTACAACAACCTCTGAATTAGAAAATTATCCTGGTTTCCCAGAATCGATTGGTGGTTTTGAATTAACTCAAAAAATGACAAAACAGGCGGAAAATTTTGGGGTTCGTCTGGAATATGAAAGTGCTGAAGAAGTTGACTTTTCAGGAGATAAATTCATTGTAAAAACAGAAGCAGGAGAATACATTGCAGATTCTATCATAATTGCCACTGGATCTGAGCCAAAAACTTTAGGTTTGGATAAAGAAGACAGCTTGCGGGGTAATGGAGTTTCTTATTGTGCAACTTGTGATGCTGCATTTTTTAGAAACAAAGAGGTGGCAATTGTAGGTGGAGGAGATACAGCATTATGGGAGGCAACATTTTTAGCTAAATTTGCCTCTAAAGTATATATCTTACATCGACGCGATAAATTTAGAGGAGCCAAGATTCTTGGCGATCGGGTTAAAGCAAAAGAAAACATTGAAATTTTATGGAATACAGAGGTTAAAAATCTCAAAGGTGAGAAAAAATTAGAAGGTCTGCGTATTTTCAATAATAAAACAGATGAAGAGAGCGGCCTTGATGTAGATGGACTATTTGTTGCTATCGGTCATCATCCAAGAACTAAGTGTTTAAAAGGCCAGGTAGAACTTGATGATTACGGCTATATAGTGACAGATAAAAAACAGCATACCAATATTGAAGGCGTTTTTGCCTGTGGAGATGTGCAGGATCCTGACTACAGGCAGGTAGTAATCGCTGCCGGATCTGGAGCTAAAGCAGCAATTGAGGCTTCAGAATATATTGAAGAAAAAGAGGATTCCTTCCCGGCAAAAGAAGTTAAAATTAAAAATTATAATGAAGATAATAAATCTGGTAAATCTGCTGATCAAGGAAAAGAGGAAGGTGGATTAAGTTTAAGTCTTAATTTGGATTAGCTTTTTACAGTTCCAGTTTAGACTTTGGCTGCAGATAGTTCAGCCTGGGTCTAAAAATAATATTTACTAAATACTAATTAATTAAGAGTCGACAAAACATTTCAGCAGTAGGGTGGGGTGTTTCAGTCGGCTTTTCTTTTATTGCATTAGCCAGTTGATTATTATATAATTAATATATAAATAAGATTATTTTAACAAAGTTTTGAGAGGGGCTGACAGTTTTGGCAGAAGGATTTTTTATTACATTCGAAGGTATTGAAGGATCAGGTAAAACAACACAGATTCGCCTGCTTGCAGATTATTTACAAAATAAAGGATATGAAGTTTTGGTTAGTAGAGAACCAGGCGGCACTCCTTTAGGTGAGAAGATTAGAAATTTACTTTTAGATCCTCAATATGATTTTATGGATTACAGAACAGAAATTCTTCTATATGCCGCTGATAGAGCTCAGCATGTCAAAGAAAAAATAAAACCAGCTTTAGGAAAAGGCAAAATAGTTATTTCCGATAGGTTTGCAGATTCTAATTTAGCCTATCAGGCAGCTGGCCGGGGTTTAGATTATGAGATGGTTTATCAGATTAATGATTGGGTAATTGACTCTACTTGGCCAGATCTAACTTTTATTTTAGATATTGATATTAAAGAAGGCCTAAACAGGGCTAGAGCTCAAAGTTCTGAGGCTGAAGGTGATAGATTGGAAAGAGAAGTAGACGAATTTCACCAGCGGGTAAGAGATGCTTATTTACAAATGGCAGAAAAAGAACGTTTTGCCTTAGTAAATGCTGGTGAAAGTATAGAAAATGTCCAAAAAAATATAGAAAATATAATTAGCAGGAGGTTATTCTAATGAAAAAAAGAGCAAAAACTGGCAAAACAGTTAAAATGATAATTGCAGTTATTCACGACCACGATGCAGCTGATCTAATGGAGGCTTTAACTACTTCAGGTTTTCAAGTAACTAAAATGGCATCTACCGGTGGTTTCTTACGGGAAGGTAACACTACTTTTATTATTGGCTCTGATGAAGGTCATGTAGAAGAAGTTTTAGATATTATTAGAAAAAACTGTGAAGCACGCAAAAAAACTGTGGCACCAATGTCCCCTGTTGCTAATTCTTTAGAAGGATATTATTCTTTCCCAATGGAAATTAAAATTGGCGGAGCAACTGTATTTATTATTGATGTAGAACAGTTTATTAAAATGTAATTAAAAGGAGTTTTTAAATGAGTTTTGACTCAGTTATTGGTCAGAAAGAAGCTGTAGAAATTTTACAGGATGAAATAGAAAAAAATAGAATCAGCCATGCCTATCTTTTTTCTGCAAAAAAAGGCAGTGGTAAAACAAAACTGGCTTTTGAGTTTGCTAAGGCCAGTTTTTGTGAGGAGTCTAAAGTTGACAGCTGTGGCAGCTGCCTTAACTGTAGAAAAATGGATCACCAAAACCATCCTGATTTTAAAACAATTTCTATTCTGGAAGGCAAAACTGCTATTTCGATTGATCAAATTAGAGAGTTAAAAAAGGAAATAGCTTATAAACCCTATGATAGTGATCATAAAATATATATTATTGAGCCTGCAGAAAAAATGACAAAGCAGGCAGCTAATTCGCTCTTGAAAACTTTAGAAGAGCCACCGTCCTTTGTTACAATAATTTTACTAACAGAAGATAGTGGCAAATTACTACCGACAATTGTTTCTCGCTGCCAACAAATTAAATTAAGTAGTGTTAGTCAGCAAAAGATTAAAGATTTACTTTTAGCTGAAGGATTAAATCAAGAACAGGCAGCTATAATTAGCAAAACTGCTGCTGGAAGTCCGGGCAGAGCTTTGGAAATTATAAAAATAGATGATTATTTTGAACATCGTCAAGAAATTTATGATTTTTTAAAAGATATTAAATCTAAAAACACAATAGAGATCTTCAAAATAACAGAAAAGTTGGTCTCACTGCTTAAAAGCGGTTTTCCCTGTTTTAATTTGCTATCAGACTGGTATCGCGATATAATGTTGATTAAACAGGATTATCTGGATGCAGTGATAAATAAAGATTATTTAGAAGATTTGAAAATTATGGCAGAGAAGTTAAGTTTGCAGAATATCATTCGTAGTTTAGAATTAATAACTGAAAGTGAAGAATATATTGAACGCAATATTAGAGAAGAACTTAGTTTAGAAGTCTTATTTTTTAAACTGCGCCAGCCTGATCAAGAATAGATAAATGAGGTGTGTATTTTAATGAATACGGTAGTTGGAGTTAGTTTTAAAAAAGCCGGAAAAATCTATTATTTTGATCCGGGAGAACTTGAAATAAAAGCTGGAGATTATGTAATAGTAGAAACTGCCCGGGGCATAGAATATGCCGAAGTAGTTGTTGGTAAAAAAGAAATATCCGATGATGAGATTGTTGCTCCTTTAAAAGATGTAATTAGAAAGGCAACTTTAAAAGATAGAGATAGACATGAAAAGAACTTGGAACTAAAAGAAGAAGCATATGACATTTGTTTAAAGAAAATTGATAAGCATAATCTACCAATGAAATTGATAGATGTAGAATATACTTTTGATCACAATAAAATTATATTTTACTTTACGGCAGATGGCAGAGTTGATTTTAGAGAATTAGTTAAAGATTTGGCATCTGTATTTAAAACTAGAATTGAATTAAGACAGATTGGGGTCAGAGATGAAGCCAAAATGCTTGGTGGACTTGGCCCTTGTGGCTTACCAGTTTGCTGTGCTACTTTTTTGAGAGATTTTCAACCTATCTCAATTAAAATGGCAAAAAAGCAGGATCTTTCACTTAACCCTTCCAAAATCTCAGGTCTCTGTGGGCGATTAATGTGCTGTCTGCAGTATGAATCCCAAACTTATAAGAGCTTGAAAAAATTAATGCCAAATGTAGGTGAAAAAATAGATTTAGAAATGGGTAAAGGAAAAGTTGTAGATAGAAATCTTGTTAAACATACAGTAGAAGTTGATATTGGAACAGATGAGAATTTAGAAGTAAATGTAGACGATTTAGATAAATATGATTTAAATTGATTGGAAAGGAAGGAAATTTAATGGATCAGGAAATATTAAGCAGCCTTGCCCATTTTCAGGAGCAAATTGAGGCCCTTTCCCTTCGATTTCATAAGCTTAAAGATATTACCTATCAGCTTTATCAAGAAAACGAAGAATTACAGCGTGAAAACGAAGAATTAAAATCTCTACTTTTTAAAGATCAAGAAAAAGCAGAAGAAGCTGTAGTTAAAAAAGAGGGTTACAGTAATTTAATTCATATTTATGATGAAGGTTATCATGTGTGTCCTTTAAGTTTTGGTGAAAGAAGAAAAGGGGACTGTCTGTTCTGTTTGAATCTGCTGGAAAATCAGGGTAAGGAGAAGTAATTGATGGAAGAGATTCATTATTTAATAAAAGATAAGCTTGAAATTATACAGGATGATAGATTTTTCAAATTTGGAACTGATTCTGTACTTTTAGCAAATTTTGTTGAACTCCGAACTGGAGATAAAGTAATTGATCTTGGTACAGGCAGTGGTGTAATCCCACTGCTTTTAGCATATAAGAATAGGGATGTAGAAGTAACTGGTGTTGAAATTCAACCCGAAGCCGCTGATTTAGCAGAGCGGAATGTAAAGTTTAACAATTTGGAAGGAAAAATTAAGATAATTAATGCTGATCTCTGCAGTCTTAAACCACAGCTGGAGGCAGGAAGTTTTGATATTGTTGTTTCTAATCCACCTTATTTACCTGTAGAAAGTGGCAAGATGAAAGCAAATGATTTTGTAGCAATTGCGAGACATGAAATTCATGCTGATTTAGAAGATGTGGTTGGAGAAGCAGCCCGTCTCTTAAAATATGGAGGTCATTTTTTTCTTGTTCATCGAACTGAAAGACTAACAGAGGTTATTGAGGTTCTTGCTAAATATAACTGTCAGGCAAAGGAATTACGCTTAGTTCAGGCTCGGAGGGATAAGGAAGCTGATATTTTCCTGCTGAAAGCAAAAAAAGGGGCTAATCCAGGACTCAGAGTTAAACCAGTACTTATAATTTATCAGGATGACAGCTGTGAATATACAGCTGAATTAAAAGAAATATATGGTCAAAAATAGCAGTGAATCTAGCTGTTGATATAAATTTACTGTTGATATAAATTTAGCAAATTTAAGGCAGAGATTGGAGGTTATTTTTTGCAAGCAGCAAATCTTTATTTGTGTGGTACTCCTATCGGTAATTTAGACGATGTGAGTCAGCGACTTCTGGATACCTTAGAAAAAGTAGATCTGATTGCCTGTGAAGATACTCGCAGAAGCCAAAAACTTTTAAATTATTTTTCTATCAAAACAAAATTAATCAGCTACCATGAACACAATGAAAAACAGCGGAGCCAGGAGTTAATTGAACATTTAAAATCAGGTAGGGAAATTGCCTTAGTTAGTGATGCCGGGATGCCTGGAATTTCTGATCCAGGAGAAATTTTAGTTCGCCAGGCAGTAGCTGCCGGTGTTGAAGTCATACCGATTCCAGGGCCCAGTGCTTTTTTAGCAGCATTAGTAGTTTCAGGATTAGATCTTTCATCTTTTTCATATAAGGGGTTTATTCCCCGCTCTGGAGAAAAAAGACAGAGTTTTTTTGAGGAATTAGCTTTAGCAAAAGATACTACAGTTTTTTATGAGTCTCCTTATAGGATTAAAGACACTTTGAAGGATCTTTGTGATTTTAGTGCTGAATTAGCAGCAAGACAAACAGTTGTAGCGCGAGAAATAACTAAAATTCATGAGCAAAAATATTATGGAACTGCAGCTGAACTGGAAGGGCAATTAAAAAATCAGGAGATCAAGGGAGAAATTGTGATAGTTATTGCTGGCAGAAGTGAAATTAAAGAAGAAAGTGAAGGCTGGGAAGATTTAAGTATTTTAGAACATCTAAAGCTTTTAATTGAAAACGGAATGACAAAAAAACAGGCAATCAAAAAGGTTGCCAAACTACGTGACCTTCCTAAGAGCGATGTTTATAAAGAAGCAGTTGTCATTTCAGTTGATAAAGATAAATTTGAATAAACAAATTTGGAAAGGATGATTATTTTGAGCAGAGATACTTATTATGTAACAACACCAATTTACTATCCGAGTGACAAATTACATATCGGTCATGCTTATACAACAGTTGCTGCTGATACTATAGCTCGATATAAGAAAATGCGTGGTTTTGATACCATGTTTTTAACTGGTTCTGATGAACACGGCCAGAAAATTGAGCGTAAGGCACAGGCAGCTGGCAAAGAAACTCAAGAATATGTTGATCAAATAGTTAAGACATTTAAAAAGCTGTGGGATAAACTTGATATTGACTATGATTATTTTATTCGTACTACTGAAGAGCGGCATGAAAAAGTAGTACAGAAAATATTTAAAAAACTTTATGATAAAGGAGATATCTATAAAGGTAATTATGAAGGTTGGTACTGCACCCCTTGTGAATCTTTTTGGACAGAAAGACAGTTAGAGGAAGAGAATGGGGAAAAAGTCTGTCCTGATTGTCACCGCTCGGTAGAATGGGTTGAAGAAGAAAGTTATTTCTTCAAAATGGGGAAATACGCAGATAGACTTTTAGAACATATCAAAACTCATCCAGAATTCATTGAACCAGAATCTCGCCGGAATGAGATGATCAATTTCATTGAGAATGGCCTTGATGATTTAAGTGTATCAAGGACTACCTTTGATTGGGGAATTCCAGTTCCAATTGATGAAGATCATGTTATTTATGTCTGGATCGATGCTTTAAGCAACTATATAACTGCAATTGGTTATGAAACTGATCCAGAAAATTTTGAACATTACTGGCCTGCAGATTTACACCTTGTAGGAAAAGACATACTCCGTTTTCACACAGTAATTTGGCCCATTATTTTAATGGGGCTAGATTTAGAACTACCTGTTCAGGTTTTTGGTCATGGTTGGCTTTTGAGTGATACTGGAAAAATGTCAAAATCAAAGGGGAATGTTGTTGATCCAGTAGTTTTAATCAATGATTTTGGCAAAGATGCTATTCGTTACTATCTTTTGCGTGAGGTAGCTTTTGGTACAGATGGAACCTACTCTACTGAAGCTTTAATTCAAAGAATAAATTCTGATTTAGCAAATGATCTAGGTAATTTATTAAATAGAACTGTTTCTATGGTTGAACAGTATTTTGACAGTGAAATTCCTGAGCCATCTGTTGTAGAAGAAGTGGATCAAGACTTAATTAACCTGGCCGCTGAAACCAAAACAGAGGTTGAGTCTCAGATGGATAAATTGAAATATACTGTTGCTTTAGAAAAAATATGGAATTTGGTTCGTCGGACAAATAAATACATTGATCAAACAACCCCCTGGATTTTAGCCAGGGAAGAGAATAAAAGAGAAAGATTAAAAACAGTCCTCTATAATTTATTAGAAGCTTTAAGAATTATAGCTGTCATGTTAAAACCATTTTTAACTGAGGCCCCTTATAAAATGGGTGAACAGCTGGGACAGCTGGAAGCAATAGAAAACGCCAGTTGGGATGATAGCAAATGGGGTTCTTTAAAGACAGGTGTTAAGGTTTATAATGGAGAGCCAATGTTTCCAAGAATAGATTTAGAAGAGTATTTTGAAAAAGTTGAGGCTCGTAAGGAGGAATCTGCAGCAGAGGCAGATGATAATAAGGAGGAAAATAATTTGGAATTAGCAGAAGTTAAAGATAGAATTACTTTTGAAGAATTTATGAATACTGACATTAGGGTTGCTGAAATTATAGAAGCTGAAAAAATTGAAGGTAGTAATAAGCTTCTAAAATTAAAGGTAGACATTGGCTTAGAAAAAAGGCAATTAGTTGCTGGGATTGCCAAACATTTTAGTGCTGAGGATGTGATTGGACGCAAAATATTGATTGTTGCTAATTTAGAACCTGCAACAATTTTTGGAGTTAAATCAGAAGGAATGATTTTAGCTGCTTCAGATCCTGATGGCAACATGGTATTATCAACAGTTGGAGACAACATAGCAAATGGAAGTCAAGTAAAATAAAAATTTATTGGGAGGAATTAAAGTGAAAAACAGAGAGAATATACCTAAAGCAACAATTGAGAGGCTCCCTTTATATTACAGATGTCTTGATAAGATGGATACTTTTGAAGATATAGATGTAGTTTCTTCTAAAGATCTGGGAGGAAAACTGGATATTCCATCAACTCAAGTGCGGAAAGATCTTTCCTATTATGGAGAGTTTGGACGCCGCGGGGTTGGATATAATGTTAATGAGCTGAAGAAATCGGTAGGTAAAATTTTAGGTGTTGATAGAATGTGGCCGGCAATATTAGTTGGGGCAGGTAATCTAGGACATGCTCTAGTCAATTATAAAAGTTTTTCCATGATGGGTTTTGAAATTGCATGTGTTTTAGATAATGATCCAGCTAAGATTGGAAATATGATTAATGGAAAAAAAGTACAGGATATTAAGAATATAGATAAAATAGTAGCAGAAACTGATATTAAGTTAGGAGTAATTGCAGTTCCAACAGATGCAGCTCAAGTTGTTGCAGATGAGATGATCGATTCTGGAATTAAGGCTATCTGGAATTTTGCTCCAACTAGACTTCGGGTTCCGCCAGAAATAGAAGTTAAAAATGAAGACCTGGCAGTTGGTATTGTTTCTTTGATTTATCATTTAAGTTGGCAGGAAGAAATGGAAACAAAGGGTGAATAAAGAAGTGAAAATCGAAACAGCAGTTTTATCCAGCGGCAGTAAAGGTAACTCTACCTATATAAGAGCTGGAGAATATTCTGTTTTAATTGATGCCGGTTTAAGCGGTAAGGCTTTAGAGCAGAGAATGGAAACTTT
This sequence comes from Halanaerobium congolense, assembly GCF_004366375.1. Classification (GTDB taxonomy): domain Bacteria; phylum Bacillota; class Halanaerobiia; order Halanaerobiales; family Halanaerobiaceae; genus Halanaerobium; species Halanaerobium congolense. Next base: position 35,910 of record NZ_SOEF01000022.1, read on the forward strand.
AGATTTGAAGGCGGAAGATTTAAATGCTCTACTTATTACACACGAACATAAAGATCATATCAAAGGGGTAGGAATTCTATCCCGCCGCTATGACATTCCTATTTATGCAAATGATGGGACCTGGGCTGCAGCAGAGTCTGAATTGGGTAAAATAAAAGCTGAAAATCGTAGAGTTTTTACGGGAGACTTTATAATCGGAGATTTAAAATTTTCACCATATGTAATTTCACATGATGCTTCTCAGCCGGTGGGCTATGTTTGTTATGCCGGCAGCAAAAAGATTGTATTAGCTACAGATACAGGAATCATGAATCAAAAAATGATTGCAAAAATTAAAGGGGCAGATTTTTTTGTACTTGAGTCAAATCATGATTTAGAAATGCTGATGACTGGTAAATATCCTTATTTTTTAAAGAATAGGATTAAAGGTCAAAAGGGTCATTTGTCAAATGATGATACTGCCGCCTTATTACCTGCCCTAATAAAAGATAACTTTCCAACAGTTGTTTTGGCTCATTTGAGTGAAGAAAATAATAACCCTAAAGTTGCTTATATAACAGTTAATAATGCACTTAAAGAAGCAGGCTTTAAAGTGGGGGAAGATTTAAGAATGGGCTGTGCTGCTCAGTCTAAGACAACATCACTTTTTAGAATTGATCAAAAGGCAAAGAAAAAGGAAATATTTTAACTATGGATATAAATATCATAACAGTTGGCAGCTTAAAATCTTCATTTTTAGAGCCGGGTATTCAGGAATTCAAAAAACGTTTAAGCCGTTATTGTGATTTGAATATTATTGAAGTTAAAGATGAAGCTGTTCCTAAAAATTATTCTAAAAAAGATATAGAAGCTCTACAAGCTTTAGAAGGTGAGAGAATAACTAAAAATATACCTGAACGAAGTTATGTATTTGCGCTTGAGATAAAAGGTAAACCGATGACTTCTATCGGCTTTGCAAAATCTCTTAATAATTTACAGGTTCGAGGTTATAGTTCTTTTACCTTTATTATTGGCGGAGCAACTGGTTTAAGTGATTTTGTTTTGAATACTGCTGATTATAGATTTTCATTATCACATCTAACGTTTACTCATCAGATGATTCGCTTAATATTATTAGAGCAGATTTATAGAGCCTTTAAAATTAATAATAATGAACCATACCATTTATAAATTACAGCTTTCATTTTTGGAAGCGCTAAAAAAATATTGATAAGAATAAAAAAATGCCATTAATCTAAATGTAAATCAAGATTAGAATGAATAATATTAAGCTGTGAGGAGTGGAATTTTGAGCTGTAAAATATGCGGCAGTAATGATTTGGAAGAAATAGAGAACAAAGATACTTATTATTTTTGTAATAACTGTGAAGTGATTTTTATTGACTCTGCAGAAATTGTTGATCCGGAAGCAGAAAAGGAAAGATATCAGGGTCATGATAATAATCATCAAAATGACGGTTATGTTAAGATGTTTAGGAAATTCATATCAAATTTATTAGAGCCAAATATAGATTTTGAAGCCGTTAAAGATGTTTTGGACTTTGGTTGTGGACCAGGCCCAGTTTTAGCGGATCTTTTAAGAGAGAAAAAATTTAATGTTGATCAATATGATCCATACTTTTTTCCGAAAAAAAAATTTAAAAATAAGAAGTATGATTTAATTACATCTACCGAAGTTTTCGAGCATTTTTCTGATCCCATTAAAGAAATGGAACTATTAACTTCACATTTAAAAAAGGGTTCTTATCTGGCAGTGATGACCTTTTTGCATCCGGGGCCAGAAAACTTTGCTGATTGGTGGTATAAATGGGATTCTACTCATATTGTTTTTTATAATGAAATTACCTTTAACAAAATTGCTTCAATCTTTGATTTAGAAATTGTTGATACTGATTTTGAAAAATATATTCTTTTTAAAGCTTAGAGGAGGAGAGACTCTTGAAAAAAGTTTTAGTGTCCTTAGCAGTAATTTTTGCAATTGGTTTACTTTTAACAGCAGGAGTAAGTGCTGAAGAAATGGATGTTTGGGAAAAGGCAAAAGCGGAAGGAGTTCATTTCCGGGCAGTTGGTAATGAGCCTGGATGGCTGGTTGAGATAATAGATGATAAAAGAATTAGATTTGTTAATGACTATGGTAAATTAGAAATGAAAGCCCCAGTTGATGATCTATGGGTTGGACCAGCTGGTGAAGATAAGATTTATTATGTTGAAAATGATGCTATTCAATTTCAGGTAATAATTATGAAAAAAAGTTATCAGGATACAATGAGTGGTGAAAATTATCCTTATCAAGTAAGAGTAGTTTTTCCAAACAAGAGCTACATAGGTGGCGGTAGAGTATTAATTTCAACTGATAATGAAAATTAAATAAAAAAATATCCCTGTAAAGTTCTGCAGGGATTTTTATTTTAATTTTAAAAATAGAATTAATGTCTTTACAGATGTCATGACAGATGATAGAATGTTTAGCATAGCAGCTAAATTTAATTATTGAGGTGATAAAAATTAAAACTAAGGAAAGACGAGGTAAATTGCTGCAGAGATTAAAAGCGTCTCAGCAGGCATTGATTGGTTCTCAATTGGCAGAGGAATTTGGGGTTAGTCGTCAGGTTATTGTTCAAGATATTGCTCTTTTGAGGGCAGAAGGGGAGAAGATAGTTGCCACTTCTCAGGGATATTTCTATGAAAAAAATTTGGGGATGCCAACTGTTAAAGCTTCTATTGCCTGCTCTCACGATGATCAGCAAGAATTAAAAGATGAACTTTTGACTGTTGTTAATTATGGAGGTAGAGTTATTGATGTTAAAGTTGAACATCCAATTTATGGTGATTTAAGCGGTAACTTAATGATCAGCAGCAGAGAAGATGTTGATAATTTTATAAAAAATTACAGAGAAAATGAGGCCTCATTACTTTCTAAACTTACAGAGGGTGTCCATTTGCATACAATTGAAGCTGTTAATAGGCAGGTTTTAAAAAAGATTAAAGAAGAATTAAAAGAAAAAGGATATTTGTTGGAGGAATAATTTTTTATTTTTACTGTAAAGACAGCTGTATATTCAGCTATAATATTGGGGGTTATAAATTTGGGAAATGATAAATTAAAAAAATTAAGATTACTTTATGTGGCATTGATTTTACTGCTTGTACTTAGTGCTTTGACTGTTCCTTATCTTATGTTAAATTCGATTAATCTTTTTAGAGGGGCTTTTCTATTCTGGCTTTTTTTTGCTTTAATTGTTATCTTTTTAACTATAAAAATTACAACTTACTGGAGGGATAATTAATGCCGATATCATATTTATATACAGCAATAATTTTATACATAATAATTGGCTCGATAGTTGCTTTAATGGCCAGACGAGAAATGAATGATGGAGTTGTCGAATATTTTTTAAGTGGTAGGAATACAGGGGGGGTTGTGGCTGCTCTTTCTTATAGTGCTACTACCTATAGTGCTTTTATGATGATTGGTCTGGCAGGCTTTACATATTCAGGTGGAGTTGGAGCACTTGGATTTGAGCTTATTTATTTATCAGGCTTGTCTCTAGTAGCATTTTTTGGTCCCCGGTTTTGGTTAATTGGGAAAAAAAATAATTATGTTTCACCTTATGAAATGTTGGGTGATCGTTATCAAAATCAGTGGATAGCTTTTGCAGCTTCACTTTCGGCCTGCATTTTTTTAATTCCATATCTTGCAGTTCAGCTAATGGGAGTTGGCTATCTCTTGAATGGACTCTCAGATGGTGAAATTCCATTTATTTTTGGAGTCGCAATAGCTGTAATGCTGGCAATCGCCTGGGCCTTAATTGCTGGCATGAAATCTGTTACCTGGACTGATTCTCTGCAGTCATTAATTATGATTGTAATCAGTGTAATTATTTTATTTTATGTAATCTATCAGAATTTGGGTGGTTTTAAAGATTTTTTTGATTCACTTGCAGCTCTGGAAGGAAATGTATTAACTGTACCTGGACCAGGATTTTTTAAATTTAAAACATTTCTTGGGTTGAGTCTGCCCTGGTTTTTCTTTTCTATCTCTAATCCCCAGGTTAGTCAGCGTCTTTTTATTCCCCGAGATTTAAAAGCTATGAAAACAATGATCAAAGGCTTTTTAGTTTTTGGATTTATTTATACTTTAGTTTCAGTTTTTTGGGGATTTTCAGCTAGACTTTTAATTCCTGGACTGAGTAATGCAGATTTGGCAACACCAGAGCTTCTAGCATCTCAATATGTGCCAACTGCTTTAGCACTGGCAGCCATGATTGGAATAACAGCTGCTGCAATTTCCACCATTGATTCAATAATGCTGACTTTATCTTCACTTGTAGTTAGAGATATTTTCAAAAATATGGAGGATAATTTGGATCAAGAGCAAAATTTAAGACAGCTGCGGACAGCTAAAATTGCTATTTTGATTATCGCTCTTTTAGGATTTTTCTTTGCTATTCAGGAGCTCGACTTAATTGCCACTCTCTCAGTAGCAGCTTCAATTGGACTGCTGGTTGTAGTTCCCTCGATTTTTGGTGCTTTTTTCTGGAAAAAAGCTACAGCTGCTGCATCTTTGAGCAGTATTATAATTGGTTCGATTACTGCTTTATACCTCCAGTTTAGCAGCTGGAGTCCACTGGGTCATGGTGCCGGAGTTTGGACACTGCTCGTTTCAACAGCAGTTTTTGTTATTGGCAGCTTATTTACTGAAGCTCCGACAGAAAAAGCTGATCAATTTATAGATTATATAAATGAAGAATGTAGGCAAAGAAATATAATTTAAAAGTTATTGACAATTATAATCTATAATTTTAATTCAGATTGAGCTTGACAAAAGATCTTTTATAAGATAAAATTATTAAAAATCAAGTGATAATTAAAATTAAAAAATTAAAAACATTACAGATGTCATGACAGATGATAGAATGTTTAGCATAGCAGCTAAATTTAATTATTGAGGTGATAAAAATTAAAACTAAGGAAAGACGAGGTAAATTGCTGCAGAGATTAAAAGCGTCTCAGCAGGCATTGATTGGTTCTCAATTGGCAGAGGAATTTGGGGTTAGTCGTCAGGTTATTGTTCAAGATATTGCTCTTTTGAGGGCAGAAGGGGAGAAGATAGTTGCCACTTCTCAGGGATATTTCTATGAAAAAAATTTGGGGATGCCAACTGTTAAAGCTTCTATTGCCTGCTCTCACGATGATCAGCAAGAATTAAAAGATGAACTTTTGACTGTTGTTAATTATGGAGGTAGAGTTATTGATGTTAAAGTTGAACATCCAATTTATGGTGATTTAAGCGGTAACTTAATGATCAGCAGCAGAGAAGATGTTGATAATTTTATAAAAAATTACAGAGAAAATGAGGCCTCATTACTTTCTAAACTTACAGAGGGTGTCCATTTGCATACAATTGAAGCTGTTAATAGGCAGGTTTTAAAAAAGATTAAAGAAGAATTAAAAGAAAAAGGATATTTGTTGGAGGAATAATTTTTTATTTTTACTGTAAAGACAGCTGTATATTCAGCTATAATATTGGGGGTTATAAATTTGGGAAATGATAAATTAAAAAAATTAAGATTACTTTATGTGGCATTGATTTTACTGCTTGTACTTAGTGCTTTGACTGTTCCTTATCTTATGTTAAATTCGATTAATCTTTTTAGAGGGGCTTTTCTATTCTGGCTTTTTTTTGCTTTAATTGTTATCTTTTTAACTATAAAAATTACAACTTACTGGAGGGATAATTAATGCCGATATCATATTTATATACAGCAATAATTTTATACATAATAATTGGCTCGATAGTTGCTTTAATGGCCAGACGAGAAATGAATGATGGAGTTGTCGAATATTTTTTAAGTGGTAGGAATACAGGGGGGGTTGTGGCTGCTCTTTCTTATAGTGCTACTACCTATAGTGCTTTTATGATGATTGGTCTGGCAGGCTTTACATATTCAGGTGGAGTTGGAGCACTTGGATTTGAGCTTATTTATTTATCAGGCTTGTCTCTAGTAGCATTTTTTGGTCCCCGGTTTTGGTTAATTGGGAAAAAAAATAATTATGTTTCACCTTATGAAATGTTGGGTGATCGTTATCAAAATCAGTGGATAGCTTTTGCAGCTTCACTTTCGGCCTGCATTTTTTTAATTCCATATCTTGCAGTTCAGCTAATGGGAGTTGGCTATCTCTTGAATGGACTCTCAGATGGTGAAATTCCATTTATTTTTGGAGTCGCAATAGCTGTAATGCTGGCAATCGCCTGGGCCTTAATTGCTGGCATGAAATCTGTTACCTGGACTGATTCTCTGCAGTCATTAATTATGATTGTAATCAGTGTAATTATTTTATTTTATGTAATCTATCAGAATTTGGGTGGTTTTAAAGATTTTTTTGATTCACTTGCAGCTCTGGAAGGAAATGTATTAACTGTACCTGGACCAGGATTTTTTAAATTTAAAACATTTCTTGGGTTGAGTCTGCCCTGGTTTTTCTTTTCTATCTCTAATCCCCAGGTTAGTCAGCGTCTTTTTATTCCCCGAGATTTAAAAGCTATGAAAACAATGATCAAAGGCTTTTTAGTTTTTGGATTTATTTATACTTTAGTTTCAGTTTTTTGGGGATTTTCAGCTAGACTTTTAATTCCTGGACTGAGTAATGCAGATTTGGCAACACCAGAGCTTCTAGCATCTCAATATGTGCCAACTGCTTTAGCACTGGCAGCCATGATTGGAATAACAGCTGCTGCAATTTCCACCATTGATTCAATAATGCTGACTTTATCTTCACTTGTAGTTAGAGATATTTTCAAAAATATGGAGGATAATTTGGATCAAGAGCAAAATTTAAGACAGCTGCGGACAGCTAAAATTGCTATTTTGATTATCGCTCTTTTAGGATTTTTCTTTGCTATTCAGGAGCTCGACTTAATTGCCACTCTCTCAGTAGCAGCTTCAATTGGACTGCTGGTTGTAGTTCCCTCGATTTTTGGTGCTTTTTTCTGGAAAAAAGCTACAGCTGCTGCATCTTTGAGCAGTATTATAATTGGTTCGATTACTGCTTTATACCTCCAGTTTAGCAGCTGGAGTCCACTGGGTCATGGTGCCGGAGTTTGGACACTGCTCGTTTCAACAGCAGTTTTTGTTATTGGCAGCTTATTTACTGAAGCTCCGACAGAAAAAGCTGATCAATTTATAGATTATATAAATGAAGAATGTAGGCAAAGAAATATAATTTAAAAGTTATTGACAATTATAATCTATAATTTTAATTCAGATTGAGCTTGACAAAAGATCTTTTATAAGATAAAATTATTAAAAATCAAGTGATAATTAAAATTAAAAAATTAAAAACATTGATCAGG
>NZ_SOEF01000022.1:43355-54963 GCF_004366375.1 Halanaerobium congolense
ATAATTTTAATTCAGATTGAGCTTGACAAAAGATCTTTTATAAGATAAAATTATTAAAAATCAAGTGATAATTAAAATTAAAAAATTAAAAACATTGATCAGGGAAAGTAATTAAAAATATTTATCTCAGCGAAGCGGGGTTAGTGAGAGCCTGCCGATAACTATTTTAATGAAGTTCCCCTGTGAGTTGTCAGCTGAACTAAAAAGTAAGCTTGAACCGGAGGTCTACCGTTATCCAGACAGATTATCGGAAATAATTTAATTCCTGTAATTGCTGAGTGGGCTTTTTAGCCAAAAAGATTGGTACCACGAGAATAACAACCCTCGTTCTTTAATTAGAACGGGGGTTTTTTGCATTTTCTGGTGAGTTTCTGGGAAGATTAGATAGACTGGCAGCTATTTTATATGTTTAAAAATTAATTTCCAAAAATTGGTTTCGTAAACGGCAGCTGCACAAAAAAGGAGTGAGTAGATGAGTAGTTTAGAATATGGATATTTAGGACCACCTGGAACTTTTAGTGAACAGGCAATTTCAACTTATTGTAAAAAATATGGAGGTGAAACAACTGCCTATCCCTCAATTAGGGATCTTGTAGAAGCTGTAAACAGTGATCGAGTTGACCTTGGTCTACTGCCTTTAGAAAATTCATTAGAGGGATCGGTAAATTTAAGTCTAGATTTACTATATCAGAATTCAGAATTAAAGCTTTATCGAGAAATAATCTTACCCATTTCCCACTATTTATTAGTTCAAAAGGGAACTGCAAAGGCAGATATTGAGGAGATTTATAGCCACCCACAGGCAATTGCTCAGTCTGGTGATTATTTAGCTGAGAAATTTAAAAATGCTAAAATTATTTATACAGATAGCACTGCAGCAGCAGCAGAAAAAGCTGTAGAGGCCAAAAATAGAGCTGCAGTTGGGTCAATCAGGCTTTCAGATATATATGAATTGGAAGTTATTGAAAAAAATTTGCAGGGGAATCTGCCAAATTCTACTCGATTTGTTTTGGCAGCAAAAAGAGATAAAGATTTTTCTAAAAATAATCATTTGGGAGAATTAGCGGAAAGTGATTTTAAAACATCAATTATTTGTGCACCTAAAGTTAATGAGGCTGGAGTTCTTTATCGGATGCTTGGAAAATTTGCTGAGGAAAATATTGATTTGACGAGGATAGAATCGCGACCAAGTCGTCAGCGTTTAGGAGAATATATTTTTTATATTGATTTAAAAGGTTCTGCTGCTGATGAACAACTGAAGTCTGCTCTAGCAGAGGTAGAAACAATGTCTTCATATTTTAGACTTTTAGGTTCATATCCCAAAACAATAATAGATTAATTATGCATTTTGAAAATTGAATAATTGGGCGAAAAAGCAGTATTTTTATTTGACAGAACTAAAATTGCCTGCTATAATATTCATTAAATAAATAAATTCATTTAAAAACTTTGAAAGAGGACCTAGTAAGCATCAAGCCGAAATACACCTCTTGAGTTGCCAGCTGAAAGGAAACAAGTAAGCTTAAAGGCCGTCAGCCGTCGTTACCCGGTGCGGAAGTGTTGGCTTCCAGTAGAGATAATCTGTTATTTAATGAGATTAAAACAGGTGGTACCGCGATATCAATCGCCCTGACTAAGGGGCGATTTTTTGTATTTTTAGAGGTTTTTTAACAATTATTTAAGGATTTGAAAATGGATGTTGATATTGAATATTTACAAAAGATAGTTGTGTAAACGGTAGCTGCACATTAAAAGAGGAGAGAGGAGAATTTATTATGATAGCAGTATTAAAAAGAAATGCAAGTCAGGAAGATAAAAATAAGGTGATTGAAATAATTCGAGGCGAAAACTTTGAGGTTCATCCAATTCAAGGAGTAGAAAAAACAGTAGTAGGTGTTTTGGGAGATCCTGCAAGAAGATCAAACTTAAAAGAAAAATTACAAACTCTTGGAGCAGTCGAAAAAGTTGTACTTATTTCTGATCCCTATAAACTAACAAGTTGGAATTTCAAACAGCAAAAAACAGTTATTGATTTAGGTGATGGTGTTAAAGTTGGTGGTTCGGAATTGACAGTAATGGCAGGACCATGTTCAGTCGAAAATAGAGATCAGATCATAGAAACAGCCAAGATTGTTAAGGCTGGAGGAGCCCAAATTTTACGTGGAGGTGCTTTTAAACCAAGAACTTCACCTTATTCTTTCCAGGGTTTAGGTGAAGAAGGATTAAAATTGATGGCAGAGGCTAGAGAGGAAACAGGTCTTAAAATAGTGACTGAGCTGATGGATGTTGAGCACATTGATGTTGTCTGTAAATATACTGATATTATTCAAATCGGTGCCCGTAATATGCAGAACTATTCACTTTTAAAAGAGATCGGAAAATTAGATAAACCTGTAATGCTCAAACGAGGGATGGCAGCAACTATTAAAGAGTGGTTGTTGGCTGCCGAATATGTAATGAATAACGGCAACCATGATGTTATTTTATGTGAAAGAGGAGTTAGAACCTTTGGCGAGGAAACAAGGAATACCATGGATCTTAGTTCGATTCCTTTAGTTCAGCAGCTGAGTCATCTGCCGGTAATTGCTGATCCGAGTCATGGTACTGGACGCTGGGAATTAGTAACTCCTGTTGCCCGAGCTGCAGTTGCTGTTGGAGCAGACGGAATTATGGTTGAAGTTCATCCTGATCCCCAGAATGCACTTTCGGATGGACCTCAGTCCTTAAAACCTAAGAATTTCCAACTGATGATGGATGAAATAAATGCCATTTCTAAATCTCTGCACAACTTTGAAACTAAAGAAAGAAGAATTGCATATGCTTAAATTTAAAAAAATAGCAGTTGTTGGAATTGGCCTGATCGGGGCTTCAATGGCTGCTGCTTTGAAAGAATCTGATTCAGAAATTGAAATAACTGCTGTTGATAGAAGTGCAGAGAGTATAAAAAAAGCAGAGAAATTAGGCATTATTGATCAGGGATTTACAGAGATTAAAAATCACTTAAGTGCTTGTGATTTAATTTTTATTGCGGTTCCGGTAGCAGCAATAGCTTCGGTTATTAGAAAGATCAGGGACGGCAGTCAAAAAAAACAGCTTCTGATTGATCTCGGTAGTACAAAAAAAGAAATTATGCAGCAGGCAGCAGAAATTTTAGCTGGAACAGCAAAAATATTTATTGGGGGCCATCCAATGGCTGGATCCCACAAATCAGGTTTAGATTGGCATCAGGCTGACTTATTTAAGGAAGCACCTTTTATTCTTACCCCCTGGATTCAAGCCGATAAAAGTTCACTGGAGCTGAGTGAAGCTTTAAAGGGATCGGGAATAGAGGTAGAGCTTCTGAATAAACTACGGGATTTAATTGAGAAGACAGGCGCCAGAGTTCATATTATTTCAGCTGAAGAACATGACCGCTGTACAGCTTATTTAAGTCATCTGCCTCATCTTTTATCTTCAGCTCTGGTTAATTTAAGTTCTGAGAAAGATTTTACAGATGATTTTTTACAGCTTTCCGGAAGTGGTTATCGAGATATGACTAGAATTGCAGGGAGTTCACCAGAATTATGGCAGGATATAATAATTTCTAATAGAGGAAATATAGCAGAATTAATTGCCAATTATATAAATGAATTAAAAGAACTGCAGTTAATTATAGAAAATAATGAAAAAAATAAGATTTTAAATTTTTTAGCAAATGCAGCAGAAATCAAAAATAAAAGTAGAGAGAAACGAGGAGGAAACAATGAGTTATCAAGTTAATCCAGCTTTAAAAATTAATGGCAAAATAAAAGTTCCAGGTGATAAGTCAATTTCACATCGGTCCCTGATTTTGGCTTCAATAGCAGAAGGTGAGAGTAAAATTGAAGGACTGCTGGAAGCAGAAGATTGTTTGAGTACAATGGGAATAATGCGTGATTTAGGAATAAAAATCACAAAAGAAAATACAGGGAATTATACAGTTCAGGGCAGAGGTCTTAATGGACTGCAGGAAGCTGATAATGTTCTAGACTGCGGGAATTCGGGTACTTCAATGCGGCTTTTAGCCGGGCTTTTGTCATCTCAGGATTTTTATTCAGTTCTAACAGGTGATCACTCACTGCGAAAACGTCCAATGCAGCGAATAATTGGCCCACTCTCAAATATGGGAGCTGAAATCTGGTCCCGGAAGGATGGCTTGGCTCCACTTAGTATTAAAGGTCAAAAACTGCAGAGTATGAATTATGAACTTCCTGTTGCTAGTGCCCAGCTTAAATCATCTATTTTACTGGCAGCTTTAAAGACAGAAAGCGAAACAGTAATTGTTGAACCTGCAGTTTCAAGGGATCATACAGAAAGAATGCTCAAAGGAGCCGGTGTGGATTTAGAAATAAAAAAAGATAGAATAATTTTAAAAGAGGCAGCAGAAAGAAAATTAAGTCCCTTTAATATTAAAGTTCCTGGAGATATTTCTTCCGCAGCTTTTTTCATAGCAGCAGGTCTTTTAGCAGACAGCGGCAGTCTTTTAATTAAAAATGTAGGTATTAATCAGACTCGGAGCGGCTTCTTAGAAATAGTTGAGGCAATGAACGGAAAGATTGAACTTTTAAATCAAAAAGACGAGGGAGGGGAACCTACAGCAGATATTTTGGTTAAAGCATCTAAATTAAAGGGTTGTGAAGTTAGTGGTGAGATTATCCCCCGCTTGATTGATGAAATTCCTATTATTTCTGTAATGGCAGTTATGGCAGAAGGTAAGACTATAATTAAAGATGCAGAAGAATTGCGAGTTAAGGAAACTGATCGGATTGCTGCTGTAGTCAAGGAATTTAAACGTTTAGGAATTGAGATCATAGAAAATCCAGATGGGATGGAAATTACCGGTGTACAAAAAGTTAAGGGTGGAATTGAAGTTGAAAGTTACCATGACCACCGGATAGCAATGTCACTGGCAGTTCTAGCTTTAAATACTGAAAAGGGAATAACAATTAATGGTAGTGAAATTATTTCTACTTCTTTTCCAAATTTTAAAGAACTTTTAGCAGAGGTGAGAGGATGAAAAAAATAATAGATAATATTGCAGATGGAGTTAAGGAAATGAACCGTTATCAGGCTGGTAAAAGTATAGAAGAAGTTCAAGAAGAATATGGTTTAGAAAAAATAGTTAAACTTGCTTCAAATGAAAACCCTTTGGGGCCTGCAATTCAGGTGATAGATACAATTCAGTCCGAGGCAAAAAATATTTCGCTTTATCCTGATTCAGACAGCAGAGAGCTGAAAAAGGCTCTTTCAGAAAAATATCAATTAGATAAGGAAAGAATTTTCTTAGGTAATGGATCAGATGAGATTTTAGACCTTTTGATGACTTTAATTTTGAATCAGGGTGATGAGGTGATTCAGGCTGATCCTGCCTTTATTAAGTATGAATTAGCTGTTAAGTCTCGGGGAGGAAAAAGTATAAAAGTTCCCGTAGATACTGACTATAAGCATGATCTTAAAGCAATGGAAGCAGAAATAACTGATAAAACTAAGGCTATTTTAATTTGTAACCCGAATAATCCGACCGGAACAATGCTGAAAAAAGAAGAAATCGAGTCTTTTTTAGAGAGAGTTTCAGATGAAATTTTAATAATGGTTGATCAGGCTTATTTGGAATACATAACAGCAGAAAGTTATTTTGATGGGATAGAACTGCTGGAAAAGCACTCTAATTTAATGCTGATGCGTACCTTTTCAAAAGTATATGGGCTAGCTGGAATGAGAATTGGCTATGCTTTAACAGATCCCCAGCTCGTAGACTATTTGAATCGAATCAGAGGTCCTTTTAATGTTAACCGATTAGCTCAAAAAGCAGCAGTAACTGCTCTCGAGTCACAATCTCATGTAGAAATCTGTCAAAATTTAAATGATAAGGAAAAGAACTTTCTTTACCAAAAATTCGAAGAATTAGAATTGGAATATATAGAAACTCACGCAAATTTTTTAATGGTGGACACTCAAATGCCGGCTGCTGAAGTTTTTAGAAAACTGCAGCAGCAGGGGGTAATTATTAGACCAGGTAATCAATTCGGAATGGACAGCTGGATCAGAGTTACAATTGGGACTCGGGCTGATAATGAATATTTTATTAGAAAATTAAAGTCCGTATTAAAAGAGGGGGAATAATTGATATGATAGCTGTACTTAAACATGGATCAACTAAAGCAGATGAGAAGAAAGTAATTAAGTTAATAGAAGCTGAAGGTTTTACTGCTCACCCTGATACAGGAGCAGAAACTACTATTGTTGGTGTTGTTGGAGCTGCACCTGATAAAAAAATTAATTTGAAAGAAAAGCTGCAGGTGATGAGTGTTGTTGAAAAAGTAGTTGTCATTTCTGACCCCTATAAACTAACCAGCTGGAATTTCAAACAGGATAAAACAGTAATTGACCTAGGAGATGGGGTTAAAGTTGGTGGTGATGAGCTGACAATAATGGCTGGACCCTGTTCTGTAGAAAATAAGGAGCAGATACTGGAAACAGCAAGAATTGTTAAGGCTGCTGGGGCAAAAATACTGCGCGGTGGAGCTTTTAAACCAAGAACCTCTCCGTATTCATTCCAGGGCTTAGGTGAAGAAGGGCTGATGCTTTTAGCAGAGGCTAGAGCAGAAACGGGGCTCAAAGTAATAACTGAATTAATGGATATTGCCCATATAGATGTTGTCTGCAAATACGCAGATATTATCCAAATTGGTGCCCGCAATATGCAGAATTACGCTCTGCTTAAAGAGATAGGGAAACTGGATAAACCTGTTATGCTCAAACGAGGAATGGCTGCAACAATCAAGGAATGGCTGCTTGCTGCCGAATACGTAATGAATGAAGGTAACCACAATGTGATTTTATGTGAAAGAGGAGTTCGGACTTTTGGGGAAGAAACTCGAAATACTATGGATTTAAGCTCAATTCCTTTAGTCCAACAGCTAAGCCATCTGCCGGTGATTGCTGATCCAAGTCATGGTACCGGGCGCTGGGAGTTAGTTATTCCTGTTGCTAGAGCTGCAGCTGCAGTTGGAGCAGATGGGATTATGGTAGAAGTTCATCCCCATCCGAAAAATGCGCTATCAGATGGTCCTCAATCTTTAAAACCGGCTAACTTTAGGTTGTTAATGGATGAGTTAGATGCAATAACTACCTCTTTAAAAACATTTAAGGCTAGAGAAAAGAAAATAGCTTATAAATAAAATTGAGCAGTTATTAGTAATAGCAGCAATTCAGACTAAGTAAAAAAATGGAAAACAGAGAAATTTGAGGAGGTAGTTAAATGTTCGAATATTTAACAGCTGGCGAATCCCACGGGCCAAGGTTAACTGCAGTTATTAAAAATCTGCCGGCCGGGCTGAGGGTAGAAGTTGAAAAAATAAATGACGAGCTATATAGAAGACAGCAGGGCTATGGGCGCGGGAACCGGATGAAAATTGAGAGTGACAAGATAATTATTAATTCTGGTCTGCGCCATAAAGAAACTCTCGGAACACCTCTGAGCATGACAATTGAAAATAAGGACTGGCAGAACTGGTTAGAAGCTATGGCACCGGATAAAGAACGAGGTGCTGAAGTCGAGGCTCTTACTAATCCTCGACCAGGTCATGCAGATTTGCCAGGCGCTTTAAAATATAACCATCGTGATTTGAGAAATGTACTTGAAAGAGCCAGTGCCAGAGAAACAGCAGCCAGAACTGCAGTGGGAGCTGTTGCCAGACAGTTTTTAGAAGAATTCGGGGTTAATGTTTACAGTCATGTAGTTCAGATTGGAAATTTAAAAAGTGAAAACTGGACAGACTTAAAAGCTAAAAATCCAGAGAGTTTTAATGAGCAAGAAGCTATTAATAATTATTTTGAAAAACTAGATCAGACCCCTCTCCGCTGTGGTGACAGCACAAAAACAGAAGCCATGAAAAATTTAATCGACTCCTGGAGAGCTAATGGAGATTCGGTTGGGGGAGTTTTTGAGATTGTCGTGACTGGTCTTCCGGTAGGTTTAGGCAGTCATGTCCACTGGGATTTAAAACTGGAAAGCAAACTTGCTGCTCAGCTGATGGGTATTCAGGCGATAAAAGGTGTAGAAATTGGATCTGGTTTTAAAGGTGCTGGACTGCCGGGATCTAAAGCTCATGATGAAATTTATTATGATTTAAATAAAGGCTTTTACCGCAGCTCTAATCAGGCAGGTGGAATTGAAGGTGGAATGACAAATGGAGAAGAATTAATTATTCGACTGGCAATGAAGCCAATCCCCACCCTGGCGAAAGCACTTCATTCAGCAGATATAATTTCTAAAAAAGAAAG
The DNA here is from genome assembly GCF_004366375.1 of Halanaerobium congolense. Taxonomy (GTDB): domain Bacteria; phylum Bacillota; class Halanaerobiia; order Halanaerobiales; family Halanaerobiaceae; genus Halanaerobium; species Halanaerobium congolense. The sequence continues at coordinate 51,660 of NZ_SOEF01000022.1, forward strand.
AACTGCAGCTAAAGAACGTTCCGATGTCTGTGCAGTTCCAGCAGCAAGCATTGTAGGTGAGGCTGTTACAGCTATAGTTCTTGCCCAGAGTACAGCTGATAAATTTGGTGGAGATAGCATCAAAGAAATCAAGCGTAATTATAACAGCTATTTAGAACAGTTAAAGAAGTTTTAATCTGATAATTAGTTGATTTTAATCTCATTTTAATAACCACTTATTATACTTTTTATAGATAAGCTGAATTTATTAGTTATTAGCTGATGTTTAACTAATAATTTCAGCAGTAATTATTAAGATTTTTATTTGAAGATGTTATAATTTAAAAAGGATGTGGTTGAAAATGGAAAAGAAAATTTTAGCTCTTATATTAATCATTGTTCTAGCGGTTCCTTTGACAGCTGCTGCACAAAATTCAAATCAGCCAGCAGATTCAAATGTTAAAAGTAAAACGGAAGCAAAAATCGTTGCCCGAGTTAATGGAGAAAAAATTACTAATCAACAATTAGCTCAGAAGACTAATCTGAATCAACTTTTAATGGGAATAAATCGAATTAGTCCACAGTTTGTTCAGACTCTAACTAATACAGAAAGTGGACAGAAGGTTCTGGCAAAATATAAGGAACAGCAGCTTGAGAGTTTGATCAATAATCTTCTATTACAACAGCAGGTAGAGCAAAAAGGAATTAGTTTGACTCAGAAAGAAAAAAATGAAATTTATCAAAAACAAAAGAAAGCAATATTAGAAAGAAACAATTTAAATCAGGAAAAATTTCTATCAATTCTTAAAAAACAGGGTTTTAAAACTGAAAAAGAATATAAACAAAAGTTCGTAAAAAATCCACAGTTAAAAATAAATAAATTAGTTGAAAAAGAAGTGGTTTCTAATCTGGAAGTTTCGGAAGCTGAAATCAAGCAGACTTATCAGGAAAATAAGGAACAATTCACTAAAAATGGTAAAACTCAACCTCTAGAAAAAGTTAAACCACAAATAAAAGAGATGTTAAAACAACAAAAAAGAAATAAGAAAATTAGTCAGTATGTTGAGAATTTAAGAGAAAAAGCAGAAATCGAAAAAAATATTTAATTAAAGCTCTTAAATAAAAATTATATATATTTCAGATCTACGAGTCCTGTCGTGAAAAGCAGGGCTTTTTACTTTTTTTAGTTATTGTAAATTGATTACTTACAATTAATTATATTTACTGGTATACTATTAAAGAGTAATCTAACACATATGGGAGGCATTATTGATGACTAAAGATCAAAAAAATAATAATTTATATCAGGCTAAAAATGCCTGGACAGAGATGGAAGAAGTAGAACGAAATGAAGTTTTTGCTTTTAATGAAAAATATGCTAAATTTTTAACTGAAAATAAAACAGAGAGAGAATTTGCAAGTGCTGCGGTTGTAGAGTTAGAAGCGGCTGGATTTAAAAATATTAATGAATATGAAAAATTAGAAAAAGGCGACAAATTTTATGTGGAAAATCGATCTCGGGCCTTACTGGCGGCAGTTATTGGTGAGAAAGATTTGAAAGAAGGTTTAAAAATTGTAGGAAGCCATATTGATTCACCAAGACTTGATTTAAAACCGAACCCACTCTACGAAGATGGTGAGATGGCAATGTTTAAGACCCATTATTATGGAGGAGTTAAAAAATATCAGTGGGTAACAATGCCGTTAGCTTTACACGGCGTGGTTGTTAAAGATGACGGTAGTCAAATTGAAATTAAAATTGGAGAAAAGGAAGAAGATCCAGTTTTCTTTATTAGTGATGTACTGCCACATTTGGGAAAAAAACAGATGAAAAAATCAATGACTGAGGGAATAAGTGGTGAGCAGCTAAATGTAGTTGTCGGCAGTATTCCTGTTGCTGATGAAGAGGCAAAGGATAAAATAAAAACAGCTGTTTTAAATCACCTGCAGGCTGAATATGATTTTAAAGAGGAAGATTTTATCAGTGCTGATCTGCAGATTGTTCCAGCATTTAAAACCAGGGATGCCGGTTTTGATAGAGCTTTACTTGCCGGTTATGGTCATGATGATCGTGTCTGCAGTTATACAGCGCTTGAGGCAATTTTAGATGTGCAGAATCCTGAATATACTTCAGTTCTTTTATTAATGGATCGTGAAGAAGTAGGAAGTATGGGCTCTACTGGAATGCAATCTCATTTCTTTGAAGATCAGGTGGCTAACCTGGTTGATCTTTATTATGATGATTATAGTGAATTAATTGTCCGCAAAGTAATGCAGAACTCCAAGGTCCTTTCAGCTGATGTTAGTGCAGCCTATGATCCTGACTTTGCAGAAGTATATGCTAAGCATAATTCAGCTTATCTCGGTAAGGGTATTGTTGTTTCAAAATATACCGGTGCTAGAGGTAAGGCTGGAGCTTCAGAAGCAAGTGCTGAGTTCATGGGAGAAATTAGAGGTATTTTCAATAAGGCTGGAGTAATCTGGCAGACAGCTGAGCTCGGCAAAATTGATGAGGGTGGTGGAGGAACTATTGCCCAGTTTTTGGCCAATTATAATATGGATGTAGTTGACTGTGGACCAGCTGTACTATCAATGCATTCACCTTACGAAGTTGTCAGCAAAGCAGATGTTTACCATTCTTATTTGGCCTATAATGTATTTCTAGAAAAATAAATTAATATATTGTGGGATCAGTAAAACCTTTTTCCCAGCTTAATTTATTTTTTAAAATGTTAATTGCTTAACTTTAATTAAAGTTATATCGTATATAATAAATATGATAAGCTAAAATCGAAATTTATATTGACTGCCAACAAGTGAAGTTAATAATTAATAAAACTCAAGGAGTGATATCTAATGGCAAAGATAGACCAGGAAGAAAAAATTAAAATCAAAGAATTGTTCACTAAAAATTTAAAAGACGAAGTTAATTTACTTTTTTTTACTAAAGAAGATGGCTGTCAGTACTGTGGAGATACAGAGGAAATCTTAAAAGAAGTAACTGAACTTGATGAGAAAGTAAATTTTGAAACTCATTTATTAGGCAGCAAAAAGGCGGCTGAATTTGGTATAGATAGAGCTCCAGCAATTATTTTTTTAAATAATGATGGACAGGATAGTGGAGTTCATTTTTATGGGATTCCTTCCGGTTATGAGTTCACTTCTTTAATTGAAGATATTTTAGATATCTCTGACCAAGAGAGAATAGATTTGGCTGATGATATTAAAAACCTGAATTATTCATAGCAACCACGAAATAAATTATCAGTCCTAATATAGCAACATTCTATCAAAATATTATTTTCACCCGGTGGGTGAAAGATTT
>NZ_SOEF01000023.1 GCF_004366375.1 Halanaerobium congolense
CAACTCAAAAAGTTATTATTTAGTTCTTAAATTAGATAATTTTAGAGTTAAACCAGAGGAAAATTATATTTCGTGGTTGCTATGAATAATTCAGGTCTAAATAACTTTTCATTTCCTGCAGCTTTTTTTGATCTTTATCTAATTTAACTAATTGATTATAATGTTCTCCCCAGCTATCTACATGATCTCTGAATTCTGCAAAATCTTTTTCTAAGATTTCAAACAATTTTAAAGCTGTAGGATGAACATTTTTATTTTTAAATTTCAATAAATATTCTTTTTGCTTGCTATATTTATCATCAGCCTGATTCAACTTTAAATTATCTATTTTAAGCTCTAAAACCTCTAATATATTTGTAAATTCTTTTTCTAGATTATTTAGAATTATTTTTCCAGAACCATAGATCACTTTATTTAATTTCATTTTTAATTGATTTTTTAAGGATTTATTATAGTTAAAGGCATTAACAATTTTGTTAACAATTGAATTCACTTTTTTCGCCTTGTCTTCTATTTTTATTTCAGGCAAATTATTATCTATAAAATTAGCAGCAAAATTATCCCATTTGACAATAAGTTCTTTTTGAATAATTTTGCTTTCAATATATGCTTTAATCTTTTTCCAAGTCTCTTTTGTTTCTGGAAGTTCCTGATTTAAACGGACAGATTTAATAGCCTCTTTCTGCCCCTTATCTAATAGACCAAAGAAGCTTAAAACATTCCAGGCATTTTTCCCATTTTCAACTCTCTCAAGAGCCTGATCAATAAACTTCTGATAACTCTCGTAATCATATTTATCATTAAGCTCTATATTATCTGTAAAACTTAATTTTTCTGCCTCTTTTTGCATTTTATTATTTAACTCATTTATTTCTTTTAAACTTTTTTCAATATTATCCATCTCTTTTTTATTGTTTTCAATAAACTCCAGAGCCCAGCTTTCTTCAATATCAGAATAAATCTCATTTACTTCTTGAGTAAAATTATATGCTTCTTTTAAATCATCTAAATTATTTTTTAACTCTAAGCCCTCAAAATATTTATTAATATCTGCTTCTTTTTTTGCAATTTCATACTTGTTTTCTGCAATCTTTTCAAATTCTGCTTTGGTTATTATTTGATTTAGATCAGGTAGCTTATAATTTACCAAATCTTCCAGATTATCTTCAATATCTTTTCTAATTTTTAAAGCTTCACTGAGACTTTCAGCTGAAGGAATATTTGTCGAATGTAGTTTTATGATCTCTTCAAATTTAGTTCTTTTTTCTTCTATTTCATAGGCAGGAAAATCATTAAACCATTCATATTTATGTTCTTCATTTTTAACAAATCTCTGAGCATCAGCTGGATATAATTCTTTATCCATTGGTTCTATAAATACTGCCTTATCAGCATTAGATAATTTTTTCATATCTGCTTTGATAGACTCTAATTTCTTTCTTTTATGTTCAAATGATTTTTCCAGATTTGATCTCTTTTCAAATAATTGGGCTTCAGATGAGTTGGAAACTATATTAGTGATATTATCTATTACTCTTTCCAGCCTCTTAATCCTGTCATCATCATTTGATAAAACAGTCATACTTAATTTTTCAACAGCATCAGGCAGCATATCAGATAACACTCTTAAAGCCTGTTCTTTTTCACTGGTCACTAATACTCTTTTCCCACTGGCGACAAAATGAGAGACAAGATTGGCAATCGTGTGACTTTTACCAGTACCAGGAGGTCCCTGGACTACAACTCCCTGACTCTGCTGCAGATAATCTAAAATCCGTACCTGTTCTTGGTTGATTTTCTTAGGAAATAAGACCTTCTTATCCAAAGTGCTGTCCCACTCGGTGTGGGTATCAATTTGACTGTGATCAATTTTTTTATCTTCCGGTGGAGTTAAAATTTGTTCTAAAATTGGATTATCAATAGCTGAAGCATTTTTTATTTCCTTTTTAAATTCATCAATATCCTTTATCTGTTCAACAATTGTTTTTTTGCGGGTAAATAAAAGCCAGCCGTCAAAAATTTTTAAATCCTGACTAATCTTAGCTGAATCTAATTTGTCTATTTTTTTGACTTCCGCACCTGGAGCCAGTCCTTTTAAAAAATATAATAAATCAAGAAATCCCTCTTCAGTAGGATCTGAACTTACTAATTCATTGAAGACCTTTTTTATACTTTCTCTTTCTGACATAGATGTAAATTCTGAAAGTTGCTCGTCCTGTAACATCCAGCTTGCATCATCTGGATATGTAATTTTTATTTCATTTGATTTACCATCATAATTAATAGTCATATTGTGGGTAATAACTGGATAATTGAGGAATGAATTATCTTTCTGCCACTGCATTAAACCATAACCAACTACAAACTCAATATTATCCTGATAATCCAGAGCTTTTCTTTCCTGGAATAACTTATTATAAATATCTCTGATTTTTAAAACCGGCTCAATTTCTTCTAACCAATTTTCTAATTTATTTACATACTTCTGATAGCTTTCAATTCTTTGATCCTCATCAGAAAAATATATCTCTTCTTCCTCTCCAGTTTCATTAACAACAGATTTTTTATTTATTTTAGTTGGCAGAATGTATTTATCATTTTCTTCAAATTCAATCCATCCTTTTAATATTTCTGGTATTTCCGGTCTCTCTGGCTCATCTGGCCTCTTAATTGTTATTACTGGAGGAGATAATTCTGTTTCTTTTTCTATAGTAATAAATTCTTCAGACTGAAACTGATATTCGTATAATAAAAGGTTGTTGTAGTTATCAACATTATAGGTTACCTTATAACTCAATCGAATGACTTCTTCTAAATATTTAAAAAGATTTAATCCATTTTTTACAATATCCTGCATATATCATCTCTCCAATATAATTATTTAATAAACTTCTTTATTTTTTTCTTCTTTTTCTAATAGCGGCCTCTGAAAGATAAACTCAAAAGTATTGCCACTTTTAATAACTTTTCTAAATTCATCATACATCGGGAAATCACCAATACCACTAACTTCTAACCAACCTTTAGTTCTGCTTAGAGCTACAAACAATTGGTTTCTTAAGGCAAAATTACTTTCATCTTCTGCAATTTTATCCAGACCAATTACATAGACCATATAAGCTTCATTACCCTTGGCTCTGTAAGTAGTTGTAAAGGTAACTCCACCCTCATTCCAAAATTTATTTCTATCTTCATTAGGAAATTTGGGATAAAAAATATTATTTTTCAGTGCTTTAGGAATATAAATATCAAATCCTTCTTTATTGAGCCTTTTAGCAGCTCTGACTTTTAGATTATATGCTTCTCTACTCTCTCCTAAAGCAATAACTAAAATATCTCTACTTGGCGAGAGGCCATCGACTTCAATATTATATTTTATTTTTTCCACTAAATTGTTAAGCTCTTCCTTACGAGTATTATAGCTGTTAAATTTTATAATATCCTCCGGCCATAGTTCCGGTACCCGGTTGGGAGTCATTTCTTTAGGACGATGTAAGACTACCTTCTGTCCTACTGGATTAAAGCTCCCTTCCTTTATTTCATAACCTATATTTTCCCAGTCTTCCTGAGTTGTATAGCCTCTAAGCATTCCGTCTTTTCTTAAAAGCCCCATTCCTATTGCATGAGCTGCAGTTAAAATTGGGCCAGGAGTCCTGTAGCATTTATTCATAATTTCACTTTTTCTAATTCCACCGGGATGAAAACCACTGACCAATCTTTTAAAATGCGGATCATCCCCAAATAGCTGTGGTGCAGTAGGTATATTTAGTGAATTCAGACTCTGTGCTTCATCATAAGCCCAGATCAGACGTTTATCCTTATCTTTATCTATTGTTTTTAAGCTCTGATAAGCAAGCCAGTAAAATGGCTGTTTATTCTCATATTTTATTTCTTCATTATCAACTACTAAATCCTGAGCTTCATCTATTAAAACTGCATCATAAATTTCTTTTATTTCAGCAACATCTTCCAACAAATATTTGCAGGCATGAACTAACTTTTCATTTGGGGCTCCATCTACTAATTTTTTTCTTCTAGCACTTAATGGTTTTTTACCATGAGCCTTACACAATTCTCTATAAAATCCTGGCTGATCCTTAGCTCCCCAGGCGTGTAATACTTGTAAATTATTATTATTTGGATCATATTCAACCTTGCCATTACTAAATCTTTTAAGCCATTTATTTACCTCTTCGATGACGCTATCATATAGGCTGCGGGTAAAAAATACTAAAGCTATTTTCCAGTCAGGATGTTTCAAATGCATATGAGCAGCTTTTTGAGCTAAAAGTACAGTTTTACCTGAACCAGCAATTCCTCTAATCCGCTGGGGACCGGGTGGTATTGTTTTACCAATTACCTCCTGCTGCATATCTACTTCATAAAGATCCTCTTTAATTTTCTGTTTTATCTGACTGCGCTTTTTCAATTTATCCGATTCATTAGTGGAATTAATATCTGTAGAACTTTGAACACTGTGAGTAATCTGACCTGTTAATATCATTAAGATATCATTCCAGGCTTCACTGCTCAACTTTTCATTTCCTGCTAAAGTATCAATTTCTTCAATTCTATTCAAAAATTTCTTCGGTGTTAATTGATCTTTAAAAATAATTTTTTTATCATCAAAGTCTTGTTCTAACCATTGCTCTTTAGTTATCTCAGGTAAAATCACTGCAGAACTCTCTTTAATTCTTCTTAGGTTTCTATTACCCTGATAAAGACCCTTTAGTTCATATAAGTTATCTTCAACTTTATAGATCACTTCCTGGCTGCTGCCATTTTTAAAATTCCAGCGCTCATACTGAGCATTAGTCAGTTCATCTAATTTAATATCAATTATTTCTAAGACTACAACACCTAAATCTTTATCAATTATTGTAATATCAGGTTCTTTATGTTTTTCGCCTCGTTTAGAAAAAAGCGGATAACGCCAGTAGGCAAGACACTGTCTGCCGCTAAAAGCTCTTCTTACAGCATCCCAGGAGTCTTTATAAGCTGGTGTTTTATCTTCAATAGTATCTGTAGTTATAAACTTATATTCTGAACTAATTTCAATGCTGTTATCTTTATTAATTTTAATAATATTATTTTCATCAGCATTAAATACTAAATTGCTGCTTATTTCTCTACTTTTTTCTTTTCTGCCTTCTATTTCCTGACTGTTCTGATTTTTTTTCAAATCATCTATTTCCTGCTGTAGTTCTTCAATCAGACTATCATATTTCCTTTTAAGTGTTGTTAAGTCTGATGTTTGCTCATCATTTTTTTCGGGCAGTTTAAATTCTTCTGCTTCATAATTCCAGTCTCCATAAAGCTGCATAAACCAGACAGCAAGTTTATGGCTTAAAGAAAGCAGGGTTTTAGCAGTTTCAGTCGAATCTAAAGACTCATGTACACCTTTATTTCCTTCAATCCTTAAAGTATGGAATACATCTTCAATTTCTCCTTGAATTAATTCTTCTCTTTCCAGTAATTTTAATTTATTAAAAAAACTGTTTTCTTCAGGTTCTTCTAAATTATCATAGGCATATATATAATCTACAATCTGTTCTGTAAACATCCTTAATTTGACAATTGTAGTATTTGGGTCCTGATATAAGTTTTCTTCTGCCAGTTCAGCTATTTCTGCTAAATTTGACCACTTCGTCTTTAAAAAAGAGAAGTTACTCTGCATTTTAAACCACCTCATTCTAAATATTATGTCGATTAAAGTCGTAATTTGTCACATATATTTTTTATAATAACTTTTATTTCCTAATATTAAATATTCGTTAAATATTGGTGTTTTCCTGCTTTGAAGGTGTTTTTCTTTAGCCTAACATAAGGGTATGACAGCCTTATGTCGCGAACTGGTGTATAAATGCAAAAAACCCTCCTCAAATGAGAAGGGATAATTATAAATTATTCAAAATTAATTCAAATGCTTTTTCTTCAAGTTTTTCACTTATCCAAATACCATTGTTTCTCATATTATTAATAGCCTTTTTAAGACCAATATTCTCTCCATTATTTATTGCAGAAATAATTTAACAGCCATTGCCATTTTTGCTTCTCTTTCAAAAACTTCTGAACTTTCTTGAAGCAAATCAGGTAATGTGTCAGGATACTCTATTTCAATTTTTTTGTTCATATTAATTACCCCCATCAATACTTTTGATTTCTTATATTTATACTATAGCATTATAGTTTAAATGCAACAAGAAATTCTTAGCATTATTATTGATTTTAAATTAGTAGATCAAACATAATATTAAAATTATTGAGCTAAATCTATCCTGTAATCCATCAGCTTTTTTTCTATAATAATCAGAAAAATTCTTTTCAATAAAATCAACTAAATCCTCCTGTCTGGCCTGCCCAAAAGCCATTCTGTAGACTGCCAGTGATTTTTATTTTTTCAGTTGCTCTTAAGTGGCTGCTTTCCCTGCTCATCGGATAACAGGGGATATGTCTTTCTATTGCATAATTTTCTTCCTCTTCATTTTCAAAAATTCAGAATGGTTCTAGATCATTCATTTCTTCTTTTCTGTCTGCAGCTGCCTGACTTCCATAGATGTCAGTACTTCGATAATAGGGGGAAGAAGGGGGCATCCAGATTATAATCCCCAACCCCTTTGATATTTTCGCTGTGTAGCTTTGTTATAGGATGAAATTTTAATATACACTTCCAGTATACATTATCAATTTATCCTGGTCATAGACCGCCTCCTCTAGTATTCCTTCAAAGTATTGAAAAACATTTTCATGAGCTGCTATTACATCAGCTGTGGTTAATGGTCTATCAAACCATTCTACACATTCCAAGTCCTAACCTTTTCATCAATCCAGAAACTGCTGTCTACTTTATTAATTTCATATTTTCTTCCTTTTTGATAATTTTTTTCACTATATTAATAAAATCTCCTTTCTGAAATTTTATATAGCCTGTAAAATGTTAATTTATTACAATATTACTATAGTTTAAATTTCTTTTCAAAATAATTTATTACAATTTTATCAGTCTATTTAATTAAAATAACTATATAATATTATTTCTAAGCTATTAATATCTAAAGTATTTATATTCTGCAATTATTTTTTAAACTAAAACAGCTATTTTTATCCAAAATAATTAAATGATCTTTTATATCCATCTGTAAGCGATCTGCTTCAATAAAAAGAAATTTATTGAATTTATAATACTTATTATCTATATCCTTAATATTTTGAGGAGAATTATATGCTAAAATTATAGAAAATGCATCCAACATAAAAGCCTTATTAAATAAATCATCTGTTCCGATTTTTTTAAAAGCATTTTTTCCATGCATTAATTCTACTACAGCAGTCATTCTATTATAATAATCAAGTGTTATCATACCAACTACTTCTGTCTTCTTATTTATTTTTAATACCTTTATAAATATATCTATACTATCCGCTGATTTAATTATTTTGTTTTTAAGCAAATATAACAACTTCCTTTCTCAAATTATTTTATCATCATGTATAATATTGTTATTTTTAATTACAGCATCAATTTTCCCAGTAGATTTTTTCCCCTTATTTAAAACAGAAATATCGCTTAAACTACTAAATGTTTCATTAGCATACTTGTCTATCAAAATTTCTAAAAGTCGATTCTGTTCCATTTTAAGCAGTTCTATAGCTTTTCTTGGATCATTTGCTTCTACTGTTAACTCACCACTATGATATTCTGTCCAGTTACACTCAATTTTAATTTTTTTCATTATTGATCATTCCTTTCGTAATAAAAACATTATAATACATTTGGTTGTTTTGATCAAATGGTCATAAATTATATGAGTATTATTTTAAAAATAAAAAAAGCAGCCACAATTAAGCAGCCACTTCAATTAAATACTCTTTCAAAATTCGGAATGTATTTGTTTAAATCATAATTCTCTATTATTTCTAAGGTGCCAGATCTATTCTATAGTCCATCAACTTATCAATATAATACTCAGAAAGATTTTCTTCAATAAAATCAACTAAATCCTCCTGTCTGGCCTGCCCAAAAGCCATTCTGTAGACTGCCAGTGATTTTTTCAGCTGATCTAAGTGGCTGCTTGCCCTGCTCATCGGATAATAGGGGATATGTCTTTCTATAGCATAATTTTTTCCCTCTTCATTTTCAAAAATCCAGGATGGTTCTAGATCATTCATCTCTTCTTTTCTGTCTGCAGCTGGTATTTATTATTTTCTTTAACCACTTCATCATAATCTAGGGATACAGTTCTTAAACCTAGAGATGAAATAACACTTTATTATCTGCTTGATTTCTTACAGCAGATCCCACATATTTGCTGCTTCTCCATCATATAATTTTTTTGAAATTTTTAGAGAATCAATTGTTTCTAAAAAATATCGAAAGGGATAGATAATATTAAAAACAGGTAGCCCATTTTATTCATCTTTTATTGAAAGTACAATTCGATCATAATCAAGTTCCTGATTCCTTTCCAGTTCTGAATTAATCTTTTTGAGCAGCAGTTCTTTAACTTCATTTGTTTTCTCATCTATCTGATCACTGGCAATTGTTCCTCGATAGAGATCAGCAATCTCACTCAATTTAACTTCAACTGGATAAGCTGAATCCAGAGCTTCATTGACTGCAAGCACAAAGTCCTGATCAACAGCATCTAATATTTTTTCCTGCTGATAGACTTCAATATTTTTAAGCTGACGCAGTCTGCTTTCAGGCTGTTTTTCCAGATAGATATTAATCTGTTCAATAAACCTCTTTCCTTTTAATTTTTCTATATATTCTTTAATTCCAGCCATTAACTGTTCTCTAACTTTATCCAGACTGATCTCATTAAAGCTGTGTCCGAGAACATATCCACAGGCATGAATTGGTTTTTGATCTAAATTATCAGTTTCTAATCTAACACAATGTGGATAATAATTTTCTTTGATATTTTTCATTTTTTGGTCTAAAGTTGTAGAAATTTCTATCTTTTTAATTTCCTCCAGTTCTGAGAGTGTTTTATATTCAGCCAGATCCTTAACCCGCTCTAGAAAGCTCTGATATTTGCTGTGATACTTATTATGAGCTTTAATATATTTTTCTTTATAAGCTTCTTTAACTTTTTCACTTTCCCTTAATAATTCCTTAATTTTATCTGCTTTTAAAATTATTTCAGCTAAATTATCATATCTCTCTTTTATCTCTTCTACTTCTTCCAGCTTATAATCATAACTATCAATTCCTTTAAAATAGGTGTAATAGTTTAAGAGTTTAGAATCAAGGCGATCATCATTAATTATCGTAATTATTTTTTTCAGCTGATAGTACTTTTCTTTAAAAAACTGCAGGTCATTAAATTTCTTCAGCATGATTTCTCTAAACTTCCTCAGTCCATATTCTGACTCTCTTTCTTTGATTGAAGTAATTTCATCAAGAAAATCATTGAATTTTTTAAAGACATTAAATTTTTCTTTAAAATCAAGATACTGTTCAGTATGTCCACCCAGTCTGGCCAGATTATCCTTGGTTCTATTAATATCACCTTTTAGCTTCAAAGTGAACTGAATTAAAGTTTCCCAATTTTTATCCTGGTTGGCAGTTGTTTTAGTTGCTCTAAAATCTAAATCTAACACCTCAAATACTTTTTCTATGTCATTCCAGACTGTGCTGTTGACAAGTTTTCCTTTGCTGATAGCTTTAATCTTATCTGCTAAAGTTGCAGAACCACTGTTGAAATAGGTTATATTAAATTTCTCTGAATTAATAACATCATCATTTTTATCCCTGGCTCTAATGCTGCCGTAGGAAATTAAAGCGGCCAGTATGATTTCATAACTGTATTCCTGTAGACCCCATGGTTCTTTTCTAAACTTATTATATATTTCCTTACTGCTGTGCCATTCCTCATCACTTAAAATTTTAGTTATCTCTTCAAAAATTTCATTTTCAATTTTTAAGCTGTAGTATTTACCATTATAATTTACAATATCTAAAGGTTCTGCTATATTTTCAATTTCGCTTAGTTCTGCATCAGTTTTAAGTGGAATTATGAAATCTCTGATTAAGGAGTTGCTCTGCCTGCGGCTGATGCTTTTTTTGTAGTGTGGATGTTTAAGATAGAGATCATCTAAAATGTGATCCAGAAAATGTTCCATTATTCTCTTAACATCCTGAAAATGCTGTATATCATCAACTTCAGTATAGTGATTGATTAACTTTCCATTGGCATAAGCTCTTACAACTGCTTCTTCTATCTTGTTTTTTAGATTATCTCTTTCAGTTTTTAACTGAGCTAATTTTTGTGTTTCTTCATCACTGGCAGGATTAGAGTATTTGCCAATTAAATTATTGGCAGCTCTATATTTTTTGAGATCTTTTATTGTTTTTTGATCTAAATTTTGAGGTATCCAGAAAATCGTTCTCTTGTTATCCTGTGCTAACACTTCAGCCCTTTTGGTTTTAGAATTATAGTTATCATAAAAGGGAGTATCTAAAATTAAAGCAAATTCAATTCCTCTTTCTTCAGGCTTAAAGGATTTCAACTTCATCTCATCTGTAATTTTTTTATAATAGTTAATTCCTTTTCTAACTGTGTTTCTCCATAAAAATTCTTCTGACATCTGATTTTGATTTTGATGAACTTTAAAATTATGAAATGTTTTGCGGTTATTATTGATAAAGCTTGGAATATCAGGCATAATATCATTTTCATTCAGCAGATGTACAGCTTCTAATAATTCTGACTCAACATTAATTCCACTCGCATTAGGATTAACCTGCCAGTAAAATTTATCTTCTTCATCTTCAATGCTGATCATCTCTAACCCTTTTCCACGAACATCCTGATTAATCGTCTTTAAGATTTCTTCTATTTCTATATTAATCATGGAAAGTCCGACTCCCATTCCCATATCAGCCATTAAAAATTCTCCCAGCTGTTCTGCACTAACCGGCTCTTTATCTCTAATACCATAAATAATAAGAGCTTTTATAACTCTATCTGCCAGTTCACTGTCTTCATTAAATCCAGGTTTGATAATTGCTTCATGATAAACATTTTTATAGAGATCATAGTATTCTTTAAAGCTGTTGTAAATCACATCATCTTCAAAAATATCATAAAGATCATCAATTGTTATTAACTTTTTAGCAGAAGTGTTTAAACGATTACTGACTATTTCCCAGCTTTCTCTAACTGCTGCCCGCTGCCGGGAACCATAGCTGGAGAGCTGAACTAAGGAATTTACAAATTCATGGTGGAAGGGGTAGAGTTTAATAAATCTTTCCTGACTGATAGATTTTTCCAGATTGAATTTATTATTTTTAAGATCTTTATAAATAGATTTAATACTCTTGCGCTGATTTTCATTTTTTATAATAATCCTCTGATCAATAATTTCTTCGATATCAGCTTCACTCAAATTAATTGGTTCAAATCTGTCAAAAACTTTTTCTTCTTCATCTCCAATGTATAATTCTTCATCAATTATTTCAGCCGGGTTTTTCTGAACAGCAGCTAAAAGCCAGATCGGAAGCTCTTTAATTCTCTGACCAAGAGCCTGCAGTGTTTCTAAACTTTCTGATTCCTCATTTTTAGATTTCTTTTTCTGCAGAAATTCTGATAGTTCATCGATAAAAATTACCAACCCGTCAAAATTAGCAGCCAGAACACTGCTGATCTGCTCCAGACCCTCATTCATATTAGGATAAATAATTTCTCGATATTCTTTCTGACTGAAGGAGCCTCTCTCTTTTCTGTAAGCTATAATTATTTCTGCCAGTCTGGAAGTAGCATCTGCTTCTAAAGCTTCTTTCCATTCTGCAGCGCTGACATCTAAACTATTTTCTAAAATATCGTAGAACCATTCCTTTTTCAGTCCTTCATATTCATTATTTAAAAACTGTTTTACTATCTTTGCATCTTTTTTGATAGTCAAATTAACTCCATTATTTTTAAATTCTTTTTCTATCTCATCAAATAGTTTTACCTTTAAGTTATTAACCTCACTCAGAGTAAAGTTAACTGTTAAATAATTTTTATCGGCAAAAAAATCGAGATACTCTTCCTGTATATCATCAGCTAAATTGGCCCAGTACTTACTGCCCTGCAGCAGAACTGTAATATATGACATAAAATGAGATTTACCACTACCATAAGCACCCTGTACCCAGAATCCCTGGCCTTTATCTAAAGTCAAACTATGTAAAACATTTTTGAATTCTTTTTTAATTTGAGAGGTCACTACATAATCATTGATTACCTGTTCTCTGCTGTTAATAACTGCTTCATCCATTGTTATAACTTCTTGCGGCTTCTGACTTAATTCAAATAGATCACTGTAAGTTTTCATGTTTATGACTCCTCCTTAACTATATAATCTGCAAATTGCGCAGCGTTTTTATGTTTTAAAACATATTGATTTAATCCACCACGAGGCTCGTAGGATAAATATCCTTCCTTCCAGCCAGACTGCAGAAATGAATCAATAAAATTTGGATTTATTAGCAGCAGTTTAGGAAATTCTGCTTTTTCTTGAATATAGTCCAACGATGGATTTAAAATGTTAAATTTATTGTATTTTGAATTATCCCTGCTGTATTCGTTGTAAAGTGCATAGATTACAGTTTTTAATTCAGGCTGGTAAAAGTTAATTAATATGTCTTTCCCATCCTGTTCAGCCAGTCCAAAATCAACTAAAGCTTTTACAGAAGACTGAGCAGTTTTAGCAACTGTTGCCTGACTGTATTCCATAAACTGGTTTAAAAAAGTTGTTAATTCTTCTCTCTTAACACTTGTTTTCCCATTGTTTTGTAAAAGTTTGGGATATATTAATTCCAAAATTATCTTTCTAAAAGCAGCTTCTGTGTAAAGATAATTTAGGTACATTAATTCTTTTTTTAGAATTATATTGCTGTTAAAAAGTTTAATCATTGGCGAATATAATATTTTTTGATTCTGATTAAAATCTAAATATCTTTTTTTAATCTCACTCCAGCAGGTATTTAAGCTGCTTTTTGAATTTTGATCAACATCTACATTATCCATCAGTTTTTGATAATCTTCATATTTTTCGTCTTTTATCTGTTCTAAAACCTTAAGCCCCTCATTAAGATAAGTACTTTTAGTTATTGAATTTAATTTTGCCAAGATTATTAACCCCTTTCTAAAATCCTTTTAATATTTTTTTCTAGTCTCTCCGTTTTATATTTTGATTTATCAACTTTGGGTATCAAATCTAAAACTTTTTTCCCTAAATATTTATATTTTTCTTTATTTTTATTCTGCAGAAACTCATCAAATAATTTTAAATATGCCTGAAATTTTGCATCTCTATTCCAGCTTCTTGAACCATAATAATTATCAAATATTTTATAAAACCGATTGTAATCTTTCTTTATTTGATCTCTAAATATTTTTTTTGGAGTAGTAATTTTTTCACCTTCTATTAGTTTCAGAATTTCGGGGACATCATATGACTTTTCTTTTCTAAAATAAAGAAAATCCTGATAATTTCTTGGTAAATCATAGCTTATTTCCTCTTCCAGCAAAAACTCATATAACTCATCAAAACTGAAAATTTCTTTTTTAATATCTAATAATATTTCTACAAAAGATCGAAAATAAACACTTAGATTTGTTATTTTTTCTGCTTCTTCTCTGTATTCATTTAATTCTTCAGTTAAATAAAACTTAAATGTGTCATCTGCTTCATGTTCAATAATAGTAATTTTTTCATGATTTCTTAAAAATTCCAAAAGTGTTGATTCTGCAGTATCATAGGGATGAGGAGATAGAAAATTTAAGAGGTCTCTGAAATCCCTAAAATTTATAATTTTTTCGTATACATGTTCAAATCTGCTGTTTTCTTCCATTAATGATTCAACATGATAGGTTATTAATTCCATTTTATGCTGGCCGCAGTAATCAACAGCATCTTTTAAATTAAAAGTTGATCTGAATTCTGTGGCGCCCAGCCATTCTAAAACATAATTTTTTAATAATTTAGTTAAGATTCTTTTAGTATATTTTTCTGAATCAATTGAGTTTATGTACATTATACTCACCTTTATTTAATGGATATTTTATTAATAACTCTAAATATTCTGTCGATTTAAGTCGTAATTTGTCAATAATATTTGCTTGCAATAACTTTTATTTCATAATAATATTATTCGTCAAAAAATACTTAAAACCTCCTTTTCAGTTTATTATATACTAACATAGAAGGATGACAGCCTTATGTCGCGAACTGATGTATAATGCGAAAACTCCTCCTCAAAATAAGAAGGAGTCTTAATAATTAGTATTTAATAAATTTATTGATTTTCTTCTCTTTTCTTTTTGGCTGCATTTCTCATATTTCTAAAATAGATACCTGCTCCACCAATTTCAGCCGTCATCTGTCCATCAATAATATAATCAATTTTATCTTTGATCTTTCCCATTAGATCTTCCAGTTCTTCATCTTTTAAATTATAGAGATTATCTTTTATACTTTTTAAATCACACTTTAATTCCTCAACTGGCGGTTTAACTAAAAATTTCTTTCCATTTAATAATTTAATTACTGTCATTTCAAACTCAATTAATTTCATTTCAATTTCAAAAGTCTCCAACCCCTTATATTCCTTCTCCAACTCAGCAATATCTTTCTGTAGTTCTAATAACATTTAATCATCTCCTAATATTATTTTTAATATTAGAGAGATGGACCCGACTGAGCCAAAATCTTTATAGTCTAAACTAATAAAAACTCTTCTCAATAAGAGAAGAGCTCATAGATAATCATCAGCTTCTTTCTTATCTTTCAGCACAACTGCTGCGGAAATTAGCACCTTCCCTGACGGGGGTTGCTGGGTTTCACCGGGTCCGTTCCCTCCACCACTCTTAATAAGAGTAGAATTATTAAATTGTAATTATATATTAACATGGAAGTTAATAAATAGCAAAATATTTTTAATCAGCTTTATTATTAATCATTTTATTAGATTCAATTTTTATTATACTTTCTTGATTAGGATTTAAATTAATATTAGCATCTAAAGCTTTAGTTAATTTAAGTAATGTACTTAATTTAGGCAGCACTTCTTCTGATTCCAGCCTGGCAGTTGCTGATTGTTTTAGGCCAGATTTTTCCGCCAAATCTGTTTGAGTCATATTTTGTTCAAGTCTTAATCTTATTAAATCAGCTGAAATTTTAGATATTAAAATATGACGCTCATACTCTTCTTCTGACATAGATGACTTTACTATTTGATCAAATTCATCCCAATTTTTCATTATATTAGCCCCCTAATCTACTTTCAATATCTTCATCCATCATAATAAACCAGCTGCTTCTTCAGCCTTCTAATTCCACCTCTAGGATTATCAATATCTCCTTCATAGCGGGGTATAATATGCTGATGGATGTGCATTACAGTCTGGCCGCCGGCATAATTAATATTGAACCCGATATTGTAACCATCAGGAGTATATTCTTCCTCTAAGATCTTTTTGCACTCCTTTGTCAGTTGAAAAATGGCCATAATTTCTGCTTCAGTCGCTTCAAAATAATTGGCAAAATGCCGCTTTGAAATCACCAGTATATGCCCTTCATTGACTGGAAATTTATCATATATCGCAAATGCCAGCTCATTTTCTATAATATAATCTTTCTCTGGATACTCACAAAATACACAGCTCATTGTATTCTCACCTCTATTTTAAACGTCTATTGTAATATTTTAGTTTTCTAAGTTCTACTATATCTTTAAAATGCTCAGTTAAATCCTGGTTAATAAATTCTTCCAGCTTCTGATTTAAATAAAATTCCTTATTTACCTCATCATAATTAAAAAACTTCCGTTTAGAAAGATATTTTACAGGATTCTTTTCCGCTTCTTTGATAAATCTCTGCTGATCCCACTGCTGCCAGCCCTGATGTTTTTTCCCATCCAGATCTTTCTGCATTCTGGGATTATCGTGATAAAAGTTCAAAAATGACTGGCCAACTTCTTCTATCAGAGCCTTCATTCTTAACTTACCATCCTTAATCAGTGCTTTTAAAACTGGAATCTTATATAATTTGTTCATTCTTGTACTTTCTATTTCAACTAAAAACTCTTCCGCAATTGTATCAAACCAGCTTTTTTCAGCTGCAGTTAACTCATCTATTTCAGCCAGAAATCTTAAATACCCTTTGTCATAATAGCGGCTGTTTAAAAATTTTTTAATCTCAAGATCAGTTCCCTGATATAAATCAAGCCTCATCGGTCTTCTATTCAGTTCAGACTTTAATCTGAAGTATTCATTTTTCATTCTCTCTTCCAGAGGATCATTTTTCTTCATTTCTGCAAATAAATCTAAAAGCTGGAAATCAAAATTAACCCGACAGCCTTCAGGATATTCAAATTCTTCCGCCTGCTGATATCTCTTATTATCAGCTTCCATTGGGTTTTCTCCAGCTAAGAGCAGGGGCAGATAATGAGCCCGCTTATAATTACCGATAAAATCTAAAACTTTAAGCTTTTCCTTCCTTTCAACCTTGCGCAGACCCCTTCCCAGCTGCTGTAAGAAGACAACATAAGATTCTGTCGGTCTCAGAAAGAGTACCGTATCAAGTTCAGGTATATCTACACCCTCATTAAAGATATCAACCGCAAAAATCATTTCAATCTCAGCCTGACGCAGTTTTTTAACAGCCTCTTTACGCTCCATAAAATATGGACCCTGATCAGCCCCGGAATGAACTGTTACTGCCTTGACTCCCTGCTGATTAAAATACTCTGTCATATATTTAGCATGCTCAATTGAAGAACAGAAGCCTAAAGTTCTTTTACCGGATCTCTTCCTGTAATTATTATGGATTAAATCAGCTCTTTTGTGGGTAGAAAGTGCCTTTTCCAGCTCTTTTCCATTATATTTACCATTCTGATAGCTGATCCCTTCATAATCGACTTCCTGGTCATAGATACCAAAATATTCAAAGGGAACCAGCAGGTCCCGGTTGATTGCAGTCCTTAAGTCAATCTCATAGATCTTGTTATTGCTGCAGAGTTCAAAAATATCCTTGTTATCCATTCTGTAGGGAGTTGCTGTCAAACCGAGTAGAAAATCTGGTTCAAAATATTCCAGTACATTTAGATAGCTGTCAGATAAGTTTTCCCGACTCCCGTCGCAGCTGCCACAATTCCTTCCTGATATCCTTCTTCCCGGGCCAGCCTGAGCTCATAAAGAGCCTCTATCTGGGCTCCCCGGGGTTTAGGTTTTTGCTTCTCTTTCTGAACTTTATCTTTATGATCCTGATAATCTTTTTCCTTTTTTATGTAAGCTGCTTTATCAACTTCTCTGCTGATTGAAGGTTTAACCCAATCTGCAGCATAGTTCTTTAAAAGCTGATCTGTAATTTCTACTGAATAGTTATTATAGAGGTCATTAAATTCCTCTGTAAACTCCTTAAAAGCCTCCTCATCTTTTTCTCTTTCCAGTCGGTAGTTCCACTCAATTCCACCGTGAAGGGCAGAATAAGAAATATTTGAGGACCCAATAAATATAATTTCTTCACTTTTATTTTTAAAAAAATAGGCCTTGGGGTGAAAAGAAATATCCTGAGAATCCCTTTCCTGATCAGCAAAAAACTTAAGTTCTGCCAGATCTCCCAGTTTATCTTTTAAAAGATAGAGAGCTGATGGTTCAGTTATGTTTAAATATCTCGAAGTAAGGATTTTAATATTAGCTCCATTTTTTAGAGCTGCTTTTTTTAAGGGCCCTGCCAGAAGGTGAGCCCCAGATTCTCTTAAAAATGAAACAATGATTTTTATTTCTTCTGCCACGGTTATACCTCCTAAAATCTCTGCTAATATAATTATTCTTCAAAAAGAAATCTATTCCTTTTTTATTGATGATGATTAAAAGATAGTATAATAACTTTTTGAATAAGATTGTCTATAAATGAAAAAACCCTCCTCAAATGAGAAGGGTGCTTAAATAGTATTTTAAATATTTTTAGTGTTTAATATAATTAATAAATTCTTCTTCTGAATCAACAGTTAATATTTTTTCACTCAACTCTTCGATTTTCTCTAATTTAGCATTATTAATTAAAGAGATAGTTTCAGGATCTAAATTACCAAACTTAAAATTTATCTGTTTCAGTAAAATCCTTTTTGCTTCCTTAGTTCTTAATTTATCAGCTGCAGATATCACAATATCAGCCTCCTTTTTCATGCCTTCATATTTTAGTCTTTCATTTAAAATATAATAATTAAATTCCTCTCTACTATCAGCAATATAATTTAAGCCTAGATAAAAAATATCCCTATCTACACCATTTTCACTAATTACAAAAGAGATTATTTCCTGATAAACTACTTTTATATCTTTTATCTTTGAAATCTTAAAGAATTTTAAAGTCAACCGTACTTTTCTATCTCCTAATAAATTTAAATTAGCATCATTGGAAAAATCATAAAATACTGTTTCGAAATCTGGAAGATACTTGTTTAAATCATAATTTTCTATCATATTTTGATCAAAATATTCTGCAAAACTTTTTATTACTAGACTGCCGTTACCTCCGTGGTAAAATAAAATTGGAATAATAAAAGATAAGCTTTTTATTCTTTTAGTTCGTTTTTCGCGCATCCAGATTCTAGCCAAGTAATTAAAAATCTGCATTACTGACCATTTATCATTATAACTTTTGTGTTCAAACAGAAAATAAACTCCATATTTCTTATCTCCAATTTTTGACTTAAATAATAAATCAGAGTAATAACTATTCTTTCCAGTATACGAAATTGGTCTGGGATCAAGTTCACTGAAGTCAACAAATTCTCTCAAATTCTGCGGTAAATAACTCTGTAAAAAATTTCTGCTGATATCTACTCTGCCAAAAGTTTTCTTAAAAAAATCATCATGAGGTGTATTTGATTTTTCAGGCACGGCAATTTTCCCTTCTAAATATATTTTACCATAACTTAAAGCTCAAGTTCAATGATAATATAAATATTATACCATTAATTGTAAATTATAGCAAAATTTATTTATTCGTTATAATATACCATAATATATCAGATAATAATCAAAAGGCCCTATTAATTATTTTAATTCAGCAGTATAATTAGATATATAAAACAAAATTAAGGGGGATTAATAAAAATGAGAATTATATTAAATTCATTTTCAGTAGTAATAATTATCCTGATATTTATCTTAATCATAAAAACAACTGCACTGGCCCATATACCATTAGATACTTCTGATTCTGCAACTAAAGCAGAGCCAATATTTGTTGAGGATCATCAAATTTCCTGGGCCGCCTACAATCAATTAGATAATGCAGATAATGTTGATTATTCCAGTTTTAAGGCTGAGCAGGACCAGGGCAAATACACCCTTGCTATTGGCCGCAGAGAAGTCTGGACCTTCAGTGATCTGATCAAAATGCCAAAAATCTGGTGGGATACCAGAATATTTGTAGAAAAAGAGAATTCGACTTATATAATTTCAGCTTTATTTATAGCAGTAAGCTCCTTTATTTTATATAAATTTATTTTTTAAGAATAATCAATAATGTTTTTTAACAATCCCAGCTGCTAGTTTAGAAAGCCTGCATACAGAACTCACAAAAATTCAAGGTGGTGATAAAATGAGTGATAAATTAGTAGTAAAAGTAGATGCAAGAGGAAAGATCACAATTCCTAAAGAAGCGCTTAAAGCAGGTGATATTCTCTTTATAAATTTAAGCCCGGGCAAAGTAGAATTAACCCGAGCTATTGAAGACCCACTGGTAGAATTAGCCTCCTATGCAGAAAAAGAATATAAGAACGGGAACACTCAAAACCTAAGAGACTTCGCTGCGGAAGAAGGTATTAATCTAGATGACTGATTATACAATTGAAATTATCAATTCTGTAAAAAATGATTTATTTGGAAGCAAAAAGAAGAGTTGAAGTCTTAAAAAAATTAGATTAAATATTTAACTTATTGTAAATTTCTGGTATTTCCCAGCCAGTAATAATCCCCTGCAGTACTTCCTCTTTTTTTCCGTTTTCAGTTATTAAAAAAGCATCAATTTTATTTCCCGCTTTAATAATTGACTCATGCTTATCAATTAAGATATCCAGTTTGCTGTCTTTTGAAATAAATTCGCAGACTTCATCTTCTTCTGCATATTTTACAACTTCTTTTATCTGAGCATCTTCAATAATCAGATTACCGCCTTGATCTGACTTTAAATCTCCCATCCATCTAATGATCGTATTTGTGGTCAGTAATTCAATATACTTTCCCTTTTGATCTACTACTGGAATTTGAGTATAGTCATATTTATTCATATCTTTTATTGTTTTAATTATTGAGTTATCCTCTTTTATTACCATTAAATTATCATCAATAAAATCAATAATTTTAGGAGAATCTATTACTTTTTCTAAAATTTCTTCTAATAAAGTGTATAAGGAGCTGCTGGGTAAAAAATAATATTCATTGTTGTGGGCAATCGAGTTTCTAACTTTCCTTACCGTGTCAAGTTCATCTCTGTACTTTTTAATTATATAATCATTTTTTCGGCCTTTATACAGCAGACTGTAAAAAGAAGTCTCCCAGTCATTAACTTCTTTTAGATGTTCATAGAGTTCATTAAACATTTCGATAAATTTATCTTTTTTACTTTCCATAATTAGCACCTCTCATTTCAGTATAAGGAATAATATGCTGATAAAATTACATTAAAGTCTGTCCCCAAAATACAAAATTCATTTTATCCCTTCTACCTTAGTTAAATTTTTTTCTATTATAATTATTCTTCAAAAAGAAATCTATTCCTTTATTTCACCTCTAATTAAACAGTTCTTTAAAGGAGGAAAAGTAATAATTTTGAAGAATATAATTAATAGATAACAATAAAATAATATAGATAAAATAATGTAAATTATAAACATAAAACATAAGGAGGCAGACTATGAAAAGTATACAGGAATTTAATTTAAAAGAAATTACTGAAACAAGAGAATATCAAAAATCGCCGGAAGCATGGGATGAACAGATTTTTTATTTTCTGCTTGTAGATAGATTTGCATCTGAAAAAGAATATCCTCTCTATGACGAGAAAACTGATTATGAAAATGCATTGAAAACAGATAAAGATAAGCAGAACTGGCTGGACAGTGGAGAAAAATGGATCGGAGGCACTTTAAAAGGAATAACAGATAAACTTGACTATCTCAAAGAATTGGGAGTAAGTGTCCTCTGGATAAGCCCGGTCCTTAAACAGCCTGTTTACTCAGATAATTATCACGGTTACGGAACCCAGAACTTTTTACAGATTGATCCTCATTTTGGCACAAAAGATGAGCTCAAAAATCTGGTTGATGAGGCACATAAAAGAGGAATCTATATTATCCTTGATGTAATAATAAACCACACAGCTGATGTATTTCTTTATGATGCAGCAGATCCCTTCTATACCGGTCAGGAATATCCTGTTAAAGCATTCAGAGATAAAGATGGAAAAGCAGTTATTGACCCCAATAATCCTGACTACAGCACTACCTGGCCTGAGGGAGGAGTCTGGCCTGAAGAAATTTTTAATTTAACTACCTTCAGCAAAAAAGGTTATATTAGAGACTGGGAAAGTGACCCGGAATATAGGGAGGGAGATTTTTTTTCCTTAAAAAATATTAATACTGGTTCTGGAAAGACAGATGCCTATAAACCCTCAGAAGCTTTAAAAATTTTAACAGAATGCTATAAATACTGGATAGCATATGCAGACTTAGACGGCTTTAGAATGGACACAGTAAAACACCTGGATCCGGGTGCTGTACGTTTTTTTGTAACAGAAATTAAAGAATTTACTCAAACTCTAGGAAAAAAGGATTTTTATATATTAGGAGAAATTACAGGTGGTATGGAATTTGCAAAGTCCATCTGTGAAAACACAGGTCTTGATGCAGCTCTCGGCATCAACAAAATTCCGGAAATCCTTGAAAATGTAGCCAAGGGATATTCCTCAGCAGAAAACTATTTCTCGATTTTTACAAATTCTCAAATTTTAAGTGAAGGTGAAAACCAGTGGTATCATAAAAGAGTCATTACAATGTTTGACGACCATGATATGGTATATAAGCCTCAGCATAAGGAGCGTTTTACAGCAGATAAAAAAACAGCTTCTCTTCTTAAAAATGCTGTCTTCTTAAACTTTTTCACCGCTGGAGTTCCCTGCATCTATTATGGAACTGAACAGGGATTTGACGGCAGTGGAGACCATGACAAGTATGTTAGAGAATCAATGTTTGGAGGAGAGTTTGGTGCATTTAGAACCCGAAACAAAAGCTTTTTTAACAGGGAACATCCTGTATATAAGGAAATGAAAAAACTGGCTGAACTTAGAAACGAGTATATCCACCTCAGATTGGGCAGGCAGTATTTAAGGGAAATATCAGAACTAAAAACTAACAATTTCCACCTGCCTCAGGCAGATCAAACAAGATGCAGAGAAATTATTGCCTGGTCAAGGATCTTCAGTCAGGATGAATTTTTATTAGCAATAAACTGTGAATTAGAAAAAGCCCAAAAAACAAAAGTTTTAATTGACAGTGAAATTCATCTACCCGGCGAAAAATTTATCTGTGTCTACTCATCTGATGAGAAGAAAATTGGAGAAGAAATTGAGATAAAAGAAGCTGATAAAGGTAAAAATTATTTGGAATTAGAGATCCCGGCCAAAGGAAGGGCTATTTATAGGTCTTTTTAAGCTGCAGTTAATTTTTCATCAATCTCTGCTGCATTTTCTGCAAGCTCTATTATCTCAAAATGAGGCTCTATCTTTTCTTTCATATTATAATAGCTATCTTCTATATTTACTTCTATTACCTTTCCATTTTTGATTTCTTAATAAAATCTTCGTTAAAGATCGGTCGTTTCCTGCTTAATCAATCTTAACTTAAAAACATAATCATCCATGTAAAAGCCATTACCCCTATGTGTTAGGATAGTTGTCATGGGGTGTTTTTAACCAGCTTCATTATTAATCATTTTATTAGATTCAATTTTTATTATACTTTCTTGATTAGGATTTAAATTAATATTCGCATCTAAAGCTTTAGCTAATTTAAGTAATGTACTTAATTTAGGCAGCACTTCCTCTTTGCTCCCATTTTCTACTGGTAACTTATGCCTTTTAGTTCCTGTTCCTCAAACCGCAGCTTTGCCTCCAACTTCTTTCAGATTCCACCTCACAATGGACACCCTTGTCTTCCTAGCGGTTGCACTATTAACCGCCACATCAGACTTGCACTGATTGGCAAATATTCATGCCAGGCAAATTAAAAACTCTTCTCAATAAGAGAAGAGCTCATAGATAGTCATCAGCAATAAATTCATTTTAATCTTAATCGTTTTGATAAATATATTCTCTAGTCAGCGGCAGCTCAGTATTTTTCCCTTTTGAAAAAAGAATTTGATGAACTGAAGTTGAAGCATAACGGAAGGTAAAAACAACCCCCATTAAAAATGTCCTCCACATTCTATAAAAATGATCATCAAATTTTTCTTTAACCTGATCACTCACTTTTTCATAATTATCCAGCCATCTTTCTGCTGTTAAAGAATAATGATAACCAATATCTTCAGCATCTAAAAGATGAAAATTATTTTCCGGCAGCTCCCAGACTATTTCTCTTAGTGATGGAATATAGCCCCAGGGGAAGATATATTTCTGCAGCCAGGGATGAGCTGGTTGTTCTTTTAAATGAGTAATAGAATGCAGTAGTGACAAACCCTTATTTTTTAATAATTTATCAATTACTTCAAAATAAATTGGAATATTTTCTTTCCCAACATGTTCAAACATCCCCACACTTACTATTTTATCAAACTGTTCATTTTCTTCAGCTAAATCTCTATAATCCTGTCTTCTAATTTCAATTTTATCTACAAGTCCAGCTTTAGCAACTCGTTTTTTAGCTTCAATTTCCTGTTCCTTACTTAAGGTTATTCCCATTACATCTACTCCATATTTTTCTGCTGCTCTTAAAGCAAGTGAACCCCAGCCACAGCCAATATCAAGCAGTCTTTCCCCTGCTTTCAAATTTAATTTTTTTAAAATATGATCAATTTTCTGCAGCTGTGCAGCTTTTAGATCATCATCTTCATTCTTAAAATAGGCACAGGAGTAGGTCATTGTCTCATCCTGCCAGAGTTTAAAGAAATCATTTCCAATATCATAATGCTCTCGGACTCCTTTTTCCTCTTCAGCTGGAGACTCAGAAGTCTGGAAGTCTAGAACCTGATCAATTTTGTACTTTTCAATTTCTTCCTTAAGCTCAAAAACATTCTCACCAGCTGTCTCAATTAACTTTTTAATACTTCCCTCAAAGTTAATTTTGCCGTCCATATATGCTTCACCCATTTTGAGCTGTGGACTTTTTCTGATCTCATTAAGACTCAATTTTTCCGCAAAAATTATCTTAAAAGCGGGATCTGACTGCAGCTGCTGATTAAAAACTTTAGTTTCTCCATCCCAGTATTCTATTTCAAATTTCTGACCGTCAACTCTTTTAAATATAGCATCCAAAATTTTCTTTGTTAACATTATTAAAACCTCCATCTTTGATTTAATAATTATCTTTGAATTAGAACAAAATGTCCTTCGGACAATCTGTAATACAGTAAGGTTAAATTTTGTTGATAGCGGAAATTATGAAAACTATAAATATTATCCACAACAAACCATCACGTATAATTCCCTAGCTAATAAGAAAATCTACGCCCAATTTTAATAACAATTTTTTTCCATCCAGCAGGCATCTAGGAAAGTATCTTTTAGAATCAGCTGCAGCTTTTTTAAAAATTCTATTTATTTTCAATTACTTCCTCAACCCAGCTGGAACGGAGCTCCCAGACTGCTGCTCCTTTTATTTTAGAATTAAAGCCATCATATTCAACTTGAAAAAACTTCTGCCAGCTCTGCTTAATTTTATTTTTCAGAACAGGATAGTGGGGAGAAAGCATAACTTCTGAATCATCAGCTATCCCCATTTTTTCTAAAATATCCTGGTGCTGGTCTAAATCTTTTTTGTTCTCAGCAATATAGCTGAGATTTAAAATCTGATTCCATTTCTTTTTATCAAAAAATATTATTTTTTCTTTAGGAACCTGCAGTTTAATTAAAAAACCTTCCCCACCACTCAGTGCATTTTCTGGATCAGCTGCAGCCCAGAATGGATACTCAGCATCTTTAGGTTTTGCAACTATTTTTTTAGCTTTTTTAACAAAAAAATCATATGCTTTTAGAAATATCTCAGCTTCTGAACCATACTTCTGTTTGATATATCTTTTCTTAACCGTCACTCTTTCTTCTTTAAATAATAAGTTTTTGACCTTTCTGCTCTGCTGAGTCCAAATTTCAACCTCTGTACTCATAATCAACCACCCATTCCTCTTTCAGTTCCCAGCTTACTGCCACTTTTTTATCTGAAAGCTCTATATCTGAATCAAAAAGTCTCTCCCAGCTTGAAGTCATTTCTCTTTTCAACCTCGGATAAAAGTCCTGCAGATAAATATCAGACTCAACATTAATATTATTCTTTTCAAGTTTTTCTCTAAACCTTTTTCTATCCTCTTTATTTTTTGGCAGGTAGAGATAATTAACTATATAATCCCATTTCAAGAGATCAAAGATCATAATTTCTGCTTCTGGAATCTCAAGCTCAAAAAAGACCATCCCCTCTGCTGTAGGGAGTTTAAGTTTTTCTTCTGTGCTGAGCCAGATCGGATATTTTAATTCTTCTTTGATATCCATTCTTTTAGCTGCCTGATTCCGCAGCCATCTGTAAACATCAAGATAAATATCAGCACAGTCAGCAAGTTTTTTTCTAATATACCTTTCTTTTACTCTATAAGTCCCTTTTTCTTTAAGTATTTTTAGGACATTTTTGTGCTGTCTGGTCCAGACTCTAAACTTCAGCTTTCCATTTTCATCCGTTATTTTTTCCATAATCTGACCCACCCTCAGCATTATTTTTAAGAAATCTTAATTAAAAAGTACTCTTTTATCTCCATTCTTTTTAATCATTCTTTCTTTTTCAAATTTTTTCAGCAGAGCTAAAGCATATTTTCTGCTGCTTTCAATTAGATCTCTAAATTCACCCAGCTCTATTGCAGAATTTTCTTCTAAATACTCTTTTAATAATTTTTCTGCTCCCTCTACAGCCTGACTGTGAATTAATATCTCATTATTTAATCTGATTATAACATCATTAAGAATCAAATAATTAATAATTGAATTATACTTTTCTTCTTTTTGTTGGTCTATATCTAATTTATCCTTAATTTCTGCTGAACTTGGAGGAGTATATAAATTTATTTTAAACTCTTTAATAATTCTATCTTTCAACTCTTTTTCTGATTTATTAAAACTAATCTCAAAATCTAAAAGTGCTAAAGCATTTTCTTTTTCTTTAATTAGC
Organism: Halanaerobium congolense; assembly: GCF_004366375.1. GTDB lineage: Bacteria > Bacillota > Halanaerobiia > Halanaerobiales > Halanaerobiaceae > Halanaerobium > Halanaerobium congolense. The sequence continues at coordinate 26,429 of NZ_SOEF01000023.1, forward strand.
TTCTTGGAAATTAAAATTTTAATAATTTTGTTAAATTCCTGATTATCAAAATTAAATTTAATTTTTGACCTCAGCTCTTCTTTACTGATGCCAGGCTCCAGATGATTTTTTTGATGATAGGAAGCAATAAATTCAAGTATTTGTTCTTCAACTTCTGCAAATTTATCAACATGAATCCATAAGCTGTTGTTAGCCTCTTTAAGGCAGATTATTTTTCCAACAGCTTCTAATTTGCTGAGAATTTTTTTAAGCTCAGTTTCTTTCAGTGATGATTTTTTCAATAAATACTCTTTGGAAGCCGATTCATACTTTTTAGAATTAATAAAAATTTCTATTTTTTTTTCCCAATCTCCTGCTTCAATTTTTTTAAGCATTTTAGTTATCTGCTTGTCATTTCTTTTTCTTGGAGGTGGGTCAACAATTATTACCCGGCCACCGCCAATAAGATCCATTGGTGAATATCTTCTAATCACAAATTTTTCTCCTAAGAAAGCTGCAATCTCCTCTTCCAAACTAAATAAAACATAAGCTTCTTCTTCAGGAAATAGTTGTTTTTGATCATAAATGTAGACTCTGCCGATAATTTCTTTGGCTCCAATATGAAATCGTATCTGATCACCATTTTTGAGAACAAAATTTAAATCTTTGAGCATTTTTAAGTTTGCCTCAAAATATTTTGTCTTAAAAAGTGAATTAACTTCTGCGAGTACATCTCCCCGCTGCAGCTCATCTTTATCAATACCTGAAATATTGATCCCTACTCTCTGACCCGGATATACTTTCTGAACCTGATCATTGTGAACCTGCAGACTCCTAACTCTAATTTTTTTAGACTGAGGATAAAGTTCAAGCTCATCTTCTACCTCAATAACTCCTCTAAAAAGTGTTCCGGTTACTATTGTTCCAAAGCCTTTAAGAGTAAAGACTCTATCTATTGGGAAATAGGTGTTGTTGTCAGTTTTTTTAGTGCTAATATTTTTAATAATTCTATTTAATTCCGCTTTTAAAGCATCTATCCCATTTTTTTCTACAGCAGAAACAGGAATTATTTTTGCCTCTTCTAAAAAGGAACCAGCCAGCTTTTCTCGAGTGTCATCCAGAACCAGCTCCTGCCACTCTGCATCTACTTTGTCAGTTTTAGTAAGGGCCACAACTCCGTGTTTAACTCCCAGCAGATCAAGAATTGCCAGATGTTCTTTGGACTGAGGCATCATCCCCTCATCTGCAGCAACCACTAAAATTGCAAGATCAACTCCAGCAGCTCCAGCCAGCATGTTTTTTATAAATTTTTCATGGCCGGGAACATCAATAATTCCTACCTGATTCTCGTTAGAAAGTTTAAAAGAGGTAAAACCAAGCTCAATTGAAATTCCGCGTTCTTTTTCCTGCTGCAGTCTATCTGTATCTGCACCGGTAAGGGCCTTAATTAAAGTCGTTTTCCCGTGATCGATATGTCCGGCTGTACCAATAATAAGATTCTTATCATTCATCAGACTTCCTCCTCCAGAATCTGATTAATCTCTGCAGCGAGTAATTCAATTTCAGCTGGCTGTACTGTTTTTAAATCAATTATTAACTTCTGATCTTTTATTCTGCTGAAAATAGGCATCTCTGCCTGACGTAATTTATAAGCTAATTTTTCTGAAGAAATCAGCTTGGAGTCAATTGTCAAAACATAGGTCTTGATTTCAGTCAGCGGATAACTACCTCCACCTATTCGCGCTGTACCTTTTTTAATTTTAATTTTAAATTTTTCATTTCTTTCCAGCAGATCGTACAGTTTTTCAGCTCTTTCCCTGATTTTTTCATCTGTCTCTGTCAGCATTTTAAGAGTTGGAATTTTAGCTAAAGCCTCTTCAAAGTTGCGGTACAATTTAAGTGTGGCTTCAAGTGCTGCCAGAGTAAATTTATCAACTCTCAAGGCTCTTAATAACGGATGGTATTCTAATTTCTCAATATATTCTTTCTTACCTACAATTATCCCGGCTTGAGGTCCTCCAAGCAGTTTATCTCCACTAAAGGTTACTAAATCAATACCTGCATCTATACTTTCTTTGACTGTAGGTTCATACGGCAGTCCATAAGACTGCAGATCAAAAATTATACCACTGCCTAAATCTTCTATAACAGGAATATCTCTCTGGTGGGCATCATTGACCAGTTCCTCAGCCTCAACAACCGCTGTAAATCCTTTAATTCTATAATTACTGGTATGTACTTTTAAAAAAGCACCAGTCTCTTCTGTAACAGCATTTATATAGTCCTTTAAATAGACTTTATTGGTTGACCCAACTTCTACTAACTTGGCTCCACTCTGCTCCATAACTTCTGGAACTCTAAATGACCCTCCAATTTCTACAAGTTCTCCTCGAGAAATCACTACTTCTTTATCTGCAGCCACAGCAGCCAGGACAAGAGTTACTGCAGCTGCATTATTATTAACCACCAGAGCGGCTTCAGCTCCAGTTAATTTTTTTATAATATTCTGAACTGAAGAATAGCGGTCACCTCTTTCCCCACTTTCTCTATCAATTTCTAAAGTAGAATAGTGAGTGGCAACATTATTAACCGCCTCTGCAGCACTATCTGCAAGCAGAGATCTGCCTAGATTTGTATGTATCACCACACCAGTTGCATTAATGGCAGCTGACATTTCTGGCTTATATATCTTTTTTAAATAATCTCTGGCTGAATCTAAAATATTTTCTGTCTTTAGTTTATCATTATCGAAATCAGCCTGCAAAAAATCATCAGCTAAAATCTTAGTTCTCAATTTATCAGTTACAAATCTGATTCCTTCCAATAAATCAGATCTAGAATAATCATTTTTTATTTTTTCTGCCTTTTTGTTATTCAGTATATCATTTACGGCAGGTATTGATTTTAAAAGCTCTTTCTTGCTCATAACCACTTCCTCCTAAAGTTAATAGCTCCTCTGCTAAAAAAATACATCTAAAAAGATTGTATAATCTAAGATAGATGTCAGAAAGGTTACAGATTTTATTGGCGGGAATGGATGGGAATCGAACCCACCACAGACAGGTCCGCCTGCCTGCCGCTGGATTTGAAGTCCAGGATGCTCACCATGAACATAACCACTCCCATATATTTTATTATTAATATAATTATAGCATTTATTTATCTGTTTTACAATTTAAAAAGGAAAAACAGAGCCTATTTAAAAGTCAATAAAATAGACTCTTTCCCAATAAAATTAAATACTTCTTTAATTAGAATACTAAAAAATCAATTTTAAGCAGCAGCTTATTCAACAAAACCAGCTTTTTTTAGTTCTGCTCTTGCCTCTGCTTCATCTTCTTCTGCAATTAAAATTACTGGACCTGTACATCCCATTCCGGTTTCAGCATAAATATCTTTTTTCCAAAGAGTTTCTTTAGCAGCATCAATTTCTAGAATATCAATACCTGCTATTTCTTCATCTGTAATTTTTTTTGTTGGTTCTTTAACTGCTTCAGCTTCTGCAGTTGAACTGCTGTTTTTTATTTCAGATATTATATTTTTAAGACCAGCATTATTGGCAGCTTTCATCTCAATTTCAGTAATTTCTAATAAATTACCCTTACTTACTTCTGCCATAAATTTAATTGCATTAGCAATTACTGGTGCTCCCGAAGCCCGAGAAATTATTCCAATCAGCTTATCATAATCTTCTCCAACTCCAGGACCATAACCATAACCAACTGCTTCATACTGACCACCTGTATTAAAGGCTGAAAATACTTTCATCAGCATATTTCCAGTTAAAGTATCAGTAACCATTATATCTGGAACTCCTAAAAGTAGGTCATTTCCTCTCATCACTGAACCACCATCTGCTCTCACAGAAGCTGCAAATTCAAATTCATACCCATTTTCTTTTAGCTTCCGCAGATTTTTTTCTACAAGTCTTGCTCCCTCAACATTTAAAATACCTACAGTTGGCTTTTCAATCCCTAGCGATTTTGCAGCTGCAATACCATAAATAGTATTTTTAAGCATTGATGGAACTCGATTAGTATCGGTAGTACCTGTTGTTGTAGCAATCAGCATTTCTTTTCCCTGACCAGGAGTTACTACTCTACCTACTGTTGAAACACCTAAAGGAAAATTATAATGAAGGGTTACAGCTGCATCAATTTCGTTTTCTTCAAGCTTCTGATCCATAATTGAGTGTGCATCTGCTAAACAGCTGCATTTGTCTCCCTCACAACCTATTAATTCTACTTCTAAATCATTATAGTTGTTTTCAGCCAGTCGAGCAGCCTTTTTTAATTCATCTATCCCATGTTCACTATCCAGTAAAGTTAAGCCAATTTTCTTTTTTTGACCAAACTGACCGGATTCAATGGCTGCAGCAACTTCATTAAAGACTCCGGCAACTCTTTCTTTTACTTTATCGGTCATTTTATCCACCTCACTCGGTTTCGCCGAGAAGATTATCTGCCATCTGGCGCATAGCACCGGCGATCATATTTTTAATTTCTTTATCACTTACACTGTTTTCCTGCTTTTTAACTCCAGAGTTCTTTTCAATTACAAAGGATACTCCATCAAAAAGATTGGTCATTCTGCCTAAGAAAAGACTTCCCTTACCAATGATCATTGCTTTTTCAATCTGGCCGTCTCTCATCATTTTTGCTGCCGGACCAATAAAGGGTACACCTGAAGGAATATGACCCTGAGTTGGAGCAAATCCAGGCATTCCGTGTTCTTTAACAAAGTTCATTAATTCTTTTCTTTCTAAATCGCCGCGCTTAACACCTAAAGCAGCAATCATCTTGTAATTTGATTCTGGCACATCTCCTGCACCTGCAGGTTTTGTAACTTCCGGATTCTGCATTTCTACAGAATACTTGTCAATATCTTTAATTCCTAAATTATTCTCATCTAAAGGATCAGTTACTAAAGAGCTAATTACAGCCTGAGGGGAAGAACCTGTTCCCACTTTATGACGTCCTATAATATCAGTTCTAATAACTGGACTGGCTCCATCATTATTAGAAATTAAAACTGCAAATCCGCCCAGTGTATCCTCTAAAATAGGCATCTCTTTTTTGATATGGTCTTTACCATTCATTCCAAGTTTGGCAACAGAGCCACCCGCTGCAACTACCACATTGTCATAAATTCCTGCCTTAACTAAAGCAGCAGCATTGACAACAGCGTGAGCTGGAGCTGCACAGAAACTTCTGACATCTGAACCGTTTGCATTAACACAGCCTGCCATTTCTGCTATAGCTTTAGCAAAGTTACCTCCACCACGCTGATTTATATCTCCACAGGCTTCTTCAGAACACTCTAAAACATAATCAACATCTGTTAAATCTAAATCATTTTTAAAAGCCATATTTTTTATTGATAATACAGCTGAAGCTTTGGCAACTAAATTCTCTAAAATAGTATGTGCATTAAGATTGACATCACTCTCGTGAGCTCTCTTTACACAACCTACCAGTTTTTTACCTAAATAAAGGGGTTCTGCATGATTATCTAATAGAGCTTCCAGTTCAGATAATTCTTCTCCTTCACCAAGCTCAATTTTCATTTCTTTTAAGATAGGATGCTCGGAAACTTTTGCTTCAATCTCTGCAATAAATTCTTTATTTAACTTGACTAAGTCAAATACATCAACATGTTTAAGCAGAGCATAAAACTCATCTTCTGGCATAATTTCGCCAAAATCTCCAAAGCGACCTCCTTCAATAAAGTTTTCTTTTTCATACCAGGGAGTTTCAATATTCTTTAGCTCATCCGGTAAAATATTACCGATATAAGCCTGATTGGGAGCATAGGAAACTACTTCTGCAAAAGTCCTTAAATAATCGTCCAACTTCTTTAAATATTCATCATCAGGATTTTTAGCTCTGGTTGTTGTCTGAGTAGAACCTCCCTCTTTTAATATATTGGGAGTATGTACCAAAATATATCCCGAAGCTTTAATTACTGGAAAATCCATTCAACTCACCTCCAAATTTTTTGAACAATTTCTCTGCCTAATTCAAAATTAGGCAGAGAAATTATTATCAGCTTATCTATTTATTTATGCTCTTGCTTCTAATTCTTTTCTAATGTCTTCTGGTTCCAGGTCTTCACCACTTAAATGCTCTACTTTTTCCCCATTTTCATAGAAAACAATTGAGGGCAGACCTAAAACTTTCTGACCAATAGCAAGTCTTCTATTCCCTTTAATGTCTAACTTTGCAAATTTAAAGTCATCTGCAAATTCTTCAGCTAATTTTTTTACCTCAGGCATAATCTCCATACAGTGATCACAGCTTTCACTCCAAAAATCAACAACTACCTTACCATCAAAGTTAAGTACTTCTTCTTCAAAATTATCTTTGTTAAGTTCAATCATTTTTATTCCTCCTCAAATTTTTTAAATTAATTCTTTAATCTCTTCTTTTTCAGGTTTGACAAGTTTAGAAACTACCTCACCAGCTTTAATTTTAAGCAGAGTTGGTATTTCTTCTACATCATATCTGTCAGAAATCAGTCTGTTTTTATAGGTATCAATTTTCAAGAATTTATAACCTTTATTTTCAAGCTCCATAGCTTCCAGCTGACTGATTAGATCCATGCTTTCTTGATCAGTAACACTCCAAAAAGCTACCAGAGCTGGTTTATCAGCATTAACAACATGATTCTGCCAGTATTCTTCTTCTTCAATATAACTCTGGGCCATTACAGCAGCTGTTGCTCCGTCACCGGCAGCAGTTATTACCTGACGTACAACTTTATTTCTGACATCACCAACTGCATAAACTCCAGGCTGATTTGTTTCCATCTGCTTTGTTGTTTTAACATAACCATGTTCAGTTAAATCAACAACACCTTCTAAAAAGTCAGTGCTGGGTACTCTCCCAACAAAGAAGAAAACTCCTGAACAGTCAATCTCAGATTTCTCGCCATTTTTGATGTTTTTAACTACAGCTTTTTCTACAATTCCCTCACCTTTAATTTCTTCTAAAACTGAGTTCCAGACAAATTCAATCTTGTCATTTTCCATTGCCTTTTCCTGCAGGATTTTTTCAGCATCCATTACACCTTCATCATGAATGACTATCATCGTAATCTTATTGACAAATTTAGTTAGATAAATTGATTCTTCAACAGCTGAGTTTCCATTACCAACTACAACAATATCTAAATCGGTAAATAAATCTGCATCACAGGTTGCACAGTAAGATACTCCCTTACCTTTAAATTCTTCTTCACCTTTAATTCCTAGTTTTCTAGGTTCAGCCCCTGTAGCAATAACAACACTTTTAGCCCTATACTCTTCGCCTTTTTTACATTTAATAATCTTTTCGAAACCATCAACTTCTAAAGATTTTACTTCACCTTTTTTAAACTCGGTTCCAAATTTTTCAGCGTGAGTGCGGAAATTTTCCATTAACTCTGAAGCAGTAGTCTCCGGCACACCAGGATAGTTTTCCATATCATGATATGTACTTGGCTGACCACCAGTTTTTCTCTTAGCTTCAAGTACCAGTGTTTTTAAACGTGAACGGGAGCCATAAATTGCTGAAGACATTCCAGCAGGTCCTCCGCCTAAAACAATTAAATCATATTTTTCGCTCATATTTTCCCTCCTAAAATAAATTCGTTACGTCAAATCTAATAGTTTTTTGAAAATATTTAAGTTTACAGATTTATATTCAGATGTTTTTTGAAATAAATATAATCTGCAGCATTCTTGCATTTTTTCAAAAGCTGTTGTATCCTTAAATACAGAATATTTAGCTTTTAAAACTTTTAAAGGATGTGTAATAATCATGATTGACTTTGATAATAAAGATATTAAGAAAAAACGAACACTTAAAGTGTTTATTGAAGCAGCTCGCGAACTAATTGAAGAAAAAGGCATTGAGCAAGTCACAATCCGAGAAGTTGCTAAAAAAGCTGGTTATAATAGTGCTACTATTTATAACTATTTTGATAACTGCAACCAGCTGATATTTTTTGCTTCACTTGATTTTCTGGGTGAATACAGCCGGGCAATGCCGGAATACATAGCAGATGCTGACGATGAAATTGATCGATTTATAAAGATGTGGGAATGCTTCTGTAAATATTCCTTTGAAAACCCCAAAATCTATTATGCAATTTTTTCAGATAATATTGGAGAGCATCCAGAAATTTTAATGAAAAAATACTTTAATATTTTTCCAGAAAAATTAGATACAGCCCCAAAAGATCTGCTGCCAATGCTCTTAGACCCTGATCTCTCTCACCGAGCTGCTATTGCTTCCAAGCCGCTGATCGAAAATGATTATCTCAGCAAAGAATTAGCCCGTCAAATGGATAATATGATAACCTATATTTATCACGGAATGTTAATCTTGATGGTCAATAAAAGAATTGCATACAGCAGTGATCAGGCTTTAAAAATTATCACTAAACAAATAAAATCAATTGTAGAAAATGCTATCTGCTGTCATCAAAAATAATTGGAAATAAACCCGGCATAATGCCGGGATTATTAATTTTTATTTCCAATTTATTGATATTTTAAATTCAGGATCTTTCTGCTGGAGCCAGTTCTTCTTCCTTCATATGATCAATTGAAACACCAGCCACTGTATTAATATCAACAACACCTTCTACTGCAGCATCAGCCTTTAAAGCTTTGATCATAGCTAGCATTGCAAAAATCATGATAAAAGCAAAGGGAAAAGCTGCTACAATTGATCCGGTCTGCAGCATACCCAATCCTCCAGATAACATCAGTGCCACAGCTAAGCCAGACTGAATTATTCCCCAGGTTACCTTCAGCTTTGCTGATGGATTTTGATTACCTTTATCAGATAACATTCCCAACACAAAGGTAGCCGAGTCTGCAGAAGTGATAAAGAATGTAATTAAAAGGATTACTGCTATAATTGAAATTAGTCCCCCAGCTGGATAATGCTGTATCACCTCGAAAAATGCTGTCTCGGTAGCGACAATAGCATCCTGAGCAACATCCATTCCAGTTTCCATTCCCAATGTACCCAGAATTGAAAACCAGACAAAAGAAGCAAGTGTGGGTGCAAATAATACTCCACCTATAAACTCTCTAATTGTTCTGCCTCTAGAAATTCTAGCAATAAATGTTGCCACAAAAGGTGCCCAGGCTATCCACCAGGCCCAGTAAAATATTGTCCAGGCCCCATACCAGGCTTCATTACCAATTTTGAAACTATCTCTAACTATACTTGAAAAATATAACCCAAAAGTATTGGTAAAGTTATTAATAATTAAGATGGTCGGACCAATAATTAAGCAGAGAACCATAATTATTCCTGCCAGAGAAATATTTGCATTAGATAAAAATTTAATTCCTCTATCAACACCAGTTATTGCAGAAATTATAAACAGCAGGGTAATAACTCCAATAACTATTAAGCGCACCAGGTTGGTTTCTGGTACTCCAAATAAAAAGTTGAAACCACTGGTAACCTGCAGTGTTGCCATTCCTAAAGAAGTTGCAACACCAGCAACAGTTGCAAAGATCGCCAATATATCAACAACTTTACCAATTGTTCCTCTTGCTTTTGCTTCTCCAATTAAAGGAATAAAAACACTGCTTATCTGAGCAGGTTTATCGTGTCTAAACTGCATATAAGCTAATGCCAGTGCTAAAACCCCATATGCTGACCAGGGATGAAGTCCCCAGTGTAAAAATGAAGTTTTTAAAGCAAAATCTGCTGCAGCTGCAGTTCCACCCTCCATACCCAGAGGATTAACAAAATGATTTAAAGGCTCTGCCACTCCCCAGAATACAAGTCCAACTCCCATTCCTGCACTAAATAACATTGCAAACCAGGAAATAGTACTAAATTCCGGTTTTTCATCAGGTTTTCCTAGTTTAATCTTTCCATAACGACTTAAAGCAACCCAGACACAAAATATTACAAAGAGAGTCATTGTTATCAAATAAAACCAGCCAAAATTATCAGTCAGATAATTAAATAAATTGTTTGCAACTCCACTAAAGCTGTCAGGCATTGCTATTCCCCAGAGAACAATTGCAAAAACAACCACCAGTGAAATAACAAATACTTCTCTTCCTCTTTCTTTAATTATGTTCCCATGTGCATCTTTACGTTCTTCCATCTACTCCACCCCTTATAGAATGTGTTATATTTTTCACTTAAATCTTATTTAAAGACCCCTACCCTTCCTTGTCCGGGAAGGGTAGAGACTTGATATTTGATTTACACTTCTACATCAAAGACTTTTTGCTCATCAATATCAGTTGTTAGAGCATCTAAAGCTACTCCAACCCTGTGATATCTTAGTTCCCACTGTTCTTCTTTACTTGTAGAAGGATCTCCTAATGGATAAGGGATAGAAATTGTTGGGACTATTCTATTAGCACCAACAGTTTTTGCTACAGGAATCAAGTTAGCCATCTGAACAATTGTAAAACCAGCTTTTTCAATTTCTTTCACCATTGTTGCACCGCAACGTGTACAGGTACCTCAAGTAGAAGTTAAAATAACTGCCTGAACATTGGCTTCCTGTAATTCTTGAGCTATTTCCTTACCCATTCTGGCAGCCTCTTTCTGAGTAGTACCAGTTCCTACTGTTGAATAGAAGTAATCATGTAATTTACCTATTTTACCTTCTTCTTCATATTTACGCATTGCATCAACAGGAACCACTACATTAGGATCAGCATCAGCTGCAGCGGGATCATAACCAGCGTGAATAGTTTTAAACATTCCAGAATCTCTATTTTCTAATTTATCCATACCACTAATATCATATTTACCCCATCTTGTAGCAGAGGCAGACTGAATTTTATCTGGATTGTCAACAGGTACAATACCTCCTGAAGTTACTAAAGCAATAGTTACCTCACTTAAATCTTCAATTGCGGGAGCAATTTCTACTCGATCTAATTCAGGTATGGGTAGTTCACTTTCAAATTCTTCACCATTAATCTTCTTCAGCAGCATATCAATTGCTCTCTCATATGCTGGAGTCTTATCTTCTAAGAAATATTGATGTCTGATACCGCGTTTATAATAACCTTCTTCTTCTGCAGGTAATAATTTTTCTCCATTAAGAATCTTATTACCAAAATCGGTCATCTTTTTAACGTCATCCCTCATTTTTGCAGCACTGTGTCCACCCGGGAAGATATAAATATCTTTTTTAAAGACTTCAACACCGGGGTTCTCAATATTCATTGATGAAATTACAGGTACATCAAATTCTTCTTTTACTGCTTTACCAATTTCACCACAGGCCATACCATAACGTCCAGCCTGAAAAGCAGGTCCGGCAAAAAAGATATCAAAATCTACATCTTTTAAGAAACCTAAAATAGTATCCACAGCTTCTTCAGTCCTGCTGCCCATAAAGTTATCTCCACAGATTACAGTATGAGTAACTTCTGCATCAAGCAGCTGATCATAAAGCATTGCTGCTCCAACTTTTTCTTCTCTTATTTCAGGAGCATGATCTGCAACATCTTCTCCACCTATCTGACCAAAAAATTGGTTTAAATATACGACTGCTTTTTTCATTTATTCCACCTCCCCGGTTTAAAATTCTTTCATTGTTTTTGGAGACCAGCCAGCAATTTGATCTCCACAGAACATTGCATTATTTTCCATAATAATTGAACCGTCTTCTTTAACTGAAGAGCCGAGAATCTCATCATCTTCCCAGCCTCCAGAAAGACCATCTCTGGCAAGTGACTCTAATTCGCCAATTACCTCATCCATCGGAGGTAATTCAATTAGTTCAGATACGTTTCCGGTAGAAACTAATGCATCTGCTTTGGGATCTAATGTTACTAATGGCTGTGAGCCCCCATCTCTTCCCGTTGCTTCATTACTAACACCGACTGTTTTTACTCCGGCGTCTTCTAAAGCTACAAGACAGCCGATGTAATCAGCATCTGGATTTCCGTACCCTTCTTCTGTTACTATTGCTGCATCAACACCAAGAGATTTGGCCATCTGAGCTACAAATAGTGCTGAACGCTCTTTCTGCTCAAGCGCAACATTTAAGTTTGACATAATCACACCAACAAAGTTAATTGTCTTTCCGTGTTCTTCATAAAGCCTCCTGATTAACGGAAAATTCTGAAAGTCATAAGTCGACCATTTTGAAGAACAGGGCATAAAGCTGCCTGAAATCATAGCTCCATCTAGAATCTCATTTGGATTCATCAGAGTTGGAAGCATTCTATTTGTATCCCAACCATAGTTGAGGTCATTATAACCTTTTTCTTCCATCTGAGATTGAGGCTGCATAACTATTGCGACATTTGGCAGTTCTGAAATTTCCTTAGATCTCTTAGTTAAAGGCTCAAGCTCATATGTATCTTTATCTTCTGGCTCTAAATCCTTAACTGCCTCACCTAAATATTCTGCAAGTCTCATTCCAGCCCATCTTAAGGCATGATTTTTTTTCTGCTGTTCCCGCTGCTCAAATTCTTCATCTGTATCAGCAACTAAAACAACATTTTTTAAAGAGGAAAAATAGGTATATTTTGCTCCTTCTCCTCCCATGTCAATTAGTCCGTCCTGGAAACCGCCCCAGTGTTTTCCTACAACTAAAACACTCATATCTTTCAAGCAGCGAGTTTCACCTTCACCAGCCTGCATAAGTTTTCCAGTCACACCAGGAAAAACAGGTCCTCCCCCTACGCGGAAGCGGGGTTCAATTGCTTCTTTAACTGGTACCAGACGAACCATATCTCCAGGCTTAACTATTCTCAAATCGGCCTCAATAATATGCTTGTCTTTAAAAACTACTTCTAGTGCTTCTTCTTTATTGATGGTCAATATCCCATCATTAAAAGCAGTTTTGGCACCGAACTCAATATCTTTTACATAAAAATTTCCGAGTTCAAGTTTCACCGCGGTCCACCCCTTTCTTAGTAATTATTTCACAATCTTATTCAGAATGGTCTTTTACTTATATTCTGAATACTTCTCGCGATAGGTTTTTACCTCTTCTATAATAGCATCAACATCTAATACCATTTCCATCATACTGATTTGATCATCATAAACCTGATCATCAATTTCAGCTTTAATCTCTGGCTCCACGACATGATAACACGCGAGTCCCAACGGAACTCCTGCTAATGGTCCTGCAAAGGTTGGATCACCATTTGTTACAGTTTCACAGGCTAATCCAGAAGCTTCTGCTTCTGCACCACCTAAGATAACTACAAGGTTCTCCGCACCGTGTTTATCAGCAAGATCTTTTATTCTCTGCTGATTTTCCAGGTCCATAGCTCCTGCGCTTGTTCAGACAAAGCACTCAGTTGTAGTAAATACAACTTCGTCTGCACCAGTTGTTTCTATGCATTCTTCAATAGCTGGCCCAGGAATTCCATCGCGATCACCTAAAATGGCAATCTTTTTACCTTCTAACATGAGTAACACCTCCTTTTCATCATTTTCACAATTTTATAATAACATAATCATGATTATATGTCAATCATGATTGTGATATTTTTTACTACTTTTTTAATAATTTTCTGTTTTTTTTAATTTAATTGATATCTTTAAATCTTTGTAGTAAACTGAAAGTTATAAAATAAAGATCTAATAACTCAAACTCCGCACTAGCAAAATGGTTATCTATGTGCGAAGTTTGAGTAACCTTCTTACTTATATTTTAGTCAAAATCTTATGCATCTAATAACTTTTTATCTTCCTCATCTATATATTCATTAAACTCTTTAAAAATAGAGGGGCTTAAAGCTAACACTGCTATTAGGTTAGGTACAATCATCAAACCATTCATAGCACTAGCAATAGCCCACACTACATCTAAATTACTAACTGCACCAAGAAAAACTGCTGCAACCCAAATGTAACGGTAAGGCATAATTACTTTTGAACCAAAGAAATATTCAAAAGACTTCTCTCCATAATAACTCCAAGTTAAAATAGTAGAGAAAGAGAAGAAAATTAATCCAAATGCAACAATAAAACCGCCAGGTCCAGGTAAACCTATATTAAAAGCTTTAGATGTTAAAGCTGCTCCAGTAATACCTGAATCCCAAGCTCCAGTCATAATAATTATTAAAGCTGTCATAGTACAAATAACAATTGTATCTAAAAATCCACCTAACATTGCAACGATACCCTGTTTAGCTGGTCTATCCACAGTAGTAGCAGCATGAGCAATAGCAGCACTACCAAGACCTGCCTCATTAGAGAAAACTCCACGAGAAACTCCATATCTAATTCCCTGTAATACAGCAGCTCCAGCAAAACCACCAGTAGCGGCATGTCCATTAAACGCACTATTAAAAATTAATTTAAATGCTGGAATTAAATCTTCAATATTGAAAAGGATAATAATAATGCTTCCTATTATATAAACACTTGCCATTATAGGCACCAATTTTTCTGTAACATCAGCAATTCTCTCAATACCACCAATAATTACCACATAAGTTAGAACAGCCAAGGCAATACCAGTCACATAACCAGGCACTCCAAAATTACTGTGTACTGCTTGAGCAACAGAATTTGACTGAACAGTACAACCGATTCCAAAAGCTGCCACTCCAGCAAAAAGAGCAAAAGCTGAACCTAGCCAGTTCCAATTATCTCCCATACCATTTTTAATGTAATACATTGGTCCTCCGGCAAACTTTCCTGTTTCTTCATTAAGTTCTCTGTGCATGACAGCCAAAACTGCTTCTCCCATTTTAATTGCCATTCCAAATAAAGCGGTAACCCACATCCAAAAAATTGCTCCAGGACCACCAAGAAAAATAGCAGTAGCTACTCCAGCAATATTACCAGTTCCTACTGTTGCCGCCAAAGATGTCATTAAACTCTGAAAAGGAGTAATATCTCCTTCACCTGTTTGACTATCTTTATCTCGACCAGCCATTAATATCTTAAAAGCCTGAGGAATTCTAGTTAATGTTCTAAATTTAACACCTATGGTTAGATAAACACCTGTACCTACTAAGAAAATTAACATATACGGACCCCAAACAAACCCACTGACAATATTAGCAATCTGCTTTATAAGTAATTTTCCCTTTATAAGTATTTAGACCTTTAAGTAATGCTTCATCTTCTAATAATGCTTGCTTATATCCTTTATTAGCAATATCAATTGCATATGGTAAAGTTACATTAGTTAAAGCATAAGTAGAAGTTCTTGCTACTGCTCCTGGCATATTGGCAACTGAATAGTGAACTACTCCATGCTTAGTAAATACTGGATCATCATGAGTAGTTGGATAAGTTGTTTCTACGCAACCACCTTGATCAATTGCAACGTCAACGATTACTGCTCCTTTTTTCATATCTTTAATCATATCTTCAGTAACTAAATGAGGAGCTTTATCACCAGGAATTAAAACAGCACCTACTACTAAATCAGCTTCTATTATTTCTTCATAAATATTATATTTATTAGACATTCTAGTCTTTATCTCTCCCCGAAAAATATCATCTAAATATCTCATTTTAGCAGGATCAACATCCATAATTGTAACATCTGCTCCTAAACCTTTTGCCATTTTAGCAGCATTGGCTCCTACAATTCCACCACCAATAACTACTACTTTAGCTGGAGTTACACCAGGTACTCCACCAAGTAATACTCCTCTTCCTCCTTTTGGTTTTTCCAAAAACTTAGCCCCTTCTTGAGCAGCTAATTTCCCTGCAACTTCACTCATCGGAGTTAATAATGGAAGTGAATTATCCTCTAATTCTACTGTTTCATAAGCAATAGATACAACATTCCTTTCTATTAAAGCTTCAGTTAATTCTTTTTCTGCTGCTAAATGAAGATAAGTATAAAGAATCTGCCCCTCTTTAAATAAATCATACTCTTCAGGTAACGGTTCCTTAACCTTCATGATCATATCGGAGTTTGAAAATAATTTTTCCTTATTTGCTTCTATCTCAGCTCCTGCTTCAGTATAATCACTATTTGATATTCCACTACCTAATCCTGCATCTTCTTCAATAATTACATCATGTCCTTCACTTACTAAAGCTTCTACTCCTGGAGGAGTAATCCCTACTCTGTTTTCGTTATTCTTAATTTCTGCTGGTACGCCAATAATCATTATTAATTCCTCCTTTAAATAATTACTTTTATTTTAATAGAACAACTACACCTTTATCAGGTCAACAATTTAGATCTGATAAATTTAAGCTATTTTTATACCTCCGTATATATTACTGCTATAATTTCAGCTGTCACTATAATAAATTTCACCCCTTTCCTCATACATAAATTTTTTCTAATCTTTCACTTAAATTACAAACTATCTCATAATTTATTGTCCCACAAATTTCAGCAATTTCCGCTGCTGATATTTCTTTTTCACCCTGTTTTCCAATTAAAACCACTTCATCTCCAACTTCAACATTTTTGATATGGTCAACACTAACAATGGTCTGCCCCATACAGACTCTGCCCCGAATTGGAGCTCTTTGCCCATTAATCAAAACTTCACCCTGGTTTGATAAAAGTCTCGGATAACCATCTTTATAACCAATTGGTAAGACTGCAAGTTTTTCTTTGTTTTCAGTCTTATAAGTTGAACCGTAACCAATAGCAGAACCTGCAGAAAGTTGTCTCAGCTGCACAACTCTTGTTTTAAATGATAAAATAGGAGTTAAAGCAGCTTCGTTATTTAAATTTTTGGAGGGTAAAAGTCCATACAGTATAATTCCCGGTCGAACTAAATCTAAAAAACTTTCTTTTAAATCAATTATAGCAGCACTGTTGCCAATATGTATTAAAGGCAGCTTAAAACCTGATTCTCTAATATTATCTAAAGCAGAGTTAAATTTCTGCAGCTGCTGATAGGAATAAGTCTTATCTTTTTCATCAGCTCGAGCCAGATGTGAAAAAATTCCATCTATTTTAATATTTTTTAATTTTTTGGCTAACTGATAAGCTTCATTTAACTGATCTGGAAAAAAGCCTATTCTTCCCATCCCGGTATCAACCACTAAATGAACTTTAACCTTTTTTTTAGCTTTAGCTCCCAATTTATCTAAAGCAGAGATAGTTTCTAAACTAGCTGCCGCCTGAGTTAAATCTCCCTTTACAATTTCAGAATATTGAGTTTCTAAAACTTCAGCCAAGACTAAAATAGGTTTTTTTATGCCAGCTCTTCTCAATTCAATTCCTTCATCAGGACTACTAACACAAAAATATTCAACTCCTAATTGAGATAATTTTGGTGCGATTTTAGCTGCACCATGACCATAAGCATTAGCCTTTACAACCGCAGCAATTTTAGTCTTTTTATCAATTCTGCTGCGGATGAAATTATAATTTTTTTCTAAAGCTTTAAAGTCAATTTCTATCCAGGCTGGTCTTTTTAATTCTACTCTCATCTTTTCAGCCTCCATCATCATTTTAATAACTAATTTTAATTATTCTTTGTCATCAGAAAAAACTGTCTGCTCATTAATATCAGTTTGAAGAGCAATTAATGCTTTTTCGACAATATCTTTTCTTAGCTGTTTTTCTTCGGTTTCACCTAAGTCTGGCTGTCCTAATGGATGTGGAATAGCTACAGCTGGAACAATTCTATTTGCTCCTACTGTCATTGAAATCGGAACTACTGTTGCCACATGAACAACCGGAATACCTGCTCTTTCAATTTCTTTCACCATTGTTGCACCGCAACGTGTACAGGTACCTCAAGTAGAAGTTAAAATAACGGCCTGAACTCCATCAGCAAGTAAATTTTCTGCGATCTCCTGGGCATATGCTTTTGCATTGGCCACAGATGTACCATTACCCACTGTTGTATAAAACTTATTGTGAAGCTCACCAATTACTCCTTCTTTTTCAAGATCTCTCATAACATCTACCGGCAGAACACGGTCGGCATCCTTATTGGCGCATACAGGATCATAACCACCGTGGGCTGTTTCATAATTTTCTTCATCAAGATCCATTACACCTTCTAAACTATACTCTCCATATTTGGAAGCACTAGAAGATTCAATATGATCTGGATTCCCTTTAGGAACAATACCTCCAGATGTAACAAGAGCAACTTTTGTCTTAGGCATATCTTTGATTGGATCAACTGGATCTACTCTGTCAAAAACTGGCATTGGATATTCAGTTTCAAAATCTTCTCCCTCCAGTTTTTTTAGCATCATTTTGATAGCTCTAGCTGCTCCTCTTTCTTCGGCGAAAATATTTTTTCTGATTCCACGAGGCATATATCCTTCCTCTTCCGGACTGCCTAATTCACCATTTTTATCAATATAACTTTTAACAATCTTTATCATATCGGGAATTGCAGACCTCATTCCTGCTGCAGAATCAGAAGTTTCTACAAAATATGCATACTGTTTAAACATTTCATAACCTGGGTTTTCTGGGTAAATGCCTGAAACTACATCAATTCCTAATTCAGTTTTAGCGATTTCTGCAACAGTTCCACAGGCTACACCATATCGGCCTGCATTAAAGGCAGGTCCTGCAATTAATAGGTCAGGATTTATAGCTTTTAGCATTTTTTTGATTTCGCTTTTGCTTTCTTCCAGATTTTCATTAAAGAATGTATCACCACAAATAATTGTATTAACAATTTCTGCATCTTCACCTAAGGAATTATTTAAAGCAGCTCCGGGACCAATAGGTCCATCTTCTCTGCGTGGTGGAATACCTGCTTTATCTTCGCCCCCAATTTGTCCAAAAAACTGATTTAAATAATGAACAATTTTAAGTTTATTACTCATATCTGGCCCAGGAATTCCATCGCGATCGCCTAAAATTGCAGTTTTTTTACCTTCGAGCATTATCTCATACCTCCATATTTTTTATGGGATTATTATTTCGAATTTTTAATAAATTCTAGCTGTTAAATTATTAAATCCTAATTCATTTGTTGAACCAGTAATAGCTTGGATTTCAACTGAAATAGAGCCATCAGCTTCGAGACTTCCATCAAATCCACCAGCAATTACATCAGCAAAATTTTGATGTCCAATGACTTTTTCCATTGGTGGCAGAGTGATTACTTCATTTGCATTTCCTGCAGTTACAACTGCATCAGCAGAAGGATCTGCATCAGCAAGTGACTGTGACGCTCCATCTCTTCCAGCATATTCATCAGTTATAAGTACAGTTTTAATACCTTTTGCAGCCAACTTTTTACTGTTCATAATTAAATCAGCATCAGGGTTTCCAAAACCTTCTTCAGAAACAACAGCTGCATCTAATCCTAACATTTCTGCTAATTTTGCAGTGAAATTAGATGACCTTTCTTTATCTGCCAGGGTAACATTTTCATTTGTGATAATAACTCCCATAAAGTTGTATTTTTCTCCATGATATTTATAAAGTTCCTCAATTACAGGATTATTTTGATGTACATAAGTTGCATTTTTATCACAGGCAGATACACAATTTCCACTTAAGATAGCTCCATCCATTATTTCTGTTGGAGACATTAATGTTGGAAGGATTTCTTTGGCATCTACTCCGTAAACATAAGTGTCATGAAGTAACCCCTGACTCTGCAGCATATAAACATATCCAACTTTAGGAAGACTAGGATAGTCTGCAGCAGCTTCTACAAATGGCTTATGTTCATAAGTTTCTAATTCATCTGGTTCTACATCTTTAGCAGCTTTTCCTAGATAACTTGCAGTCTTTAGTCCAACCATTCTTAAAATTTCTTCATGTTCATGCTGTTTGATGTTTTCTTTTACATCACAATCAACAACTAAATTATGAAATCTAGAAAATGGAGTGTACTCAGCTCCAGGACCAGACATATCAATTATGCCTTCTTGAAATCCAACAATCTCTCCCGTAGTAACAACTGCAGCACCTTTAAGTACATGGGTGCGGCCAGAGCCAACCATTTCTTCGCTGCTAATAAAGCCGGGGAATACTCCACCTGGCCCTTTAACTTTAACTCTTGGTTCAATAACGTCTTTGACAGGAATAATTCGAACACTGTCTCCAGGGTGAACTATATCTAAATTAATATTAGTAATTCTGCTGTCTTCACCTATAATTTCTAAAAGCTCTTCCTGATTAATAAAAAGTGTGGAGTCAAAAACTTTAGTTTCAGCAGCAAACTGAATATCTTCAATTTTGATTTTACCTAATTCTAATTGCATTATTTAGCCTCCTTTCTAATAGTGATTTTAATTCTTCAGGGCAGAGTTTATCAATGTTAGATCAATAACCTGATAATCCTCTTTTATTTTTTGCGAATATTCCCTCTTTTTGTGATCTTTCTTAAATTGATTTAGTTTTTGAATAGCATTTTCTATGGTATTTAAACTATAAAAATCTAATTTTTTAGTTGGAGCTAAAATTATACTCCTATAGGGATTTTGTGCAGGTTTAACACTACCTGCCAGCGGGTGAGACATTAATTTCCAATCTTGGTGTACTAAATCCCTACTTTTACTATAGACATCAGAGAGATTATCCACAAAATCAATTTTTAGTTCTTCAAATTTTTCTTTTATTTTAGGATTATTTGTAATAATAACTAAATCTTTCATAAACTCCTCCTTTTTAAACAAAAAAACAGAGCAGCATTGGGAAAATAAACCCATTACTGCTCTGTCCATGAACCTGAGAGATTATCTGTGTAAAACAGACTGCTCCGTCGGTGTTTTGAAATAACAAACTTTCCAGAGTTATATCCAGATACGGTCCTTTTACCTGAGAGTTTCAATTTTTATTTTGAGCAAATAAAAATTTTACTCCTTCGGCGGCATAAAATCATGCTCTCTCCTGTATCCTTCAACCATAATATTCTACTTTTATATAATATTTCTTCACAATTGATTACATTTGTTATTATACACACCTCAAATTGTTTTGTCAATTTATTTTCAGAAATTTTTCAATATTAAATTTTTATTAAAACCCTGCTAAAGAAAATCCAACTAAATCATAGATTTAGTTGGATAAGTTTACTAATCCCATTTTATCTTAATTCCTTTTTCCCCTTTTTCAGCTTTTGCAATCACAGCTGCCTCAATATCTTCAGTATAAAGATCAATTAATAAATCTGCAGCATCTTCTTCTGCCACAGAAATTAAAAGCCCGCCTGAAGTCTGGGGATCATACATTAAATCATAAAGTGTCTGATCTCTTTCTCCACTTTCAGCCACAAATTTTTGATAGTTATCTCTATTTTTATAAGCACCAGCAGGCAGCAGTCCAAATTCGCTAAATTCTCTTGCGTCTGCAAAAACAGGGATTTCTGCAGCATCAATTTGAATTTCTAAACTGCTGTTTTCAGACATTTCAAGTAAATGTCCAATCAAGCCAAAACCTGTTACATCTGTACAAGCATTTATCTGATACTGATCAAAATAGTTTAAAGCTCTGTTATTTAAAGTTAACATCGACGTCACTGCTGGATTATTCTCAGCATCTGCTATAAAACCACCTTTAAGTGCAGAAATTATAACACCTGTTCCCAGTGGTTTCGTTAAAAGAATAAGATCTCCTTCTTTAATTCCAGAGTTACTGAGCAGATCATCTGGATGAACTATCCCTGTCACAGAAAGTCCATATTTAGGTTCTTCATCTACTACAGTGTGACCACCACATAGATTGGCTCCTGCTTCTTTTACTTTATCAGCACCACCCTGTAGAATACGCGAAAGAATTTCTCCTTCTAAACAGGAAGGAAAACCTACAATATTCATTGCTAAAATAGGCTGACCCCCCATCGCATATACATCACTTAAAGCATTTGCAGCAGCAATCTGACCAAATAAATAAGGATCATCTACAACTGGAGTAAAAAAATCAAGAGTCTGAATTAAAGCAATATCATCAGTTAAACTATAAACAGCAGCATCATCTGCTTTATCTAAACCAATCAGTAATTTTTCAGGATCAGCAGGAAAATCAACGTGACGCAGAACCTGCGCCAGAGCCCTAGGGCCCATCTTGGCTGCT
This sequence comes from Halanaerobium congolense, assembly GCF_004366375.1. Classification (GTDB taxonomy): domain Bacteria; phylum Bacillota; class Halanaerobiia; order Halanaerobiales; family Halanaerobiaceae; genus Halanaerobium; species Halanaerobium congolense. The sequence continues at coordinate 48,344 of NZ_SOEF01000023.1, forward strand.
CAACCAGAAGTTTTACTATAATCAGTTAATTTTATTTTTTCCATTATAACACCAACTTTCTAGTTGTAAATTAAATTATCTCAAAAAAGTTAAAGCTTGCTTTAACTTAAATTGTGACAAGATCTTCTCGGTTTAAGTTATCAGCTATTTCAAACATATTACTTATTTCTCCTACCTTTATTTCTTCCTGCAGTCCATAATAATCAACACAGGTTCCACAGAAAAATATTTCAACCCCCAGCTCCTCAAGTTCTTTTAAGTAAAAAATAATATCTTCTTTTGTAGCTAATTTAACTCCAGAATTAAGGAAAATAATTCTTTTAGGTAAGGGGTCTAACTCCTTAATAGTAGAAATAAAACCCTTAATTAAGATTTGACCCAATTCTCGCTCTCCATCTCCCATAGTATCTGCTGAAATTAAATAAATTTTAGCTCCACTATTTTCTGCAGCAGATTCATTGTTTTCGCTGTCACTACTTTTTGATTTTTTAAACATGACTCTAAATTCTGTTTCTGATTCTTCCACAACTGAAACTTCAGCTCCCATTTTCTCTCCTAATTTAGTTAGATTTGAAGCGGCTGTTTGATTGTCAACAATGACTAATACTTGCTGATTAGAATTTATAGCTTTTTTTGCCAGCACAACCGGTTTAGGGCAGGCTAAGCCTTTAGCATCAATTTCTTTCATTATCAATTCCTCCAATTTTCTGATTTATTTTTTTAATTATTAACAGCTTTTTTTTCTGCTTCAACAGTCATATTCAAATTCTGATAGTTTTTATAAAAAAAGCTGCAGTATTTTATGAAAACAAATAAAACCATCACAACCGCCAGCAGTTCAGTTAACCTTGCTGGATATTTAAGCCAGAACAATGTCGAATTAGCATCCCAAAATTTCACAGCCATTTTCAAACCGATTGCACTTATAACATAAGGAAAAGTAAAAGCTGAAAAACTAGGGTAAAATCCAACTTTAAGCATTTTCGGCAAATAAATGGTTACCCCGATTAACATGGCCAAAGTCAGACTAGTAAGTAAACCAACCATCATAATATTTTTTTCAGAAAAGGAACTTAAATAACCTGCCAGACAAAGTCCAGCCGGAGCTGTAAAAATAGTAATCGTTGGCAAAGCAGGATCTTTTATGTCTTTAACCCAAAAAACACGATAAATAACTACTGGTAAAAGCACCAAATAAGCAGCAAAACCAAAATAAAAAATACCCTGACCTAATTTCAAATTATTAAAAGCAGGTGCAGTTACACTGGCAACCACTAATCCTACATAAACAATAAAATAACTGGCAAACACCTGTTGGATTTTAAAATTAAAGATAAAACTGATTGTAAACCAGATAATCCAAACTATATGTAAGATAATAGCGAAATACCAGATAGAAGAAGCCAGATTAGGAATTATATTTAATAAATAAGTAGCAAGAATCATCAAAGCCATAAAAAAAGTAGGAGTAACACTTGCAATAACTGGATTTCTTAAATCAGGCCCAAAACTATCTCTGGCTATTAAAAAACGTCCAACTAAAAATAATGCTGTTAAAACTGATAAAATTCCTGCCAGATAGCGGTAATAGATATTATAACCTGCTACTAAGTTACCTAAACCTGCCAGTCCAAGCATCAGACCAGCAATCGGAATAGGAGTTTTTTTAATTAAATTTTTCATAACAAAAATTCTCCTTTTTAAATTTTATTTGTTTTAATTATTCAACCAGTCCATCTTCAATAAATCTTTCCATTACCCAGGCCGCAACTTCACCAGAAATTTGAATGCAGTGAGCTGCTCTTTCTGGACTGCCAAAATCATCAAAATCTTTAGTCAGGACTCTGCAGCAAGTCGAACCATAAGTCTCCTTTATGTAGTCATGTAGAGAAGCGTTTGCAGGAAAACATTTTTCTGGCATTTCTGCTCCTGGTTCAGTTCTACCATATTTTAAACCAAGGGCCATAACCCCACCGCTGACTGCTCCACATAAACATTTTGATTTGCCAATTCCTATTGGAAATCCAGAAGCCAACTTAACAATTTCTGGATCAACTTCTTTACCTAATAATTCATTTATTGTTGTTAAAACTGCTTCTGAACAATAGAATTCTCCTCTACGAAAATAACCTTCTGCTCGTTCCCTTGCCTCGTTAACTAACTTCTGTTGTTTGTTATTCATTAATAATCTCCCCTCTAAATAAATATTTTTTAATTATCTTATTATAGTCTGAATCAAAATATAATCATGATTATTCTTAATTTCACAATAATTATAGCATAGTTGGTTTTAATTATAAAGTATTTTTATAATTTTTATAACTTTTCTTTATGATTTGGTTTCAAGAAACAGAAAATAAATGTTAGATTATTATGAAAATATAGGCTGCAGGTGTCTATGATATTAATTTCAAAAAACTTAAAGTAGATTTATTGGCTTTTACAGGTCATAAAGCTCTGATAGAACCGACCGAAACCGGTTAAATGTTTTAAATGATATTTTATAAAATATTTTTAGCAGCTTCAATAAAAGTATTAATCAAATAGTCATCATGGCGATTTTTATTATAGGCTAAATAAAAATTTCTTTCATATTCTGCATCGGCAACTTTTATTTCAACAATTCTTCTACAAGCAGCAGCTTTTTTAGCTGCTATTTTTGAAATAAAAGAAATACCAAGTCCAGATTCAACAGCAGAAATAACAGCTTCTGTACTTCCTAACTCACTTATAATATTAAAATCTTCCAGTTTAAAAGCAGCTTCTTTAAAAGCTACAATAGTAGCTTTTCTGGTTCCTGAACCTTCCTCTCTCATTAATATACTATGATTCTGAAGTTCTGCTAAAAACACTTTTTCTTTTCCCGCTAAAGGATGATTTAAAGGTACTATTAAACTCAAGTTATCACTGCAGAGTTCTATTGATTTAAACTTATTGTTTTTGGGTTTATAACCAACTATTATCAAATCCACTTCATTATTTTCTAATAAATTAATCATTGACCTGCTGTCACCAACTGAAACTTCTGTTTTTAAATCATCAATATTTTTATTTAGAATTGAAAGTATCTCAGGCAATAGATATGCAGAAGGAATCGTACTGGAAGCAATTTTCAGCTGCTTGGTCTGCATATTTTTTTTACTTTCAACTTTCTGTTTTAAATATCCCCACCTTTTAACAATTTTCTTACCTTCTTGATAAACTATTTTGCCAGCAGGACTAAGAATAATCTGACCTTTCTCTTTATAAAAAAGCTCTGTATCAAAATATTTTTCAAGCGATTTAATCTGCATACTTACTGCTGGCTGACTAATTTCAAACTTTTCAGCTGTCAGCGAATAACTTTCCAAATCAACTAAAGTAATAAAAGTTTTTATTCTTTCAATCTTCATTTAATCATTCCTTTATTATTAAGTACCAAATTTGATATCTTTGATGCTTTAAAAGATTGTTTAAAGTTCTTAGAAAAAGAAAGAGTTCTGCTTCAGATTATCCGGTGACAGGACAGAATATTATCTGGCCTTAATTTCACCCCTTGGTGTTCCGACAAACTCTTCGGATAATTTGTCCTTATACATCTTATCATCAGCCTTTTTTAATATTTCGTTTATATCCTGTTCTGGCTTTTCTTTTGTTGCCTCACCCAAAGCAATAGAAATAGGAATCGGATTATTATTTATTTTTTTACATTTTTCTTTTATTCTTTTATTAATTTTCTCTGCAGTTTCTTTTGTGGTGTTTGGAAGCAAAACTGCAAACTCATCTCCACCATATCTAGCTAATATATCTTCTTCACGCAAAGATTCTTTTAATATTTGGGAAGCTTGAATTAATATCTCATCTCCTTTTTTATGACCATAACTATCATTAATTATTTTAAGTCCATTAAGATCTGCTATAATAATACTTATTGGTAGTTTTCGTTTAGTATCCAATCTCTTTATTTCATTTTCAAAATATCTACGATTATACAAATTTGTTAACTCATCATGAAAAGAAAAATATTTTAAATTTTTTTCAATTTCTTTTTCTCTACTAATGTCATTAGCTGCTATAATAATTTCTGATCCATTTTTTTTAGATAAAATAATTTCAATTTTATATTTCAAAAAAACTTTTTTATCCCAATTTGTAGTATATTCAAGATTACCCTCAAATATATCTTCATTTTTAGATGATAAAAAATCATTATTCCAAATATCTTTAATTTTTTCAATATTATTTAAATTAAATTTTTTAACTTCTTTTTTATTGGGAGCACCCAATAATTCTATCATTTCCTTATTTACTTCTAGTATGTTTCCTTTTATTTGACCCTCCTCGGGGCAAGCCCTCGAGGATTCCTGCTTCTTAGAAGTGGTAACCCACCATCTCCACAGGCTTAAAATCCTGTTAGCCCAACAGT
>NZ_SOEF01000024.1 GCF_004366375.1 Halanaerobium congolense
CAACTCAAAAAGTTATTATTTAGTTCTTAAATTAGATAATTTTAGAGTTAAACCAGAGGAAAATTATATTTCGTGGTTGCTATGAATAATTCAGGTTAAAATAATAATTTAGTTACTTTATAAGATGAGGTGTTAATAATGTTAGACAGAAATTATAAAAAAATTGAAAGTAATTTAATAAATTGGATCAGAGAAAAAGTTCATGATGCTGGATGTCAGGGAGCAGTAATTGGTTTATCAGGTGGGATTGATTCTTCTGTTACCTCTCTCCTCTGCCAAAAAGCTTTTCCAGAAAACACTTTGGGAATTATTATGCCCTGTTTTAGTAATCCAGAAGATAAAGTTGATGCTGTTAAACATGCAGAAAAGTTTAGTATTAAATATAAGGAAATTGATCTAAGTGCTCCTTATCAAAAATTACTCCAAACAATTAATAAATATGATTCGGAAGCTGTTTTAGAAGAAGTGATAAATAATAAAAATTTAGCTGCTGCTCAGGGCAGTCTTAAATTAGCTCTTGCTAATATGAAGCCCCGATTGAGAATGACACTGCTCTATTATTACGCAAATTTAAATAATTATTTGGTAGTTGGAACTGATAATCGCAGCGAATTAAAATTAGGTTATTTTACTAAATATGGAGATGGTGGTATAGACATTGCACCTCTAGGTAATTTAGTTAAACTCGAAGTAAGAGGTCTGGCCCGGAAAATGGGGATTGATCAAAAAATAATTACCAAAAAGCCTTCTGCTGGACTCTGGAATGGACAAAGTGATCAGGATGAGATTGGATTAAGTTATCGAGAAATAGATTACTACATTGTAGACGGTAAAGCTGATGTTAAAACTTCAGACAAAATAGAAAAGATTGCTGCAGCCAATCAACATAAATTAGAGCTACCTGCAATTCCTGATTTTTAATTGAATTACTGTATACTGTTATATAAACTGCAGAATCCTTGCTTTTTATGTGAGCTATCTATATAATTTACTCATAGTTAACATATACCTAACACAAGGAGGAAATTATTATGAGTAGTAGAGAAGTAAGTAGTGGTTTTTTTAAGAAAGTATTTATGACATTAATGCTGGTGATTTTATTCAGCAGTCTGGCTTTAGCACAAGAAGATCAGGCGGCAGCAAATGCGGTTGCAATTGACACAATTTGGACTTTAATCGCGGCTTTTTTAGTTTTCTTTATGCAGGCTGGATTTGCAATGGTTGAGGCTGGATTTACCAGAGCAAAAAATGCAGGTAACATTATCATGAAAAATATAATGGACTTTGCATCTGGTTCTTTAGTTTTCTGGGCTGTTGGTTTTGCTTTTATGTTTGGTTCCGGCAACAGTTTTATCGGAACTACAGGTTATTTTCTGCAGGATACATTCGCAAATCTTGGCCTTGAGATTCCAATTGCAGCTTTCTTTATCTTTCAGACAGTTTTTGCAGCAACAGCAGCAACAATTGTTTCTGGTGCAATGGCTGAAAGAACTAATTTTTCCGGTTACTTAGCTTACAGTGTTGTAATTACAGCCTTTATTTATCCCGTAGTTGGACACTGGATCTGGGGTGGTGGCTGGTTAGCAGAAATGGGAATTATAGACTTTGCTGGATCAACGGTTGTTCACTCTGTTGGTGGCTGGGCTGCTTTAGCCGGTGCCATTGTTTTAGGTCCTAGAATTGGTAAATATAATGAAGACGGCAGTGCTAACGCTCTACCGGGTCACAACCTTTTAATGGCAGCCCTTGGTGTCTTTATTCTCTGGTTTGGCTGGTTTGGATTTAACCCCGGTTCTACTGTTGCCGGTACTGATTTATCAATTGCCTCAATAGCAGTAACAACTAATCTAGCTGCAGCAGCCGGTGCTGTAATGGCCATGAGTGTCAGCTGGATTAAATATGGAAAGGCAGATGTAAGTATGACTTTAAATGGTGCTTTAGCAGGTTTAGTTAGTATAACAGCCGGTACAGCAAATGTTGGTAACCTTTCAGCTATAATTATCGGTGCTATTGCTGGTATGATAGTTATTTATTCTGTTGAATTCTTTGATAAATTACAAATTGACGATCCTGTTGGTGCAGTATCTGTCCATGGAGTTTGCGGTGCTTTTGGAACTCTAGCAGTTGGAATTTTTGCAGCAGAAGGTGGACTTCTTTTTGGTGGTGGAATTAGTCTTTTAATCACTCAGTTCATTGGTGTAATAACTGTCTTCTTCTGGGCATTTGGACTTGGTTTTGTACTCTTTAAAACAATTGATGTAGTGATTGGACTTAGAGTTTCTGAAGCAGATGAGATTGAAGGTCTTGATTACTCTGAACACGGTGCTCAATCTTATCCAGATTTTATGATCAATATTAACGCTCAAAATTAAAGGAGGAGAATGCAATGAAAAGAATTGAAGCAATTATTCGCCCTGACAAAACAGATAAATTAATTGACAGGTTAGAAGCCATAGGTATCAACGGTTTAAATATTACAGAAATTAAGGGCTATGGTTCTCAAAAGGGTCATTCTGAAACTTACAGAGGTGTGACTTATAGAATTAGACTCCGAAAAAAAATAAAGGTTGAAATAATTGTTGAATACACAGAAGTAGACAAAATTGTTGAAGCTATTAAAGAAGCTGTACAAACTGGTGAAGTTGGTGACGGAAAAATATTTATCTCTGATATTGAAAATGCAATCAGAATCAGAACTGGTGAGGAAGGAACAGCAGCTTTATAAAAGTTTGAAATCAGAAATAAAAATTATATTCAAAAAATCAAAAACCCCCTGCTTAAGAAATTATAACAGGGGGCTTTAAATTAATCAGAAAATATTTTAACAAAAACATCTGCTAATTCGGGATCAAATTGTGTCCCAACACAGGAATTGATTTCTTTTAATGCTTCTTCTTTTGTAACAGCTTTTTTATAGACTTGATCATGGGTCATTACATCATAAGCATCTATAATTGCAATTATTCTGGCTAATAAAGGAATTTTTTCTCCTTTTAAACCTCTGGGGTAACCACTGCCATCCCAATGTTCATGGTGTGATAAAACATCCTCAGATATATGAGAATAATCTTCAGTAGTATTTAATATTCTATGGCCGACAGCTGAATGAGTTTTAACTTCCTGCCACTCTTTATCTGAAAGTTTTCCTTTTTTGTTTAAAATTCTCTCTGGTATGACAGTTTTTCCAATATCATGTAACTCTGCAGCTAAGATCAGTTTTTCTATTTCAGCTTGACTTAAATTTAAAGCCTCTGCAAATTTTTCAGCTGTAGCGATCATTCTTTTTGCATGATCAGCTGTTTCCTGGCTTTTTTTATCTAAACTTTTCAATAATGTACTTACAATCCTGTTTTTAATATTTCTACTTTCAGTAAGTTTATTTTTATACATTCTCGATTCTGCTTCATTTAAAATATCAAAAAAATCTTGATAATTATATTTTTTTACAGCATATCCCAAGGCTGTAGAAAGAGGTAATTTATTACCATTTTCAAAATTTAAATATTCATCTGCAATTTTTCTATCAATTCTTTGGACTATTTTTTTAACTGCCTTTAGGTCAGTTTGAGGAAGTATGATTACAAATTCATCTCCACCCCAGCGGGCTATTAAATCTTCTCCACGGCAGCTGCTTTTTAATATTTTAGCAGTTTTAATAATTAACTTATCACCCTGATGATGGCCATAAGAATCATTTATTAGTTTGAGCGCATTTAAGTCAGCCATTATCACTGCTAACGGTAATTTCTCTTCTCTATTAATTTTTTGAATCTGCTTTTCAATATATGATCGATTATATAAATCAGTTAGACTATCATGATAACTTGCATATTTTATTTTGTTTTCACTTTCAACTTTATCAGTCACATCACTTTGAATAGAGATGATTCCACTTTCACCATTTGGCAGCTTAATTCTTTTTTCATGCATGCGAGAATAACTTGTTTCCCCATTCTTTTTTGAAGTTATAACTTCATGAGTTAAAGTTTTTCCACTGATAATTTTTTGGATATCCTTTTTTGCTTTTTCTATATTTTCTGCCAGGACTACTGTTTCAAAAATACTGTTACCGACAAGTTCATCTTTACTATAGCCGGTCATTGATTCAATAGCATCATTCACCTTAAGTATTTGACCCTTTTGATTAATTATCATTATTCCTGCCGGCAGACTATCTACCATCTTTGAATAGTATTGATTCAAATTATAATTTATTTGACTTTGATAAAGGCTTTTAAGATTATTTTCCACTAAATCTTTGACAAATTTGAGCTGTTTCTTTAATTGAGAACTAAAATCTCTTTTTTGATTATCATGAAGACAAATAGTACCATAAACTTCACCATTTGGCCATAAAATAGGATAACCTAAATAAGCAACCAGGCCATTTTCCATATAAATAGAATTTTTCCATTTTTTAATTTCAGCTGCGTTTTTAACCTCTAAACTTGATTTGCTTTCAATTACATCTTCACAATAAAGACCCTCAAGTTTAAACTTCTCTCCTTCAAAAAATAAATTATCTGGATTTGAGCTAGCTTTTTTTACTTCTAAATATGGTGCCTGATAATTATTAATGAGAATATCTTGGACACCATAAAATTGAACAAACATATCTAATAGTTCCTGCCACTGATCAACAGTTTTCTCAGGAATCTTAATATCTTCTGTTTTTACATCCATTTTTTTAAATAGATCATTCATAATTTTACCTCACATCTTTTAGTCCGTTACGTCAAATCTAACATAAGGCTCACTTAAACTATTTTTTCCCACTCCTGATATAAAGTTTCCAACCTACTATTTTGTTGTTCATATTTATCTTTTAACTCCTGCAGCAGTTCAAAATCATTAATATTTTCTTCAGCTGTCATTTGACTTTCTAAATCACTTAAATTCTTTTCTAAAGCTTCTATTTCAACTTCAATTTCTTCTAGCCGCTTTTGTCTTTTTTGCTCACGACTGCGTGCCTCTTTCTGAGCCTCATAATCAAGTTTTCCTTCACTTTTATCTTCCTGCTCATCTAAGTCCTGCTGCTCAGAAATTTCGTTTTTCTTTTTCTGCTTATAATAACTATAATCTCCAAAATACTTATTCAGTTCCTGATTTTCTAACTCATAGATATAATCAATAACTTTATCTAAAAAATAACGGTCATGTGATACAATTAAAACTGTACCTGAATAATCTTTTAAGGCCTCTTCCAGCACCTCACGGGAAGCCAAATCCAAATGATTTGTTGGCTCATCCAAAATTAAAAAGTTATAATTACCGCTCATCAGCTGCAGCAATCTTAAACGACTTTTTTCGCCCCCACTCAGCTGTTTAACTTTTTTAAAAACATCTTCTCCAGTAAAGAGAAAGGAAGCCAGCATATCTCTTGCTTTAGAATTTGTGACAGCAGTTTCACGCTGTAAAGCTGTAATTAAATCATCTTCAGGGTTAAAGCCTTCAAATTCCTGACGGTAATAAGCAGGATAAACATTTGTTCCAATCCTAACCTGTCCCCGATCTGCTGGTATTTCGCCCATTATAATTCTCAAAATTGTTGATTTACCTGTACCATTATCACCTATAATTGCTGCTTTATCAGTTCGATGCAGTTCAAAATTTAGATCCTGGAATAAATTTAAATCTTCAAATCTTTTACTTAAATTTTCTACAAATAGAACATCGTCTCCACCACGAATCTCAGTCTCAAGTTCTAGCTTCATCTTTCTTCCCTTTAGCTGAGGTTTTTCCAGACGATCAATTTTTTCTAAGCGCTTTTCCATGGCCTTTGCCCTTTTAAACATTTTTTCGCTGTCACGAGAGCGGCCCCAGATATAGAGCTGTTCTATTGCATCTTCCAGCTGTTTAATTTTTTTCTGCTGGTTTTTATATTCGCGCAGACGCTGTTCGTACCTTCTTTTTCTTTCTTTTTGATAATAGCTGTAATTACCGCTGTAATCTTCATTTTTACCATTTTTTATTTCTACAATTCTTTCGATAGTATTATCCAGAAAATATCTATCGTGAGAAATAATTAAAAGACTTCCCTGGTAAGAATTAAGATAATTTTCAAGCCATTCAACAGATTTTAAATCAAGATGATTTGTCGGTTCATCTAAAAGTAATAAGTCAGGCTCAATTAAAAGTAATTTGGCCAATCCGACTCTGGTTTTTTCACCACCACTTAGCTGATCTAAGGTTTTTTCATGAATCTCTTCTTCATCAAAACCCATACCAGCAGCTACCTGACGGATCTTACTCTGATATTCATAGCCTACTCCTTTTTCAAACTCTCTCTGTAGAGCACTATATTCCCTCATAGTTGCTTCTAAATTATCAGAATGGCTTGCAGACTTATCAACCCGCTCACCATGATGAGTAATTTTTTCCTCCAGCTTTTTCATTTTCTTGATCTGCTGTTTAACCTCTGCAAAAACTTTTTCTAGTTCCTGATAAATGCTGAGTTCAGATTTGAAATCCGGCAGCTGATCAAGGTAACCAACTTCAATATCATTTCTAACCGAAACCGTACCGTCAGAATAATGTTCCCGGCCAGTTATAATCTGAAAAATTGTTGTTTTACCAGAGCCGTTGGGGCCAATTAAAGCCACCGACTCACCCTCATTTACATTTAGAGAAAAGTCTTTCAAAACAGTCTCAATTCCATATTCTTTTTTTAAGTTATTAATATTTAAAATAGCCATTTATAACCACACTTTTCTTTTAGCTTAATCAGATACTAGTAAAATTCTGGTCAGCAATTTTTTATTGTTTTTAAAAACAACCGCCAGTGAAGCTCTCCCCCCGGATCTGATATTTAGTTAAAGTTTAAAATTAGAGTCTTCATCTCGTTGACGGAATAATACAGCAATTCCTCCGATTACCTGAACCACTTCTGAACCAGTTGCTGTAGCAAGTTCTTCAGCAGCAGAACGAGTTGTTCTACCTGTGCTTTCTAGAATTCTGACCTTTAAAAGTTCATGATCTTCTAAGGCTTCATCAAGCTGTTCGATTACAGATTCTGTTATTCCATCTTTACCAACATGGACTATTGGATTTAGAGAATTTGCTTCTCCTCTAAGATAACTTCTATTTTTTCCTGTTAACATTATAACACCTTCTTTCTTTACTAATATTCTTGTTATATTATAATTTAATTATCATTTTATAAATCAATTTTGTCTATTTATTCTACATAATCAAATTCTAAAGGACCAATTACTACGGTGTCCCCTTCTTTGACTCCCTCTTTTTCCATCATTTCATTTAAATCATAATGTTTTAAAACCCTCATTAACCTCTGGACTGCTGCATCATTGTTAAAATCAGTTTTTTCAAGATATGAATCAAGGAGTGTTCCTCTGACTTCATATTTATCTTTATTCAACTTTTCTATATATAGTTCATCTACAAAATCAGGTCTAATTACTACCTCTTCTTCTTTAGCTATCTCTCTTTCTGGTAGTTCCTGCAGCCGCTCTCCTAAATGATAAATTAATGGTTTGCATCCCTCGCCGGTTACTGCAGAAATAGGGAAAACAGTATAACCACGCTCATTTAGTTCTGATTTAACAGTTTCTATATTTTGTCGGCCTTCTTCTAAATCTATCTTATTTAAGGCAACTACCTGTTCTAAAGAAGCTAAATAATCATTATATTTATTGAGCTCATTATTAATTGTCTCAAAATCTTCTACGGGATCTCTCCCTTCAATTCCTGAAACATCAATTACATGAACCAGTAATCTTGTTCTATCTAGATGTTTTAAAAATTCATCTCCTAAACCAGTTCCCTGATGTGCACCTTCAATGATTCCTGGAATATCCGCCATCACAAAAGATTGATATTCACCATATTGAACAACACCTAAATTCGGATGTAAGGTTGTAAAATGATAAAAATCAATTTTGGGTTTGGCATGTGAAACCTGAGAAATTAGAGTTGATTTACCTACATTTGGATAACCAACTAAACCTACATCTGCCAGCACCTTTAATTCTAGTCTAATTTTTTTTAGTTCACCTTTAGCTCCATTTTCTGAAAAACGTGGGGCTTTACGGGTAGATTTTTTGAATCTAGCATTACCTTTTCCACCTTTTCCACCTTCAGCAATTACATATTGATCTCCTGCTTCTTTTAAATCTGCTAAAAACTGGTCTGTATCTGCATCATAAACCATAGTTCCTGGTGGAACATCCAGTACAGTGTCTTCACCATTTTTTCCGTGCATCTTTTTTCCCTGACCGTTCTGTCCGCGGTCAGCTTTATAAATATTATTATAGCGGTAATCAGCTAGGGTATTCATCCCCTCATTAACTTTAAGAATAATACTGCCACCATCTCCACCATCTCCACCATCAGGTCCTCCCTGATCGATGTATTTTTCACGGCGAAAACTGACAACTCCATTACCACCATCTCCTGCTTTTACCTTAAATTCCACTTCATCTATAAACATATTATTCACCTCCGTTTTAAACTTTCGTTACGTCAAATCTAATTTAAATAATTATATATATTCTTATCCACAGGAAAACATTTGAAATGATCTCTAATATGAAAAAACCCTCAGCACCTAAAGCACTGAGGGACATTATACAATAATATTAGTTAGCAATAGCTGCTACTTGATCTTCTGTATAAACACTGATCTGACGATTCTTTTTACCTTTTCTTTCAAATTTAACATAACCGTCAACCTTGGAGAATAAAGTATCATCATTACCACGGCCAACATTTAAACCTGGCTTAAACTTAGTACCTCTCTGACGTACTAAAATACTACCAGCTGTTACGAATTCGCCGTCGAATTCCTTAACACCAAGTCGTTTCGATTCACTGTCACGACCATTCCGGGAACTACCAACACCCTTCTTCTGGGACATTTAACTCCACCCCCTTAGAAAATAAATTTTTTAAAATATTTATAAGTTAAATACTAGACTAAAATCTAGTATTGCTGCTAATTTATAATTTATAAAATTAAGCATTAATGTCTTCGATTAAAACTTTAGTGTAAGGCTGTCTGTGACCAGTTTTCTTGCGATATCTAATCTTTGGCTTATATTTGAAAACAACAATCTTTTTATTCTTGCCCTGCTCAATTACCTTTCCCTTAACAGAAGCTCCTTCAATCATTGGAGAACCTGCTTTAAAACCATTTTCATCAGATAAAGCTAAAATCTGATCAAATTCAACACTATCGCCTTCCTCAGCAGAAAGCTTTTCAATTTTTAAGATTTGACCTTCTTCAACGCGGTACTGTTTACCGCCAGTTTTAATAATAGCATACATTATATGTTACACCTCCCTTACCTCAGACTCGCCGGATGAGGCACTCTTCTTAGAAGAGATTTTACGGCCTATACCGTGCGGTTTTGGCACCTTCAAAATGAAGGCTGGATAAATAACTCCAGATATAAATTCTAGCATAAATCAGCTCTATAGTCAAGGAAATGACTAAAATGATTGGCTTTATTTTATCAGCTATCTAAAAAAATCAAATTTTTGATAATCACTAAGCAAGATGGGCTCTAGCGTAAGTTCGATGCATATCATCAATAATTATCTCTACTTCATTTTCCACCATATTCCCAGCCCCGTTGACGATTATTATATAACCATCAATTCTTGCAATTCCTGCATTTTCATTGCTGGCATGCTGATCTTCAATTTTAACAGTAATTCGATCACCGGCATCTAAATCTAAAATCTCAGGCTGCAGATCTTCTTTTGATCCTTTTTCAATAACCATGTCTTCATATTTAAGCTCTGCATTACCGCTGATAAAAATATCGATTCCAAATTTATCTTCCAGTTCCTGCAGCTTTTCTCCTCCAGCCCCAATTAAAACTGCTGCCACTTCTGGATGCAGTTCTAAGGATACAGCTGGATATTTTTTTCGGCTGGTTATCTCATCAATCTTGCGGATTACTTTCATAGCCACTGTTGATTCAGATAAAACCTTACCAGTTCCTCCACAGACAGGACAATCCTTCTGCATCAAAGAGCCAAAACCTTCTCTAACCTTTTTTCTGGTCATCTCAAGCAGTCCCAGCTGGGTAAAACCTAAGATAGAAGTTTTAGTTCTATCTTTTGCCAGCTCATTTGCTAAAAGATCAGTTACAGACTGCTGATCTGATTGATTATTCATATCTATAAAGTCAATGATAATGATTCCACCAATATCTCTCAGTTTAATCTGACGGGCAATTTCGGCAACAGCTTCTTTGTTTGTTTTAACAATTGTATCCTGCAAATTTTTCTTACCGGTAAATTTACCTGTGTTAATGTCAATTGAAACCAGGGCTTCAGTTTGATCTATAACCAGATATCCTCCCGATTTAAGCCAGACTTTACGCTGCAGTAAACTCTCAATTTCTTTTTCAATATTATAAGCAGCCAGAATTGGTATATTGCGCTGATAAAGTGCAATTCTATTTTTTAAATCTGGTGCAAAAATTGAGGTTAAATCAATTAACCGCTGATAATCTTCTTTATCATCTACAACTACTCGATCTATATTTTCATCTAAATAATCTCTAATTAAATTTTTAAGCAAATCTTCTTCCTGATATAAAATATCTATATCATTTTTCTGGAAAAAATCATTACGAATTCTTTTCCAGGTTCCTGATAAAAAATTATAATCATTCTGTAGCTTGGTATAACTCTCATCTCTGGCATTTGTTCGAATGATTAAACCTTCTTTGCCATCTTTTAAATCCTGAGCTATTGATTTTAAACGACCCCGCTCACCATCATCATTGATTCTGCGAGAAATACCAATTTTGTTGTCAGATGGGATATAAACAAAAAATCTACCTGGTATAGAAATTTTACAGGTTACTTTTGCTCCTTTGCTGCCCATTGGCTCTTTGA
Organism: Halanaerobium congolense; assembly: GCF_004366375.1. Taxonomy (GTDB): domain Bacteria; phylum Bacillota; class Halanaerobiia; order Halanaerobiales; family Halanaerobiaceae; genus Halanaerobium; species Halanaerobium congolense. The sequence goes on from NZ_SOEF01000024.1 coordinate 10,873, forward strand.
CAACCTGAACCATCAGCCACTGTCCCGGCTGTAATACATGCTTTACATTTAATTCCTTTTTACTCAACTTCTTTTTCTGCTCACTATTTAAAATTGGGTATAAATCATTTAAGTGAATAAAAGCATTGCGTGCTATTCCAATATCAACAAAAGCTGCCTGCATCCCCGGCAGCACATCCTGTACTCTGCCGCGGTAGACGTTACCAGCTATTTTATGATAGGTGTCTCTTTCAAAAAAAAGGTCTTCCAAAGAATTATTATTTAATAAAGCTGCTCTTCTTTCTCTATATTCCGAATTTATTATTATTTGTCTGCTCATCTATTTCAACTCCCGATGAATTTTTCTGCATAGGGAGGGTAAAAGTCTGCTTCATCTCTAACAAAAACTCCCTCTCTTATAACCTGTAGAGGTGAAAAACCCTTAACTTCTGAAAACTTTTCTCTTAAAGCTCTGTTTAGTTCTTCAGGTCTCACATTACCTCTACTCCCTGTTACAACTGCAAATTTCCATTTGTTTTTATCTATAATTTCTGCAGAAAATATTCTTTTCTTTAAATCAATTTTTCTGTCGGATTTTTTTCTCCGATGTCTGATAATCATAATCTCCGATTGTGCCATAAATTCCTCTAACATTTTCTTTTCTTCTTCTAAACTTTTGGCTGAGGTGTATTCAAAATTTATTGTATAAATAGCAGTATCTAAAAGAGATGAAAGTGATCGAATATCATCCGGTATTTTTACTGCCTTTTTAAATCTTAAATCAGCCGGCGAAACAGCATTCAAATCTTCGATCAGTTTTTCAGGATCTATTTCAGAATCCAGTTCAAGGTCAAAATATTCTCCCTGACTGATTAAACCAACTGCAAGAGGTGGTCCAATCGCTAGATTAATTCTAGGATTATATCCTTGAGAAAAAGCTGCCGGCAGTTCTGCCCTTCTAATTATTCTTCTTAAAGTTTTAATAACTTCTAAATGAGAAATATACATTAAGTCTTCTAATTTAGCAAATTTAATCCTGTAATTCATTTGTTCTACCACCTACTAACTCTAGATCAACTTCAAAATTACCACAGATTGCACAACCATGACAGTCGGCAAATCTACAGTCATCTATTAATACTTCATTATATGCATTTTTGTATTCTTTAATTAAGAAAGATTTGGGAATTCCAATATCTAATTTCTCCCAGGAAAAAATTTCATTTTCTCCTCTTTCTCTTAAATATTCTTCTGGCTGAATGTCGTTTTCTCTAAAAGCCTCTCCCCAAATTCTGGGCTCAAAACATTCATGCCAGCCTTCAAAGCGGCTGCCTTTTTCCCAGGCAGAAGCAATTACTTGAGAAAGTCTTCTGTCTCCTCTGGCAAGTACTCCTTCCAAACGCGAAAGTTCTGGGTCATTCCAGCTAAAGGAAAAACTTCTCCCTTTAATATTATCTCTTAAATAATCGTGTTTTTTAATAATCGTCTCTACATCATCCATCTTGTGCCACTGAAATGGTGTAAAAACTTTGGGAACAAAGGTTGAGACACTGACAGAAACTTCTATTCGCCTCATTCTTTTCTTAGTATTTCGGCGGACTTCCTGACCGATATTTCTTATTTTTTGGGCCATCTCTGCTATACCTTTAACATCTTCCATTGTTTCAGTCGGCAGACCAATCATAAAATAAAGTTTGATCTTGGACCAGCCGTTTTCAAAAGCTGAGCGGGCTGCGCTGTAGATATCATCTTCACTAATATTTTTATTAATTACATCTCTTAAACGCTGTGTCCCTGCCTCTGGGGCAAAGGTTAAACCTGTTTTTCTGACCTTATTAACCTCTTCTGCCAGTTCAACTGAAAATTTATCAACTCTCAATGAAGATAAAGAAACACTAATTTTTTTCTCACTAAATTTTTTAGTCATGGCCTGCACTAATTTTTTGGCTTCGGTATAATCGACAGTACTTAATGATGTTAAGGAAATCTCATCATAACCTGTCGACTTTAAAGCCTTTTCGGCAAGTTCCATTAACCGCCCAACACTTCTTTCTCTAACCGGTCGGTAAGCTATTCCAGCAGCGCAAAATCTGCAGCTTCTGGTACAGCCGCGTGAAATCTCTAAAACAACTCTTTCATGAACCGTATCCCGGTAGGGTACAATAAAATCTGTTGGAAAAAAAGCCTGATCTAAGTTCTGAACCACCTGTTTTTTGACTCTATCTTTTTGGCCAGGGGCTGAATTTAAAGCTAAAATCTCACCCTGCTCACCATATTCTTCACTATAGAGTGAAGGAACATAAACTCCGGGCATTTTATTTAGCTTTTTTAAAATTTCAGCTTTTTTTAATCCCTGAGCCTTCAAATCCTGATATTTATTTAAGAGTGTGATAATAAAAGCTTCTGCCTCACCCACAAAAAACAAATCTATAAATTCGGCTATTGGTTCAGAATTAAATACAGTTGAACCGCCGGCAATAACCAGTGGATCCTCTTCCTTTCTTTCGGAAGCATAAATTGAAAGCCCACTTAAATCCAGCATATTTAAAATATTTGTATAACTCATCTCATACTGAAGTGTAAATCCTAAAATATCAAAATCTTTAATTTCATGGTAAGATTCTAAGCTATAAAGAGGAATCTCTTCTTCCTTCATCAGATCTTCCATGTCCTGCCAGGGAGCATAAACTCTTTCTGCCAGCATATTATCTTCTCTATTAATTAAATGATATAAAATTTTAAGCCCTAAATGAGACATACCAATTTCATAAACATCTGGAAAGGCCAGGGCCACCTTCAGCCTTTCTGGATCCCAGTCTTTAGTAATAGAGTTCCACTCATTACCGGTATATCTTTCCGGACTGGAGATCTTATATAAATTTTCTATAATTTTTTCTTTATACTGCAAAAAACCACCTCATATTAAAACATCAATTTATTTTTCCTCAAGTTTATATTAATTGCTATTGCAACTGCAGTCAGCGAGGTCAACATAAATGTACCTCCATAACTAATAAAGGGTAGAGGAATACCAGTGATTGGCATAATACCCATTGTCATTCCGACATTCTCCAGCACGTGAAATAAAAACATAGCTATAATTCCTATCATAACTAAATAACCATATCTATCCCTTGCATTTTCGGCAATGCTTAAAAATTGCCAGAGTAAAAATAAAAATAATAAAATTACGACTGCTGTTCCTAAAAAGCCAAATTCTTCTCCAATTACTGAAAAAATGAAATCAGTATGTTTTTCAGGTAAGAAATTCAGCTGATTTTGAGTCCCTGCAAAAAGTCCTTTTCCAAATGATCTTCCAGATCCCAGAGCAATAATTGATTGAATAATATTATAGCCGCTGCCGTGAGGATCTATATTCGGGTTTATAAAAACTATCAATCTATTTAGCTGATATTCTTTCAAAAAAGGAAGCGGTGTATTAAAAAATACATGGGCTGTGATAGTGGAAACAATTACTAAGAAACCGCCTCCAAAAACTGAAGCCATATATTTGAAATTACCACCACCCGCAAAAAGCATCAGCAAGTAAATAAAAAACAAGACTAAAGCAGTACCCAAATCATTTTGTAAAATAACCAGTGAAAAAGGAATAAAAGCTACTATTGAAGGCAGAAACATTCCTTTTAGATAACCCATATCATCTGAATTATTATCAATCACTGCTGCTAAAACTAAAATTAACATTATTTTAGATAATTCTGAAGTCTGAAGGTTAAAAGCACCAATACTAATCCAGTGAGCCCCTCCGGAAACACCCTGACCTAAAAATAAGGTTGCAGTTAACATCAGAAGCATTGAAATATAAATCAAAATAGCATACTGTTTAAATATTTTATAATCAAAGGCCTGCATGATAAAAACTACCAGCAGCCCCAGCACAACTGAGACTGCCTGTTTTTGAAGAAATCTTAATGCACCACTACCCGCCTGATTAATTTCAACAGCAGAACTAATACTGATAAAGCCAATTAAAATTAATAAAATAACAGCAAATGGTACATTGAAATTTAAGTAACGCAGAAATTTTTTGTTCCAGTTCATTTGGAGCAACCCCTCTACTTAGAGCCTTTTAGGGGGAAATTCGCAACTAAGGCTGTCATGTCATCTTCACGTTTAACATCCATTTCAATTTTCTGAGAATCGACATCTATATATTTACTTAAAACACCTATTAATTCATCACGCATTGCATCCATTTCATCTGGAGTTAATTTTACTCTATCTTGAACAAGTACAAATTGTAATCTTTCCTTTGCTACACTTTTACTTTTTTTATCTTTATCATCACTTTTTAAACCGAGCCACTTTAATATATCGATTTTACTCCCCCCCTTGTATTAAGATAAACCAACTAACTTTTTAAATCTAGTTAAAAAACTATCTTTTTCTAAAGGCATCATTGGTAGATCCTCACCCATGATTCTGCGAGCAATATTACGATAAGCCTGTCCTGCTTTAGCATTATCATTTAAGGCAATAGGTTCACCTTTATTAGTCGAAACAACAATACCTTCGTCTTCTGGTACTATACCAATTAAGTCAATAGCTAAAATTTCTATCATATCATCAATTCCCATCATATCACCACGGTCAACCATATCTGCTCTAATCCTATTGATTATCACTTCTGGATCACGTAGACCTTCAGCCTCTAATAAACCAATAATTCTATCGGCATCACGAACAGCTGAGATTTCAGGAGTTGTTACAATAATAGCCCTATCTGCACCGGCTATTGCGTTTTTAAATCCCTGTTCAATTCCAGCTGGTGAATCAACAACAATATAATCCATATCTTCTTTTAACTTTTCAATAAGCTCCTTCATTTGAAAAGGAGTAACAGAAGTTTTGTCTCTTGTTTGAGCTGCTGGTAAAAGATATAAACCGTCATAACGCTTATCTCTAATCATGGCCTGTTCAAGTCTGCAGTTATTTTCAACTACATCAACAATATCGTAAACAATTCTATTTTCAAGTCCCATAACAACATCCAAATTTCTAAGTCCAATATCAGCATCAATCAAACAAACTTTGTTGCCCTGCATTGCAAGAGCAGTACCAATATTAGCTGAAGAAGTAGTTTTGCCTACCCCACCTTTACCTGATGTAATAACAATTGTCTTGCCTGCCAAATTTCATCCCCCCTGAATTTATAACTAAATTTTTTCTACAATAATTTGATCTTCTTCTATAAATGCTCTTTCTGCCTGTAATTTAGAACTATCACTGTCATCTGGTGATCTGGCAATTAATGAAGCTATTCTCAGCTGGGTTGGATCCAGCATTAAAGCTGCTACCTGAGCTTCTTTACTGCCACCAGCACCCGCATGGACAACTCCTCTTAACCTACCAAAAACAATAATATCACCACCAGCAATTACTTCTGCACCGGGATTAACATCACCAACAATTACTACATTAGCCTGATGTTTAACTCGCTGACCTGATCTGAGGGTTCTATTTATTATTACTGCCTCAGAAGTGCTTTCTTTATTTTTTTCTTCTGTTTCAATTTTTTTTGCTGTAAAATAAATTTTATTAACCTGATTATAATTTTTAACTAAATTCATCAGTTCTTCTAGCTGTTCAAAAGCTAATTCTAATCCACTCAAATTCAAATATAAATTAACACCTGTAAAAAAATCAGAAGCCTCAGCAGCGTGAAGGCCAACAGCTTTTTTGATATTGCCGAAGGTACTGCCTTCACGAAAATTCATTACTATTCCATCTGAAACTGCCTGAAAAGAAAACACAGAAGCCATAAAATCTCTCCTCATTATAAACACTTTTTAATATATTCTTTAATAAATTATTCTTCCCTACTGTTATAATAAATCTTTTTTCTACCATTCTCATAATTTTTAAAGCCAAAATAATATTCCATTATTTCTCTGGCAATTGGAACAGAATAGGCGCTTGAACCACCATTTTCTATAAAAACAACAATCGCTATTTGAGGATCTTCATAGGGAGCAAAGCCTCCAAACCAACCATGATTTGCACCTCCAGTTTGGGCAGTACCCGTTTTACCGGCTGCTTTAACTGGAAAATCACTAAAATGTCTAGAAGCAGTACCATAACTTTTATTTACAACATCGTGCATTCCTTCTTTTAGAGCCTCAAAAACTTCTGGCTCTACTTCATCTCTTAAATCAATTCTAATTTCTGGTTTAAAAGTTTCAACAATGTCACCATCTGCTCCCCTTATTTCTTTAACCAGCTGTGGTTTATAGGAAACTCCCTCTGCAGCTACTGTTGAAATTAAGGAGGCAATCTGTACCGGTGTTGTCAATAAACTTCCCTGACCTATTGATAAATTAACTGAATCACCTGGATACCATCCCTGATTTAAATTGCTTCTTTTCCAGCTGTCGTCTGGGACTAAACCGCTTTTTTCAGATGGTAAATCGATATCAGTTTTAGTTCCCAGGCCATATTTATGAGCATATTCAGCCAGTTTTTCTCCTTTATATTCTTTATAAAGCTCATAACCCAGTTCATAAAAAACAACATTATTTGAGCGGGCTATTGCTTTTACAAAATCAAGTTTACCCTCTCCAACTGGATTCCAGTTTTTAAAGGGTCTGGACCAATTTGGAATTGAAAAAGTTCCATTTGAGTCGTAAAAACTGGTATTTGCTCGAACTCCTAACTCTTCCATAGCTGCTGTTCCGGTAACGAGTTTAAAAATCGAGGCTGGTGGAACCGCTGTCATTGTTGTCCGATTAATCATTGGCCGCAAGGGATCATTGATCAATTCTTGATAATCACTGCTGCTGATTCCCTTAGCAAATAAATTTAGATTATAATCAGGAAGACTGGCAGAAGCAAGAATACCTCCTGTATCAATATCCATCACTACGGCAGCAATACCAGTAGGGGTTGATCTGTCTTCATCTTCAGCTGCCAGTTCTCTAAGTTGATTATAATTTTTCTCTAATAAATCTTCTAGAACTGACTGTAGTGAAAAGTTAATATTTAAAATTAAATCATTTCCAGCCTCTGGATTTTTAATACCAATGGTTTTAATTTTTTTACCACGGCTGTTGACCTCAATCTGTTCAGCGCCTCGTTCTCCATTTAAATAAAACTCGTATTCCTTTTCCAGCCCACCTTTACCTACAAAGTCACCACCGCGGTAATTGTAGCCCTGTTCATTAAATGAAATCAATTCCTGTTCATTAATCTCACCAATATAGCCGGTGGCATGAACCAGTTTCTCAGGATAAATATAATCTCTCATGGATGATTCGTTAACTATCAAGCCGGGTAAAATATCCTTGTTTTCAGCTATTATAACCATATCTTCTTTATCCAGATGTCTGGCCAGTAATATTGGTTCTACAGCAGTATCAACCTCAGAATTTTTATAATTCTGGAGCAGTCGCGATTCTGCTAAACTGCTAATTTGAGAAAGCTTATTTAGAATTTCTGCAGCTGAGCTTTCTGGCGGTATTTCATTCTGCATCAAATATAGATTATAGCTTAATCTGTTAGATACAATGATTTCGCCCCGCTTATCATATATTCTGCCTCGTGGTGCATTTATTGGCCTAACAGAAATTCTATTACCTTCGGAAAGTTCATAATAATAGTCACCCTGTACAATTTGTAAATAAGCAGCTCTGGACAGCAAAATAGTAAAAATTAAAAGTATAACAATCCTGATAATTTTATGTCTGTCCACTCAGATCACGCCTTCCCCAGAAAAAATAAATTAAATAAACAAAGAAGGTGATTAGAGAATTTAATGCTGCCATTGGTAAAATCATATCTTTAATCAAGGTTAAATAATTTGCGGCAAATAAATAATTTTCTTTTAACAGCAGGTATAAAAGTTCATGCACAATTGTTGCTAAAAAGACACCAAGAGGCGGAATTAATAAATTTTCAGGAAAAAATCTTCCCGACAGCAGAGCCGATAAAAAAGCAACCGCTGTTTTTACTGGTGTAAAAAGTCCAATAAAAGATGTTATAAAAACATCCTGCAGCAAGCCACCTACCGCTCCATAAATCATCGCATCTTGGGCCCCAAAAATAATAGCTCTAATTACAATGTAAATTAATATAAAATCTGGTATTAAATTTAAAGATGGAAAAAATATAGGTAGGGTCAGCTGAAAAATCAACAGGAAGATTATGATTGAAATATTAAATATATATTTTTTCAATTTAAACTCCCCATCATTAAGATTTTTCCTTTAATTTGCTTCACTTTCTGAGTCTCCATCATTTTCTTCACTTTCCTCATCTGAATTAATTTCAGCTTCATTTTCTAATTGAAGATTTTCACTACTTTGAATTGATTCTCGATTAATTGAATTAAAATTTTTGATAATCATTACTTCCTCTAATGTTATCTGATGTATAAAAAGATTTATATCCGCTTTTTGAGAAAGACCGTAGTTATCTGTTTCAACTGCTTCCACTTCGCCAATTTTTAGGCCTGAGGGGAAATTGTTTGATAGACCAGAAGTTAAAACAACATCTCCTTTTTCTAGATCAGCATCCCAGGCGATACTATCCATAATATTTGGTCTGTCATCCCTACCACTTCCTTTAACTAAGCCGATCTCTCTAGAATCAGTTCGGGCAATTATTCCACCCACAACAAAATTATGATCGGTAATTAGTCTTACCTGAGCTGAGCTGCTGCCGACATTTTCTACTCTGCCAACTAAATAGCCCTGGTAACTAATAACAGGCATCCTTGCCTTTAAACCATCCTTGCTGCCTCGATTAATCGTAATTGTTTTTTCCCAGATCGAAGGAGAGTTTGCAATCACTTCTGCCCCAAGCATCTGATAATTAACTTTTTCTTTAAAATCTAGCAGTTCTCGCAAGCGTTGGTTTTCTCTATTTATATTTTCCAAAAATAGTATCTGTCTTTCTAAAACACTATTTCTCTGTCGAAGTTCTTTTATTTCCTGATTGATTTCATCAATAGAAAATAGAGTTATAAAAAAGTTTTTAACACTTTCAACTAGCTGATTTAATAAGTTAATGATCGGACTAATTAGATTATATATTAGATCACTCAACCAATTAAATATGGGTAAATCTATTTCTGTAAAATAAATAAAACTAAAGACTAGTATAATAGAAATTAAAATTACTGCTGTGATTAAAGTATTCCTGTTAAAGTTAAACAACAGGTACACCCCCTATGAAAGTTTTTTGGGTGTAATTAAAATCTTTTTTAAAGAGTCAATTTCTTCTAAAGCCATTCCTGTTCCCTTAGCTACACAGTCTAAAGGTTCATCTGCAATATGAACGGGCATCTGTGTCTGATCAATTAGTAGTTTATCTAAACCCTGTAGTAAAGCTCCACCACCGGTTAATATTATACCTCTATCCATAACATCAGATGCTAGTTCAGGAGGTGTTTTTTCTAATGTCATTTTCACTGCGTCAATAATGTTAACCACCGGTTCTTCTAAAGCTTTTTGTATTTCGGCTGCTGTAATTTCTATAGTTTTTGGTAAGCCGCTGACAAGGTCACGTCCTCTAATTTCTTTGCGGCCATCAGGATTATCACTGTAAGCTGCTCCAATATCTATTTTAATTTCCTCAGCAGTTCTTTCTCCAATCATTAAATTATACTTTCTTTTAACATACTGCACAATAGCAGCATCCATATCATCTCCACCAATTCTAATCGAGCGACTGGTTACAATCCCACCTAAAGAAATAACTGCAACTTCAGTAGTTCCACCACCAATATCAACAATCATATTTCCAGTTGGTTCATGAACAGGCAAACCAGCACCAATAGCTGCTGCCATCGGTTCTTCTATCAAATATGCTTCTCTGGCGCCAGCATGAACAGCTGCATCAATAACAGCTCTTTTTTCAACTTCTGTCACCCCAGAAGGAACACAGATTATTATTCTAGGCCTAACCATTCGGCTCCTTTTATGAGCTTTAGTTATGAAATAACGGAGCATTGATTCTGTAACATCAAAATCGGCGATTACCCCATCCTTCATTGGTCTAACAGCAACAATATTTCCGGGTGTTCTACCTATCATTCTTTTTGCTTCATCACCGACAGCAAGTACTTCCTGTTTATCCTTTTTAAGGGCTACAACTGAGGGCTCTCTAATTAAAATCCCCTTACCCTTAATATAAACTAGTGTGTTTGCTGTCCCAAGGTCAACACCCATATCCCTTGAGAATGGTGCACTTAAAAATTTAAAAACCATTTATTTAAACCCCTTTCAAATTATATAAACTTAGATTAAAAACTTAAATTAAATTTAATTAAAATAAAATATCAAAAATCAAAATAAAGATTTTTCCTTAAAACTTAAATATTTATCACCGGCAATTATAATATGATCGATAACTTCAATTCCAATTATTTTTCCTGTTTTAACCAATTTTTTGGTAATGCTTAGATCGTCAGCACTTGGTGTCGGGTCACCACTTGGATGATTATGAACAAGAATCACAGCTGCACTGCTGCGTCTAATTGCCTCTTTAAAAACTTCTCTTGGATGGACAATTGAACTTGACAGCCCTCCCCGAGAAATTTCCGGAACCGCAATCACCTTATTTTTGACATCTAAGAGTATTACTCGTAAAACTTCCTGTTTTAAAAATCTCATTTCACCAGCCAGTAATTCTGCAGCTTGAATTGGATTACTTACTAAATCTTTTTGCTGGTTTTTTAAAGTTCTAATTCTACAGCTTAATTCTACTACTGCTTTAATTTGAGCAGCTTTAGCAGTTCCTATTCCATTAATCTGCTGCAGTTCTTCACAGCTTAAATCCTGAAGACCTGTTAACCCTCCATAAAAACTTAATAAATCTTGTGCCAGTTCTACAGCAGTTCGGTCCTTATTTCCTGTCCTGATTATTAAGGCCAAAAGTTCTGCTGTTGATAAATATTTACTACCTTTTTTTAAAAGCTTTTCTCTTGGTCTTTCCTCTGCTGGTAATTCTTTGATGGTAAAATTGGTCTGAAGACCATCCATCAAAATTAGCCCCTTTCTTTTATAGGATTCCATAGTTGAATTTATCTAATAGTCTTGCCAGTTGATGGATCGGCAAGCCCATTACTGAATGATATGAGCCTTTTATTTCTTCCACAAAAAGACCCCCAAAACCCTGAATAGCATATGAACCAGCTTTATCCATTGGTTCTCCTGTTTCTACGTAACTGTTTATTTCTTTTTGGCTCATCTTGGTCATTGTTACATCGGTTAAATTATAATCAACATGACTTTCTTTGTTTTGCGAATTTAAAACTGCAACTCCTGTAATTACCTGGTGATCGCTGCCACTTAAAGTCTGCAGCATTTTCTTGGCTGCTGCTTCATCTTCTGGTTTGCCAAGTATTTTTTGATCATAAACAACTATTGTATCTGCTGCAATAACTATCGCATCTTCTACTAGATTTGAGACAGATTTAGCCTTTTCTAAAGCCAGTGTTTTTACCAGTTCAATCGGATCATCACTGGTGAAATTTTCTTCATCTATTTTTGAAGGAACGATTGTAAATTTCAAATTCAATTTTTTTAATATCTCTTCTCTACGAGGAGAAGCAGATGCTAAAACTAATTTTAAATCATTTGTAACATTATTTGCTTTTTTAATCATTAAAAATTACCTCCAGTAATCGAAAATGGTAAATGTTTAAGAGTAAAATAGCTAACAAGTCCAACCCCAAATCCAGTTGGCAGAGCCAGTAAAATCAAAAATGGTAAATAATAAAATATGCCGAGATTAGAAATAATCAAATAAGCTGCTGTGATTTGGGCAGTGTTATGAGCTACAGCTCCGATAATACTAATCCCTATCAAAGAAAGGTAGTCTTTGAGAAAATAATAAGCTAAATACATCAAGAGAAAACTTAAAATACCGCCACTAAAACTTAAATAAAAATTTATTGTCATAAATGTCCCTGCCAGCAGTGAGCCCAATATAACCCTAAAAATAACTACTTGAAAAGCAGCAGGAAATCCAAATAACGAAATTGCAATTAAAGAAACAATATTGGCCAGCCCCAGCTTTGCTCCCGGAACAACTGCAGTTAGCGGAAAAAAACTTTCTACTAAATGCAGAACAAGTCCTAAAGAAATTAAAAGTGAAATAACTACAATTTTTCTAGTTTTTTTCATCTTACCAGCTCATCCCATCTATATCTGAATCAGTACTTTCCAGCCAGAGGCTTAAAGAGTTTGGTACACAGACTATAATTGGTCCTTCACGGTCTATCCAACCGGTCTTTTCGCAAATCTTAAGTGGATCATCTGCTGGTGCTTCTAAAACACGCACTCTGCCCTGATTAACCTCAATAATATGAGTTCCAATTAGCCCTTCTACTTCAAAAACTATTGGTTTTTCATAACTATCTGCTACAGGAACTGTTTTGATCAACTCATTATCCAGTTGAACCTTTAACAGCAATTCAGCATCCGATTCAGAGGCAAAATAATAGAAAGGAATAACCAAAAGTGCTAAAGCCAAAAGAACTACAAAGATAATTAAAATTTTATCATAAAATGTCAAAATATCTGTTATTTTCAATTATATTCACCACTAATTTCTTTTTTACTACCATTACTATATATTTTAACATCTTTAGACGCTGATGTCCACAGTTTAACGCTTAGTTTAAAGCTTAAGAAAAAACCCGTCCTTATAGAAGAACGGGTTCTTTAGTTATTTAGATTTTAATTTAAATTCTATTCTTCATCTTTATAAAAAAGATCTACTGCATCTACATTACAAGCTTCAAAACAAAGACCACATTGAATACATATTTCTTGATCAATCTCATGCAGTTTTTTTACTTCTCCTTCAATTGCATCAACCGGACAAGCTTTTGCACAGAGAGTACAGCCAACACAGTTATCATTAATTTCAACTTTTTCAATCATTCTTCCCTGAAATTCAATTGTGCCAGTTGGACAAACTTCTGCACACTTACCACAGTTAACACATTTTTCATAATCTATTACAGCTAAATTATCTTTCATCTCAATTGCATCAACCGGACAGGTTTTTGCACAGAGGCTGCAGCCGATACAGCCAACCTCACAAGTTTTACGTACTATTTTACCTGTATTGTGGGATGAACATCTGATATGAGTTTTAGCTGAAAGAGGTGCCAGTAAAAGAATATTACGTGGACATTCTTCCACACATTTACCACAGCCGGTACATTTTTCTGGATCAATTTGTGGTAAGCCATTTTCGCTCATAATAATCGCATCAAAAGGACAAACTACCTCACAATCTCCAAAACCAAGGCAGCTGTACTGGCATTCTTTTTCGCCACCATTAACAGCATTTGCCGCTTTACAGGTTTTAATACCCTGGTATTTACCGGATTTGGTAGTTTCTTTAATTCCACCACCACATAATAATTCGGCAACTACCTTATCTGAACTATCAGCATCAGCACCCATAATATCTGCAATATTAGAAGAAACTTTGTCTCCTCCAACAGGACAACCGCCAACAGGTGCTTCTCCATTAACTACTGCTTCTGCAAAAGCACTACAACCTGCATAACCACAGGCACCACAGTTAGCACCAGGTAAAGCATCATTTACTTTTCCAACTCGTGGATCCTGTTCTACCTTAAAGTGTACTGAGGCAAAACCTAAACCTGCAGCTAAAAATGCTGCAATTCCTCCCATACTAATCAAAGAATATAAATATGTTGGATTCATTTAATTTACTGCCACCTCCACTACATTGAGATGAGACCGGAGAAGCCCATAAAAGCCATAGCCATAATTCCCGCAATAATCAGGGTAACTGGCACACCTTTTAGTACTCCCGGTACATCGCCAAATTCTAATTTTTCTCTCAAACCTGCCATTAACACAATTGCTAGAGTAAAACCAACACCAGCTCCAAATCCAAAAACTACACTGGCAATAAAACTGTAGCCATTAAGTGGAATCAGTAAAGCCAATCCCATGATAGCACAGTTAGTTGTGATTAACGGAAGGAAAATACCTAATGCTTTATATAAAACCGGACTTGTTTTCTTAATAAACATTTCTACAAACTGTACCAGAGATGCAATAACAATAATAAATGAAACATACTGCAAAAATGGTAAGTTAAAAGCTTCTAAGATGAAAGTATTAATCATCCAGGTTGCTGCAGCAGTTAGAGTCATAACAAAAGTTGTAGCAAGACCCATACTGAAAGCTGTTTCAACCTGTTTGGATACACCTAAGAAAGGGCAGATCCCTAAAAATCTAATTAAAACAAAGTTATTTATTAAAACAGTACTAATAAATAATAATAATATTTGTGTGAATTCTTCCATTATTTACCCTCCCTGCTGATTTGATTCATAATACCAACCAGAATTCCTAAAGTAATAAAAGCTCCAGCAGGTAGTACCATAATAACCATTGGACGATACCATTCACCTAATACTTGAAATCCAAAAATTGATCCCATACCGAAAACTTCTCTGATTATACCTAAGAGAGTTAAAACCCAGGTAAAACCAATTCCCATCCCCAGCCCATCTGCGATAGCTCTGTGAGTAGGATTTTTAGAAGCAAAAGCTTCCTGACGTCCTAAGATCAAACAGTTAACAACAATTAGAGGAATAAAGATACTTAGTGATGCTGCAATTCCAGGGAAAAATGCCTTTAGAAAATAATCTGTAAAGGTTACGAATGTAGCAATAATTAATATGTAACTTGGAATCCTTACATTTGCTGGAATCAACTTTTTAATAATTGAAATTACGATTTCAGACATAATCAAAACAAATGATGTTGCTAATCCCATTGCCAGACCATTTGAAGCTGTGTTAGTTACAGCTAATGTTGGACACATACCAATTACTAAACGAATAATTGGGTTTTCTGCCCAGAGTCCATTTGTAAAGTCTTTAACTAGTTCTTTAAAATTCATAGACATTAATTTCCACCTCCATAAACATCGGTAATTGTACTAACTGCTTCTTCAATAATTCTGGTAACACTTACGGAAGATATTGTTGCACCAGCGATTGCCTGCACTTCTGTTTCTTTAGAAGGCGGAGTTTTTATTACATTATATTCACCAAAAACTTTATTTTCGAAATTAGACTTAAATTCAGCTTCTGTTATTCTTGCTCCTAAACCAGGAGTTTCTTCGTGGTTTAAAACACTGAATTTATAAATCTCTTGGTTATCAAGGTTAACACCAACCATAACATCGATCATACCATTATAGCCACCACCACTGTTCTGATAAGCTACTCCTATTCGATTGCCATCAGCATCAAAACCTTCAAAGAAAATTTGGCCATTTTTTTCTACTTCCTCAACTTCTTCAGCTCCAGGAAGAACTTCGCTAATTGCCAATCTTTGAGTTTCAGCCTGATTAGCCTGAATATAGGGAGTAGTCCATTCATAAACAAAGGTTAAAATTAAAGCAGATACTATACCAATTGTAGCTAGAGTAAGAATTAAATTTTTTGTGCTATTCTTTTCCATTTATTTCACCTCTCCCAAACTACGAGGTCTTGTATAACGATCAATTAGTGGTACTGCAGTGTTCATTAATAAAATACTATACATAACTCCTTCTGGATATCCACCCCAGAGTCTGATTACAACAACAAGTAATCCAGCTCCAAGTCCAAAAATCCAGCGTCCATTTTTAGTTGTCGGACTGGAAACCATATCAGTTGCCATAAATAAAGCTCCGAGCATTAAACCTCCACCAAAAAGATGGAAAATAGGATCTGCACCAAAAGCAAAGGTTCCAACAAATACAGTTCCAACCATTGCCAGTGGAATTCTCCAGTTTACATAACCCTTATATAAAAGATAAGCAAAACCTAATAATAATGCCAGGGCTGAAGTTTCTCCGAGTGATCCACCAATTTGGCCGACAAAAAGATTCCAGGTATCAGTTGCTATACCATCCATCTTCATCTTACTTAAAGGAGTAGCAGTGGAAACTCCATCTACTGTCCAGGTTGTCATTAATACCGGATAAGCAGCTGTTAAAAAAGCTCTACCAACTAAAGCCGGGTTAAATGGATTTTGACCTATACCACCAAAAACCTGTTTACCAAGTCCAATAGCAACAACTGAACCAAAAAAAGCTGTCCAAAGTGGAATAGATGGTGGAAGTGTTAGTGCTAAAAGTAGACCTGTTACTACTGCACTTCCGTCATCAATAGCAATTTTCTTATTTCTAACTTTTTGAAATATGTACTCAGTTAAAACCGCACCAACTACAGCTGTCAGAACCACAGATATTGCTCTTGCTTTAAAGAAATATACTGCAGCAAATACTGCTGGCAGAAGGGCAAGAACAACTGACCACATTATTTTTTTTACAGAGTCCTGTGATCTGACATGTGGTGAGGATGTTACAATTAATTCATTATTCATTATTGGTTATCCTCCTTAATTCTCTTCTCTTTTTTTCGCCATTACCTGTGCCTTACCAAGACGCAGATGATGTACCAGAGGTATTTTAGCCGGACAGACAAAAGAACATGATCCACATTCAATACAGCTTAATACCTGCCATTCTTCTAATTCTTCTACCATATCATGTTTTGCATAATTAACCAGCTGAGTCGGCATTAAAAACATAGGACAGGCATCAACACATCTTGCACAGTTAATACAAGGAGAAGGTTCAAAATCTTCTACCTCATCTTTAACTAAAACAAGAATTCCTGATGTACCTTTTACAGTAGGAATATTAAGATGTTTTTGGGCAGCTCCCATCATTGGTCCACCTGTTATTACCTTAGCTGCACTATCCTTAAGTCCTCCAGCCTGTTCAACAAGTTCAGCAATACTTGTACCAATTCGATAAATTAAGTTCTGAGGAGAGTTAATTCCTCTACCCGTGATAGAAATTGACCTTTCATAAAGCGGCTTTCCATCTCTAATTGCATCTGCAACAGCTGCTGCTGTAGAAGTATTGTTTACTACAACCCCTACATCAAGCGGCAGACCTCCAGCCGGTACTTCTCGACTGATTAAAGCCTCAATCAACATTTTTTCTCCACCCTGTGGGTATTTAGTTTCTAAAGCCTGAACTTCGATATTATCATCATTTTTGGCAGCATCCTGCATACTTTCTATGGCCTCAGGTTTATTTTCTTCAATACCAATAATTCCTTTGGGTGCACCTGATGCTTTCATTAACGCTTTTAAACCAAAAATAATACTTTTCGGTCTTTCTACCATCACCCGATGGTCAACAGTTAAATAAGGTTCGCATTCTGCACCATTTAAGATTACATAATCAACATTTTTGTCATCTGGAACAGATACTTTTACATGGGTCGGAAACATCGCTCCACCCATACCAACTATTCCTGCTTCTCTAATGATATTTCTAATTTCTCCTGCTTCCAGTTCATCTAAGCTCTCATGTTTATCTAAACCAGAATTTAGAGTATCTTCGTCTGCCGCTTCAATTACTACAGCATCAACAGTGTTACCACCTGGATCAGTTACCTTTCTAATGTCTTTTACAGTACCTGACACAGAAGCATGAATAGGAGCACAGACAAAACTATCACCATCAGCAATTTTTTGTCCTAAATCAACCTGATCACCTTTTTTGACAAGAGCCTTTAAAGGCGCACCAATATGTTGCTTGATTGGGATTATAACTTCTTCAGGTCTTTTAGCATTTTTTAAGGGTTTATCCTTTGTTAATTCCTTATTATACTCAGGATGTATCCCCTGTTTAAAAGTCAACGCTTTCACTATAAAATTTCACCCCTTATATATTTTTTTCTAAGAAAAATTTATAAATTGAAAATTTTGCTATAAATTTAGATATTAGAATGCAAACCATAATTATTATATACTAATTGTTAAACAAGAACAACAGTAAATTAAAAAAAGATTTTATTCACGAGCCACTATGAATCCATTATATCCTTCTGACTTTAATTCTTCAAGCACTGATTCTGCTTCATCTCTCGTGGAAAAACCAACTACCTGAACTTGATGGGGATTTGAATCAGTAATAAAAATTTGATATCCCAATTCTTCAACTTTATTTTTTTCGGCCAGTGCATTATTATAATTTGAGAAAGCTCCAATTTGAACTGCATATTTTCCTTCAATTTCTTCTGCCTCAGATACAGAACTTTGATTAGCAGGCTGGTTGTTCTGAGCTGTGTTAGCGCTTGAATTATTGACAGCTGCTGAATTATTAGTTTCTGCAGCTTGTGAGGCAATATTTTTTTCTTCTGGAGTGGGTGCAGTTAAATTATTTTCTTGATTATTAACTTCTTCCGATTTTTTTTGATCTTCTGAAGCAATTTGCTGATTAACATTTTGATTATTCATCTGTTCTCCAGCCATTTCAGTGTCATCCTCTACTAAAAATGAAATTAACCAGCTGCCCATTAAGTAACCGACAAACAAAGCTGCAATTGACATAAAAATAACTACTACTATTAAAGAAAAGCCTTTTTCATTTTTATTCATTATTTTCACCCCTCACTTTTGTCATGATCTCTATCCCAGCTTCAAAAATTGTATTAAAAGAACCAGCTGCAACTATCAGATCATTTGAAGCTGCATTTTGCAAAGCTAGACTGCTGGCTTCAGCTAAATTATTAAAACTTTTAAATTTAAAATCATATCCTTTAAATTTGCTGCTGAGATCATCTATTTTTATAGTTCTAAATGAATGATTTTCGGCAAGATAGACTACTGTCTTTAATTTCAATTGCGAAAGTTCAGCTAAAACAGAATCTAAATCCTTATCTTTTAAAATTGAAAAAATCAGATGTAATTGCTTAAATTCTGTACTTGAATTATTAATATTTTTGACAAGTTCTCTAAAAGCAGCCTGATTATGAGCAGCATCTAAAATCACAAGTGGTTTTTCTGATATTTTTTCCATTCTGCCCGGCCAGTATATGTTTTTTAAAGCCTGTCTGATCTCAGATTTCCTAACAGGAAAATCTGAATTTAGTTCTTCAACTGCTCTTAAAGCTAAAGCAGAGTTTAAAGCTTGATGTTCTCCTAAAAGTGACAGCTGATAACTTTCTTCTTTTTTTTCTGTCCTTTTTAGACAAATTAAGTTTTTTCTTAAATTACAATCACTTTTAATTAAATCGTATTCCTCATTGATATCAATAAATTTTGCCTTAACTTTTGCAGCTTTATCTTTTATTACTTTTAAAGCATCTTCCTGGTCAACTCCAGTAATTACTTTCGAGTTTTCTTTAATAATCCCAGCTTTTTCGAAAGCAATTTGGGCTGCATTATCTCCTAAAATATTTTGATGTTCTAAAGTTATATTAGTTATTATCGAAAGTAATGGCTTTTCAATTATGTTTGTAGCATCCAGCCGACCTCCAAGCCCGGTTTCTAGAATAACTATCTCGGCTTCATGTCTTTGAAAAAATTTAAAAGCTGCTGCAGTTACAATTTCAAAAAAACTCGGCTCTAAGTGGTTCCTGGATTTTAATGAAGCCGCTGCACTTTTAAGCTCTGCTAGAATTTCAGCTAATTCTATGGTTGGACAAGCCTGACCGTTAATTTTGATTCTTTCGTTGAAATGATAATAATGAGGTGAGCTGTAGAGAGCTGTTTTATAACCTGCCTCTCGGTAAATTCTTTCTAAAATAGCAGCAGTTGACCCCTTACCATTAGTCCCAGCAAGGTGGATTACATTTAATTTTTGCTGTGGATTTCCTAATTGATCAACTAAATTTTTAATTCTATCTAAGCCTGGATTGTAACCTGATTTGTTTCCAAAAAGTGATAAAGAATTAATATAACTAAAAGGATCCATTTTCTCCTCCAATTCTAATTTGCAATCAAGAGTATAAATAAGTTAAAATGTATTATGGCACTAATAATATTATACACAACTTTTAAGAAAAGAACAAAATTAATAAACTGAATTTTCGGGGGAGATTATATGACATTACTGCAAATTTCAATATTTTCACTTTTTGCAGCACAATTTTTGAAAATATTTTTTATAAGGCCAATTAATTTTTATACTGTTTTTACCTCTGGTGGAATGCCCAGCTCACATTCATCTTTTGTCTCTTCGCTGGCAGTGACGGTTGGTCTCAAATATGGCTTTAGCTCTGATCTTTTTGCTATAGTGACAGTATTTGCTTTGATTGTTACTTACGATGCCAGTGGAGTAAGAAGAGCTGTTGGTCTTCAGGCTAATGTCTTAAATAATCTGATAAAACACCTTGAAGATAAAAGTTTTGCTAATGATAAACAGTTAATCAAAGAAGATTTAAAAGAATTGATCGGCCACACTCCTTTTGAGGTCTTTGCAGGTGTGCTCTTGGGTGCATTAATTGCAGTAATTAACTGGTATTTACTTATTTAATAAATTGGCTAAAAACTAAAAAAAGTTAAAGTTTAACAAATCATGATATAAAAATCCGTCCACCGGGCAGAACTATGTCCGCAAGTGGACGGATTTTTTTATTTTTTTAATGCTTTACTTTATTTTAATTAAATAATCCACTTCTGCTTCTTTAGGATTTTTTGATAGCCTAGTTATTTAAAGCAGATTCAATTTTTGCAGCTACTTTTTCTGCTTTAAACCCTAGTTCTTCTCCAACTTCTTGTCCTTTACCACTTAAACCAAAACGGTCAAGTCCAATTACTAAACCATCACTACCAACTAGTTTATACCAGCCACTTGTCACTCCAGCTTCGATAGCTACTTTTAATTTTGCATCAGGTAGAGGATGTTCAGCAGCATACTGCTCCAGTTTTTCTCTTTCCGGTACTGACATTACTGCAGCTTTGATTCCCTTAGCTGTTAAAAGCTCTGCACTTTCTTCAGCTAAATTAACTTCACTACCACTGGCAAAAATAATTGTATCAGCATCTTTGGGATCACTAACAAAATAACCACCATTTTTAAAGTTATTAAGCCCCTGATATTTTTTAATGTGCTTTAAATTCTGTCTGGTTAAGATTAAAGCAGTTGGCTGATCTGTAGTTTCTAATGCTTCAACCCAGGCAGCTTTTGCTTCTTCTTCATCACCGGGTCTTAAAACTTTAAGTCCGGGGATAATTCTTAATGCTTCAACATGTTCTATTGGCTGATGGGTAGGACCATCTTCACCAACGAAAACAGAATCATGAGTAAAGACATAGGTTACCGGCAGCTTCATTAAAGCAGCCAGTCTAACTGCTGGACGCATATAATCTGAGAAAACTAAGAAGGTTGCAGCAAATGGACGTAAGCCTGCATGTAGTGCTATACCATTTGTAATTGCTCCCATTGCATGTTCTCTAACTCCAAAACGGAAGTTTCTGCCGCTGTAATCACCTTTTTGTACTTCACCGTATTCTGCATTATAGGTTTTATTTGATGGTGCTAAATCTGCTGAGCCACCAACTAAATAAGGAATTAATTCAAATGCTTTTGTTAAAGCTGCTCCAGCTGATTTTCTGGTTGCAATTGGAGCTTCTATCTCGAGATTCATAATTTCTTCTTTTAAATCAACAGGGAGTTTTAGCTCTAATGCTTGATCCCATTCGTTTTTAAGCTCAGGATTGGCTGCTGCCCATTCGTCAAATTCTTTTTCCCAAGCTAATCTTTGATCCTGCATCTTGGCAGCATGAGCTCGGAAAAATTCCTTTACCTCATCTGAGACATAGAACTTTTTATCTACCGGCAGACCAAACTCTTCTTTTAGACCTTTAATTTCTTCTTCTCCTAATGGTGCTCCGTGAGCATCAGCTGTATCCTGCTTATTTGGTGCACCTAAGGCAATATGTGTTTTAGCCATAATTACTGTTGGTCTTTCTTTATCAGACTTAGCCTGGTTAATTGCTTCCCGAAGCTGATCAAGATTGTGACCGTCAACATTTTCTATTACCTGCCAGCCAAAAGCTTTAAAACGATCAGCTACAGATTCTGTAAAAGCTAAATTGGTACTTCCAGCAATTGAAATATCATTATCATCATAAATAGCAATTAACTTATCAAGTCCTAAATGACCTGCAAGTGATGCTGCTTCAGAAGTGATACCTTCCATCATACAGCCATCTCCCATAATTGTATAGGTATAGTGGTCTACAATTGTATGGCTGTCTGTATTATATTTTGTGGCCAACATTTTTTCTGCTAAAGCCATTCCTACTGCATTAGAGAAACCCTGCCCTAATGGTCCTGTTGTTGTTTCTACTCCATCAGTTTCTCCATATTCTGGATGGCCTGGTGTTTTAGAATGAAGCTGTCTAAATTCTTTTAAATCGTCCATTGAAATATCATAACCTGTCAGGTGCAAAAATGAATATAAAAATGCTGATCCATGTCCAGCTGAGAGCACAAAACGATCTCTATCTGCCCAATCTGATTTAGAAGCATCGATGTTCATTACCTCTCCAAATAATAATGCCCCAATGTCAGCACAGCCGATCGGCATTCCTGGATGTCCTGAATTTGCTTTTTCTACAATGTCTGCTGATAAACCTCTTACTATATTAGCAACTTCTTTTAACAAAATTTATCCCTCCCGAAATTAAATGAAATCTTTCAATTATTATTTTATACTTTAAGGCTCTAAATGTCCAGTCAGCTCATGAATAATTTTAGCTTTCATTCTACTGCAGACGCTCTTTTTTTCTGTTTTGATGATTATTATAGACAGATGCTAGATAAATACCACCTAAAATAAAGGCACCTCCAAACATTGTTGTCATTCTTACTTCTTCGTTCAACAGCAGCCAGGCTAAAAATGTTGTTAGTATTGGCTCTCCCAAAATTGACAGAGAAACTATTGATGTTGGTAGATAACGAACTGCTAGATTAAGTATTGAATGGCCGACAATTGTTGGTCCTAGGGCCAAAGCTAAAAATATTAAATAATTAGTGGAGCCATAGCCAGCAAATGGTATCTCAAAAATATAGACTCCGGCAGCTAAAAAGATAGCAGCATATGTATAAAGAATATATAGGTAGGGAAAATAGTTGAGTTTTTTTCTAACCCCTCTTCCTATAAAAAGATAAGATGATGCAAATAAAGCTGCTGATAAGGCTAGAAAATTACCAAATAATTTATCTCCCAGCTGATAAAAATCTCCAATGCTAATAATTGAACTCCCAATTACCGCCATTACAATTCCAATAACAGCACCTTCTTTTAAATCTTCTCTGGCAAACAAATATTCTAGAATTATTGTGAATAGAGGCTGAAGTGCCACAAAAATAACTGAATTAGAAATATCTGTATACTGGATAGAACTGATCCATAAAATAAAATGTACAGCCAAGAGAAAACCGACCAATAATGGCCGGTAATCTAAAAAATAACGCGCATCTTTTCTATGTTTAATTAGAAAATATGGAGTTAAAATTAAAACCGTAAAAAACATTCTATAAAAGGCAGTAATTAATGGTGGTGCAGTAGCTACTTTTATTAAAACACCTGAGGTAGACAAAAAGAAAATACCTACCGCAAGTAATATATATATTTTTTTCTTATAATCCATTTTTACACCTGCTTTGATTATTTTTGATCTTCTGTCTTTCTTTTTTTATTGTACTTTTTTTATAATTTTACTTTTTCTGCTAAATTACTTTCTTCTAATGAAATTAACTGCTCAAAATGTTTAAATTCTACCTTATCACCTGAAATCAGCATGTATTTAACAGTGTTTTCTTTAACTGTCACCTCTATTTGACTACCTTTAAAACGCAGTCTAAACTGATAACTATTCCAACCATCAGGTAAATGGGGATGGAAATATAGCTTTCCATTAAACATTCTCATGCCGGCAAAGCCCTGTACTAGTGAAAGCCAGGTTCCGCCCATACAGGCTGTATGTATCCCCTGATAGGCATTTTCGTTATAATCATCAAGGTCAAGTCGGGCAGTCTGCATAAAATAATTATAGGCCTGATTTTTATAACCTATTTCCGAGGCAATTATACTGTAAATTGCCGGTGATAGTGAAGAATCATGGGTTGTTTTAGGTTCATAGTAATCATAGTTTCTAAGCTTCAAGTCCTGGCTAAACTGGTCTCCAAGCTGCAGCATCAGCAGCATTACATCTGCCTGCTTAATTACTTGATAACGCCAGATGATTAATGGATGCCAATTTTTAACCAGCGGCAATTCTTCTTCTGGAATATTATCCACTTCTATTGGGTTTTTATAAAGAAAGGAATCATCCTGAGGGGTGATTTCTAAATCTTTATTGTACGGAAGATAGATATCTTCTTTTATTTTTTTCATCTCAGATATTTCTTTTTCAGTCAGGCCGATTCTTTCCGCCAGACGCTTATATTTCTCAGGTGCTTCTTTTTTGATAATCGCTGCCATTTTAACTGCAGTATCCAGGTTAAACTTAGCCATATAATTTGTATAAGCATTATTATTGACACCAGGCTTATACTCATCAGGTCCACAGACTGTATTAAAACAAAACTTATTATCTTTCATTGGAATATAGCTACCCAGGCTGATCCACATTCTAGCTGTTTCAACTAAAATTTCAAGACCAAAGTTTTCCATAAACTCCTGGTCATTGCTAACCTGATAATATAAATTTAAGGCATAAGCAATATCAGCATTGATATGATACTGGACTGTAGACCCCATAAAAAATCCTGAGGCCTCTTCCCCATTAATTGTCCTCCAGGGAAATAAGGCTCCATCCAGTTTTATTCTTTCAGCATTCTTTCTTGCCTGATCAAGTGTATTATATCTAAAAAGCAGCAGATTGCGTGCTACTTCTGGACGCTGAAAAGCATAAAAAGGAAGAACATAGCTTTCTGTATCCCAAAAATAATGGCCTTCATAATATTCTCCACTGATTCCTTTGGCAGCAACACTAGTCTGACCATCTTTTCCAGCAGCCTGTAGTATATGAAAGGCATTAAATCTAAATGCCTGCTGTAAAGCATCGTCTCCATCTATTTTAACATCTACATCCTGCCAGTAACCTGTCATAAATTCTGCCTGTTCTTCGAGAAGATTTTCAAAACCAGAAATTGAAGCTCTTGCCGCTGAGGCTCTGGCATCACTAAGGGGGTTTTCTCCAGCTTCCTGACTGTGGTTGACACCTACAATTTTGTCAATTGTATATTCTTCACCCTGGCTGGCGCTGATTTCAAAAATCCAATCAATTCTATTATCTGAAGATCTCTTTTTTACTTTACAATTATCTTGAGTATGACCTTTGATCGAATGTTCCACAACATATGCTATTTTAAAATTAGTACTTTTAACATCGTGCAGTAGATGGCCGCTTTTACTGTCAACTTCGCTTTCTATTACCTCTAAAGCTTTTTTATCTCTTAAGTGATGATGATTGCTTACATCACCATTAATGGCTGAGTTAAGACTAATTTTACCGGAAAAATTGATTGCTTTAAATTGATACCTAATTGCACCAATATGTTCTCTGCTTAATGAAATCAAGCGGGTAATTTTAATTTCAATTTTTCTTCCCTGGCGATCTTCCCAGATAATATATCTTTTAAGTACTCCCTGTTTTAAATCTAGTTCCCGATTATAATCTAAAACCTTGCCTTTAAGTAAATTTAGTTTTTCCTCGTTAATATATAAATTAATTTCACTCCAGTCAGCTAAGTTAATCATTGTCTGACCTTTTTTGGGTAAATTAGGTGCTTCTTCCCCATAAATAATTTCTTCTGAAGCATAGACTCCGTTAATATAAAAACCAGGAGTTGTTGTTTCTTCACTACCTGGATAATCTTCTTCTAAAGTTCCTCTTAAACCAAGATAGCCATTACCAAGAGAAAAAATAGCTTCATTGTGATGATTATTTTCTAATAAAAATTCCTCTTCGGTGATTTTCCAGTCTTGATATGGATATATTGAATCTTTATCCATTTTTTTGGCATGATAATTTCTCAATTTATTTACCCCCTCAATAACTTAATGAAATATCTTAATCAACACTTAAAGAATAAATTTCAATATCAATTTCTTTAACATTGATTCCTGTATTATTTTCTAAATGTACTTTTAGTGCTGACCTGAATTCATTAACAAAATTTGTGATAATTAAACCATATCTAATTTCTAAAGATAGATCAACAATAAGCTGGCTGTTTATTTCTTCAACTTTTACTTTTTTGAAAGCAGTAATCTCCTCAAAATCCTTAATCAAATACTCTATAAAACTTACCAGTACTCGATTACTGATGCTCAAGTTTCCATAAAAGCTAAAACGCGGCCGAACTATACTTTTTTCATGGCGGACTGTCTCATCATCTTTTTTGAAAAATAGTTCTAGTGAATGCAGCAGATAACCTGAGAAATCTTGCTCTACTTCAATAGTTGGCACCGGAATGACATGTTTGCCTTCATTATTTCTGACTGAAAGTGCTTTTTCTATCTCCTCTGCTGAAGAAATTTCTTCAATATTAATATACTGGTCAATTCCATGAAGTTCCAATCGCTCATCAATTCGCTCAACCATTCCCGTAGAAGTGCCTAAAATCAATATTTTATCTTCATCTATTTCTTTAAGACATTTTTTTACTTCTTCTGTTTGTTTTTCATCATAAAAAAGAGCCCTTCGAATTGCTCCCATTTTACTTTCTTCTCTTTTAGCAGAGCTGCCTGCCATTATTTTACCGGCATAGATCAGCAGACCATCGTCAACTATCAGGGGTATCTGATATTTATTTGCTAAAAGTACCGCACGGTGGCTTTTACCTGTTCCACTGGGCCCAACAAGAGCATATACTTTCATATTAAAAAATACCTTCTTTCCTAAAATATAATAGAATCTTAGAACTGTGATCAACTTGTAATAATCATTTTCTAGTGCTTATTTTTAACTTATTATTTCTAAAATATTTTTTTGAAATTATCACTTAACAGCTTGATTATATATTTTTTCCAGCCTTATTTCAATTATTTAGGACAATAAAATAAAAGACCTGCCCGATTTTTTCTTGAGCAGATCTTTATCTCTATTTTTAATAGCAAATTTATCCAAAGTTAATTTTAACTAGTTAAACAGCTATTAAAGTATTTTATTTTAGTTTTAGTTATTAATTTTGATATTTTTTAACAATGATACAGGCGTTTTGACCACCAAAACCGAAGGAGTTACTTAAAGCTGCATTTAATTCTGCTTCTCCAGCTTGATTTGGTTGATAGTCTAGGTCACAGCCTTCTCCACCTTCTTCAAAATTCATTGTTGGAGGCACGATATTTTCTTTGACTGCCATAGCAGAAATTATTGCTTCAACCCCACCAGCAGCACCTAATAAATGGCCTGTCATTGATTTGGAAGAAGATACCTTTAGCTTATAAGCATGGTCTCCAAATAATTTTTTAATTGCTGTTGATTCATATTGGTCATTTAATGGTGTTGAGGTACCATGAGCATTAATATAATTAATTTCCTCTGGCTGCATTCCAGCTCTTTCTATAGCAGCTTTCATAGCTCTAACTGCACCTTCTCCTTCTGGAGCTGGAGAGGTAATATGATAAGCATCTCCAGATGCACCATAGCCAACTACCTCAGCTATAATATCAGCACCTCTTTTTTTAGCGCTTTCCAGAGTTTCTAAAATTACTATTCCTGCACCCTCTCCAATTACAAAACCATCTCTATCTTTATCAAAAGGACGACTTGCTTTTTCCGGTTCATCATTTCTACTTGATAAAGCTTTCATATTACCGAATCCGGCCACTGCAGATGGTGTAATCGAAGCCTCTGTACCTCCAGCAATCATAATGTCAGCAGCACCTCTTTTTATTGTTTCAAAAGCTTCTCCAATCGCTGTTGTAGCAGATGCACAAGCAGTTACTGGGTTAACATTAGGTCCTTTTGCACCAGTATAAATTGCTACATTACCAGCTGCCATATTAGAAATCATCATCGGAATAAAGAAAGGACTTACTCTTCTAGGTCCTCTTTTATTAAGCTTTGCTACCTGTTCTTCGAAAACTTCTATTCCACCAATACCTGAACCAACCATTACTCCAGCACGATCAGCATTTTCTTCATTGATTTCTAAACCGGAATTTTTTACTGCTTTCATTGCTGCTACGATAGCGTACTGACTGTATAAGGCTAAACGCTTAGCTTCCTTACGATCTATGTATTCTCCTGGATCGAAATCCTTTAGCTCTGCTCCAATTTGACTCGGATAATCTGAAGCGTCAAAATTTTCGATTTTAGATATACCTGATTTACCTGCTTTAATATTTTCCCAAAATTCGTCTAATTCTAAGCCCAGTGAATGTACAACACCTGCACCTGTAATTACAACTCTTTTATCCATTAAATATTCTCCTCCTAAGTCGAAATAAGTTCTATTTTAATTTTTTTAATGTTTTCTTTAAGCTTTTTTCATCTTCAACATTATATGCATTAAGTGAACGGTCAATTCTTCTCATTAAACCTTTTAGCACTCGGCCTGGGCCAACTTCAACATAATCTTCATAACCATCTTCTTTAAATCTCTCAATTGTCTCTACCCAGCGGACACTATTATTTAACTGTTTAATTAAAGCCGACTTGATTTCACTGCTTTCCTTAACATAATCAGCTGTGACATTAGCGATTAAAGGAATCTGAGCATCTTTAAATTCCACAGATTCTATAGTGTTTTTTAGTTCTTCTTTAGCTGGCTCCATAAGTGGTGAGTGAAAAGCTCCACTTACAGTTAAGGGGATTACTCTTTTGGCTCCTTTTTCTGACAGCAATTCACCTGCAGCTTCAACTGCTGTAACTTCTCCGGAAATAACTACCTGACCAGGAGAATTATAATTAGCCACAGTAACAATACCATCTATTTCTTTTAAAACTGATTCTACTTCTTTATCAGCCAGGCCAATTATAGCTGCCATTGTTCCTTTCCCTTCGGGATCAGCCTGGTCCATTAGTTCACCACGGCGGCGCACTAATTTCAGACCATCTGCAAAAGAAAGAACACCGGCTGCATAAAGAGCGGAATATTCTCCTAAACTGTGTCCGGCTGCTGCTGCTGCGTCTAATCCATGTTCAGCTAGAACTGCTTTGATCATTGCACTTACAGTGTAAATAGCAGGTTGTGTATTTTTTGTATTATTTAAATCTGCTTCTGGACCATTAAAAATCATATCTTTTAAGTCAAAATCTACTATTTCTTCTGCTTTATCTAAAATACTTTTTGCAGCTTCATAATTCTCATATAATTCTTTTCCCATTCCAACATACTGTGAACCCTGTCCTGAGAACATAAAAACTAAATTACTGCTCATTTGAAAGCCTCCAGTTTAATATTTTTTTCACTTATCTTTCAATTCATCTT
Source organism: Halanaerobium congolense (assembly GCF_004366375.1). Taxonomy (GTDB): domain Bacteria; phylum Bacillota; class Halanaerobiia; order Halanaerobiales; family Halanaerobiaceae; genus Halanaerobium; species Halanaerobium congolense. Next base: position 40,117 of record NZ_SOEF01000024.1, read on the forward strand.
TTATTATATATTTTTTTACTGTGATTTTTCAATTAATTTAAGCCAATTTTATTTTAAAATCATTTTTACAGTTTTATTTCTTTAAAGTTTTATTTCAATATTATTTAAGATCATTCCATTCAATTACTGCCGAAGCCCAGGTCAAACCTGCTCCAAAAGCAACCAAGACAATCTTATCACCATTATTGACTAATCCTTTTTCTTTGGCCTCTGCTAAAGCAATCGGAACTGAAGCTGCAGATGTATTCCCATACTCGGGTAGATTAACATAAACCTGATCATCATTTAATTTTAACCTTTTAGCTGCTGCATCAATAATTCTGGTATTTGCCTGATGAGGAACTAATAGATTGACATCTTCTTTTTTTACTCCAGCTTTTTTAAGTACTTTAAGTGAAGCTTTACCCATTGTTTTAACTGCAAATTTAAAGACTGGAGTACCTTCCATTTTCAGAAAATGGCCCCGGTTATCAATACTCTCATGTGAGGCAGGAGTTCTTGATCCACCAGCTGGTTGATAAAGGGTATCTGCACCAGTACCATCTGCTCCTAAATCAGTTGCTAGGAATCCACCTTTGTCAGCAGCAGAAACTACAGCTGCACCAGCTCCATCACCAAATAAAACACAGGTTCCTCGATCTTCCCAATCTAAAATTTTTGATAAGACCTCGGCTCCAATAACTAAAACATTATCATACATTCCAGACTCAATGTAATTTACTGCTGTACTTAAGCCATAAACAAAACCGGAACAACCAGCACCTAAATCAAAAGCTGCTGCATTTTTTGCTCCCAATTTTTCCTGAACAATACAGGAAGTTGCTGGAAACATCATATCCGGTGTGATAGTTGCTACAATAATTAGATCAAGATCTTCAGCTGCAAGTTCTGCATCTGCTAAAGCTTCTTTGGCAGCTTCAAATGCTAAATCTGATGTTGCCTGATCTTCAGCTGCAATTCTTCTTTTTTCTATACCTGTTCTTGTTTTTATCCATTCATCGCTAGTATCCACAATTTTTTCTAAATCATGATTTGTCATTATTCTATCTGGAAGATATTTACCCAGACCTGTAATTGTTGCTTTTCGCAAAATATTCACCTTCCTTAGTTGGTCTATATAAATTTATATCACTTTTTCGACTCTTAGTCAAGTTTAGCAAAAAAATAATGGCAGGAAGCTGATAAATTTTGCAAATTACTTAAAGTTAAGCTTAATTTGCTAATATTTACCAGGCTGCTGCCAATACAACTAAAAGAGTCCAAGCTGACATTTTACTATTTTAACCTTCTGTTCTTTTACTACCTTACCAACTCTAGGAACTGACATTTTTAAAAGTTCAGCCAAAAGATGTGACTGATAACATGTCATTTTGTCTGACTGGATTGTAAATGGTAAATCACCCAATTTACCAGCTGATAATAATGTGTTTGTATTAATCTTGACATTAGCTCTATTTTTTACCATCTTTGCTGATTCTTTTTCAGCTTTATCTTGATTTTCTAAATAAAATAACAAATCAGGGTTTAAAAAATTAATTATTGTATTACCTTCGATAAATAATCTTTCTATATCATCATCTAAAAGATTGCGAGCTAGCTGATAAGCTGTTGGAAGTTCTGAAGCAGGGCTTTCTAAAAGCAGCACCTTATCTGCTCCGTGTTCTACAACCCTGGCGGTATCTGTACCTGTTTGATTAATTATTCTAGGATCATTAATCACCTTATATTGGTCAAGATCATTATTAACTGATGTTTTAATAACTGCAGTTTTAGCACAGCTATCCTTTAACATTAAGGAAATTAAAGTAGTCTTGCCAGCCTTACTTGAAGAAGCGCTGACCCCTATCATTTCCATTGTTATTCCTCCTTAAAAAAGAAATTATTTTTGATAATTATGTAATTTCTTTAAATTTTAAATATCTACAATTAAATATTAAAACATCTGCTCTTAAAAATCAAATTATATTCAAATAAGTTCTAATTTAGCTCCAGCTTTTATTAAGCCACCTTTAATTACTTTGGCAAAGATTCCTTCTTTCGGCATTACACAATCACCTATTTTTTGCATAATTTCACAATCATGATGACATTTTTTTCCGATTTGAGTGACTTCTATAATAACTTTTTCGTCAATTTTTATTTTTTGTCCAACTGGAAGTTCATAGAGTTTATCTAAGCCTTCTGTTGTAATATTTTCAGCAAAATCTCCAAATTTTAATTCATAACCCTGGTTTCGCATTTTGTCAATACTACTTTCATCTAAAAGGCTCAACTGACGGTGCCATTTGCCGGCATGAGCATCCCCTTTTAAACCAAAATTTTCAATTAAAATCCCTTCCTCTATTACTTTTTTGGTTGTTCCTTTTTCTTCACTCAAGCAAACTGCTTTGATTTTAGCTTCCATCTATTCCACCTCTGTAATTTTTATTTCTTAAATAATCTTTATTTATTTAATTCTTAAGAAAAAAATAGCCGAATCTCTAAAAAACTAGTTAATGATTATGATCATGTTGATGACTGTTGTCATTGCTGTGACGGTGTTCTGTAATTTCCCCTTTTAAAATCTTTACTCCATGGGGAATAATTTCTATTACTGCATCCAAGCATTCTCTAACTGCTTTGGGACTTCCTGGAAAATTGATAATTAAGCTTTCTTTTCTAATACCAGCTCTGGCTCTTGATAATGCAGCCTGAGGTGTTCTGGCAAGGGTATCAGCTCTTATTTTTTCTGGAATTCCCGGCACTTCTTTTTCTATTACTTCTAATGTTGCTTCAGGAGTAATATCACGTTTGGCAAAACCTGTGCCACCTGTGGTTAAAATCAAATCCGCTTGCTTCTGATCTGAAATCTCAATTAAAGCTTTTTTTATTTCGGCCTTTTCATCAGCAATGATATCTTCATACACAATTACGGCTCCAATTTTTTCCATCATTTCTTTAATAATTGGGCCACTCAGATCTTTTCTTTCTCCACGTGAGCCTTTATCGCTAATTGTTAAAACTGCTGTTCTTATTTTAAATTTATTTTTCTTCTCGCTCATAAATCCCACTCTTTCCTCCTGCTTTGTACATTAATTTGATTGATCCGATCTCCATTGATTTATCAACTGCTTTAATCATATCGTAAATTGTAAGGGCAGCTAGATTAACAGCAGTCAGAGCTTCCATTTCGACTCCAGTTTGACCGCTATTTTTAACTTCTGAAAATATTTTTATTTTATTTTCAAAGTTTAGGTCAAAATCAACTTTGATACTGCTTAAAAGTAAAGGGTGACACATAGGTATTAAATCCGAGGTTTTTTTAGCACCTGTGATTCCTGCAATTCTTGCAGTCTCAATTACAGCTCCCTTTTTTATATTACCTGCTTTTATTTTTTTTAAAGTTTCAGGCTGCATTTTAATTTCTCCTACAGCTCTGGCGGTTCTTTTGGTTGTTTTCTTTTCTGAAACATCTACCATCTGTACTTTCCCGTTCTGGTCAACATGTGACAATTCTTTATTCATTTTCAGCCTCCAATTTGTGACATATTTCGATTATAAGCCTGTTCTGCAAAATCAAGATGGTGACAGGCCGGTTTTAATTTTAGTGCTTCTATAAATGCTGATTCAATTTCTGAACTATTTATTTCTTTAATCTTAACTTCTTGATTACCTGCCAGGCAGGGCTTTATTTTGGCATCAGCAGTTAAACGCAGTCGATTACAACTGCTGCAGAAATGTTCGCTAAGGGCAGAAATAAAGCCAATTGTACCTGAAGCACCTTCGACTTTAAAATAATTGGCAGGCCCACTGCCCTTAGTTACTGCAGGCAGCAATTTATATTTGTCTGCAATTATTTTTTTAATTTCTTTACTGCTGATAAATTTCTCAGCTTCTGCTTCGCCTCCCAGAGGCATATATTCTATAAATCTAATATTTAGTTCTTTATTTCGACTTAATTCCACAAAATCTAATATCTCGTTATCATTAATCCCTTTCATCACTACCATATTAATTTTAACAGGTTTGAGATCTGCTTCAAGTGCAGCTTCAATTCCAGCTAAAACATAGCTTAAAGCCCGACGCCGTGTGATCTTCTCAAATTTTTCGGAACTCAAACTGTCTAAGCTGATATTAATCCTATCTAAACCAGCTTTTTTTAATGAAGATGCTTTATCTGCCAGAGCCACAGCATTAGAGGTCATTGAAATATCCTCTAAATCCAATTTGTTAAGTTCTTTAATTAAAGCTTCCACATTTTTTCTAACTAATGGTTCACCACCAGTTAGACGAATCTTTTTAATGCCCATTTTAACAGCAGTTTTGGCTATTTTTATTATTTCTTCATAGCTTAAAATCTCCGAGTGATCTTTTTCTCTGACTCCTTCTGCAGGCATGCAGTAACGGCAGCGAAGATTGCAGCGGTCAGTTATTGAGATTCTTAAATAATCTATTTTTCTTCCAAATTGATCAATTAATTTCTGCATTTAATTGCCTCCATTTTAAAGTTCTAAGCTTTTAATTTTTCCACTTTCCTGGCAGTTATAGCCCCCAAGTTTTTCTATTTTAGCTTTTATTTTATCTTGATTTAAGAGTTCTATTAATTTTTTGACCCGGGGATCATCTATATATTTCTCTCGTATTATTAAATCATATTTTTCTTCAGCTAAAGCCAAGAAATCAACATCCATAACTTCAGCTGCTGCTCTAATACCTAAAGCTGCATCTGCTGAACCCCGTCCTACAGCGGCTGCAGCTGCAATGTGTGTAAACTCTTCTTTTTCATAACCAGAAATTTCTGCCGGCTGAATCTTATTCTGTTTTAAAAGATAATCAAATAAGACCCTAGTACCTGCACCACGCTGTCTGTTAATATAATTAATATTTTCTCCTTTTAAATCATTAATGTCTTCTATATTTTTAGGGTTTCCCTTTTTAAGATATAAACCCTGTTCTCTCTGAACTAAATTGACTAAAAATATTTTTTCTCCTTTAAAAAATCTTTTTAAGTAAGAAATATTGTACTCACCTGTTACAGGATCTAAAAGATGGGCACCCGCTAAATGAGATTCTTCTCTTTTTAGAGCTGTTAGACCTGCCATTGATCCTACAGTCTGCAGTTTTAAGTCAAAATTATAGTTTCTTTCTCTGATTTCATTTCTAATTAAATCTAAACTTAAATCATGGCTTCCAATTAAAAGCAGATCATTTTCTATTTTACTTTTTTCTTTTAAAAGAATAACTGGAGCTTGATCTCCAGGATGAAGGCCTTCTTTGTTTTCACCTATTTTCATAATTCCATCTGCTTTCAGCATTGATTCCATAGCTGAAGATCCCCTTTTTAAAGGAACTGCAGTGAACTCATTTTCACTATTACTAATTAAATTAACTCTTAAAAACTCTTCTAAACCTATTTCCGATGGAACTTTACGGTTTACAACTGCTTTGATCTGATTAAATTTTGGAGCCTGGTCTCCCTGAAGTAAATAAACTATTTCTCTAATAAAAAGCTGATTATCCAGCCAGGCAGAAAGTGGATAACCTGGTAAGCCAAATACAGGTGTATCTTTTACTTGAGCTGCAATCAGAGGTTTCCCAGGCATAATATTTACACCATGAAATAAGATTTCTCCTTCATTTTGTAAAATATCTATTGTAAAGTCACCTCTGCCGGCAGAAGATCCGGATAAAACAATTACAAGATCACTTGCCTCAACTGCCTGCAGCATTTTGCTTTTAATAATTTCTTTTTGATCTGCTAAAATTTCTGTTATTTTAACTTTGGCTCCCCACTTGTTTAAAGCTGCTTTAACCATTTTTGAATTAAATTCTACTAATTCACCAACTTTAGGCTTTTTTTCGGCGCTGACTAGTTCATCACCGGTTGGAATTATTGATACTAATGGTTTTTTATAGACTTCAACTTCAGTGACTCCCGCTTCTAAAAGAGCTGCTAGATCATAATCACTAAGCTTATGATTTGTAGTAACCAATAAATTACCTTTGACAGTACTCTCGCCAATAGAACGGATATGATTCCAGGGTGGAACTCCTTTTTCAATCACATAATATTTTTTTTCAACTTGGTTTACTTCTTCGATTTTTATAACTGCATTAAATCTTTCTGGTATGGGATCACCAGTATCTACAGGCTGAGCTTCTTTACCAATTTTCAGTTTAATTGGCGATCTTTCACTGGCTCCAGCAGTTTTTTGAGCTTGAACTGCAATTCCATCCATTGCAGATGCATAAAAATCGGGAGCTGAACGTTCTGCATAAAAAGGTCTAGCAGTAATTCTTCCTTCTGCATCTACGGTTTGAATTTTTTCGGTCTCAGTTCTTAAATTTTTAAATCTATTTTCTAATTTAGCTAGGGCATCTGCTAATGAGATTTTATTTAAATATTTTTTAACCATTTTAAATTAAATACCTCTTTTCTATTTATTATTCAATTAATTTTAATCTAACTAATTCCCCTTTATCAATTCCCTCTTTATTTTGAGGGATTTTTAGCACTGCATCACCATAGGCTAAATTGGTGATCAGGCTGGATTTTGCAAGTAATGGCTCTGCAAATAATTTTTCATTTTTCTCAATTATTTTTACCGGAATATATTCTTCACGGCCTTTATCTGAGACTAAATTTCTTGTCAATTCTGCTTCAATAAAATACTTATTATTTTCACTGCCCATTTCTGAAGGCTTTTTTTCGCCATTTAAAACCCGTACAATTTCAGCTGATAGGACAGTATTTACAGTCCAGGCTGAAGCAGGATGACCGGGCAGACCGACAACAATAGTCCCCTCAATATCAGCTAAAATAGTTGGTTTCCCTGGTTTAATGGCCAGACCGTGTAACAATACACCTGGCTCTCCTAGAGAATTAAGTAAATCGATTGTCATATCTTTGATTCCAACCGAACTACCACCTGAAATTAAAACCAAATCTTGTCCTAATTCTTTTTGTAAAGCACTTTTTAAGTTATCAAATTTATCTTTAATAATACCAACTTTTTTTGTTTCTGCACCTATTTTATCTAAATAAGCAGCAATAGAATAACTATTGATATCTCGAATCTGTCCTGCTTTGGCTTTTGCTTCTGCGGGAATTAGTTCATCACCAGTTGAAATTATAGAAACAGCTGCTTTTTGAAAAACATCAAATTCTGTTATTCCTAGACCAGCTAAGGCTCCAATATCTCGGGCCATAATTTTATGACCTTTTTTAAATAACAATTCTCCTGCACCAATATCTTCAGCTTTTTGGACAATGTTTTCTCCAACAGCAAGTGCTTTAAAACTTTCAATCATCTTAGATTCTATTTTTTCAGTGTCTTCAATCATTAAAACTGCATCTGCATTTTGGGGAATCATTCCCCCAGTTGGAACAGCTGCTACCTGACCACTTTTTAATTCAATTTCTGTCTTTTGGCCCATCTGAACACTGCCAATTATATCTAAATAGGTCGGCATTGATGCTGAAGCCCCTGCTGTATCAGCAGCTTTAACAGCATAACCATCAACTGTTGAACGACTAAAAGGCGGTAAATCAACTGGAGATAAAATATCTTCAGCCAAAATTCTACCTGCAGCATTATTTAGTTTAATTTTTTCAACCTGCAGCTTCTTTTTTTCTAAGCAAGATTCTAATTGCTGCCAAAATTTTTCTAATGGATTCAATTCTAAAAATTCTCTCATATATAAATTTCATTCCTTCCAATAAGGTAACGTCAAGTATTTTGTGTAAATAAATTAATATCTTTCTTCAAATAGTTGAATTAGCTTATCTCTAGCAGCTAAAAATCCTTTTAATCTTCG
>NZ_SOEF01000025.1 GCF_004366375.1 Halanaerobium congolense
GACTTTGATGATACAGTCTGTACTGTTTTTGGTAATCAGGAAGGTTCTGAAAATGGATATAATCCAAGATATAAAGGCAGACCTTCTTTTAAAGAAAAAGTTGGTATCATTTCTAAGACTGATGAACTACTTAACCTGACACTGGAAGAAGGCACTCATCACAGCAACCATGAATTCCTTAGTTTTTTAGAATCCTGTATTGAGACTCTACCTAAAACCTGGTATCTAAAAAGGATCAGAGCAGATCGAGGTTTCTTTGACCAGAAAAACTTCAGATACTGTGAAGATAACGGTATCGAATATGTGATCAAAGCTAAAATGCAAAATGGTGTCAAAAAGATTATTGATTATGTTAATGAGAATCCAGATCAATATCCCTGGGTCAAAATTGATAACACATTTAGTGTTACTGAAATTAGAGTACCACTAAAAAGCTGGGATAGAGAGCGTAGATTTGTTTTAATCAAAAAATCATTACCAAAAAACAACAAAAATGGTCAGCTTCTTTTTGAAGAGTTCACCTATGAATATCAGGCCATAGTTACTAATGTTGACTATCTAACAGCTGAAGAAGTATTCAATGACTACAACCAACGCTGTAATATTGAAAACAAGATTGACGAGCTGAAAGAAGGTTTTGCCTTTGACCAGAACACTCAGATTAATCGCAAATGTAATGAACTGTATTTACTGATTAAAATGATTGCTTTTAACCTTAATAACTGGTTTAAAAGAACTTTCTTACCTGAAAGTATGCACCATCATGAGATAACAACGATCAGAAGAATATTTTACAAAATAGCAGGTAATATCTGCGGCAGTGGCTGGTACAAACACATCCGCTTTGCCCCAAATAAACTGCTGAAAAAAACAATTACACATCTTAGAAAGGCGTTAACAGATTTTAGAAAGAAGGTGGTCCTAAATTAAAACCACCAGTACAGTTTAGACTTATTTTTAAGCTATGAAAACCATAGTTTAGTTAAGTGCGTCTAAAATCTGGAAGCTGGATAATTTATTTAACTGGTTATTTAAATTAAGACTAAATCTTTAATTTTAATAGATTGAAATGATTTTTTAACGGCAAAAATCTAAAAAGAACTACTTTAACTTTTTACTTGCCGAATTCAAGTTTAAATATTTATTATAAAAAATGGGGGACTAAAATAATGAAGTACAGAAAACTAGGTGAGCTTGATTTAGAAGTTTCGGCACTCGGTTTTGGTGCTATGCGTTTACCGGTCATAGATGATAATTCAGCAAATATTGATCAAGAAGAAGCAGTTGAAATGATTCGCTATGGAATTGACAATGGAATTAATTATGTGGACACAGCCTGGCCCTATCATCAGGGAGAAAGTGAGAAGGTTGTAGGTAGAGCATTAAAAGATGGATACCGGGACAAAGTTTATTTAGCGACTAAACTTCCTGTCTGGAAATGTGAAACAGAAGCTGACTTAGATAAATATTTTGAACAGCAGTTAGAAAAACTTCAGGTAGAAAAAATTGATTTTTATCTTCTCCATGCTCTAAATACTGAGCGGTGGCAGATTGTTAAAGATCTTAATATTATTGAATGGGGAGAAAAGAAGAAAAAAGAAGGTAAGATTTCTTATCTAGGTTTTTCTTTTCATGACAATCACGAGGTATTTAATGAGATTTTGGATGCCCATGATTGGGATTTTTGCCAGATTCAGTATAATTATTTAGATACAGAATACCAGGCAGGTCAGGCAGGACTAAAAAAAGCTTATGACCAGAAAACAGCTGTAATAATTATGGAGCCAATTCGAGGTGGCTGGTTGGCACAGGAGCCACCACAGGCTGCAAAAGCATTATTTGAATCCGAAAATAAAGATCGTAGCCCTGTAGAGTGGGCCTTACACTGGGTCTGGAGCCAAAAAGAACCCGGCGTAGTACTTAGCGGCATGAGCAATTTACAGCAGCTTAAAGAAAATCTGCAGACAGCTTCTGAATCTGAGATAGGATTATTGAGTCAATCTGAGTTTGAAATGATGGAAAAAGCAGCAGAAGAAATGAGAGGACCAATCACCTGCACCCGCTGTGAATACTGTCTTCCCTGCCCTGAAGGAGTAAATATACCACGAAACTTTTATTTATATAATAAAGCCAAATTGCTTGATACAGGTGAAGAAATGAAAGAAAAATATTTGAAAATGGATAAAACAGCTAGAGCCAGCAACTGTGTAGAATGCGGACAGTGTGAGCCGCAGTGCCCACAAAACTTGGAAATTATTGAACTTTTAAAAGAAGTAGAAAAATACTTTGAAGATGCTGTTTAATAGGAGATGATTAAATGCTTAATAAAAAGGTTAAATTAATTTACAATCCAGCCGCTGGAGATCAAAGTTTTAATTCTTCTTTAGACATGTTTTTAAAGTATTTTCAGGGAGCTGGTTTTAAAGTAGATATCTTTAGAAGTATGGAGCCAGGCGATTTTGAAGAAGGTTTAAAAAATATTGATGACAAATTTGAAGCTGTTATTGTTGCCGGGGGAGATGGTTCAGCAAGTGAAATATTAAATTTACTGCAAACAAAAGAGATTGATCTCCCTTTAGGCATAATTCCAGCAGGTACTGCTAACGATTTTGCTTCATTTTTGGGGATGACTCAGGATATCGAAAAAAGTATAAAAAGGATTTTAGATTGGAAGATTAGAGAAATAGATGTGGGAAAAGTGAATGATAGATACTTTTTAAATGTTTGTTTAGGTGGTATTATCTCCCAGATAGCCCATGGTACGGAAACAGATATGAAAAACAAGCTTGGTAAAGCGGCCTACTATCTGCAGGGATTAAAAGAGCTACCAAATATTAAATCAATGAAATTAAAAATCGAAAGCACTGACAAAGTAATTGAAGGTGATTTTTTAGGATTTTTCGTTTTTAATAGTAAAGATGCTGGAGGTTTTAAAAACATAGCCAAACTGGCTTCAATTGATGATGGGCTTTTTGATTTATTAGCAGTTAAAACAGGTAATATTATAAAACTCAGTTCAGCTGCAGCGGATTTATTTAATGGTAAAGATATTAAAAATGATAATTTGATTTATTTACAAGATGACTATTTAAAAATAACGATACTCAATGCTGAAAAAGAAATACACTGTAATATTGATGGAGAAAAAGGGCCAGCTTTTCCTTTAGAAATAAAATTAATTCCTTCAGCTCAAAAGGTTTTTACAGTTTAATTAAAGATAAAGGAGCATAAAGATGCTGAATTCAAAAAAAATAATATTTGTTTTAATCTTAATTCTATTATTTTCTACAGCAGTTCAAGCAAAAAAAGAAATAGAATTTTGGACTATTAGTTTAAGACCGCAACATGATGATTATTTTCTAAAAAAGATTGATGAATTTGAAAGTAAAAACCCTGCTTATAAGATAATCTGGGAAGATACAAATTTTTCTTCGATTAATCAAAAACTTCGGTATCGAATTGCAGCAGGAAATGCACCAGAAGTAGTTAATCTTTCACCCCAATTAATGTCTTCACTGCTGCAGGAAGATTTATTATATCCAATTTCTGATTTAGAGCAGGATTACAGTCGAAATTTTTATCCACTGCTCTGGGAAAATGGGTTATATCAGGAAAAATACTATGCTTTCCCCTGGTATGTTAGTTCTAAATTAATGGTCTACAATCAGGAAATATTTAAAATAGCAGGTCTAGATCCAACAAAAGTTATTAATAACCGGGAGCAGTTATTTGCAGCTGCTAAAGAAATAACTAAAAAAACAGGAATCTATGCTTTAATGCCCCAATTAAAAATTCACCATGAGTTTATAGAGGCAGGGATAGATTTATTTGAAGATAATAATAAAAGAGAAAAAGCAGCATTTAACACTAAAGCTGCTGAAGAAATAATCATTAGATACCAAAAATTAGCTGAAGCCGGTGTAATTCCAAAAGATACTCTTAACTCTGGTTTCAATGTCGCCTTAGAACGCTATAAAAAAAATGACCTAGCCATCTTATTTGCTGCACCACAATTTTTAGATGAAATTGAAAACGAGTCAGATTATTTGAGGGAACAAACAGCTTTGGCGGTTATTCCAACAGCTAAAGATGGTATAGTTAATTCCCCGTTAATGAATTTAGTTATTCCAAAAGGAGCGGATCATAAAAAAGAAGCAGCAGAGTTTGCCGCACTGATAACTTCACCGGCATCACAGCGAGAATTTAGTCAGAGAACTTCAATCTTATCTTCTGCTGTAGATGATAGTGCAGAATTAGAAACAGAAAAAGAAGAAATCATCACAAAAATTGAGTCTAAAAAAGCTTTGAAAACTGAAGCTCAAAAGATTTTACGAGAACAGCTGCCAAAAAGTAAAGATCTAACTTTAATCCACCCTAAAGCAGATAAACTAATCAAAGTATTAGATGAGGAGTTTGCTAAGGCATTTGCTAACAAAATTACTGCTGAAGAAGCCTTAACTAATATGGAAAAAGAATGGAATCAGATCTTAAATGAGGAGAATAATAATGAATAGGAAAATAAAATTTATAATTTTAATTGTTGCTGCAGTATTATTTGTTTATTCCCTCAGTTCAGCTGCATATTTTGAACCAAAGGAATATCGAAAGTCATTATTAGAGCTAAGAGATGCAGAACGTGCTTTAAATAATTTGGATAAAAATTTAAAAGAAGCTGAATCTGACTTTAGGATTATAGATAAGCAAACAGTTGAATCCAATTTAAAAGAACTAGATAGTCTATACCAGGAACTTATTCAGGCATATCAGCAGCAAAGAGATCGTCAAGTCCAGGAATTAGAATATATTATAACCAATAAATCCGACGAAATACGAATGAAAATTATAGAATCAAAACCAGTACAGCTTAGAGCCTTCTGGCTGGACAATGGAACTTTTGCCAGATTAAATGGTAGAGCTGGAGTTCAAAAATTATTAGATAGGGCTCAAAAAGCAAATTTTAATGTGATATTTCCTGAAACATTTTATAAGGGAAAAGCAGTTATTCCTGATAATAAATTATTTGAACAAGATTCCCAATTCAGCAGTTGGGAAGAAGATCCTTTAGAAATTTTAATTGAAGAAGCAAAAAAAAGAAAGATAGAAATCCATCCCTGGGTCTGGGTTTTTAATGAGAATACAAGCGGCAGTCCGGGCAAAATTTTGACTGAAAATCCGGAATGGGCTAATCAAGACAAAGAAGGTAATATTGTCAGCTATCATGATTCAACCTGGCTTTCACCTGCCAGAGAGGATGTAAAAGATTTTCTGCAGCAGAGATACCTATATTTAGTTAAAAATTATGATATCCAGGGAATTAATCTAGATTATATTCGTTTTCCAGAAGAATATAGAGGTAGTTTTGGTTATGATAAAAGTACAGTAGAAGGATTTAAAGAAAAATATGGAATGGATCCCTTTCAAATAAAAAGCTCCAGTTCAGATTTTTCTCTCTGGAATAAATATAGAGAAAATTTAGTTACTGAAATGGTAAAAGAAGTTTCTAAAAAGCTAAAAAATGTTGATCCCAAGTTATTGATATCAGCTGATGTGATCCCAGGAAGAGAGGAAGCTCGCTATCGGGCGTTACAGGATTGGTCGCTCTGGCTTGAAAAAGATTTTGTAGATTTTGTAGTTCCAATGACCTATACAGAAAACCTCTTTTCGGAATTAAGACGCTGGATTAAAGAAGATCGAAATGTGCTAACTGATCCACTCTATCCTGGTATCTCAGTTTTTAAATTAACCCCCGATCAATTAATAGATCAGGTAGAAGAAGTCAATAGAATAAATCCAAATGGAGCTTCTTTATTTGCAGCAGCTCATTTAACAGCAAATGATTACCATAGTTTATCTCAGGGAGTTTATTCAGAGGCAGCCCTTTTACCTTATAAAAACAAAGCAGCTTCTTTAAAAAGCATACAAAAATTAATTTTAAAAAGGCTAGAGTTGATTAAAGAAAAAAATAAAATTGATAATTTTTCCATTATCAAAATAAGAGGCTATTTAAATCAAGCAGCTCAAGCTGATTCAGAAATTGATGTTAAATTTGAGCAATTTATCATTGATAATAAGATAGAGCTTTCTGAAAATGTGATGAGAGTTTTAAAAGCAGACTTTGATTATTTAATGGATCAAAAAAGACTTTATTAATGTTCATCATTTCTGGATTGGGGTGATAAAAATGAAAAATTCTTTTACAGTTGGTCATTTATTTGGAATACCTGTAAAAATTCATTTTAGTTTGCTGTTGGTTTTGCCGTTTTTTGCCTGGGCCTTTGGCAGTAATATTATTTATCTAACCGAAAATACGGACATTGCCAGGAGAGAGCTGATTTTAAACCCTTATTTATTAGGCTTTATCATGGCAGTGATGCTTTTTATCAGTATTTTAATTCATGAACTGGCACATTCACTTGTAGCTAGAACTAAAGATGTTAAAACAACAGATATTACTTTAATGCTTTTTGGAGGACTGGCAAATATTGAAGAAATTTCTAAAGATCCTAAAAATGAGGTTAAAATTGCAGCAAGTGGTCCTTTAACTAGTCTTTTTATTGGTTTTCTATGTGTGGCTGCAGCTCGTTTTGCTCCAACATTTATATTTGAAGATCTGCGTTTAATCATTTTATATACAGGTCAGTTAAATATATTCCTTGCTATTTTTAACTTGATACCTGCTTTTCCATCGGATGGTGGTCGGATGTTAAGGGCTGTAATTGCTCAAAAAACATCATTTAGAAGGGCAACTGAAATCGCATCTAGAGTTGGGAAAGCATTTGCCTTGGTTTTTGGTATTTTTGGTTTTATGAGCGGGAACTTTCTCTTAGTTTTTATTGCTTTTTTCATTTATATTGGAGCATCACAGGAACATCAATTCAGTAATATTAAATTTGCTCTCTCTAATTTAAAAGTAAAAGATTTAATGACAACAGATGTAAAAACAGTTCCGGTAAACATGAGTATTCACCGCTTAATCGAAAAAATGCTTGCTGACAAACATTCTGGTTTTCCTGTTTTAAGAGATGAAAAAGTGGTTGGGATAGTGACAATGGAAGATGCAAAAAAGATTCCTCAGGATGAATATCGCAATACTCCAGTTCAAAGTATAATGAATAAAGATTTACACTGTGTTAAAGAAGAAGATGAATTATTTGAGGCATTTAAATTACTTTTTCAAAAAGATATTGGAAGACTTTTAGTTATGAAAGGTGATGAATTAAAAGGCATAATCACTCGTTCAGATGTAATGACAGGCTTACGGGTCAGACAGTTAGAAAATATTAAAGTAGAAGATGATTGAAAATATAAAATAATAGAAATAGAAAAGAGGAATAAAGATGTTTTATATAAAATCATATTTAATTGCAATTGTAGTCTTTTTTTCTGTTGATCTTGTCTGGCTAGGTGCCGTAGCTAAAAATCTCTACAGAGAGCAGCTTGGCTTTTTACTTAAAGATAATTTTAATATGACAGCAGCTGCAGTATTCTATATCTTTTATATAGCTGGCCTGCTCTTTTTTGTAATAAATAGAGCAGTAGAATTATCAAGCTGGCAATATGCCTTAGGTGTTGGTGCTTTCTTTGGCTTCATTACTTACGCTACCTATGATATGACAAATCTAGCAACTATCAAAGATTGGCCTGTGATGATTACTGTGATCGATATTATCTGGGGTAGTGTATTATGTGGACTAACTTCACTGATAACTTATCTTTTAATTAACTATTTTAAGATATGATAAAAAACTAAAAAACAGAAAACCTCGATAAAAATTTAAAATTAATTTAAGAAATTCATAATTCCTTCATATTTCACTCTTATAATGAAGTCAGAAGTTAAGAAAAGCAAATAAAAAATACTTAAGGAGTGAATTAGATATGAAAAAATTATTAACAACTTTATTGGTGATGCTTTTATTAGGAACAGTATTTACAGGTGCAGTTTTTGCTCAGGGGGCACAGTCTAAAATGGGAGCTGCAAATAATCAACCCCGTTACAATCAGGATCAAAGAGATTATGGTGTTGGCTATAACAGAGTTGAACTAAGTGAAGAACAGATCAATCATATTGCTGATTTAAGAGAAGAATTTTATAATGAAACTGCAGATTTAAGAGCTCAACTACAGGATTTAAACCGTGAAATAAGAGATTTAGAATTCCGAGGAGCATCTTATGCAGAAATTGGAGCAGTAGAAGATGAAATAGAAACTGTTTTAGTTGAAATGGATGAAAAAAGAATTGCTCACCAGGAAAATATAGAAGCAGTAATGACAGAAGAACAACTACAGCAAATTGAAGAAAATCGTTTAAATTATGAAGAACGTTTCCAAGGTCGCTATAACAATGAATTTGGTCCAAGATCTCAGATGGATTATGGCAGAAATAGTTTTTCCAACAGAGCTTTTGGCCACCATGGATTTGACGAATATGGCTATGGAATGATGGGAAGATCTTTTAACGATCGTGGAAGAACTGGTAGCTTTAGATCTAATAGAGGATTTGGATATGGAGCCGGTTTCTGCCACTAAATAAATTTAAAAAATAAATAATATTTTAAAAAAGGCCGGATATTTTCCGGCCTTTTAAAGGTTTTAAATGGTTTTTGCAGAAAATTATTATAATAGTAGGAATTATTTTATTAATAATTTTGGGGGGCAGTTAAATGCTAAAAAAACAGATAATAATTTTATTCATTTTAGCAATTTTATTTATCTCACCTTTGAGTGAAGCAGCAGATTTATCATTAACTGATGCTGTTAAATTGGCTGAGAAAAATAATAAAGATTTAAAAATTGCAGAATTTGAGCAGCAAATATCAGAACTGGAATTAATAAAGACAAGAGCTGAAAATAATGCGGCTGAAATAAATTCTGAATCTTTAAAAGCTGAAATTAGATTTTTTAATAATAGTGAAAACTACCGCAGCAAAAAAAGTAATATTATTAAATCTGTTATTAATGATTATTTAAGGCTATTATCGTTGGCTGAAGAAAAGAAAGCAGAAAAATTGAAGCTGGAAGTAGAAGCAAGGCTTTTAGCAGAAATGGAGAAACGCTTTCAGTTAAAAGATATTAATAGAAGAGAATTAACAGAACAGCAGAATGACTACCGAGAAAAGCAGATTATTGTCGAAGACTTAGAAAATAATTATCAGCTGCAGAAACTTAATTTTAAAAATGAATTAGGTCTTCAGAATGAAATTGAATTAGAATCAGTTAAAGAGATTAATTATTGGAATATCAAAGAAACCCAAATTCTAAAATCAGCTTTTGATAACAGTTTTTTGTTAAAAATTGCTGAATCAGAAACTAAACTGGCTGAAATAGAAAATAAAGTTTCCAATATTGATGCAGCTGAAATTGATCAAAAAATAGCTGAAATTTCTATTGAAAAAGCAGAAAAAAATTATGAAAATGAAAAAGAAGAATTGGAAAATCAAATTAAAGCAGAATATCTGACCTTAACTCAGGCAGAGGCTAAAATTGAAGTTCAAAAAGAAAGAAAAGATAGGGCAGAAAATGTATACCAACAGAGTTTAAAAGAATATGATCTGGGAATAATAACTAAAACTGCTGTCTTAGAAACTGAGGCTGCTTTTTTAACTCAAAAATATCAGTATTTAAACTCAATCTTAGATTATTATCAGGCTGCTGAAGAACTGGCCCAAACAGCTGGTCTTGAGGCTGGAGTGATTTTAAATGACTGAAAAAAACTTTAAAACAATGGTTCTGAGTCTATTAATTTTAACATTTTTTCTAACAATTTCTCCTAATGCAGCAGCAGAAAAAGCAGCATTTTTTGAAGCATTAAGCAGAGAAATAGATAATAATTCAAATTCTTATACAAATAGTTTTTCGGAACAGTCAGTTTATGATGGCAGTAGAGCAAATTTGAACTTTAAACGTGAATTTCTTTCAGGAGCTGAGATTTCCCAACGAGCTATTTTAGATGACCAGGGCAGAGAAAATTATAACTTTAGCTTTTCTTATCCCTTATTACCAGGCACTAATAGTGAATTAGAAAATCAATATTTTGAACTTAAAAAAGAAATAATTTTAGCTGAAGCTGAATATTTAAAACTTAAAGATCAAATAATTATTGAACTTAGCTCTGATTATTTAAATCTTTTAAATCAAAAAAAAGAAGTAGAAAACTTGTCTAGAACCAAAAATGATGCTGCTCTGGCTTTAAAAAGAGCGGGAAGAAAATCAGAAATTAATGAAATTACTAAAAGTGAAATGCTGGCTGCAGAAATTTCTTTTTTGGAAGCAGAAAATTCTTATTTAAATTCAAAAAATGAATTTGAAAAACAGAAAGATAGTTTAGAAGTTGATTTAAATTTAACCCAAGAAGAAAGTCTATTGCTGGAAGATAGAAAAAAATTAGAATCAGAGCTAAAAGCTTTTGTTTTTGATTATAACTCGTATCAATTTGAAGAGTTATATGAGTTTTTTATTCAAGAAAACAGTGAACTTTTAGCCAAAAATATAAATATAGAAATTCTAAAAAATGAATTAAATACTAAGGCAAGATCTGATTTTGAACTAAATTTAAGCGGAAATTATGATTATGATGAAGATGAGAGTATATTAGGAGTTTCTTTAAGTTATGATTTATTTGATAGTGGTTCTAAAAAAAATAATATAGAAAAAATTGAAGCCAGATTGAAATTAACTGAGAAAGAAATATCAAATCAAGAAAAAGAGCTGAAAATTGAGCTGCAGTCTATGTTAAATCAACTCTCAAATTTCAATAGACAGCTACAAAAATCAGAGTTGGAACTAAAAAAAGCAGAACTAGATTTAAAAGAAGCAGAAGAAAAGCAGAAAAAAGGTATAATAACAGATAAAGATTATCTGCTTCAGGAAATAGATTTTTATCAAAAATTAACACAGCTTCAAGACAGCAGAGACAGAGTTTTAATTGAAAAACTAAAATTAAGCCAGGCTTTAAATAAAGGAATTTTTAAGTTAGATAAGGGGCGGAGAGACTATGAATAAAAAAACAATAATTGTATTAACACTATTATTAAGCTTAGTTAGTTTTAATTTCAGCAGTACTTTTTTTATTACTGCTGAACCTGCTGCAGTTTATGCTCAGAGTGGCGGTGGAGGTGGTGGCGGACGCGGCCAGGGAGTAGAAGCCGACTCTGATGCTGCTTCAGTAGCTGTTGAAACAGTAGAAAGCTTTAGAGGTGACTTTACAGACGAAATCACAGTCACAGCCAAAGCAGAGGCAAAAAAAGAAGTGAAAATAACTTCGGATATTAGAGATTTCATAACTTCAGTTAACTATCAACTGGGTGATGAAGTTGAGAAAAATGATCTTTTAATTGAACTGGACACCAGTGATTCAGAGCTGGATATTTTGGAGGCTGAAGCTGCCCTAAAGAGTGCGGAAGCAGATTTAGAAGAAGCTTTAAATGGTCCTTTAAAGGCAGAAATTGCACAGCAGGAGGCAAGAGTAAAAGAAGCAGAATCTGAATTAAAATTGCAGCAGGAAAATTATCAAAGACAAAAAGAATTATATGCAGATGAATATATTTCAAAACAGGAATTAGAGCAAGCCGCAAACAAGCTAACTGCTGCAGAGAGCAGCTATATTTCTGCAGAAAAATCTTTAGAACTTTTAAAAGCAGGAGCCAGAAAAGAACAGATAAAAAAATTAGAATCACAGAAATTAAGAGCAGAACTAAACTTAAAAAGGGCAGTTAAAAACCAAAATGACAGGAAAATAAAAACGCCAATTTCTGGTATAGTTTCTTATCTTAACGCTCAAGCAGGTGAGAAAATAACAGCTGATACCACAGCAATCATTACTGATATTAGTCAGATCGAACTAACAGCTTATATTAGTGAATTATATATTAATGATTTAGAAAAAGGAGAAACAATAAAAGCCTATTTTAATTCTATTGATCAGGAATTTGAGGGTGAAATAATTGGTATTTCTCCCAGAACTGCTGAAGCAAGAAATACATTTCCAGTGAAAATGCAAATAGATAATCCAGAAAAAGTAATAAAAGCTGGGATGAATGCCGCTGTTAGTTTAATTACTGCTAGAGCCAATGATGTAGTAATCATATCTCAAGATGCACTTTTAGAAGAAAATGGAGAGAATTATATTTATATTATCAAAGATTCTACTGCAAAAAGAAGATCAGTAAAAGTATTTTTAGAAAATGAAGATCATGCTGTTATTAGTTCAGGCCTCGAAGAAGGAGAAAAAGCTGCAGCAGTTGGAAAAGAAAACTTAAGAGATGGAATTAAAGTTACTACAGCTGCTGGAGGTGAACAGTAATGAAAATTTCAAATCTATCTGTTGACCGACCTGTAGCGATAACTATGATTATTTTAGTAATTGTTCTGATTGGAGGAGTTGCCTTGACAATGCTCCCCTTAGAGCTTACTCCAGATATTGAAATGCCTTTTTTGATGATTACAACCTCCTACAGTGGTGGCAGTCCAGAAGAAGTAGAAGAATTGGTAACCAGACCCATAGAACAGAGTGTAGCTACTTTAGATGGGCTTGATACTTTAAGTACAACAAGCAGGGAAGGATTTTCCTGGGTAATGCTCCGGCTTAATTATGGTACAGATTTAACCGAAGCTAAGAATGATTTACGAGATTTGATGGCAGAAATAGAAAATAGGCTGCCTGATAGTGCTGAAACCCCTAGAATTAGAAACTTTGATCCCAATGCCGAGCCAATCATGGAAATTTCTATTGCTGGGATGGAAGCAGAACAATTAAAAACTATTGCTGAAGATAGTATTCAGCCTGAATTAGAAAAGATTAATGGAGTAGCAGCTGCCGAAATAAGTGGTGGTCGAGAAAGAGAAATAAAAATAAATATTGATCAAAACCTGCTAGAGGCCTATCAAATTAGCCTAGATCAGATTGCTTCTGTTATTAGAGCCTCAAACCAGGATGGTGGACTGGGCAGTGTTATGGTGGGAGAAGAAGAAATTTCAGTTAGAGCCCAGGGAGAATTTGAAATTGTAGATGATATTAGGAATCTTAAAATTAGAACATCTGCTGGAGATGAAATACCACTGACTTTAATTTCAAAAATAGAAGACAGTTATAAAGATGTAAGCAGCATTAGTTATTTAAATGGAAGAGAAAGTGTTGGTCTTTCAATTCAAAAACAGGGTGACAGTAATATTGTATCTGTGGCCAATGAGGTTGAAACTGCTGTAGAAAATTTAAAGCAGAGTTATAGTGATTTAGAAATTGTTATTACCAGTAATAATGCTGAATATATCAAAGATTCCCTAGCAAGTGTACAGCAGAACTTTATTATAGGTGGTATTTTAGCAGTAATAATTTTATACTTATTTTTGCGAAATATCAGCAGTACTATAGTTATTGCTACTGCAATTCCAACTTCTATTTTAGCAACTTTTGCAATAATGTTTTTTACAGATCTAAGCATCAACACAATTACTCTTGGTGGTATTGCTCTTGGAGTTGGAATGATCGTTGATAATTCAATTGTTGTCCTGGAGAATATTTATAGAAAAAGAGCAAAAGGCCTGGATAGGTTTAAAGCAGCTAAAGCAGGTAGTTCTGAGGTGACAACAGCAATTTTTGCTTCTACCTTAACTACTGCTGCAGTATTTATTCCAATTGT
Source organism: Halanaerobium congolense (assembly GCF_004366375.1). Lineage (GTDB taxonomy): Bacteria > Bacillota > Halanaerobiia > Halanaerobiales > Halanaerobiaceae > Halanaerobium > Halanaerobium congolense. The sequence continues at coordinate 13,638 of NZ_SOEF01000025.1, forward strand.
TTTTGTTGAAGACATGATGGCAGAACTTTTTACTCCAATGGCTTTAACAGTAAGTTTTTCTTTATTTGCCTCACTTTTAGTCGCTCTAACCTTTATTCCAATGTTATCTTCTAAAGCCTTAAAAATTAGTCATAATGAAAATAATAATGCCTTAAAAGATAAAAAATATCTAAATTTTTATCAGAATATACTCAAAAAAGCACTGAAAAATCGCTATAAAATACTAGTCGGATTAATAGTCTTTTTTATCTTTTTTGGATCAGGAATTTACTTTGGTTTTATTCCAATCACCACCGAATATATGCCAGCTTCAGATCAGGGTTCAATTAGAGTTTATGTTTCGATGCCTGATAATTCGACAATTGAACGCAGTGACCAAATAGCAAAAGAAATTTATAATCAGATTAAAGAGATTAAAGAGATAGAAAATGTAACTGCTAGGGTAAACAATGGTCGGGCTCGTTTTAGTATTGAATTAATTACTCAGGATCAGCGCCAGCAGGATGTTGAAGCGGTTGCAGAAGCAATTAGAAATAAAACTGCTGCCATTGCCGGTCCAAGAATTAATGTAGCTGCCCAGAGCTCAATGCGAGGTGGCAGTGGTAGTTCGATTGAAGTTAAAATAAGTGGATCAGATTTAGAAACACTACTTAACTATGGTGAAAATGCAGAAAGACTACTCAATAAGATTGAGGGTATAAGAAATACTGATCTGTCGCTTGAAAGAGGAAACCCGGAAATTCATGTTAATTTAAACAGGCGAGAAATTCAAAATCAGGGATTTACTGAAAGAGAAATTATAACTTATGCTGAAATGGCATTAGACGGCAGTACTGTCGATCAATTAACAGAGGCTGGAGAAGAAATCGATATAATTATTCAGCTGGCTGAAGCTGACCGCCGCTCTTTAAATAATTTGAGAAACTTAAAAATATTTAAAGCAAATGGAGATTCAGTTTTATTATCTCAATTAGCCGAAATTGGCCCAGGTAGTGGTTTTTCAGCTATTGAGCGCGAAAATCAGCAGCGTTATATTACTGTTAGTGCTGATACTTTTGAACGTGCACTTGGTGAAGTCCAGCAGGATGTTGAAAAAATAATGGCAGCAGAATTGAATCTTCCGACAAACTACCTTTTAAGCTATGGTGGTGAAGCCCAGGAGATGGATGAGTCTTTTTCTCAGTTAATTATAGCAGCGGTAATGGCCATCTTATTAGTTTATATGGTCATGGCAGCTCAGTTTGAGTCATTAATATATCCTTTTGTCATTATGTTTACAGTTCCTCTTTCGGCTGCTGGGGCTGTGATAGCTTTAATTATTACCGGTATGTCATTGAGTACTTATGGTATGATTGGAGCCATAATGCTGGTTGGAATTGTAGTTAATAATGCTATAGTTATGATTGATTACATTAATAATCGCAAAGAGAAAATGAATCGTCGAGAGGCTATTTTAGAAGCAGCACCGATAAGATTAAGACCAATCTTAATGACAACATTAACTACTGTTTTGGCAATGATGCCGCTTGCAGTTGGAATTGGTACAGGTGCTGAAACTCAACAGCCTTTAGCTGTAGTAGTTATTGGCGGATTATTATTTTCTACAATATTAACTCTAATTATTATTCCAGTTGTCTATGATATTGTCGATGAATTTAGAAATAAAGTAGTTAATTATTTAAGAAAAATTGTTCATAATGAGTAAAGTGAAATTAATAGAACAGATCAAAAAGGGACCAGATTTTGGTCCCTTTAATCTTAAAAAATCACTTTAAAGATTTAGTAGATTAATTGAAAAGATCACTCAAATCAATTTCAAGATCTAGTTTTACATTGATATCATTATTATCATCGTTATCACTATTATCATCATTTTCATCTTCATCCCAATCATCGTCATCATATTTGTCATCATCGTCCCAGTCATCATGATCGTCATCCCAGTCATCATCATCTTCCATCTTATTATATTTTTCTTTTAATTCTTCGTAAACATTATATTTATTAGCTTCTCTACCTCTGCCTGATTTTTTGATAGTTCTACCAGTATTTAAATTTTTATAGTAGTAGCTATATTTATTATTTGCATGATGCACATCAAGCATTTCTATCATATTACGATCTTTATAATAATATTCATATTTCTGATTTTTAATTTCTATTTTTTCTTCGACACCTGTTCGTTTATTATTATACTTGTAGTCATAGTTATTTCCTCTAACCTTAATAATTTCAGTGCCACCTTTAAATTCATACTTTTTATCATATTTTTTAGTATCTAAAGGTGGAAAATGTCTATCCCTTTTAGGATGTCTGAATCTTACTAAATCGTCATCAAAAATAATCTGGGGTAAACCATAATATCTGTGGAATTCACTAATTCTTTCTCTATTTCGAACCAATCGATCAAGTTCATCTCTGTCCAATCTTTTATCTGAATTACTGTAATAATATAAAATCAAGCTAATATCCTTACTGTCCAGACCCAGTCTGGCCATATATTCTAAATCATCATCATTAACATCTTTAAATACTCTAACAAGTAGATTTTTATCAAAATCATCTAGTTCTAGAGCTGCTGCCGAAATCGAAGCAAGTAATAAAATGCTGATTAAAAGAAAAGAAGTGAATTTTAATTTCATTATTAATCCTCCTTATATTTGAAATTATTAGTTTCCTAATTTTATTATATCCTTGTTCATTATAAATTACAATTCTTAAAAATTCTTTTTAAAAATAAATATAAGTAATTTTTTTGGTATTAATTTGATAAAAGTCTTGATATATATTAAAATATAAATAGTTTTGATTAGAAAATCCTGTTCACTCTTTTAATTTTTAGCATATAATTTACGATATCAATAAAATTTAACTTTAATTGATTGCAGATTATATAGATGATAATTTATTCTTCAAAGCAAAAATCAATTCAAAAAAATAAATTAAAAGCAGGAATAGTTATTATTATAAAGAATAAAGTTATATAAGCTTAAATTTTTTGATAATCGATAAAGGAGTGAAAAAATGATCTGGAAAGATGAATACAAAATTGGAGTAGAACTTGTTGACAGCCAACATGAAGAGCTTTTTAAGCGTTTAGGTGACTTTATAGTAACTGTAAGAAGTGACCAGGACAAAGAAGAAAAAAGAAAAGAAATTGAAAAAACTTTAGATTTTATGGGAGAATATGTAGTTACACATTTCAATGCTGAAGAAGCACTGCAGAAAAGATATAATTATCCAGACTATGAAAATCATCATAAGATACATGAAGATTTCAAAGCAGAAATTGCTGAATTTAAAAAAGAATATAAAGAAAATGACTATGATGAAGATTTTGTTCTGGAGTTTAGTGGAAGGTTATTAACCTGGTTGATTAATCATGTAGCATCAACAGATCAGGATATTGGCGAACATATTAATTCAGTTAAATAGAAGGAGGAAATTAATTAATGGATGTTAAATACTTAAATCCAATAATTGCAGCAACTGATTCAGTTTTTGAAACTATGTTATCTCTTAAACCTGAAAAAGGAAAAATGTCTGTTCAAGAAGAGTTGATAACTGATAAGGAAGCTAATGTTATTATTGGCATGACTGGAGATATAAGAGGATCAATTGTTTATAGCTTTTCTGAAGAAATGGCCCTAAAAGTAGTAGCTGCAATGTCTGGTATGGAAATGGACACACTCGATAAATTTGTTACATCTGCTATGGGAGAATTAGGTAATATAATAAGTGGGAAAGCTACAGTAGGTTTATCAGAACAAGATCTTGAATGTGATATTGTTCCACCTCAGATTGTAACCGGAAAAGAAATCAATATTACTTCTGAAGCCGATTCAGTGCTTATGGTTAACTTTAACACTGAACTTGGCGATTTTGATGTTAGCTTTGCTATAAAATAATTTGAATAAATTAAAAGCTCCTGCGGGGAGCTTTTTCTTTTACCAAGCAGGATTATAATTCTATCTCTAGAATAATAAATAATAACAGAATTAAAATAACAAGAATAAATTTTAATAATTTACTGAGATGGAGGCAGCAAATATGGAAGATACTTATCAATACAACAAATATAAATTTTTAGAGAAGCTTTATACTCCAGTTGGAATTTTAATGGCAGGTATTTTACTGCAATTTTTTTACCCGGGAATTGGATTTTATCAAAAACTTTTAATTTATTTAATTTACCTTTCAGCAGTACTTTTATTTGCTTTTGATACCTTAGCTGTTATTATCAGCAGTTATAAAGTTTGGGATAAAGAAATAATTTTGACAAACAGAACAATAGTTGTCAAAGGCAATGATCATTTAAAAACCAAGGTGGTAAATAGAAAAGATATAGAAAGAATTATTTTTCGGTCATTAAGAGGAGAAGATGTAGAAATACCACACTTTAGAAAACTTGAAGATATTGATGATAAACTTTATGAACTTGCCGGCAGGAAGTTTGTTATAAAATATGATGAAGAAAATTCAGATGACATAAAAACTATAAATGCTGAAAATGAACTCGTAATTCATTTAGAATTACTTCCAGCAGAATTTATAGAAGACTTTATTAAATGGTACCAGGCCGATATTTCTTTAGAGTAATTTCAATTTGAATAAATTATAGCATCTAAGTCTTATTATTTACTTTGAAGCTCTTCTAAATCATAAAAAAATGAAAGAATTTCAGCAATAATAGTATAAAGTTCTTCGGGAATTTCATCTCCAACATTTAATTCTGCGAGTACTTGAACAACATCCTTATCTTCTTTGATAGGGATGTTTTCTTCTTTAGCTTTTTTTAAAATTTTTTCGGCAATATTTCCTTTACCACTGGCGATAATTTTTGGAGCACTATCTTTAGTGTGATCATATTTTAAAGCAACCGTTTTTTTAAGATGTTCTTTATCCAAATTATTTTTGCTATCTGCTGCCATCTTTTTTCCTCATTTCAGTTTTATATTGGCTCTTCGCTATTTAGTGTGGGTAACACAAATGTCATATATTAACATTAATGGTAACATGGAATATAAATACACTCTCAATACAGCATAAATTTAGACTTAAATAAATGCTTGAGGTAAATCAAAATCAAGTTTACCGCACTTTAAATAGATAGCTGTCATGAAATTATTTAAATTCCTAAATCCTCTGGCTTTTCTTTTTATGGTCTGAACAATACTGTTTAAGCCTTCTAAGATTCCATTGTTAATATGACTTTCAATATAATTCATTATGCCCTGCCAGTGTCTGTTAATAAATCGACCTATTTCAACCATTGGTTCCAGCTGACTGCGGATCGCCCAGAGATACCATTTTTGTAGATAGCTTGCTGCTGTTGTGAGGTCATCTATATCCCAAAACTCCTGTAAAGCTAATTTAAGATTATAGGCTCTCAATGTTTTTAGATTCATCTCAGATAATGATTTGAACTTTTTCTGTTGTTTTTTAGTTAGATTGTTCTTGTTTTTAAGCCAGATGTATCTTGTCTTTTTGAGTTCCTTGTTATCAGACTGTTCATTGCGTCTGACCTGATCTACAGCTTTGTTAACGGCTTTCATTACGTGAAACTTATCAAAGGTAACCTTAGCTTGAGAAAAGTTTTCAGCAACGCCTTTAATAAAAGCAGGAGACATATCACAGCAGACTTTTTTAATGTTTTTAGGATCACCATTATGTGATTTTAGACTTAAGGCAAAAGAATCAACAGTTGAAGAGTCTTTACCTTCAGTAATATAGATTATTTTTGATTGATCCAGATCTACAAATATTGTGATGTAATTATGTCCTTTTTTGCTTGAAGTTTCATCAATACCAATTTTATTGGTGCTGCTGTAGTCTTCTTTAGCACGGGCTTCATCGACATAACGGTTTAATATTCTCCAGAGTCTTGTATCGTGTTCGCCGACTAAATCAGCTATTTCATTGACAGTCATTGCTTTTGCTAATTCCATAATGAAGGCTTCAAAAAGCATTGTAAAGCCTGAACCTGGTTCAGCCCAGGGTGCTTTCACCTGAAGCACTCCATGTTCTGTACATTTTGTTCTCGGCATTTTAGCATGTATATAGGCTCTATACTGAAAGAAGTTAAGATGTCTCCAGGTTCTTTCTTTAGTATCGTGAATGGATGATTTTTTACCACACTCAGGGCAGGGGAATTTACTGCCTCTTTTATGAGAAATGTAGATATCAAGTCGACCATCATCTTTATTAAAATCTAATTTATCAAGTTTCCATGGGTCATTAATTCCTAAAGCCTGGGTGAATAAATCTATATTATTAAACATTAAAATCATCTCCTGTTATAGTATAGGTAAAGTATACCATAATTGGAGATTGAAATGAACAAATTCAACGAGATTAAATAAAAGAACAATGAAAACCCACACTAAATAGCGAAGAGGCTTTATATTTTTATATCAATATGCCTATATTTACCTTCTTGATTGCTATCATTTAATTCAGGAAGAATAATTTTATTAAAAAATTTAGTTTTTTCTTCTTCGAAATCCTCAAAATTTTCTATATGAACTCGATTAATTTCAAAATCATTTTTATAGAGAGCTGACTGTAATTTAGCAATATTATCTTTGATCAATTCTGCAGTTTCATGGCTTTCAGTAAAAAAACTGGTGTTAATTTTTTTTTGGTTAATATTAATATTGCTTTTAATTGGTCCTATGTTTTCAAACTCCAAAATAAAAGTAATGTTATAACCTGTATTACTTTGTTCAGCTTTATTTTCATCACCACTATTTTTTTCGATTTTTAAGAGCAGTGAAGACATTTTATTTTCTTGTAATTGGACTGGAATTTCTAAAGCCAGCATTAGAGGAGTATTTATATCCTGCTGCTGTAAATTAATTATTTTTTGTCCCAAAAAATTATCAGCAATTTTTTCTTCACTTTCACCACCACTTTTATTAAAAAGTGAAACTATTTGATCAGAAATCTTAGAAAAATCATTTAATTTTGCTGCAATTTTAGCTGCTTCTGTATTTAGATCTAAAGTTGATTCATTTTTATTAATAATTGAAGAATTATTTTCAAGCAGATTTTTAAACAACTCATTTTTGCTTTCAATTTCAGTAATCATATTTTCAAGATTAGAATTCTGAAAATTTGTTTTCATTTCATCAACTAAGCTTTCGGCTAAAGGAAGCTGGTTGTTCTCTAGAAAAGCAAATGATTTTAATACAGCAGTCTTTTCAGAAAAAGATTCAATATTATTTTCAGCTAAATAATTATTTAGGATTTTAATAGTATTTTGATCAAAGTTTTTAGCAGTAGTATCTAGATTATTTAAAATTAGAGTTTTTGTCTCCTGGTCTAAATTATTAAAACTATTCAAAAAATCAGGACTTAAGTTACTAATGTTTTCATTATTTGCTGGAGGAGCCGGAGTGGATTCAGGATTTTGTACATTTAAATTTTGAGTTGAAGCAGCCGCTTCTTTATTTAGTGTGTTTTGAGATGGTTCAGTTAAACTATTTAAATCTATTATAGATTCTTTTAGTTCAGATAAAGATGAATTTTCTAGAAGCTGACTTAGTTGTTCCTCACTTATTGAATTATTGGAGTTGATATATTGTTCAAGATCAGCCGCCAGATTTCCATTATTATTAAAAATTGATCGTAATGCATCAACAAATTTTTCTGAGTAGGGAAGACCATTACTTTCTAAAAAGGCAAAAGCTTTTATAACCGCCATTTTATCTTGAGTATTTAAGGCCGGTTTATTACCCAAATACTCTAAAAGTTGACCTACTGTTTTTTCATTTAACGGCATTTCTAATTTAGCCCAGCTGTCGAGCAGCATTTTTTGGGTATCATCTTCTAAAGATGCAATCAGCCTAAAAATCTCTGGTAAATGTTCAACCCCTTTATTTTTGACCTTGCTTTCATCTGTATTTAAATTATCAGTATTTAGAGTCTGCCTCAAAATACCGATATCAAGTTTTCTAATTGGTGCTAATCCATTTAAATCCATAATGTCAACTCCTTCAAATATAATGCATGTATTCATTCAATTCTATAAAATTGATTAAAATCCTTTAATTTATTCAGATAAATAAGCTTAAATTAGTTTAAAAATTTAATTTTAGTTATTGACATTTGATTATAATTATTATATTGTTATATTCAAATAATACAATATTATAATTGGAGGGATTTAAATGGAAAATATTGAGTCATTATATTATATTGAGACAAATAGAACTTTTACTATGCTGAGAAAATATGCCTGGATTTTTACCCTGACAGTTGCTATAGGTGGTTTATGGTTTCCTAAACTTGGACTTTTTGTTTTACCAGTAATGCTTGGTTTATCATTAACATCATTTTTTAAAGGAAGATACTGGTGTGGGAATATTTGTCCTCACGGCAGCTTATTTGATGCAGTGATGTTGAAATTTAGTAAAAACCGAGAAATACCCAAATTTTTTAAATCAAATATTTTAAGAATTGCTTTTTTAGCATTTTTCTCTTTTCAAGTTGGTAGAAAATTGATCAGAGTTATGGGGATTTATGGTCAGGCTCCATTTTTAGATAAATTAGGTTTTATTTTTGTAGCAAGCTATTTAATGGTTACAGTTTTAGGAGGAATTACCTCAATTTTTTATTCACCCAGAACCTGGTGCCAGTTCTGCCCAATGGGAACTATTCAGCAGGCAAGTTATAAGGCGGGAAAAGCTTTAGGGGTAAACCAAAAGACTGATGAAAAAGTAACAATTGAATCCACTGATCTCTGCCATGAATGTGGTATGTGTGCTAGAGTCTGTCCGATGCAGCTTGAACCATATCTAGAATGGAATGAAAATGGTCAATTAGATAACGAAAAATGTATTCGCTGCAATACCTGTATGGAAAACTGCCCAGCAGGAATTCTAGAAATCAAAAATGATGCAGCTTCTGATTTTAATGTCTGGGAAGAAGGCGAATTAGATTACTATAAAAAAGATGAAATTTCAGCGGTGATTGAAAATATTGAAGAGATGTCAGAAAATATCAAAGAATTTTCATTTAGACTGCAGAATCCAAATCAGATAGATGTTGAAGCTGGCCAATTTATTTTGGTAAAAGTTTCTGAAAAGCATCAGATGTATAGAGCCTATTCTATTGCAGGAATAGAGGATGAAGGCAGTTTAATTAAAATAACTGTCATGAAAGTTGCTGATGGATATGGAACCAGCATTATTTTCTCAAAATTTAAAGAGGGGCAGGCGATTGAACTTAAAGGACCAATGGGTCATGAACTAGTTGTAGATACTGAGGCAGAAAATATAATGCTAGTTGGCGGAGGTATAGGAATAACTCCATTTATTCCAATTGTAGAATCTGTTGTTAATAACGAAAATAAGATTAAAAATGCCAAACTAGTTTATGGGGTTAATAAAGAAAATCAGTTTTTATATAGAGACTTTTTTGAAAAAATGGAGGCTGAATCTGATAAATTCGAATTTATCCCGGTAGTAGCCTTTGATGATAATTGGGAAGGTGAAAAAGGATTTGTAACAGATGTTATGGATAAATATGATCTAGATGATTATAAGATTTACATGTGTGGTCCAGGACCAATGGAAGCAGCAGCCCGTAAACTTTTAGAAGAAAAAGATTTTGATCAGAGTCACCTTTATGCAGAATCAACTTAAAAAATTAAGTTTATCTTCTAATAAGCTTTATAAAACAGCTGTAGTTTTAAATTGAATTCACCATAAAATATTCAATAGCAGCCTAAAACATCCTTATTTATTACAAATAAGGGTGTTTTTTTTATTTTTAATTAAATTTTAAAAAAACTATGTTATAATAGTTGTAGAAAATATATTAATGAATTGATGGGAGGGAATATAATGTCAGAACACTGTGGAAACTGCGGCGGTGGTTCTAATGATTGCGGCAGCAGTGATTTAGATGAGGCTCAAATAGAAGAAATACTTGCAGAAAAAGAAAATCACAGAAGAAAATATACAGTTGAATATAGAATTAGCTTAGAAGAGATGGCCTGTCAGGCAGAAGAATTAATTGATAGAGTTAAAGCTTATACAGGGATAGTAGATGAAGTAGAATTTACAGAAAAAGAGCTAATTATTTCTTACGATGATCGTTTGGTTACTCCTGCTGAAATTTCAGATTTAGTTCAATAAGTTTGTAAAATAACAAGGGAAGAAGGGGTTAAAATGAAGAGCCACGAAATTGACTTCGAAATTATTGGTGATGACATGCAGGTGGTAGAGGTAGAATTAGATCCAGAAGAAACTGTAATTGCTGAAGCTGGAGCAATGAACTGGATGGATAATGGAATTTCATTTGATACCAAAATGGGAGATGGCAGTGAAGCAAATAACTCTCTATTAGGGAAGGTTTTTGGAGCTGGTAAAAGAGCAATAACCGGTGAATCAATTTTTATGACTCATTTTACTAATACCGGTTATTCTAAAAAGAAAATTGCTTTTGCTGCACCGTATCCCGGAAAAATAATTGCTTTAGAACTTTCGGAGTTACCCTTAAATCAATTCACCTGTCAAAAAGATGCTTTTTTATGTGCTGCTTTGGGAACAAAAGTTGATATCACTTTTAATAAGAGATTTGGAAGTGGTTTATTTGGTGGCGAAGGATTTATTCTTCAAAAATTAAGTGGAGATGGGAGAGCTTTTGTTCATGCTGGCGGAACTGTAGTTAAAAAGGAATTAAACAATGATGAAATAAAAGTGGATACAGGCTGTCTGGTTGGATTTACAGCAGGTATAGATTATAATATTGAAAGAGCAGGAAATTTAAAATCAATGGTTTTTGGTGGGGAAGGATTATTTTTAGCTACTCTTAAGGGTAAAGGAACTGTTTATCTGCAGAGCCTGCCGTTTTCCAGACTTGCTGATAGAATTATTAAAAATGCTCCTCGTATTTCAGGTAAACAAAAAGGCGAAGGATCTGTTTTAGGTCAGATCGGAAATATTTTAGATGGAGATAATTTTTAACTAAATTGTAATCTCCTTAACTTGCAATACCTCCCGGGATATTAGATAATATATATTAATACCTATAATAATTAAAATAAATTTATTGAAATAAATTAGGGAGGTAATATTATGTTGACTTTAAAAGAAATAAAAGCAAATCCTGATTTCCAGCATATGATCAAAGAGGCTAATCATTATCTTTCAGAAAAAGGTTATACAGAACATGGTTTTAGACATGTTAATTATGTTTCTGAAACAACTGAAAGAATTTTAAAAGATTTAGGTTTTGATGATAAGACTGTTGAGTTTGGAGCTATTGCAGGATATTTACACGATGTTGGTAATATGTTTAATAGAAAACATCACGGAATTTCTGGGGCAAATATTGTCTATACAGAACTGAGAAGATTGGATGTGCCTTTAAAAGATATTACAAAAATAACTACAGCAATTGCCAATCATGATGTTGATATTGGTAAAGCAGTGAGTCCAATTACAGCAGCTTTAATTTTAGCTGATAAAAGTGATGCCCATAGAACTCGTGTTAATAAAAAAGATTCTACATTTATTCATGATCGGGTTAATTTGGCAATTATGGATTCAACAATATCAGTTGATTCAGAAGATGAAACAATAACTTTGAGCATAGATTATGATTCTTCGATCAGTCAGGTAATGGATTATTTTGAAATCTATTTATATAGAATGGAAATGTGTAAAGAAGCTGCTAAATATCTAGGCTGTCGTTTTAGATTGCTGATCAATGATTTAGAGCTTTTAGGTCATGTTAATTATCAAGAAGATTAGATTCTAAAAATATGATTATTTTTAACTGAGGAAGGTAAATATGTTTTATAAATTCTTATTGATCTTTATAGTAGTACCCTTAATCGAGTTATACTTTTTACTTGAAATAAGTCAATTTATTGGTGTTTTTACAACTGTTATGGTAATAGTATTTACAGGAGCAGCAGGAGTTAGCATTGCTAAAAGGCAGGGTTATCAAGTAGTTAATAATATTCGTTCAACCCTTAATTCTGGTAAGATGCCAACAGATGATCTAATTAGTGCTTTACTAATTTTAATTGGTGGAGTAACCTTACTAACTCCAGGTTTTCTAACAGATATAACAGGTTTTCTATTAATCTTACCTGGCTCAAGAGATTTGATTGGGGCAGTTGTGAAAAAATACTTCCTCAAATATGTTAAAGAAAATAAAGTGGAAGTTCATTATGGTGGTCAATTCAATCAAAATCAGCAGCAAACTAATAATCAAAGAACTAATGATGATCAAAGTTATAAAGAAGATTTCATTGATGTAGAAGCGGAAAAAGTAGAAGATGATTAAAAAAATAAATATCTGCAAAAAAATAGGAGCCAGTTTAAACTGGCTCCTTTAATATTGTTATTTAGTTTATGCATTTTGATAGAGCAAACGGTGTCTTAAATTGAATACATGTGCAAAAGAATAATTTTCTTCAAGCTGCATTTCATATACCAATTTATTTGTCATTAAGACACAAATTCTAAAAGCTGATTCAATATCATTTTTAAAACTGTATTCCCTCTCTAAAAATTCCTGATGTTCTTTTTCTATAAAAGTTTCTAAATTATTTCTATAAACAAATTTCTCTTCTCGCATTAATTCTCTATTTTTATGTATATTTAAAAAATTATATATCTCTATTTTTATCTATTCAATTCTATCTCCACATAGAACAGAAATAATATTTTGAAATTAATTCATAACTAGAAAGAATAATAAATTTAATTTTTATTATATTTCATTTATTTTTATAAAAAAATAATTAAAATCAGAATAAATATATATTTAAAATAATTAATAACGTCTTTATATGGGGATTAATAAATAAATTCCGGTATTATTTTTGATATTATGTTATTATGAATAAAATAATTAATTATAAAAAAGGTAGTTTAAAATTATAAAATGAAAAAAAATAAAAAAAATGATAAAAAACGCTTGTTTTTATTTTTTTTTTATGTTAGTATTAAATTAACGAAAAAGTTAGTTAATTCATTTTATTTAAATTTTAATTTTAAATACCTTGGCCAGGTAATGTAAAAATCTAGGAGGGACTAAAATGACAGAAATATCTAAGAAAAAAATTGTAATTGGTGCAGCGACTGCTGGAATAGAACTTAAAGAGGTAATTAAGGAAATGTTGGATGAAGAAGGGATAGCATACGAAGATGTGGGTCTTGATTCTGTTGATGATGAAATGTATTATCCATCAGTAGCAAAAAAATTATCAGAAAGAATTATTGCTAGTAATTATGAAAAAAATGGTATTTTAATCTGTGGTACAGGAATTGGAATGGCAATAACTGCTAATAAATTTCCAAAAATTTATGCAGCTCAGGTTTATGATACATTTGCTTCTGAAAGAGCATCCTTAAGTAATGATGCTAATGTTATTACACTTGGATCAAGAATTACTGGTCCTAGACTTGCAAAGAAAATTGTAAAAGAATGGCTCGGACTTGAGTTTGAACCGGGACGTTCAACTCCAAAGCTAAAAGAAATTTATGATATTGAAAAAGAAAACTTAAAAGGTATTGAATAAGCTTAGGTAAAAATTACTTGAATCATGAAATAAAAGCAGCAGCTTAAATAAAATTATAAGGAGAGTGAAGATTAATGAAATTTTTTATTGACACAGCAAATCTGGAAGAGATTAAAAATGCAGAAAGTTATGGAGTTATAGATGGTGTAACCACAAATCCGTCACTTGTTGCAAAAGAAGGAGATATTGATTTTCAGACAAGAATTAGTGAAATTTGTGATACTATAGATGGTCCTGTAAGTGCAGAAGTTGTTGCACTTGAAGCAGATAAGATGATTGAAGAAGCAAGAGAGCTTGCAGAAATAGCTTCAAATGTAGTAGTAAAAATCCCTATGACAATGGAAGGTCTCAAAGCTGTTAAAACATTAAGTGATGAAGGTATAAATACAAATGTAACCTTAGTTTTCTCAGCAAATCAGGCACTTTTAGCTGCTAAAGCAGGTGCAACTTATGTTAGCCCATTTATTGGAAGACTGGATGATCGGGCAGCAAATGGCATGGATCTTGTAAGAGAGATTGTACAGATATTTGATAATTATAAAATGGATACAGAAATCATTTCTGCAAGTATTAGACATCCAATGCATGTAAAAGAAGCGGCTTTAGCAGGTGCAGATATAGCTACAATTCCATTTAACGTAATTGAAAAACTTTCGCAACATCCATTAACTGATATAGGAATAGAGAGATTTTTAGATGACTGGAATAAAACTCAAGGTAATAAATAAGGGGGAAAAGATGTTAAATGAAATTGCAAATGTTGTCTGTGGCTTAGCGGCAGATTCAGTAGAAGATGCTAACTCCGGACATCCAGGTTTACCGATTGGTTGTGCAGAGATTGGAACTGCTTTATATGCAGACATATTGAAACATGATCCTCAAAAACCGGACTGGCCAGATAGAGATAGATTTGTACTCTCTGCTGGTCATGGATCAGCACTGCAGTATGCACTGCTTCACTTAAGTGGTTATGATCTTTCACTGGAGGAATTAAAAAAGTTTCGTCAGCCTGGTTCTAAAACTCCAGGACACCCAGAATATGGGATGACTCCAGGCGTAGAAACTACTACTGGTCCTTTAGGGCAGGGCTTAGCTAATGCAGTTGGAATGGCTCTTGCTGAAGAGATAAAAGCTGCAGAATTTAATACATCTCAACATAAAATAGTAGATCATTATACTTACACTATTGCTGGAGACGGATGTATGATGGAAGGTGTAAGTTCAGAAGCGGCTTCTCTTGCCGGTCACCTTGCTCTTGATAAGCTAATTGTTATTTATGATGATAACAATATTTCTATAGAAGGTAGTACAGATATTACTTTTACAGAAAATGTAGCTGATCGATTTAAAGCATATAACTGGCACGTTATTGAAGATGTAGATGGACATGATCTTGAACAGATTAAAAATGCAGTAAAAGCAGCAAAGGCAGAAAAAAACAAGCCAACACTTATTATGGCTAAAACTAAAATTGCCTGTGGTGCACCTACAAAAGAAGGAACTGCAGCAGCTCATGGAGCTCCACTTGGTGAAGAAGAAATTAAAGGATTAAAAAAGAATATTGGTCTTCCTGTTGATAAAAAATATTATATATCAGAAGAAGTAAAAGAATTTTTTGCAGAACGTCAAGTTGTATTAGAAGCTAAAAGAAAAAAATGGGAAGCAGAATTTATTGAATGGGCTAAAAACAATCCTGAATTGAAAGAAAAATGGGATAAAGCAGAAGCACTTCTTTTACCAGATAATCTTAAAGAAACTATCGAAGAACTTGAAATTGAAACTCCAAATGCTACAAGAAAAGCTTCTGGAGCTGTTCTAAGAAAACTTGCAGATGAGATTGATTATTTACTTGGAGGTTCAGCTGATCTTGCTCCTTCCAATAAAACATATTTAGATAAATATGCAGAAATTCAGCCCGGAAATTATATGGGTAGAAATATTAGATTTGGGGTCAGAGAACATGCAATGGGCTCAATCGTAAATGGAATGTTTTTACATGGTGGACTGCGACCATTTGCTGCAACATTTTTGGTTTTCAGCGATTATATGCGTCCCGCAATTAGGATGGCCGCTTTAATGAAGCTACCAATAATTTATGTATTCACACATGACTCGATTTATATCGGAGAAGATGGACCTACTCATCAGCCAGTTGAACACTTAGAAGCTTTGCGTGGAATTCCTGGACTTAAAGTTTTAAGACCGGCAGACGAAGAAGAAACAAAAGCTGCCTGGTATGAAGCTATTAAAAATACAGAAGGTCCAACTGCACTTGTATTTACAAGACAGACTCTTCCTCATCTGGACAAAGAAGATGATTTCTGGACTGGTATGGAAAAAGGTGCTTATAAAATAAGCTCTACAGATTCAGATACTTATCATTATACATTCCTTGCAAGTGGTAGTGAGGTATCACTAGCAGTCGAAACAGCTGATCTTCTTGAAGAAAAGGGAAAAAACGTACAGGTTATTTCTATCCCAGATAAAGATACTCTTGATGGAAATGAAGAATATTATTTTGATGAACTGCTTTCTAAAACAGAGAAAACTGTTGTTATAGAAGCAGGTATAGGTAGAGCCTGGCATAATCTACTTAATGGAGATTATGAATTAATTACCGTAGAGGACTTTGGTGAAAGCGGACCGGGTAATAAAATAGCTGAAAAATTTGGCTTCAATCCAGAAAAAATCATTGAAAAAATAAGCTAGTAGAGTTAAATAAAGCTGTAGAATTTTATTTCTGCAGCTTTTAAAATACATTTAAAATTCAGAATATTGATTATGGATGTAATAAGAAAGAATATATATTAATTTAAACTAAGTTTTTAATCTAAAAATATGTTTTCACCAATATAAAATTGTTAATTTTAGTAATTGTCTTTATCTAGTGATTATTCCTGAATTTTTGGTTTGTGAATAACTTTATTGTTTGATTTTTTAGTACAGATGTTTATGAGAAATTTTTTAATTCTCATTTAACATATATATAGGTGTTTGCAAAATAGACAAAGAAAATAGTAAAAAACTGTAAGTAATGGGTTGAGTTCAATTTTAAAAATTTAAAAATTGAATAAGAAAATGTTCTAATAAAACTAAGCATGACAAAATAAACCTATGAACACAGGTTTTAAAAAAAGATATTAAAAGATTTAAATTCTAAGCAATTAGTGATCTTAAAGATCTAATATTTTCTGGTTTATCCATTTTATCAGCTAAAATCAATGTTAAAAGCTGAGTTATTCCAGCCAGAAAAACATCTGCTTTAATACTCTTTAGATTCTGAGTTTTTAGATTACCAGTAACCATAGCATCTTTAAAATAGTTAATTGTCTGTTCAACCACTCCGCGTTTTTTGTAGAGATCTATCCAGTCATCTGTATCTCTAATGATACCAGGATAAGTTCTTAAATCCTGATTTGGATAAGTATAGATAACTCTACCATAACTGGAGTCAGTACAGGGGTTTTCACAGCAGCAGTTTCTTTTACCGCCTTTATGATTGGTTTTTGGACAGACAAATTTAAATCTGGGGCTGCGATTCTTTTCGCGTGACCAGCCAGCTGGTTTCATTGGTAAAGAGGAATCTTTAGGACATAAAGGCCAGCCGTTTTCATTGTAATTTGGTTGGGGTAGATCTGAACTACTATTTCTAGGATTAAGTGGAATGACTGCTTTATCAAAGCCAAAATCCTTAATTAAAAAGGGGTAAGTCTGATAATTATCAAAGGCAGAATCAGCGATAAAAGTGGAATAATGTTGATTACTATGAAGATTGAAATAATCTTCTAAAACTGGTTTTAAAGAAGTTGAATCTCCAATTGATTTGTCTTCATCAGGTGAGTCAGATTTTTTCTCAATAGGTACTTCAGGGTGATTATCTTTAAAGTCATCATCAAAAAAGGAGATATGACGGATAATACCAAGCCCATTAGTGACAATACCAGCTTTGTAGACATAGCAGAAATGACCATTGATATAGAGCTGTTTAATCTCTTGATTAACATGAGCTGAAGAAGGCATAGACTGATAAGCGAAGGAATATATATTAACATTTTTATCGTTTCTGTAGATGTTTTTAAGTCTGCGAATGATATTGTTTATGTATTTAGGATTGTTTTCAGTCACATAGGGTTCAAAGCCAGTTGTATCATAGATGAAAAGATCAGATTTTAGAGGGTCAATTTTTCTGCAAAGAGGTTCAGTAACATCAACAAGATGATAGAAAAGATCTTCTAAGTGATCTTCAAACTTTGTCTTAAAACGAGAAAACTGAGAGATATCAGGAACAGATTTAAAACCACAGAAATCTCTTAAGTCGCTGCTCAATGCAAAAATATTAACTAAAAGTACAAGAGTTGGAATTCCTAATATTTTTTGAAGGATAAAGGCAGAAAGTATTGATTCCAGACCATATTCTCTTTTTCTACCAAAATATTTGTAGTAAGCATTGTAGAAACTGGCAGGAATAAATTCAGATAAATCAAGATATTGATCGAGCATTTCAAGGAATTGAGGTTTATCATTTTGAGCCCAATCTTTGGCTTGTTCATAAAGATCACCGAAAGACAATTGCTTTTTAGAATTAAAAGACATTATGATTTCCTCCTTTTGATTTGTGGTATTTTTAGTATCTCTAACTATATTATACCATATCTTAAGGAGGAAGTCACCAAAAATTTATGTCATGAGCCCTGTTATTTCGGGCCTTAGACATTATACAAACGACTATTAACATATATATAAATTAGGAGGGGAAATTATATGAAATATGTATTAGGAGTAGACATTGGTACTGGTGGAGCAAGGGCAGCAATTATTAATGAAAATGGAGAATTTGAAAATTCATTCTATACTGATCATGATTATAAGATACCTAAAGCAGGTTGGGCTGAACAGGAAGCAAATGTATATTGGGACAGTTTTTGTGAGGTGGTTCAAGAGGCTACAAATTGGGTTGAAGAACAGAATGGCGAAATTGTAGGGCTTGGTATTAGTGGTTTAACTCCAGATGTTTTACCTATAGATAAAAATGGAAAGGCTTTATATCCCGCAATTCTCTGGCTGGATAGAAGAGGTACAGAAGAAGGTGAATGGATAAAAGATGTTATTGGTGTAGATAAAGTATTTGAATTAAGTGGAAACACAGTTGACCCTTATTATGGATTAGTAGAACTTCTTTGGTTAAAAAATAAAGAACCAGGCATTTATGGACAAGCAGATAAGTTTGTAAATATTAAAGATTATATTATTAATAAAATAACTGGAACAGTTTGTATGGACTATACTCAGGCAGCCTGTACAGGTATTGGTTTTGATATTCGCAAAAAGCAGTGGGATCCTGCAATGTTCGATAAACTTGGTCTGAATATTGACAAGATGCCTGATCTAGTTAGACCAGAAGAAGTAATTGGAAAAACTCTGCCAGAAATAAGTGAAAAAACTGGTTTGAAACCTGGTATTCCAGTAGTTGCTGGAGCAGGGGATTGTTTTGCAAGTGTAATGGCTGCTGGCGTTAGTGAAGTTGGAGAAAATGTTGTAGCACTTGGCACATCAGCTGTTTGGGGCTTTTTAGGAAAATCAGATGATTTTGCAAAAAATATGCTTGTTTCACCTGCACCAGGTTACCCTGATATGTATCTTACTAGTGCTGCTCCAGCTTTTACGGGTGGAGTTTATAAATGGATTAGAGATAATATCATGGGACATGAAGGTGAAGATGCCTATATTAAAATGAATAAAGAAGCTGCAGAAATCAATCCTGGCTCAGATGGATTAACTATACTTCCATATTATGCAGGTGAAAGATCACCTGTCTGGGATGCAAGAGCTAGAGGAGTTATGTTTGGTTTGTCCACGGACCATACTAGAGCTAATATATTTAGAGCTGGACTCGAATCTGTAGCATATGCACTGCTTGATAGTTTGAAATACATTAGAGCTTCAGGTACTGAGATTGGTAAAGATATGGTTGTAACGGGTGGTATGGCTAAAAGTAAATTATTGAGAGAAATTTTAGCCAATACTCTAAACATGAATGTTATTTACATTGGTGGTCATGTAAGTGCCGAAGTAGGTTCAGCTTATATTGCTGGTAATGGTGTTGACCTATTTGAGAGCTATGAAGTTGCAAAAGAAAAACTAGATCTTATCGATAAAATTGAGCCGGATCCAAAGATCAACGAAATTTATGAGGAATACTATGAGAGAGTCTACAAACACCTACATCCAGCTCTTAAAGATATATTTAGTGCTAACTATGAAATTAGAAATAATGTTGATAAGTTAATAAATTCATTTAATTGCTAAGTTATTTGATTTCTTAACTGTACTATAAAATAATTATTATATAAATGATTAATAAATTCTAACCTGTTTTCTCGTAATAAGTCAACAATTTTAATAAGAGAGAAAACAGGCAATAATAATCATATAAATATATTTTATGACTTTAGATTTCAAAATATTCTTAAAAATTTTACTTATTTTTATTAATAACTTACTATTCTAAAGCTAAAAAGGAGAATAATAAATATGCTTACAAACTTAAATGAAGTATTACCTCAAGCAAGAAAAGAAGGCTATGCAGTGCCCGCATTTGACTGTATTGAAGATTTTATGGTCAGAACTATTTTGGATACTGCAGAAAAAAATAACTCACCCGTAATTTTAATGTCTTTAAGACACGATCTTGAAGGTAAAGGATTTAGTTATATTGCAGGTTTGATTAATAAAGTTGCTCCAAAATATCACATACCAATTGTGCTTCATCTTGACCATGCAGAAGATTTTGAGTTCATAAAAAAAGCTATTGATAATGGTTTTAGTTCTGTGATGTATGATGGTTCTAAGCTTCCATTTGAGGAGAACATAAAGAATACAAAAGAAGTAGTTGACTATGCACACGCTAAAGGAGTTACGGTTGAAGCCGAATTGGGCCATGTGGGTGGAATGAATCTTGATGGAAGCAAAGAGGGGGATTCCCAACTTACAAAATCGGAAGATGTGAAAACATTTATCGAAAAAACTGGAGTTGATGCCTTAGCAGTTTCAATTGGTACAGCTCATGGTGTTTACGAATCCGAGCCGAAATTAAATATTGAACGGTTGAAGGAAATTAATGAAGTCAGTTCGGTTCCACTTGTACTCCATGGTGGTTCTGGCACACCTGTAAAACAGGTTCAAAAATCTATAAAAAATGGTATTACTAAGATCAATATCTTTGCTGATTTGAGAATCTCTATGTATAAAGGTCTTTTAAAAGCTGCTGAAAAGGCAAAAAAAGACGCTAGAATTGATCCAACACCAGATATGCTTTTTGAACCGATCAAAAATTATTTAAGTAACACTGTGGCTACAAAAATAGAAGAGCTATTTTCTGATAATAGAGTTTGATTAACTATTGAACAGAATATGGAAAACAAAATATAATTAGATTTGACGTAACGAAATGTTAACTGGGAGGAATAATATGAAAACTAGAGCTCTGAGATTATATGAAAAAAAAGATTTAAGGTTGGAAGAATTTGAACTTCCCGAAATAAAAGAAAATGAGATTCTGGCAGAGGTTGTCACAAACAGTATTTGCATGTCGACATACAAAACGGTTCTTCAGGGAGCCGACCATAAGCGTGTTCCTAATGATGTTGCAGAAAATCCAACTATTACAGGACATGAATTTGCAGGAGAAATTTTAAAAGTCGGTTCAAAATGGCAGGATGAATATCAGCCTGGACAAAAATTTACTGTTTCACCAGTTTTAGATTACAAGGGTAAATCCAATACTGCAGGTTATTCTTATAAATATTTTGGCGGCAACAGTCAGTATGTAATAATTCCAGCAGAAGCGATGGAGCTAGGATATCTTTTTAAATATGAAGGAGATGCTTTTTATGAAGCATCATTAGCTGAACCTATCTCCTGTGTGATTGGTGGTTATAAATCCGTTTATCATAATGTTGATGATTATACTCATAAAATGGGAATAATTGAAAATGGAAGCACAGCTCTTCTGGGAGCTGCTGGTCCGATGGGTATTGGTGCTTTAGATTATGCCCTTCACTCAGAAAGAACTCCTTCTCTTTTAGTTTTGGTAGATATAAATCAGGATAGATTAGATAGATTGGCAAAGATTTTCCCACCAGCAGAAGCAGAAAAAAATGATATTGAATTACATTATATTAATCCACAGGATGAAAATGATCTGATTGAAAAATTAAAAGAACTTAATGGAGGCAGTGGTTATAATGATGTATTTGTATATGCTCCTGTTAAATCTCTAGTTGAAGATGGAGATAGGCTTTTAGGTGATGATGGAAATCTGCATTTTTTTGCAGGCCCTACAAACAAAAACTTTTCAGCTGAAGTTAATTTTTATAATGTGCATTATTCTGCTACTCATTTTACAGGTTCATCAGGTGGCAATGATGAGGATATGAAAGAAGCTCTCAGACTTTTTGCAGAAAGAAAACTAAAGCCTGCTAAAATGATTACCCATATAGGTGGATTAAATACTGCTGAAGATACTATTTTGAATCTTCCTAATCTGCCAGGTGGGAAAAAATTGATTTATACAGGAATTGATATGGAATTAACTGCATTAGATGATCTTGCTGTACGCGGAGAAGAAGATGCTCGTTTCACTGAATTGGCAAAAATAGTTGAAGACAATAATGGAATATGGTCAAAAAAAGCAGAAGAATATCTTCTCCAGAATTTCAAATAAAAAAGAATAAAATTATAAAAACCTCATTATAAAAACAGCAGTTTTACTTTGAGCTGTTTAAATATGGGGTTGCTTTTTTTGATCTGTTTAAAGTTACATAAAATTTTAAATTGAGATTAATTAAGAAGAAGTTTTATTTACCAACTATGATATCAATTCCTGCTTCTTTAATTTTCTTTACATCATCTTCTTCTATACCAGAATCGGTTATTAGTAGATCAATATCACTTGTTTTTGCAAACTGAGCTGCAGAAGTATGGCCAATTTTAGTATGATCAACTAATGCAATAAGTTTACTGGATTTAGATACCATTTTCTTTTTTAATTCTACTTCATAAAAATTGAAATCTGTTAAACCATTATTAACATTAAATCCATGTGAAGAAGTAATCATTAAATCAGCTGAAATATCATCTAACATACAGCTACCAATTAAGCCTTCAACCGATCCTGATTTAGGTCTTACAATTCCACCGAGAAGGATTACATTAAAATCTTCTTCATTTTTTACTTCAAGTGCTGTGTAAATACCATTGGTAAGAACGGTTAATTTTTCACAGTTGGAAAGATAAGGAATAAGATAAAGGATTGTTGAACTGGCATCAAGTATAATTGTCTGACCACTTTTAATATAATCTTTTGCTAACTTACCAATTGCTTTCTTTTCTTCAATATTTTTTTCACTTCTTTTGTGAAAATTACGAAAACTATCGACCTCATCTTTATCCGGAAGAACAGCTCCACCATGGATTCTTTCTATAAGACCTTGTTCTTCCAATTGGGCTAAATCGTTGCGAATAGTTGCACCTGAAACATCTAGTTCTTTTTCCAGTTTTTGAGTAGATATTTGCTTATATGTTTTAAGCAACTCTAAAATTTTATTTTTTCTGGTATGTGAAAGCATAGAAAAGACCTCCAATCTATAATTTTTAATAAAATTATCTTATTTGAATTTTATGATCAATATTGAATGTTCTTATTAAAGGTCCATTTAGAAGTTTATTTGGATATTAAGGCCTTTTATATTTTTAATTGTATTTTATAAAATTTCAATTGTCAAGCATATATTCAGTAAAATTAAAAAAAATTTAAAATTACTTCTTTTTTATCTTTGAAATAAAAATAAATAAAAAAATATTCAAGAATTAAAATTTTAGTTCAGGCAGAATTATCTAGGTTTATAAATGTATTTAAAGCTTAACAAATTAGAGATTAAAGCAGATAGCAAAAGATAAATAAATATAGAATACTAAAAAGGTATATGAAAAAATAATAAAAATATATGAAAAAATATGAAAATAAATAATAGAAAATACTTGCTTTTAGTTTTATTTTATGTTAATATTTAATTGACGAAAAAGTTTTTATATTCTTTATTAAGTAAAATAATTAAAATTGGTTTAATCTTAAGGAGGAATTTTAATGGATTTAAATCTTAAAGAAATTTCAGGAAAAGAATGTTCATGTGGTAAAGTACACGAGGTACCTATAAAAGAGGTTGTAATTGAAGAAAATGCTTTGAGTAGAATCCCAGATTTAATAAGTAGAGTATCTGAAGAAAAAAAGGTTTATGTTGTTAATGATAAGAATACAAAAGCTGCTGCAGGTGATAAAGTACAATCGTTGCTGAAAGAGTCAGGTTTTGAAGTTGAAGAAATATTACTAAAAGAAAAAGAAGGTGATGATCACCTAGTTCCAGATCCAGATGCAATTTTTGGTGTTTTATCTGGTGTAGATGATGATGGATATATTTTGGCAGTTGGGTCAGGAAGCATCAATGATCTTACCGCTTATGCAGCTCGTAAAATGGGCAGACCATATTCTATCGTAGCTACTGCTCCTTCAATGGATGGTTATGCTTCTTCCATTGCTTCTATTACTTATGAGGGTGTAAAAAAATCTTATGATATTATCCCACCAGATTTTATAGCTGCAGATCTTAATGTACTTGCTGAATCACCCTGGAAGTTAATTCAATCAGGACTTGGTGATTTACTTGGTAAAGTGACTTCACTGCTGGGATGGAAGATGCAGCGTGAATTATTAGATGCATATTTCTGTCAGGAAGCTTATGATATGGTTGAGAACGTATTGGATGATCTTTTCAATGACTATGAAACGATTATTGAACGTAAGATTGAAGGAATTGATGCCCTGACAAAAGGATTGATTTATTCAGGTATTGCAATGATGATGGTTGGCAACTCAAGACCGGCTTCTGCAGGAGAACATCAGATATCACATTTCTTTGATATGTATTCTGGTATATTCCAGGAATCTGTGCCTACACATGGAATAAAAGTTGGAACAGCAACAGTTATTACTAGTGAATTTTATTTAAAACTGCTTGAAACAAATTTTGTTGATCTTGAATTAAATCATGATAGAGAAGCAAGAGAAAAAGCAATTAAAGAAATTTACTTGGAAAAAGCGCCTAAGATATTAGAACTATTAGATCAAAGATGGGAACGCGAAAAGATAAGCAAAGAAAAACTGCTTGAAAAAGAGGGAAACTTAAAATCTTATATTGAAGAATATAAAGAAAATCTGAAAAAAGTAGATGAAATTCTTGATGATTTTGGTTTTTTTGACAGAGAAGATGTTAAAGGACTTAATCATGATTGGTTGCGAAAAGCTGTAAATTATGGTTTTGAAATAAGGGTTCGCTATTCTATCTTAACACTATTAAATCAGGCTGGACTTCTGGAAGATTGGGCAGAAGAAGCAATTGATAATTTAGAAACAAGACTTTAGATTATACTTTAAATTGAAAAGAAAACTAAATTTTTTTTCTAAGATATAGCTCTTTATTAAACTACAATAAAACTCTGAAAATATTTGCTTAATGTTTGCTTAAAATTTTTTAATATCAATAAGATTGATGAAATAGATAATGCGATAAATTTTTTAAAGGGAATGATAATAAATGACTAAAATTAAAGATATCAATTGTTTTTTACTTGACATGGATGGTACCATTTATTTGAGCAATAAATTAATTGATAAAGCAGTAGATTTTATTAATCTACTTGATGAACAGGGTAAGGATTATGTTTTTTTTACAAATAATTCTTCCAAAAATACTAAGGATTATCAAAAAAAGCTAAAGCGTTTTGGTCTAGAAGTTCCAGTCGAAAGAATTGTTAATTCAGGTCAGGTTACTGCAGATTATGTCAATAAGAAGAAAGAAGGAGCAAAGGTTTATCCTTTAGGAACACCTTCTTTAGAACAGGAATTAGCTGATGCGGGATTAAAAATAGCAAAAGATAAAAATGAAGATATAGATTTTGTTGTTTTAGGTTTTGATAAAACTCTAGAGTATAAGAAACTCTGGGATGCACATGATTTAATACTGGATGGGGTCGAATATATAGCCACAAATCCCGATTATGTCTGTCCACTTGAAGGTGGCAAAAGCATGCCTGATTGTGGCTCGATGATCAGTCTTCTCGAAACATCTACAGGTAAGAGACCACTGGTGATTGGGAAACCTAATACTATGATGGTTGATTATGTATCTGATACTCTCGGTGTAAAAAAAGATAGAATGGCTATGGTTGGAGATAGGCTTTATACAGATATTAAGATGGCCATTGATGCTGATATTACAAGCATACTAGTTTTAAGTGGTGAATCAACTAAAGAAACGCTTGAGGAGAGCCCTCATGAACCTGATTATGCTCTCGAATCTGTTGCAGATATAATGGATGAACTAAAAAATAATAATAGTCAGTAGTTTTTTTAATTAGCTTCAAATAAATTAAATTATTTTCAAAATAATTTAAAGGAGGAATTATTATGGGTAATCCAAATTATGAGAAGTATCTTAATGATCCGGAAGATTTGATTGAAGAGATGATTGATGGTTTTGTTAAGTCATATGAAAACAAAATAAAAAGGGTTTCGGAAAGATGTGTTGCGAAAAAAGAAGCCCCTATTAAAGGTAAAGTAGGAGTAGTCTCTGGAGGTGGCTCAGGTCATTTACCTGCATTTATGGGATATATTGGTCAAGGAGCATTAGATGCAGTAGCAGTAGGAGATATTTTTTCCTCGCCTTCGGTTGATCATATTTATGAAACTATTAAAGCTGCAGATGGAGGAGAAGGAGTTCTCTGCTGTATAGGTAACTTTAGTGGAGATATCATGAATTTCGAAATGGCAGCAGAAATGGCTGAAGAAGATGGAATAGATGTAGATACAGTTATTATTAATGATGATGTTGCTTCGGCACCAAAAGAAAAGATGGAAAACAGACGTGGTGTTGCAGGTGAGGTAATTATTTGGAAGATTGCTGGAGCAATGGCAGAAAGAGGATACAGCTTAGCAAAAATGAAAGAAATTTCCGATAAAGCCCTATTTAACACACGCAGTATGGGAGTTGCTCATAAACCATGTATTATGCCGACAAATGGTGAACCCAGTTTTGAGTTAGCAGAAGGTGAAATGGAAATTGGTGTAGGACATCACGGTGAGCCAGGTATTAGAAAAGAAACTATGAAAACAAATAATGAGGTTACAGCTGATTTAGTTAACATAGTTCTTAAAGACCTCCCCTATAAAGAGGGGGATGAGGTAGTTGTTTTAATCAATGGTCTTGGAGCCACCTCTCCTCTTGAAATGTATATTTCTTATCGTAAAGTATATAATATGCTTGAGGAAAAAGGAATAGATATTGTTAAAAACTATATTGGTGAATTATTTACTTCACAAGAGATGGCAGGTTATTCTATTACACTAACCAAAGTTGATGATCAACTAAAAGAATTGTTTGCTGATAAATGTGATGCAGTATCCTTTAAACAAATGAAAGAGGATATTAACTAAATTCACATATAAAATAAATTTAACTTGAATTCGGCAAGTAAAAAGTTAAAGTAGTTCTTTTTAGATTTTTGCCGTTAAAAAATCATTTCAATCTATTAAAATTAAATATTTAGTCTTAATTTAGATAACCAGTTAAATAAATTATCCAGCTCCCAGATTTCAGACGCACTTAACTAAACTATGGTTTTCATAGCTTAAAAATTAGTCTCAACTGTACTGGTGGTTTTAATTTAGGACCACCTTCTTTCTAAAATCTGTTAACGCCTTTCTAAGATGTGTAATTGTTTTTTTCAGCAGTTTATTTGGGGCAAATCGGATGTGTTTGTACCAGCCACTGCCGCAGATATTACCTGCTATTTTGTAAAATATTCTTCTGATCGTTGTTATCTCATGATGGTGCATACTTTCAGGTAAGAAAGTTCTTTTAAACCAGTTATTAAGGTTAAAAGCAATCATTTTAATCAGTAAATACAGTTCATTACATTTGCGATTAATCTGAGTGTTCTGGTCAAAGGCAAAACCTTCTTTCAGCTCGTCAATCTTGTTTTCAATATTACAGCGTTGGTTGTAGTCATTAAATACTTCTTCAGCTGTTAGATAGTCAACATTAGTAACTATGGCCTGATATTCATAGGTGAACTCTTCAAAAAGAAGCTGACCATTTTTGTTGCTTTTAGGTAACGATTTTTTGATTAAAACAAATCTACGCTCTCTATCCCAGCTTTTTAATGGAACTCTAATTTCTGTAACACTAAATGTGTTATCAATTTTGACCCAGGGGTATTGGTCTGGATTTTCATTAACATAATCAATAATTTTTTTGACACCATTTTGCATTTTAGCTTTGATCACATATTCGATACCGTTATCTTCACAGTATCTAAAGTTTTTCTGATCAAAAAATCCTCTATCTGCTCTGATTCTTTTTAGATACCAGGTTTTAGGTAGAGTCTCAATACAGGATTCTAAGAAACTAAGGAATTCATGGTTGCTGTGATGAGTACCTTCTTCCAGTGTCAGGTTAAGTAGTTCATCAGTCTTAGAAATGATACCAACTTTCTCTTTAAAAGAAGGTCTGCCTTTATATCTTGGATTATATCCATTTTCAGAACCTTCCTGATTACCAAAAACAGTACAGACTGTATCATCAAAGTC
>NZ_SOEF01000026.1 GCF_004366375.1 Halanaerobium congolense
TTTTTAAAGTACTGGATAATATACAGAGTTTAGAATTTGGTTGACATTGAATTCTAAAAGAACTGTAA
This sequence comes from Halanaerobium congolense, assembly GCF_004366375.1. Classification (GTDB taxonomy): domain Bacteria; phylum Bacillota; class Halanaerobiia; order Halanaerobiales; family Halanaerobiaceae; genus Halanaerobium; species Halanaerobium congolense. The sequence continues at coordinate 69 of NZ_SOEF01000026.1, forward strand.
AATTTTAAGAAAATAAAGGAAGACTACGGGATATCTATACCCAATTTTAATAGTGATTTTTACCATAATAACAAAAAATAGATTTTTTAAAAAATTAAACTCAAAAAATTTCTTTTAAATTCCTAAATCAGATAATTTTAGAGTTAAGCCAAAGGAAAATTATATTTCGTAATTGCTATGAATAATTCAGGTAAAATACTGTTAAGACTATTATTCTTTAATTATAGTATTTCTCCTTTATTTTATTTAGAAAAAGATACTTAAATTTTTAGATTCAAGTATCTTTTTCTAGGTTTTTTATTTCTGATAATCCTGCAGCGCTTTATATTCAATTCTCTCACCATACTCAATTTCTTTTAAAACTTTAAGCATTGCCTGAGTTGTATCCAGGGAAGTTAAACAGGGTATTCCCATCTCCACTGCCGATCTTCTGATTTTAAAACCATCTCTTTCCGGAAGCTTACCTTTTGTCAGAGTATTGATTACCAGATCAATCTTGTCATCAGAAATCAACTCCAGTGAATCAGGTGATCCTTCTCCTAATTTTTTAACTATGTCTACCTTAAGACCTTTTTCCTTTAAAGCTGCTGCTGTACCCTCAGTTGCAGCAATCTTAAAACCAAGCTCTGCAAAATCTTTAATATATTCAATGGCTTCTTTCTTATCTTTATCTGCAATTGTGGCCAGAATTGTGCCAGCACGAGGAATCTCAAGTCCGGCTCCAATCAATCCTTTATATAATGCTTTTTCGTAAGTTTCAGCAAGCCCCAAAACTTCCCCAGTTGATTTCATTTCTGGACCCAGATTGGTGTCAACCTGAGTTAATTTGGAAAATGAGAAAACAGGAACTTTAACAGCTACGTGATCTTTTTCTGGAACCAAGCCACTTTCCCAACCTAAATCCTTAAGTTTTCTACCAAGTAAAGCCTTTGTTGCCAGATCAACCATCGGCACCCCTGTTACTTTGCTCAAATATGGAATTGTCCGGCTGGAGCGGGGATTAACTTCAATCACAAATATTTCTCCCTCACTGACTACATATTGAATATTGACAACTCCCTTAACATTTAAAGCCTGCGAAATTCTTTCCGTATATTCCACTGCTTTTTGCTTTAACTTCTCAGACAAACGGTGAGGAGGATAAACTGCTATACTGTCTCCTGAATGAACACCTGCTCTCTCTACGTGTTCCATAATCCCAGGTACTATTACTGTTTCTCCATCAGAAATTGCATCAATTTCAATTTCAGTACCGCTTAAATATTTATCAACCAAAACCGGTCTATCTGGTGAAATTTTAACAGCATTTCTCATATATTCTTCTAATTCTTGCTCATTATATACAACTTCCATTGCCCGACCGCCAAGTACATAGGAAGGTCTTACCAGTACTGGATAACCAATTTTAGCAGCAATTTTTTCTGCTTCAGCGAATGAAGCCGCAACTTCCCCCTGAGGTACTGGAATATCCAGTTCATTTAAAAGACCGATGAATCTATCTCTGTCTTCTGCCAGGTCAATCGAATCAACAGAAGTTCCAAGTATCTTAACTCCTGCTTCAGCCAGCGGCTCAGCCAGATTAACAGCAGTCTGACCACCAAACTGACAGATAACTCCTTCTGGTTTTTCATTTTCAATGATATGCATAATATCTTCTTTGGTCAGAGGTTCAAAGTATAATCTATCTGAGGTATCAAAATCTGTACTCACGGTTTCTGGATTATTATTAACTATAATTGACTCATAACCTTCTTCATTTAAAGTCCAGGCAGAATGAACACTGCAGTAATCGAATTCTATACCCTGGCCGATCCTAATTGGTCCTGAACCAATTACCATTACTTTCTTCTTTTCAGTTGGCTGAGCTTCATTAACCTTTTCATAAGAAGAATAATAGTAAGGTGTTTCTGCTTCGAATTCTGCTGCACAGGTATCCACCATTTTAAATACGGGTTTTAACTGCAGCTGGTCCCGGATGCTTTTTATTTCCGCTTCTGTTTTTTCAGTCAAAAGAGCAATCTCAGAATCTGAAAACCCTTTTTCTTTAGCCTTGTAAAGTAGTTCTCTGTTTTCACTTATATTTTCTTTATTGGCAGCTAGAGAGTTTTCAAGCTCAATAATGTTTTTAATTTTATATAAAAAGAAAGTGCTGATTTCAGTTATTTGGTTAATTTTTCCGACTGTATAACCACGGCGCAGCGCTTCTGCTATCACAAAAAGTCGATTATCATCTGCCGCAAATAAGGCATCTTCAATTTCCGGGTCACTCATTTTTTTAAATTCTTCTAAGTAGAAGCCATAGCGCCCGATTTCCAGTGAGCGCACAGCCTTGAGCATTGAAGCCTCCAGATTTCTTTCAATTGCCATTACCTCTCCTGTAGCCTTCATCTGAGTTCCCAAATTACGATCAGCATAGTGAAACTTATCAAAAGGCCAGCGAGGTATCTTAAAGACTACATAATCTAAAGCTGGCTCAAAACAGGCTGTTGTTTTACCAGTGATTGCATTTTCAATCTCATCTAAGCTGTAGCCTAAGGCTATTCTGGCTGAAACTTTAGCAATTGGATAACCGGTTGCCTTTGATGCCAAGGCACTAGAGCGGCTGACTCTGGGGTTTACCTCAATTATATAATACTGAAAACTCTCGGGATCAAGTGCATACTGAACATTACAACCACCTTCAATTCCTAAGGCTCTTATTATCTTTAAAGCTGAGCTTCTAAACATCTGATATTCTTTATCTGTTAAAGTCTGACTGGGAGCTACAACAATACTGTCACCAGTGTGAACACCTACCGGATCAAAGTTTTCCATATTGCAAACAACTATACAGTTATCATTTTTATCCCGCATTACCTCATATTCTATTTCCTTCCAGCCTTTAATACTTTTTTCGATTAAAACCTGGCCAATCAGGCTGTGTTTAAAACCACGGGCAGTGATTTCTTTTAATTCTTCCAAATTATCAGCAACACCACCACCGGTTCCTCCCATAGTATAGGCAGGACGTACAATTACCGGATATCCGATTTTAGCTGCAATTTCAGCTGCCTGATCAATGTTTTCTGCAATTTTACTGTCTAAAATTGGTTCTCCAATTTCATTCATTAATTCTTTAAAAGTATTTCTATCTTCTGCCTTCTCGATTGTATCAATTGGAGTTCCTAAAAGTTCTACATTCAAATCTTCTAAAATATTTGTTTCGGCTAAGTCTATAGCCAAGTTTAAAGCAATCTGTCCTCCTAAGGTTGGAATCAGTCCATCGGGATTTTCTTTTTTTAAAATTTCTATAATACTTTCAACAGTTAGGGGTTCAATATAAACACGATCAGCCATATTCTCATCTGTCATAATTGTAGCCGGATTGCTGTTGACCAAAACAACTTCTAAGCCTTCTTCTTTCAAAGCCCGACAGGCCTGACTCCCTGAATAATCAAATTCAGCTGCCTGACCGATAATAATTGGACCTGAACCAATAACCATAACTTTTTTAATATCTTCTCTCTTCGGCATCTTATCCTCCTATTGTGTTATTCTAAATTTGTTTGATTTAAATTATTTAGATATTATTTAGAAATATTTGCTAAGTCCCCAGTACTATCAGCATCAGCGCATTAAGTTAACAAATTGATCAAATAAATAGTGAGAGTCTTCTGGTCCTGGTGAAGCTTCAGGATGATACTGAACAGAAAAAGCTGGATAATTTTGGTGTTTAAAACCTTCAACTGTTTGATCATTAACATTAATATGGGTTAATTCTAGATTCAAATCATTTAGCGAATCTTCTTTAATTGCAAAACCATGATTTTGAGAAGTAATGTAAACTCTGTTAGTACTTAAATCCTTAACTGGATGATTGGCTCCCCGGTGGCCAAATTTAAGTTTATAGGTATCTGCACCACAGGCTCTTCCCAAAAGCTGATGACCGAGACAAATTCCAAAAATAGGAACCTCACCTAAAAGTTCACTAATGGTCGCTGCCACATAATCTGCATCCTCTGGATCTCCAGGTCCATTGGAAAACATTACTCCATCAGGATTATAATTTAATATATTCTGAGCCGATGTGCTGGCCGGTACCATTATCACTTCACAATTACGCTTAACTAGTGAATTTTTGATATTATCTTTAGCTCCACAGTCAACTAAAATCACTCGATACTTATTTCCTGTTCCATAAGTTTTTGTTTCTTTTCTGCTGACAAGTGAAACTAAATCCCTTCCCGAAAGTCCTGGTGCTTTTTTTGCCTTCTCGATTAATTTCTGCCTACTTAAGTTTTCAGTAGTTATAATCCCGCGCATCGTTCCCTGCTGCCTCAATATTTTAATTAAAGCTCTAGTATCTATGCCCCTGATTGCAGTAATTTCGTTTTCTTTTAAATATTCTTCAAGTTTTTTCTTTAGACGCCAGTTTTCCGGTTCCTCTGCAAATTCTTTGACTATAAAGCCATTAACATGAGATTTGATAGATTCAAAGTCGTCTTCATTAATCCCATAATTTCCGATTAAAGGATAGGTCATACAGACAATTTCTCCCTTATAGGAAGGATCAGTCAGTATTTCTTGATAACCAGTCATACTAGTATTAAAAACAATTTCACCTGAACTTTCCTTATCAGTTCCAAAAATTTCTCCATTAAAAATACTGCCTTCTTCTAGAACAAGTTTTGCTTTTTTCATATAGCTACCTCCACCACTATTGGTTTACAAAAATAAACAGATAAATTAAAAAATCTAAAGATAATTTATCTTTTGTTACTTAATACAGTAAATTATTAAATTTTAATCATAAAAATAAAACCTTCTCCCCAGAAAGAATGGTTTGAAGGTTAAATTGACACAGCTATCCCAAAATTTAAGAATTTATTATCTTAAATTAATTGCTTAGCTCAACCCTTACCAGCCTCTCTGGACTGATTTAAAAGGTTAATCTATTCTTTTATTATTGTGATTTAGTTTAACATTAATACTGAAAACTGTCAATAGTTATCCATGTATCCATTAAATTTTTCGCACTTTATATTTTGTGTGCAGTAATTTATGAGCAATTTCACTTCCTGGGTTTTCCAAATATTCCTTATATAATTTAATTATATAAGGATTTTCATGTGATTTTCTTAATTTTTTGTTTGTATCTATTTCATAAATAGCTTTCATTCTATTTTTTAAGACCTCTTTATCTGCAGCTAGTGGTTGACCTCCTCCTCCAAGACAGCCGCCCGGGCAGGCCATAAATTCTATAAAATGAAATTCCTCGCCTTTTTTAATCATTTCAAAAACTTTCCTTGCATTTGAGAGTCCATGAGCAACTGCAGCTTTAACTTCTAACCCATCGATATTAACAGTAATTTTTTTAATTTCATCAAAACCCCTTACACTATTAATATCAATCTCCTCTAATTCTTTTCCTGTTATTTTTTCATAAGCAGTTCTTAATGCAGCTTCCATAACACCACCTGTTGTCCCAAATATAGCTCCTGCACCAGTAGATTCACCCATTAGTTGATCAAAATTGCTGTCTTCAAGATTTTCAAACTTAAATCCAGCCTCCTTTATCATCTGAGCAAGTTCTCTTGTTGTTAAGACATAATCAACATCGCCAGCCATTTCCTCTCTTTGAGCTTCAAACTTTTTGGCAGTACAGGGCATAATAGAAACTACTATAAGATCTTTTTCTTCAACTTCAGTATTATCCAGATAATATGAGTGAGCCAGTGCTCCAAACATCTGCTGTGGTGATTTGCAGGAAGAAAGATTATCTAAATATTCCGGATAATATTCTTCAATAAAATTTATCCAGCCTGGGCTGCAGGAAGTAAAAAGAGGTAACTTACCCCCCTGATTAATTCTTTCAACAAATTCATTTGCTTCTTCCACAATTGTTAAATCAGCAGCAAAATTAGTATCAAATACCTTATCAAAACCAAGCTTTTTTAATGCTGTTACCATTTTTTCTGTACAAATTTCACCTGATTTGCCACTAAATGCTTCTGAAAGTGAAACTCTAACTGCGGGTGCAGTCTGAACCACAACATGTTTTTCTGGATCATCCAGCGCCTGCCAGACTTCTTCAATATATTCTTTTTCACGAAGCGCACCGGTTGGACATACTAAAGTACACTGTCCACATAAAACACAGGGACTATCAGCTAAATTTTCATAGAAAGACGGCTTAATTACTGTTTCAAACCCCCTTCCAAAAACTTGAACTGCCTCTACTGATTGAATATCTCTACAAACACTTTCACAGCGCCTGCACAGGATACATTTTTCTGGATCACGAAAAATTGATGGTGTGGATTGGTCTATTTGATAACTGCTTTTTTTACCTTCAAACCTTACTTCTCTAACACCAAATTCTTCAGCAATTTCTCTTAACTCACAACTTTCGTTACTAATACAGCTAGGACATTCGATATTATGATTTGAGAGTAAAAACTCTAAATTCATTTTCCTATTCCTTCTAACTCTACTGCTGTTAGTCTTAATTTTTAGCCCCTCAGATACTGGAGTTATACAGGAAGCTGCAAGTTTACCTGAATTTTCAATTTCTACCAGACAGATTCTGCAGGCTCCAATTAAGTTTTTTTCTTCTAAATAGCATAGTGTTGGGATATCTTTATTTAATTTTTTCGCTGCATCTAAGATAGATGTTTCCGCTTCAACTTCTATACTTTCTCCATCAATTTCTATATTAACTAATTTATTTTCCATTTATATCACTTCCTCTTTTTCTTTAACATCACAGCGTAAGCAGCGAGATGCTTCTTCAACTGCCTGATCCAAAGAATATCCTTTTTCAACCTCTTTAAATCCTCTTTTTCTTTCAGACAGAAGTATTGTAGGCATCTTGACTCTGGATTTTTGTTCCTCTAAAATAGGACTGGAGATATTTCTTTCAAAATTTTCTTTTTTAACTACTTCTCCATCACCACCCAGGTATTTATCAATTTCTGAGGCTGCCTTTTTACCCTGCTGAATTGATTCAACTACTGTTGAAGGACCGCTTACACAGTCTCCCCCTGCAAAAACCCAGTCAACATTTGTCGAAAAATCTCCTTCAGTCTTAATCAAATTACTTTTTGTTAACTCAACTTTAAATTTACCTTTATTAAAATAATCTTCAACTTCCTGACCAACTGCAGAAATAATAATATCGGTATCAATCATTAACTTTGAGTCTTTAATTTCAACCGGTTTTCTTCTACCACTTTGATCAAATTTTCCACCTTTAACTTCTAAACATTCTAATTTTTTAATTTTATTATTTTCAGAATGAATTTTATATGGATTCAGCTGTGAATAAATATTTACTTTTTCATATTCAGCTTCTTTTATCTCTTCTTTGTGTGCAGGCATATCATTCTTAGTTCTGCGGTAAATAATATTCACTTCTTCAGCCCCAAGTCTAATCATATTTCTGGCAGTATCAATTGCAGCATTTCCGCCTCCAATTACAGATATTTTCTTATCTTTAAAATCAAATTCATGACCCTGATTTAGCTTTTTCAAAACATCTAAAGCAGAGTAATAACCTTCTACTCCCTCATTTCCTTCAATATTTAAGTCTCTATCTTTTTGAGCTCCTACAGCCAGATATACAGCCCAAAAACCTTCTTCTCTTAAATCTTCAATTAATATATCTTTTCCGATTTTAGTATTTACAACAATTTCTACCCCCATTGCTGTTAAAACACCAATTTCTTCATTTAAGAGTTCTTTTGGCAAACGATATTCTGGAATTCCTAAAGCAAGCATTCCTCCTACTTCTGTTTCCGCCTCAAATATTGTAACCTGATAACCTTTTTTGCGCAGATAAAAAGCTGCAGTTAAACCTGAAGGGCCAGAACCAATTACTGCAATTTTTTTATCTTTTTCTGCTTCAATTTCTGGAATTGGAAAACCATCTTCATTTTTTAATAGATAATCACTAGCAAATCTTTTTAATTCTCTTATTGCTAGAGCTTCATCTATTCCATCCCTGTTACATGCATTTTCACAGAGATTATAACAAACCCGACCACAAACTAAAACTAAAGGATTTTCAATTTGAATAATTTGATAAGCTCGTTTGTAATCACCATGTCTGATAGCATCAATATAAAGAGGTACATCTACATTTGCTGGACAAGCATTCTGACAGGGAGAAGTAAATAAGGAAGCACAAACTGAAGAATCACAATGTTTGTTTTCAATATGATCCAGATATTCGTCTTTAAAATATCTTATGGTACTTAAAACTGGGTTAGGAGCAGACTGACCTAAACCACAGAAAGAAGAGTCTTTGACTACTTCTCCCATTTCTATAAGTAAATCTAAATCCTGCTTTTCACCACGGCCTTCACTGATTTTTTCTAGAACTTCAAGCATTCTTGTTGTCCCAATTCTACAGGATGTACACTGACCACATGATTCGTCTTTACAGAAATCAATAAAATATTTTGCTAAATCAACCATACAGGTCTGAGTGTCCATTACTATTAAACCTCCAGATCCCATTATAGTTCCTAACTCTTTAAGCGAATCATAATCAATTGGAACATTTAAGTGTTCAACTGGAATACATCCTCCAGACGGTCCACCTGTTTGAGCCGCTTTAAATTCTGCATCATTTTCTAGTCCTCCACAAATGTCAAATATTATTTCTCCTGGCGTGGTTCCCATCGGAACTTCCACTAAACCATTAGTTTTTATTTTTCCAGCCAGAGCAAAAACTTTGGTACCCGGACTCGCTTCTGTACCAGTCTTTTTAAACCATTCACTACCCTTACGTATTATTTCAGGAACATTAGATAAAGTCTCAACATTGTTAATAACTGTTGCTTTTTTAAATAAACCAGACTCGCTTGGAAATGGTGGTTTAGAACGGGGCTCTCCTCTTTTTCCTTCAATCGAAGCAATAAGTGAAGTTTCTTCTCCACAAACAAAGGCACCTGCCCCCAATCTAATGTTTACTTTAAAATCAAAACCACTGCCTAAAATATTTTCTCCAAGCAAACCCATTTCTTCTGCTGATTCAATTGCATTTTTAAGTCTTTTAATTGCTAATGGATACTCAGCTCGGCAGTAAATATATCCCTGGGAAGCACCAATTGCATAAGCTGCTAAAGCCATCCCTTCCAGCAGTCTGTGAGGGTCCCCTTCCAAAATGCTTCTATCCATAAAAGCACCTGGGTCCCCTTCATCAGCATTACAGATTAAATATTTTTCTTGATCATTATTTTTTGCTGCAAGTTCCCACTTTAACCCGGTTGGAAAACCTGCTCCACCTCTACCACGCAATTTTGCATCCTTGATAATTTTTATTACTTCAGTTGAACTGAAACTTTCTAAAGCTCTGGCAAGCCCAAGATAACCGTGATTTGCAATTGCCTCTTCTATATTTTCTGGATTAATATTTCCACAATTTTTGAGTACAATCCGTTTTTGTTTGCTAAAAAAGTCACTTTCTGGATCAATCAACCAGCGATTTATGATATTTTTTTCAATTAAATGTGATTTTAAAATTTCTCTAGCTTTTTCCGGGTTTAAATTACCATAGATAAAACGTTTATTATCAGTTCTAATCTCCATAATTGGTTCTTCAGCACAGATACCCAGGCAGCCAGTTATTGAAATTTCTATATCATTTAAATTCAAATTTTTTAATTCCTTTTTTACTGCTGTAAGTATTTCTTCTGCACCTGCTGCAATTCCACAGGTACCCATACCAATAACAATTCTATCTTTTTTTATGTCTGAATATTTAGCAAATAAGTCCTTTTGAATTTCTTCTAATTCTCCTATTTTAAGCATTTTCTTCCTCCTTGATTTTACCATTTAAATAACTATCAATAATTTTTACTGCTTTTTCTGGATTAAGTAGTCCATGTGCTTTACCATTTACAGTCATTACGGGAGAAAGTCCACAGGCACCTAAACACCGCACAATATTTAATGAAAGTTTACCATCTTCTGTTGTCTGGCCTGATTTAATTCCATACTTATTTTCGATTTTTTCAATGATTTCCTGGGAACCTTTAACATAACACGCAGTTCCTTTACAAAGCGAAACCTGGAACTCACCTTTAGAATATTCTGAAAAGTGATTATAAAAAGAGACCACACTGCTAACCCTACCAGGTGCTAAATCTAACTGTCTGGCAATAATCTTTTGCGCTTCCTTTGGTAAATAGCCAATTAATTCCTGTGCTTCATGTAAAACTTCAATTAATTCATACTCACTGCCTGAATATTTTTTTAAAATATTCATTAATTCCGGTTCATATTCCCTTAATTCTTTCACATTTAATGACATAATATCCTCCTTTGTGAATTATATATCTTTGATTTGCTTAAAAATTTATTTTATTCTGTCAATTTACATCAAAATATGTATAATGCTATTTTATCACATTATTTTAAATTTTTTAATTATTTTCTAAGTTAATTATATCACACCTAAATAATTATAATCAAATATTAAAAAATTACATTTAGGACATTTGTCCGGTCCTATTCTTCCTGATTCTTAGTATTTCAAATTAATCTATTATTTATCGTTATCAGAATCAAAATATTCAGGATGATATTTTTCTATCAGCTTCCTGTATTGTTTGATAACAGAAGCTCCTCGGCCTGTCATATGTTTGATCTGGGTTGTGCTTATACCGCGCCTGATAAGGAATTTAACGCGTTAATAGTCTTTGATATATCTATCTACAGCATTTAATGAATGATTTGTTTTTCTGGCTATATCAGGTGGCTGAACCTTTTGCTCATAAAGCTCTATTATCGCTTTTTTATGAGTGGTTCCACGACCCATATCCAGTATATAACCTTTAAGAGGTAACACATCATCAACTGAGGTACCAATTAAAACAAAAGATTGTGAATTTATTCTTCTGTACCAGGTACAAAAAAGCCTTTTTGTACCTGGTACCTATATGTTGTACCTTATGTTGTACCTAATAAAAAAGGCTCCTATCTTAATAAGGATATCCCTACAAGATAGGAGCCATCATCTGTCAAATAAATAATAATTGAAGGGGAGCGCCATCCCCTTAGTTCATTTCATTTACAAATACTTTATGTAATTCAACATTTAAATTAAAACCTAGTTCTCTTAAACTGTGATCAAAAGCTTTTAAAGTTCTATACAGCTTTTCTTCATAACAATTTTCTCCCATATGTCCAATTCTGATTAACTTATCTTCAAATTCTCCTAATGAGGCTGCAATCATAACATTATAACTTTCTGTCATCAACTGATTTAATTCTTGATAATTTATAGAATTGGGAATCTCTATAGCAGTAACAGTATCAGAATAACCATTTTCAGCAAATAGATTAAGATTTGATTTTTTTATAGATTCTCTAACTGCTGCAGCAATTTTATTATGACGGTCAAAAATTTCTTTATCTGCCAGCCATTTATCTAAAGCAGCATTTAAAGCATAAATATCACTAATCGCCTGAGTATAAGGAAAATATTTTTCCTCATACCAATTCTGCCAGAGCTGTAAATTAGTATAGTATCCTCTAACAGGGGTTTCTCTATTATTTACTGTCTCCCAGGCTGCATCACTAACACTCATAAATGTAAGTCCTGGTGGCACAGAAAGACATTTTTGAGAGCCTCCCAATATGATATCAATTCCCCATTTATCAACTTCAATAGGAACCCCACCAATTGCAGAAACTGAATCCACAACTGACAAAATGCTATATTTATTTAATAAATTAGTAATTTCACCAGCATTATTTATAATTCCAGTAGGAGTTTCGCAATGAACAAAAGTTGCAAATTTAAAATCGCTATTCTCTGCTAATTTTTTAGATAATTCATCAATATCTATTTCTTGATTATAGGGGAAGTCCCATTTTGTAACTTCCGCCCCATATAAATCAGCAAAATCTGCAAATCCTCTGCCAAAAATTCCATTATCTAAAACTAAAACCTTATCCCCCGGCTCAATTAAGGAAGCACAGGCAGATTCCAGTCCTAAAATACCCTCCCCACTCATAATAATCACATCATTTTTTGTTTTGATAACCTGCTGCAGTTTAGAACTAACATCAAGATAAAAATCAAAAAATTCAGGATCCAAATCAGGATTAGTAATTTTTTGGCTCATTGCCCGTCTAACTTCTTCACTAACTTCAGTCGGACCGGGTGTCATAATTAATAAATCACTCACAAAAATCACTCCCACAATTTTACGGTCTAATATAGATTTTATAACTTTTTATGGGAGATTGTCAAGCTAAATACCGTTTCAAACCGTATTATAATTTTCGATTTGAGTAGATTATCTTTAACTTAACAGTACAGCCTCATTAATTAACAATAATTCATTTTTTATAAATTTTAAGTTCATAACCTTAATAATAATTCAAAGATCTTTTAACTTTTCTTTTCATTAGATTAGCTGTAATGATTGCTGGTTCCGCAGGAAGTGCAGCTTCAACTGCTGCTAAAACTGGTAATATAAAGTTTTATATTGGAACAAATATTTATACTCTTTGGTTATCATATTCATCATTTATATATTGGGATAGCGTTAATTGCTCTAGCTGGTTGGTTTTCTATTACTAAAACTAAATTTATTGATCGAAGAGATAATGCATTAATGTATGGTATTGGATTAGGATTATTTATGGACGAAATTGGATTATTATTAAGCTGGGGAGATTATTGGCACAGCACAACTTATTTACTTAGCTTACTTTTGGTGGTCTTTTCTTAAATATTATTTTCTTTCCAGATTTTTGGAAAGATTTAAGAATACACTTAGGAGAATTTAATCCAAAAAATAAAATTCTAAAACATTATAGCTCTATCAATGTCGACTCTGATAGAGCTATAAACACACTTTTTATATTAATTAAAATTATAATATATAATTTTTTACATAATTTTAAAACTTGTTAATTCTTCTTTTCAATGGAGCCGGTGACAGGAATTGAACCTGCAGCCTGTAGTTTACGATACTATTGCTCTACCAGTTGAGCTACACCGGCTTTTTTAAAATGCCAGCACTATTCCACCTTCATTAGCATAAACTGTACTAATTCCAGCAGTTTCTACAATAATAGTCTCTCTAAAATTGTATTTTTCCGCTGCTTTTTCTTTTATATACTCCGCTTTTTCTAAGGCATTACAGTGAGCTATCCCAAGAACTTTTTTTTCTAAATTTTCTCCTCTTTCACCAATTTTCTCTACTAATTTTCTAATTGCACGTTTACTGCCTCTTGCCTTATCAAAAAGCGTAATAGTACCTTCAGGTGTAGCACCTAAAACCGGTTTGATATTAAAAAATGAAGCAATTTTTCCTTTTAATTTACCCATTCTTCCTGCTTTAATCAAATTATCAAGAGAATCTAATACAAATAAAGTTTGCATTTCTTCAACATATTTCTCAGTTTTTTCTACAATTTCATCTCTATTTAATCCAGCTTCAATCAACTCACCTAATTTATAAGCAATCATTGTTTCACCTGCAGAAGCACTAAAAGAATTAAAAACTTTTACAAATTTATCTGCTGCTTCTTCTTTTAATAATTCTTTTGCAAGTACAGCATTTTGATAAGATGCACTTAATTCTTTTGATAGAGTAACTACAAATGAGTTTTCATATTTTTGATATAAATCTAAAAAAGGCCCGGGACCCGGACTAGCAGTCTTAGGTACATCACTGCTGTTACGCATTGCATCTAATAAGCCATCTCGATCCAGGTTTTCATCATCTATGTAGTGCTTATTACCAACATCTATAGACAGTGGTGCTGTAGAAATATCAAATCTTTCCCTTAATTCCTCTGTAAGATCACAGCAGCTGTCAACTATTATTTTAAAATTCATGAGCTTACCTCCACCTTACTATTTTTTACTTTCTTTTGTCATCTATATATAATTTTACCTTTAGTGATAATAAAAATCAACTATTATTTTTATTTTAAAACATAGAAAAACCCCAGTTAAATTAATAACCAGGGCAACTTTTACATAATTAAACTTTAATTATATAACATCAACATTCTCTGCTTGAGGTCCACGATCTCCTTCAACAATTTCAAATTCTACTTCTTGACCCTCTTCTAAAGTTTTAAAGCCTTCCTGCTGAAGAGCAGAGAAATGTACAAATACATCGTCGCCATCTTCTCTTTCAATAAAGCCATAACCTTTTTTCTCATCAAACCATTTAACTTTTCCTGTGTAAACCATATTAATATCTTCCTCCTAAAATTTAACCTGAATATGTGTAACTAGTTTAGAATACTCAGTAAGTTAAATATATCATCATCATCCGTATTTGTCAAATTTTTCTGGACTCATATGAAGTTTTATTTTTCTTTTAGTCTTTTAGCAGTTGTGATATAATTTTTCAAAAGGGGAGGGATTGTTAAATGGCGGAGCTTATTTTAAATAACTTTTTTTAAATAATACCAATATATTATTTTTAGTTACAGGGTTTTTAGTTAGCATGTTTACTTTATTTTCCAGTTGGAGAAAAATTAAAAACTATAAATTTTTATTTTTAGGTCTCATATTTATTTTTATTATTAATTACAGTCTTGTTATTAGCACAACAAACTGGTTAATTTTTATGATCGGATGGGAAATGGTTACTCTGACAACTTCTTTACTCTTAGCCTGGGACGATAAAAATATTGCCTGGAAATATTTTGTGATTCAATTTATAGGTGGTAGCTTTTTAATTTTAACAGTTTTAACTGCCTATACTAACGGATATAAAACAATAGGAGCAGTTGATGAGTTCTGGCTGCAGTTAATGTTTATAATCGGTTTAGGGGTTAAAAGTGCGGTTGTTGGATTTCACAGTTGGGTCCCATATGTTTATAAACAGGCTTCTACTAGTTTTTCAGCTATTTCTTCTGGACTTGTTGCAAAGTTAGGTTATATTACACTCTTAAGAATTATAACAGAAGGTAATAGAGTTTTGCTTTATCTAGGTATGATTATGATCTATTATGGAGGAATCAAAGCTCTTGAAGAAAAGAATTATAAGTTGGTTTTAGCCTATAGTTCTATTAGTCAGTTTGGTTTTATCACACTTGCTATAGGCAGTGGAAATATTTTTGGATATTATGGCGCAGTATTACACATTATTGCTCATGCTTTTGCTAAATCAACTTTATTTAATAGTGCAGGTGATTGGATTAAAGAGTTTGATTCAACTTCAATTTTTGAATTTAAATGCTG
This sequence comes from Halanaerobium congolense, assembly GCF_004366375.1. Taxonomy (GTDB): domain Bacteria; phylum Bacillota; class Halanaerobiia; order Halanaerobiales; family Halanaerobiaceae; genus Halanaerobium; species Halanaerobium congolense. Next base: position 15,274 of record NZ_SOEF01000026.1, read on the forward strand.
TGGATTAAAACAAAAAACAAATACATTTAGTACTATTTTATCATTTCTTTCTTTGATGGCCTTCCCATTTTTTATTGGTTATAATAGCAAACATTTAATAAAATATTCTTTAAGCTCAATCCCTATGTTTGAATTTCTACTTCATTTAGGAAAGCAATTTGATTTTCATTATTTGAGAGGTTTTTTCACAACTTCAATCTATTTAATTATTGCCTATTTAATCTGTTTTCCAATTATGTCTAGAATAAATGAGATCTAATCTACGTGAATTTTACTTATTAAAATGAACAAAATGTCCTTAGGACAATCCGTAATACAGTAAGGTTAAATTTTGTTGATAGCGGAAATTATGAAACTATAAATATTATCCACAACAAACCATTAGGTATAATCTCCTAGCTAATAAAAAACCTCCTCAAAAAGGAGATTTCACATTATGAATCTATATTTTTTTATCAAATGGTGCCGAAGGTGGGACTCGAACCCACACGTCCGTGAGGACAACGGATTTTGAATCCGTCGCGTCTGCCAATTCCACCACTTCGGCATCAACATTATCTATTTTAACACAGAAAATTGTTAAAAGCAAGAATTTAAAACTTCTAAATATCTATTATAAATTTTAAAAAAAGAAGAAAATAAGACCCTAAAAGGAGAATTTTATTTATGAAAGTTGATCTTATCATTGCAGGTGCTGGACCTGCAGGACTTTTTGCCGCAATTCAGGCAGCAGAAGATAATAAAAACAAAGATATATTAATTTTAGAAAAAAATCATAGTGCCGGAAAAAAACTATTAATAAGTGGTTCTGGCCAGTGTAATTTAACTCATGCGGGTAATATAGCTAATTTCTTTAACCACTATGGTGATAATTTTAATTTTTTGTTAGGACCGTTATATACCTTTGACAATAAAATGTTGATGAATTTCTTTAAACATAGAGGTATAAAATTTAGAAAGGCACGGGGAGGAAAAATATTTCCTGCCTCTAATAAAGCATCAGATATATTAGACGTTTTATTAAAAGAATGCAATAAAAAAAATATAAAAATAAAGTATAATACAGCTGTAAAAAATGTATCTTATAATGAAAATTTAAATCACTTTGAAATAAAAACAACAAACAGAAATTATCTAAGCAGCTATTTTCTTTTAGCAACTGGAGGAAAGTCATTCCCTAAAACTGGATCAACTGGTGCTGGTTTTAAAATTGCCGCTGACTTAGGACATCAAATTATTGATCCAAGACCTGCTCTTGCTCCAGTTATTATTAAAAACTATCAATTCAAAAGTCTTAGTGGAATTTCATTAAGAAATAAAAAGATTTCACTTTACAGGAATAATAATCTTCTCCGAAGCTGGAAGGATGATCTACTTTTGACTCATCGTGGTCTTTCGGGCCCAGGAATTATTAACTATTCTCGCTATATTAAAAGCGGTGATATAATTAAGATTAAATTACTTAACTATAATAAAGAAGAGTTAGAAAAAAATCTGATCAAAAAAATTGAAAGAGAAGGTAAACTGAATTTGTTAAATCTTCTAATCAATTATCCTTTAGCCCAAAGATTAATTGAAAAAATTCTAAAGATGTCGGAAATTGACGGTAGTATAAATGCAGCTCATCTAAATAAAAAAGAAAGAAAAGAAATTATTGAACATTTTTCTAGTTTAGAATTTGAAGTTAAAGAATTAGCAGGCTTTCATCAATCTATGGTAACAAAAGGTGGTATTGATTTAAAAGAAATTAATCCTCAAAATATGGAGTCAAGAATAATTAATAATTTTTTTGCTGCTGGTGAAGTTTTAAATATTGATGGAGATACAGGTGGTTATAATCTTCAGGCTGCTTTTTCTACTGCTTATTTAGCTGGAATCGAAATTTCGGAGCGTTTAAAAAACTAAAGACTGCCTAAAAAATTCAGACAGTCTTTTTTAAGCTAGTATTTTAATATCTATAAATTGCCAGAATATCATTTTCTTCTGGCATTTCATCCTTTTCTATTGAATAGACTGAGCCACCATTTTTTATTGTTTCCACTGCAGCATAATTATAAAGATCGTAATCCTTGGTATTATCCATTAGCTTAACTTCATTTTGATCTTCTACAAAAACTCCAGCTTTCTCAGCTAATTTATTTAAAACCAGAGTATCAACTTTTCCATAATGAGCTGCTTCAACAATCTTTTCTAAGTCAGCTGAACTTTTATCGCTCGATTTTAGTTCCATATATCTTTCTTTAATATCTTCTAAATAGTCATGAATATGGGAACCAATAATCTCCCAGCTCTTTTCTCGAAGCTCTTTATTATTCATTTGTTTAGCATTGCCGTTTAAATGTTCATCTAAAAGACCTTGATAACTATTAATGTTTTTATAAAGAGAAAATAAACTATCATCTGCGGCAACAATTAAATAATTTTTCTTATCCTTTAATTTAGTATTAATAACACGATCAATTTCTTTTAAATAATGAAGCAGGTCTTCATTATCATCATCGCCAGCTGCTCCCTGTCCATGAAAAACTGGGGACCCTCCAGCTGTATTTATTGATTGATATTTTTCGGCCGCTTCATCATCTAAATTAAGAAATTCTTTAATGTTTAGAGGTAATTCCTCTAAATCAAGTGCTTCAATATCATTTCTGTTCACCCGATATAATCGATTATAATTAGAACTTAAAGCTAATAAATAATATTCCTGACTGTCATGAATCTCAGAAATTAATTGTTTTAAATTAAAATTATAACTTACATGTGAATTATCATAAGTATCTACTGAAAGTTTAAAAACTCTAAAATTCTCAGAAGATATAAAAACTGCCAGTCCTTCTTTTTGCTGCTGCCAAAAATTACTGTCAGATGCCAATTTAAATGCTGGCTCCAATAATTTATTAATTTCTCTTTCCTTAAATCCCCAATCTGCTTTTAGCTTCTCTTCTACTTTTTGTAATAAATTTTTAAACTCAATTTCTAGCTTTTTAAATTCTCCTTTGTGCACCGCCTTAGTTGACATGTAAATTGAAATACAGGGACTCTCCTGACATTGAATAAGGTCTTTTAAAGTTTCCAATTTTAGGTCTTCTGTCATTTTATTTAACCCCCTATTAAATTGAATAAAAAATTGACTCTTTTGTGACTTAATAACTAAGACAAAGTTAATAAAGAATTTAATAATTGCTTATATTATTATTTTAGCATATATTTTAAAAAAATAAAGTTATTTATTAACTGATAAACTGCCAATAAATTTTAGCTAAAACCATAACTCCCTGTTTTATTGAGAATTGATTTAATGATGCCGCTGAAATAATTAGTTCATTACTTATTTCACGACTGAAAAAGTTCCTATAATCAGGTAATAAAAGAGAATTTTTTTCAGCAAAAACTTTGAAATCATGCTGATTGATATTTTGGTTCAATAATAATTTAAAATAAAACAAAGAAGAAACATCTGCAGTTTCAATACCTCTAAAATGATCCTTAATTGCTTCTCTTAATAAAACCTTCCTGTTATTTAAACGCTGTCTTAAAAATTTAATTCTTTTTTCTAGATAGCCATTATCAATATAATAACTTAAAAGATTATTAACTAGATTTTCTCCTGCAGATAGATTTTTTTTATTTATAAAATCATCCAAAGAATATTTATTTAAAATTGAATTATTATCTAAAGAATTTAAATAATAATCATCTAAATAGGCTAATCCTAATTTTAAACCTGGAAAAACCCTATTTGTTAATGCTTGAATTAGAATAATTTGATTATTATATTTAGATTCTAAAAGTTCTTTTATTTTTTCATTGTTTTGATAAAGAGCAAAATGCTCTAAAATAATCACTTTAAACTTAAGCATTTGAGAAAGTTCCAGCAAAGATTTTATTTTAGAAAGGCTCCAATTAAAAATGCTTTCCTCTACAAAATCATCACTTATGATTAAATAGTCAATGGTATTATTTTCAAGATAGTCCATTAAACTATCGTAATCTGCAGAACTTATATGAATATTTGCATTTGGAGTAGAAAAAGAAACTTTATTGGTTTTACTATTAATGCTGTGATCTTGCAAAAATAATTTAGTAAATAGAGAATTGTCACTACCACTGGTAAATAATAATTCTTTGTTTTTCCCAACTAATGTCAATAATATTTCTTCTAATTTGGCTTCTGAACTATAATAAAGTTTGCTTTTACTCAAATTTTCATTTTTTGATTTTAAAAGCTGAAAATAGCTGCTTTTTTTAGCTTCAACTTTTTTAAAACTCTCACTTTTAAAATCAGAATAAAAACGATCAAAAATCAAATCCCATGCATACTCTTCTAGAAATTCTTTTCCGTGTTCTGGACCACTAAAATCAATGATTTTTTGAGAAGATAAAGACGGTTTAGAGGTTAAAATTCTTAGTCTCTGATCATCACTATTATTTTTGAGAGCAGCAGCAGGAGCAATATAGCTCCCACTACCCTCTTTTTTGTAAATAAGATTTTCAGCTTCCAGTAAATCATAAGCCTTAACTACAGTTTCTGCATTCACACTAAGTCGGGAAGCAAGTTTTCTTATTGATAGCATTTTTGTATCAGGGGTATATTTGTCTGCCAGAATTTCTGCCCGTATTGCTTCATAAATTTGGGTATATAGATTTTCTCTGCCATCTCTTTTTAATTCAATATCAAACATTTGGCTTCCCTCCATTAATTAATTATATCTTTTAAAATAAATTCTCAGCTAAAATGACGACAATTTTAAAAATTATACATTTGCTTTCCGCCGTCTAAAAAACTTGATAACTTCATTTAAGATTAAAAATAACACACTGGAAGTCAAAATTCTACTCCAGGCGGCTATTCCTACTCCGGCAAAACCAAGAAAATCGTTTATGTTTGGAATATAAACCACTCCTAATACTAATCCAATTGAAATTAAAATTGCATATAGCATTTTGGGATTATTAAAGAAGCTCTTAGAAAAGATACTCTGATATTCATATCTTAAAGACATAATATTTATCCACTGCAGACAGGCCACAGTTAAATAACTGATTGTTGTCGCCTGAGCATATAATTTTCCACCTTCACTAACAGCTGAAATTCGTCCATTAATGAAAGAGTAGAAATTGAAATAAGCAAAGCCCCCAATTACTAAAGCCATAAAAGCAAACCTGCTGAAACTTTTTTTATTAACAATATGGTCATCCTGACTTCTTGGCGGTACGGTCATTATCTGCTCTGAAGCTGGATCAAAAGTATAAGCTGTTAATGGTAAAATTTCAGCTAGGAGGTCAATTGATAGAATCTGAATAGCCAGTATTGGAATCGGTAAGTCAAAAAGTGCTGCAGCAATCAATCCAAGCAATACGAGTGTTAATTCAGCCCCATTTGCAGTTAATGTTCCCAGAATTGTTTTCTTTAAATTATTATAAATGGTCCTTCCTTCTTTAATCGCATAGACTAAGGTGGGATAACTATCATCCAGTAAAATCAACTCTGATGCTTCTTTGGACACATCTGTACCCATCTGCCCCATAGCAACACCAATATGAGCACTCTTAAGTGCTGGAGCATCATTAACTCCATCTCCTGTTACAGCAACAATTTTCTGCTGTTCTTTTAAATTTTTAACTATCCGCAATTTATCCTCAGGTGATACCCGGGAAAAAATAAGTGACTTATTTTCTTCCATAGTCTGTCTCAGTTTTTCTTCACTCATCTCTTCCAAATCTTTACTGGTAAATACTGGTACATCTTCATCATCAACAGAAAGACTAATTTCTTTTCCTACTGCCTGGGCAGTAGTTGCATGATCACCAGTCATGATATAGGTATCAATATAGGCATCATGTGATTCCTGAATGGCTTCCTTAACTCCTTCTTTTGGAGGATCAATCATCGCCACCATTCCCAGAAAAATAACATCCTTTTCTATTTCTTCTAAAACATAATCTGTCTCCTCATCTTCCAGTTTGCGGTAGGCAACTGCTAAAACCCGCATTGCATCCTTTGAATACTTTTCATTAAGTTCCTTTAATCTTTCTTTGTCTTCTTCTGTAATCTCTACTATTTCTCCATCTTTGAGAATATGTTTGGAAACAGAAAGCACACTACCTAAAGCTCCCTTCATCTTAAGATAGTTTCCATCTTCAAATTCTCTAATTGAACTCATTCTTTTACGGTCAGAATCAAAACTGAATTCATGTAATTCAGGATTTTCTTCATCTTCTTTAGGAGAGCGAGTACCTAATTTTGTAGAAAGAGTAATTAGAGCAGCCTCTGTTGGATCACCGATTGCATACCAGCCAGGATGCTCTTCATCTGGCTCATGAATCTCTGCATTGGAAGCCATTGTAGCAGCATCAAAGATAATCTCCATCTCTGCAATTTCTGCTTCAGTTAGTGGTTCTCCATCTTCTCCTATAAGTTCACCTTCTGGTTTATAACCAAGACCGGTTACTTCATACTCCCGGCCATCAAAATATACTTTTTTTACTGTCATTTCATTTTTGGTTAAAGTCCCAGTCTTATCTGTACAGATAACATTGGTTGAACCAAGAGTTTCAGCCGAAGAAAGCTTTTTGACTACTGCATTCTTTCCTGCCAGTCTTTTTACTCCCTGAGACAGAGCTACTGTAACCTGCATCGGTAAAGCCTGAGGTACAACAGCTGCAGCTACACCAAGAGCATATATTAAAGCGAAGTTCAATCCATAACCTCTATAAATACTCACTCCAAAAAGTGTAAATCCAACTACAACTGCAAAGATACCAATTCGATTGGCCACTGTATGCAGCTCATCCTGGAGAGGGGAACGGGATTTATCCTCTTCTTGAGTCATCGAAGCGATCTTACCCATCTCAGTATCCATTCCAGTTCTAACAACTACACCTTTAGCTGAGCCAGCGGCAACTGTTGTTCCTAGATAGGCCATATTATCACGGTCTGCTAGTGGTCTTTCTTCCTCAATGTAATTAGACTGCTTCTCCTGAGGCATTGATTCACCAGTTAGAGAAACATCATTAGTTTTCAAATTAAATGATTCAATAATTCTCAAATCAGCTGGAATTTTATCTCCTTCTTCCAGACTTACAATATCTCCAACTACCAGTTCTTCCTGTGAAATTTCTCCGATTTGATCATCACGAATTACTTTTGAAGGCGAATTAACCAGTTTATTTAGAGAATCCATTATTTTTTCCGCTTTATATTCCTGCATAAAACCAATTACAGAGTTAAGAACTGCAATCATAAGCATCACTGTAGCATCACGATAACTTCCAATTAATAGTGACATTACAGCGGCTATTAAAAGTAAGATTACAAGTACATCTTTAAACTGCTGTAAAAAGATTACAAATAATGACCTTTTTTTAGCTGCTTCAAGAACATTTTTTCCATCTCTCTGCAGCCTTTTTTCTGCTTCTGATTGGCTTAGTCCCTGAAGACTACTTTCTAAAGTTTTCACAACATCTTTGGCTTTTTGTCTATAAAATTCTTTTTCTGACATATGACCACCTCTTTATTTTATGATTTTAGTTTTTAGATATAATAATAACATTTTTAAAAATAATTTAAAGTTCCTGTTTTATACTATAATTTACTAATTTACTTTAAAATTTTCAACTTGAAAATATTTTTCTCGCTGCTCTTTATGACCGGTTTCTTTAGCCAGACGGTAGATTTTATGATTTAAAAATTTCTTATCTTCCTGCTCCAATACATTTTTATCAAAACCACCTAAAATATAATGGCTAAAGTGCCAGACCTGTTCTTTAATATCTTTTGGACTTCCTTCAGCAATAATCACCAGTGCATCAATAATAGATCCCGCAACTGATACATCCTGATTTCCATAATGACTGAGTTGATAAAAAGTTTTATATAGAAGATCCCAAAAAGAAATATCCTCTAATATAAAACACAATTCATCTTTGTCATTATAATAATAAGTATTTTCTAAATTGGCAACTGCAATTCTTGATAAAACCCAGCCTAACTGATTAATACAAAATATTGCTGTATTGGGATCATTAATCCCTGGAGAAATGGCTCTTAAAGCAACCTCTGTTAATTTTAATAAACCAAATTCTATATCATTTTTCTTGCTTCTTTCATTGTTGATTGCCAGATTATCAAGAATTTTATTTTTTATTTCTTCAAGTTCTTCATCACTAAATCTCTCAGCTTCTTCATTTAGCTGCCAGAATTTAAAAACAATTGTATTTTCAGTTACATAATCACCAATCATTTTTTCAGCCCTAATTATTATGTCATGTTGATCTGCCAACTTGGTTAGTTCAATATCATAAATAACCTGAATATATCCACTCTGCTCAGGATGAACCTCACATGACTCTCTGTCCAGCATTTCTTTTAAATTCTCAGGTGGGTCATTACGAATCTGATCATTGCTGTTATTTCTTGCCTCAATTTTATCAACTATTTCAATAACCTCTTCTTTTAAACTTTCAATCAAGAGATTTACCTGAACTGAATTAGCTGCATGATGGATAAAATAGACAAAATAACCTAGACAGACAATAGCAACAACAACCCCAATCATTGCCGAAAATATAATTGATTCCCCGCTTCCCTGCAGGCTGTCATCTATAAAAAGCAGAGTTAACATTGAATAAATAAAACCAGCAAGAAAAACTCCTAAAACTTTTAAGGTTATTTTGTTTTTAAGAAAATCCTGCATCGTCCGCGGCGAAAACTGCGAAGAGTACATGGTCAGTACAACCATAATAGTTGAAAAAGAAACTGTAATCATTGCAAAAAGGGAGCCTGCTATGGTAGACAAAATTGTTTTTGAAAGGTCATAAGAAGTAAAAAAATATGCGGGCAGTACATTTGTCAGAGTATCTGTATACTGATATTCAATAAATATTACCGCTATTGAAAGTAGAGCAGCAGATATTGTATAAATTAAAGGAATAAAATATATTTTATTTTCTATATTATGCAGAAATTTAAATTTCAAAATTTACACACCCTCTATAATTTTCATTACTTTTCCCTCTATCATTTAATTTCAACATAATTACCTAATATCCTTTTTATATACTGGATAAAATTAATCATAATGATTTGATATTTAGGCTGTAATTTAATTATATTTATTAAATTGTCAATTGCTTAACATATTTTAAAAATTACATTGCATCTTCAAATATAGCTTTCACCTGTTCAACTGTTCCTTTTCTGGGATTAATTTCAGCATTTTCATCTTCTAATACATATTTGGCCATTTCTTTAAAATCTTTTTTTAATATCAACAATATAAAATAATTAGATCAAAATCATAAATTATTTTATTAACTTTCCATTATTTTTCTTATCTCTTTTTTTAAAGAAATAAAATTTTCTTTTCGATCTTGTTTTTCAACTATAAAATAATCATTAACATTAATAATAATTTTATTAAAAGGAAGTGGGATTTTTAAATTATCCCATCTACTTGTTAGTTTTACACTATTTTTCACATCAATAGTTAAAGGCAGAATTTTTCTCTTTGAAAAAAGGGCCATAATCATTGCAAAATCTTTTATTTCGTGTTCTGGGCCTTCTGGGCCGTCAACTGAGAGAACTAAATTAGCATTATTGGCTTTATTAATTTTATTTTTTAATTGAAAAATGTAATTTCCATCAGCTGCTAAGTCGGGCAGCCGCAAAACATCATAACCAAAATAATGACTAATTCTCGTAATAACTCCACCTCTTTTATTTTTTGTAGTAACAACATTCAACCTTTTTTGTTTTAAAAAAGGATAATAACAAAAACTATCACCATGCCAGATAAATAAAATAAATTTATCTGGATATTCAGATTCTAAATATTCAAGATTTCCATATCTTTCTATTTTGCTTGTTTTATAAACAAAATCTATATAATAGTACAAAATAGCACTGATAATTTTTTCTTTTATCTGATTTAATATCTCCATGATACCACTCCTAATTATATCTTTTTTAGTTATTATTTTTTAATTTTTATATAAAATAAATTTTAGCTTGTTTATCTGCAATTGATTTATTATAATTAACATACCTTAAGAATAATTGAATCTTTCAATTTATGCAAATTTATTTAGAAAGGAGTTTTATTATGTATTCTCAAAAATCTATCGAAGAATTTTTAAATGATTTGAGTTCAAGCAACTCTATTCCCGGTGGTGGTAGTGCTGCTGCCTTAAGTGGGGCCTTAAATGCAGCTGTTATCAGCTTTATTGCTAATCTTACAATTGGTAAAGAAAAATATAAAGAGGTTGAAGCAGAAGCCAAAGAAATCCTAGCTGAAAGTGAAGAATTAAAAAAGGAAATGCTGTTAATGATTGATCAGGACAGCAAAATTTTATCTGATATTCTTGACAGCTACAAGGATGGAGATCAGAATAAAGTTAAATCTGTCTGTCAGGATGCAGTTGAATTTTCAATGGATATGACTAAAAAGGCAGTTAGATTAATGCGCCTCAGCCTGGAAATTAGTGAAATTGGAAATAGAATGCTGGCCAGTGATTTTGAAGTAGCAGCTTACATAGGAGATGCAGCAGTTAGCAGTGCAATTGCTAATGTTAAAATCAATCTTAAAAGCCTTGACAATCAGGAATATAAAGAAAATATAAAAAATGAATATTTAAAATTAAAAAAAGAAAGTTCTCGCCTTAAAGCAGAAATTATTGAGCTTGCAAATTAATTCTATTTTAGCATCTTAACTTACAAATTTATTATTTAATCAAAGGAAGTGACTAAATGAAAGAATTAAGCGGCAGAAAATTGGCAGCTGAAATTAAAGAAAGTTTAATTAAAGAAGTTGAAAATCTTAAAAATGAAACCAGTGCGGCCCCCCACCTTATTGTGCTCCAGTATGGTGAAGATGCTGCAAGCAAAGCTTATGCTTCCCGAATAGAAAAAAATTGTAAGGCAATAGGAATTGAATTTGAATATCAGCAGCTTATTAACCAGCCTGAAAAATTTAAAGCTCTCCTAAAAAAAGCAAATAAAGATACTAAAATAACTTCAATTATGGTTCAGCAGCCCCTTCCAGCTGAATTAAAAGACAGCCTGGAAATGATCAACCCTCAAAAAGATTTAGAAGGCATAACTTCTGCTTCTTTAGGAAAACTTTTTGTTGGTCTTGAAACTTTAAATCCTGCCACAGCTGAAGCCTGTATGGAAATTCTAAATTATTATGATATTCCTATCAAAGGTCAAAGAGCTGTTGTTGTTGGTAGAAGCAATATTGTCGGGAAACCAGTTTCAATTCTATTACAACAAAAACACGCTACTGTAACTATGTGTCATTCCCGTACTAGGGATTTAGAATGGGAATTAAAAAATGCAGATATAGTTGTAGCAGCAGTTGGGAAAGCAGAAATGATAAAAGGTGAGATGCTGGATAAAAACTCAGTAGTTATTGATGTCGGTACTAATTTTATTGATGGCAAATTACTGGGAGATGTTGATTTTGATTCAGCAGCTAAAAAGGTAAAGGCTCTTACTCCTGTTCCAGGTGGAGTTGGCACAGTTACCAATCAAGTTTTAATGAGAAATATTGTCAAATCATTTAAAAATCTGCATAGAATTAAATAGTTTTAAAAACTAATTAATCTTTAAAAGGCCCTTCTAAAATTTTCAGAAGGGCCTTTATTTATGCCTGATGGTCTATTTATTCATGTCCATTGAATTTAAATCAGGCAGTTTAAATACATTTTATACTTTCTAATTATTTATTCAGTAATTAACTCTAAAGGTACAGGTGTGTATTCATCAACTTCTTCACCATTTGCAACCTTAACTGCTGTTTCTACTGCCATTTCTCCCATCAGAGCTGGTTTCTGGGCAATAGTTGCTGCTAAGTCACCTGCGTTTACTGCTGCCACTGCATCATCAATAGCATCAAAGCCAACAATCATTATCTCATCAGAACGACCTGCTGCTGCAATAGCTTCCATTGCACCTAAAGCCATATTATCATTGTGAGCAAATACAGCATCAATTTCTGGATTACCCTGTAGAATATTTTCCATAACAGTCATACCTTCTGCCCGATCAAATCCAGCAGGCTGTCTAGCTATAACTTCCATACCCTCATATTTATCCATAGCTTGATTAAATCCTTTACCTCTATCTCTAGCAGCAGAAGTTCCAGGAATACCTTCTAATTCTACAACTTTACCTTCTTCATTTAACTGTTCAGCAATAAAATCTCCAGCCATTTCTCCACCAGCCACGTTATCTGAGGCAATATGACTTACTACTTCTCCACCTTCTGCACCACGGTCAACAGTAATTACAGGTACCCCTGCATCATTTGCTGCTGTAATTGCTGAAACAACAGCATTACCATCAACTGGGTTCACTATTAAAACATCAATTTGTTTGATTAATAAGTCTTCAACACTACTTAACTGAGCTGCAGCATCGTCTTGGGCATCTACAACCAAAATTTCTACTCCCATTTCTTCTGCCATTGACTCTGCTCCCTCTTTTAAGTCAACAAAGAATGGATTGTTAAGAGTTGAAACAGCTAAACCTATTCGTAAGTCCTGAGCTGCGATACCTGCTGTAAGTCCAGCCACCATAATTAATGATAAAACTAAAATAATTGTTAATTTTCTCATTTTGTTATTCCTCCTTGAGTTTAATTCTTTTAATAATGTTTAATTGAATTCATTGAATCACTTCCAAAGAAGCTGATGAAAACTCACCTCCTATTTGAGATATTTTATTTGTATTTATATTATCACTGCTGCTGGCTTTTACGATCTAAGAAGACAGCAAGCAGAATAACAGCACCTTTAGCAACTAACTGATAAAATGAAGATACATTTAAAAGGTTTAAGCCGTTATTTAAAACTGCAATTATCAATGCACCAACAATAGTACCAATAACAGTACCACTTCCACCAGAAAGACTTGTACCTCCTAAAACAACAGCTGCAATTGCATCTAATTCATAACCTTCTCCAGACATCGGTTGAGCAGAGTTTAACCTTGATGTTAATATTATACCACTAACTGCAGCTAAAAAACCATTTAAAGCATAAACAGCTACTTTTATTTTTTCTGTATTAATTCCAGAAAGCTTTGTTGCTGTTTCATTGCCGCCTATAGCATAAATATAACGGCCAAATGGTGTCTTTTTCAGTAAAATATAAATAATAACTAAAAACATAAACATGATGACTACTGGAATTGGTATTCTACCAAGATATCCTGCTCCAAAAAATCTAAAAGTCTCATTAAAACCTGAGATTGGACGACCATTTGTATAAATCAAAGTAAAACCTCGGGCAATTGTCATCATTGCTAAGGTTACTATAAAAGCTGGTAATTTAGCTTTAGCAACTGCTAAACCATTAAAGAAACCTAAAGCAGTACCGGCAGCTAATCCGATAAAAATTGCCAGAAATACATTTAGCCCTGAGTTAACCATCATTCCGGCTGAAATCGCTCCAGAAAAAGCAAGCATCGAACCAACTGAAAGGTCAATTCCTCCTGTTAAAATTACCATAGTCATTCCAAAAGAAACTATTGCTATAATTGAAACCTGTCTAATAATATTTAAAATATTTGGTATGGTTAAAAAGTAAGGACTCATAAATGACAGCACAATTACTAAAATTAATAATCCAATTCCTGTCTTAAATTTATTTAAAATTTCTAAAATATTTTTTTTCTGTATATCATTATTAAGCTTGTTCACTTTACTGATTCCTCCTTCCGGTTGCCAGCTTCATTACAGCTTCCTGATCTGCTTCGGCGGCATCCAGCTCTCCCATGATTTTTTTTTCATGCATTACTATAATTCTATTACTTAAATTTAAAACTTCAGGTAGTTCTGAGGATATTAAAATAACTGCTACCCCATCATCAATCAATTCCTGCATTAAATTATATATTTCTCTCTTCGCTCCAACATCTATTCCCCTGGTAGGTTCATCAAAAATTACAACCTCTGGTTTAGTAGAAAGCAGCTTTGAAATTACCACCTTTTGCTGATTTCCTCCACTTAGATTTTTAACAAGCTGTTTTTCAGAAGGAGTTTTAATCTTTAAATCTTCTATATATTTTCTTGCTAAATTGTTTTCAGCATTTGAATCTATAAAAGTATTTGCCTTTAACATTGATTTTAAAACAGAAACACTTATATTATTAGCAACAGAAAGCCCAAGAACAAGACCTTCCTCTTTTCGATTTTCACTTAGATAATATATCCCATTATTTATAGCATCAGCTGGTGATTTAATCTCAATTTTTTTTCCTCGATAATAGATATCACCACTTTTTTCTTTAAAAACACCAAATATTGCTTTTGCCAGTTCGGTTCTTCCAGACCCCATTAAGCCCGCAATACCTAAAATTTCCCCTTTTTTTAAGGAAAAAGAAGCACTATTTATTTCATCTGGTACAGTTAAATTTTCAATCTTTAATATTTCATCAGTAGGATTAAAATTCATTTCAGGGAAACGATCTTCAATTGTTCGACCAACCATCATTTTAATTAGCTGATCTTCATTAGTATTAGATGTTTCAACCTCACCTACAAACTGACCATCTCTTAAAACTGTAACTCTATCACAAATTTCAAAAACTTCTTCTAATCGGTGTGAAATATATACTATTGCTATTTCTTGTTCCTTTAGCCTTGCTATTAGTTCAAACAAAATATCTATTTCCTGATTGGTTAAAGAAGAAGTTGGTTCGTCCATTACCAGTATATCAGCATTTTGAGAAACAGCTTTTGCTATCTCTACCATTTGCTGACTACCAATATTTAAATCTTTAATCTGAGCTTTGGGATCAATATCAACTCCCAGCATATCAAGAACTTCTTCAGTTTTTTGATAAAGCTTTTGATAATTGATAAAAATACCATTTCTATCTTCTCTACCTAAAAATATATTTTCAGCTACATTTAAATAAGGAATTAACTCCAATTCCTGATGAATAATTGCCAGACCGGCCTTCTGAGCTTCTTTAGTATTCTCAAATTCAACCGGCTCACCTTTTAAGATAATTTTTCCTTCGTCCCGTGGATGGATTCCATTTAAAACTTTCATTAAAGTAGATTTCCCAGCTCCATTTTCACCTACTAAAGCATGAACTTCTCCTTTTTTAAGGGAAAAATCAACTTTATCTAATGCTTTAACTCCAGGAAAGGTTTTGGTGATATTTTTCATTTCCAAAACAGTTTCTTTTGCCATTTAAAAATCAACTCCTGAAATTAAAATTATATTAGCATATGGAATTATTTCTCCACTGCGAACTACAGCCCTGGAGCTATTTGTTTTATTTTTAAATTCAGTATGCGGAATATATTCAACCTCTATATCAGGCAGTATCTTTATAATTTCCGCTTCCAATTTAGGACTTTTTTCTTTAATTTCTGCAGCTAAAATTGCCTTTTCAACAACCAACTCGTTCAATACAGCCTTTAATATTTCTAAAAATTTAGGGTATCCTTTTGTCAGTGATAAATCAACTCTTTCAACTTCCTCTGGAATTGGTAAGCCGCAGTCTGCAATTGTCAGGCTATCTTTATGACCCATCTCAGCAATTACTCTTACTAATTCACTATTAATTATTCCACCTTTTTTCATCTTATTTACTCCTTTCTGCAAGGAATTCTTCTAATTTTTTTTTATCTGGGATAGAACTCTGTGCTCCTGCCTTGGTTACTGAATAGGCTGCAGCCTGAACAGCAAACTCCAGTGCTTTTTTTAGTTCATTTTCTGCTATTAAACTAGCAGCAAAGGCTCCTGCAAACACATCTCCTGCTGCTGTTGTATCAACTGCTTTAACTTTTAATGTATCTAAATGGATTTCTTTTTCCTGACCATAATAATTAATCCCTTTCTCTCCTTCAGTAACGATAATATTTTTTATACCTTTTTTAAGAAGGATCTTAATTTTTTCAGAACGGCTTTTTGCTTTTATATCTTTCAATAATAAGTCCAATTCGCCTTCATTTGGCAGCAGATAATCTATTTTTTCTAAAATACTATCTGATAATTTCTGAGCTGGTGCCGGATCTAATATAATCTTTGTCTTGTTTTTTGAGGCAATTTCTACAATTTTTTCAATAGTATTAAGCGGAATTTCCAGCTGTAAAAGTATAATTTCGGCTTCAATAATTTTATCTTTAATTTTTTCTATTTTTTCTGGAAGCAGCTCATAATTGGCACCTGGAGAAACAATTATCCTATTATTTCCCTTTCTATCAACAGTAATCACTGCAACTCCTGTGCTCTGACCTTTAATTTCAAAAATATTATCAATATTAGTTCCTCCATTTTTCAAACTAGACTTTAATTTAGGTGCAAAACTGTCATCTCCACAGGCTCCAATAAATTCAACATCAGCTCCTAATTTAGCAGCTGCCAAAGCTTGATTTGCTCCTTTACCACCAGGGATTTGTTCAAATTTACCACCAATAATAGTCTCTCCTTCTTCTGAATACCTATCTGTTTCAACAACTAAATCCATATTCATACTTCCAATAACAAGTATTTTTGACAATTAACTCACCTGCCTTTTATAATTCTTTACTTAAACTGATTCTCTAATAATCAAATCAGTAGTTAATATTTGATCTTTAATTTCAAATTCCTGCTTATTAATCATTTCCAACAAAATTGTTACTGCTCTTTCTCCCATCTCATATTTAGGCTGGCGCATTGTTGTTAGCTCAGGTTTCAAAAGCGAGGCTAAATTAATATCATCATGACCAGCAACTGCTATATCCTTAGGAATTTCTAAAGCTGCTTCAAAAAGAGCTTTATAAACTCCTGCTGCACTTAAGTCATTTGCAGCAAAAACAGCCCTAGGTCTGTTTTCTAAATCTAACAAAGACTGCATAGCTTGATAAGCAGAGTTTTGGGTATATTCACCTTCAATAATATATTCGTTCTTTATTGGGATTCCATGATTTTTTAACGCTTTTTTATATCCTTCTAACCTATCACGAGCAGTTGTTGTATTTAAATCACCACTTATATGGGCAATCTTTTTATATCCTTTTTTTATCATATATTCTACCATTTGATAAGCAGATTTCTTATTATCAATACTAATTAAAGGATAATGATGATCTAAAACTGATCTATCTATCTGAACTACAGGATAATTTTCAGCTTTTAAGTCCTTTAATATTTTTTCGTTTCCAAGAGAAAGAGAAACAATTAAACCATCCAGCTGCTTACTCTTAAATAATTCAACTGCTTTTCTTTCTCTTGCCAAATGATTATCTGTATTAAATAAGATTACAGAATAACCAAGTTCCTGTGCTTTATCTTCAACAGCCCTTACTATTTGAGGGAAAAAGGGGTTGCTGATATCGGGAATAATTAAACCAATAGTATGGGTTTTCTGCATCACAAGTCCCCGGGCTACACTATTTGGATTATAATTCATTTCGTCTATTATTTTTAAAATTTTTTTTCTAGTATCATCACCAACATCAGGTTTATCATTTAAAACTCTGGATACTGTAGTAACTGATACATTTGCTTTTTTTGCTATATCTTTGATTGTAACTCCCATAAGATCACCTAATTCTCAATTAATAGTGTTTTAACTTAATTATTTTTCTTCGAAATTAATTTTACGTTAACGGTTTCGGTAACGTTTCCAATTATAATTATAAAATATTCTGAAAAATAATTCAACTATATCTGCTGCTTAATTTAATCTTTATCATGCATTAAAGATAATTATTATTAGATTACTTTAAAATACTCTATCAGGAAAGCTATAATTACTTTTACCAGTTTAAATGATTTTAAAAAAGAAAAACTCCCCGGGGGAGGGGAGTAAAATTGTATAAAATGTTAATAAATAAATTATATTATAACAAAATGGATCTAATTATAATAAATCCAACTGATGGTACAATTAAAGTTCCTAATCCAGTATAAAAAGTAGCAGTCATTGCTCCATATGGAACTAATTCTGGTGCTGTTGCTGCAAGACCTCCGGCAACTCCACTTGTTGTTCCAATTAATCCTCCATAAACCATGGCAGAAGTAGGATTGTCAAGTCCAACTAGATCTGCTATGAAAGGTGTTATCACCATTGTCATGATTGATTTCACCAGACCCGCGGCTACAGAAATAGCAATAATCTCTGAACTAACACCTAAGGCGGTTCCAGTTACAGGACCAACAATAAAGGTAACTGCTCCAGCACCAATTGTTGTAACTTCAGCTGGATCTGTATAACCTAAAGCCATAGCAACTGCACTGCCAACTATAAAAGAAAAGATTACTCCCACTAATAAAGAAATTACTCCAACTGGGCCAGCCTTTTTAAGGTTTTTAAGTTTAACACCATATGCAGTAGAAATAATTGTATAGTCTCTCAGCATACTACCACCTAGTAAACCAATACCAGCACCACTGAAAATTGATATATCAGCTAGTCCACTACTTCCACCAGTTACTTTACCACCAATGAATGCTAAGACTAAACCTGTAATAATAGCCAGGGCTGATGCTATTCGCTCTTCTCCCAGCATAATAGAAATTTTCTTAGTTATAAACATTATTAATGCAATTAGAGCTATTGAAATAATTAAATGATCTGCTCCAGCAAAAGAATTAAATGCAGCTGTTAACAATTTAAATCACTTCCATTTCTTTAATAAAATTATTTTTTTAGTTTTGATAATAAAGGTACTAAAAACATTGCACCTATTGTAGCTATACCACCTGCTAAAATAGCAACCAAACCACCATTAATAGCACCAACAACATTTAAACGCGCTGCCATAGCAACAATAATTGGAATATATAAAGCACTTAAGAATTTAATCCCATTTTCAGTTCTAGGTTTAAACATTCTTCCTCTATTTTCAAGATAATTTACTGTCAAAACCATAAATAACATTGCAAGTCCAACTCCACCAACATCTCCACCAGTTCCAAGAAACTGGCCCAAAATTCTTCCTAAAAATGAGCCAAGCAGCATAAAAAATGCTACAAAGCCCATACCGATAATTTCCATAATCTCACTCCTTAAAACTTTTAACCAATTTAATATTATTTTTAACCAATAATTCCCTGGCTTTTCATTTCTTTAATTTGAGCATCAGTTAAACCTAAACTTTCTTTAAGCACTGAATCAGTATGCTCACCTTTAGCAGGGGCGTGACTTTTTATTTCTCCTGGTGTTTCGGATAAATGGAATGGAGATCCAGCCACTTTAACTTTACCGAGTCCAGGCTGTTCCAAGTCTACTATCATATCTCTGTATTTTAAGTTATCATCTTCGACAACCTTATCGACTGTATTAACAGGTGAATAAGGGAGTCCATACTCTTCGAAAATTCCTTCCCATTCAGCAGTATTTTTTTCTTTTATTCTTTTAGCTAAAATTGGTATTAACTCATCCTTGTTTTCTGCTCTTAATGGATTTGTTTTAAATCTTTCATCATCTGCTAACTCTGGCATTTCAAGAGCGTCACAGAACTTTTTCCATAAGCTATCATTTCCAATTGGAGTTACAATATAATTGTCTTTAGTTTTAAATGATTGAAACGGAACAATTGTTGGATGTGCTCCACCAAGAGGACCAGGAATTTCACCGTCCATTGTGTATCGAGCAATAGCATTTTCTAAAACAGAAACGAGTCCATCTACCATTGACATATCAACATGCTGTCCCTTACCAGTTCTATCACGATAGCGTAAGGCACTTAAAATACCAATAACCGCCTGATGGCCTGCCATAATATCACCAATAGAACTTCCAACACGGCAGGGTTCTCCACCTTCTGGGCCCGTAATACTCATCAAACCACTATATGCCTGTGCAACCATATCATAAGCAGGCTTGCTGGCATATTCTTCTAAAGCATCATGTCCGAATCCACAAATTGAACAATATATTATATCTTCTTTTATTTTTTTCATTTCTTCATATGAAAAACCTAATTTTTTCATTGTAGTAGGACGATAATTTTCTACGACTACATCTGCATTACTTATTAAATCTCTTAATATTTCTTTTCCTTTTTCTTCTTTTAAATTTAAAACAATACTTTTTTTATTGCGGTTAATACTAATAAAATAACCACTCTGCTGTTCTCCAGCTTCATCTTCAACAAAAGGACCAAACTGTCTTGAATCATCACCAAATGGTGGCTCCACCTTAATAACCTCTGCACCTAAATCTGCCATAATCATTGTGGCAAATGGTGCTGCCAGTACATGGCTTAAATCAATAACTTTTATACCATCTAAAGCTCCCATTTAAAAATCTCCTCCTATAAAATATTAAATTAATGATGTTCTAGTTAAAAAGTCAACTCGACCACAAGTCAATTTGACTCATAGTCGAATTATATAATAAATCAATTATTTTGTCAACAAATTAACAAGCCCCGGTATTGAAACCGGGACTAAACAGAGCATTGCTGCCCTGGGATAACTTAATCTCCATAAATCAAAGCAATGTCTAATTCTCGGTAATCAAGATTATCTTCTGTAATAAATATTTCAAATTGATAACCATTTTGAGAAATTAATCCAGCTGGTAAAGAATCCTTTAAAATCTCTAGCTGATGGTTACCCAGTGGAATATTTTCAAAGTAATATTTGCCTCTACCATCTGTATAATCTTTTTTATTAAGCTTTTTTATCGACAGTCCCACCCAGTCCAGATATTCTTCATTCTCATTTTTCTGCCCATCAGCATTTTTATCTAGATAAACACGGCCACTGATAGAACCATTAATTGTAACTCCATAATTTTGATGAATATTTTGATTATATCTTACTTTTACAAATACATTTTCAGTTACTGGAGTATAGTCTGCAGTTAGATTGTTGTAATCAAAGTCAAGCAGATAAATATCATTAAAATATGGTTTGAAAATATAAAAACCCTCTTCATTTGTTCTGGTTCTCAAACTTCCAAGCCGCATTGGCATATCAGGTAATCTGCGCTCATTATCATCCATCTGGCCATTATAGTTTTCATCCAAAAATACATATCCGGTGACCATTGATCGAGGTTCGCCATCTGAAAATCTAGTAGGAACTGTATTGCCACCACTAAAGGATAAAGCATGAGAATAAGAGATCATCGCATAGTTCTCATATTTTGACTCTCCAAAGAGATAGCCTTCATATTCACGACCAATTTCAACTATTATCCCACTTTCATTATCTCTTATTTTATCATAAACAAAACCATAAGAGATACCACTTTCTCCAACTTCTGGTAGAATATATTCAGCAAATAATTGGATATAACCAGGGTTATTGGGGAAATAATAATTACCACTTAAATAAACAGACTGATAGTTACGATTTAGATCAGCTAAAAAATTACTGCTGCCAATATATTCTGTCTGATAATCTTTTAATTCAGCAGATATACTGTAATCAGAATTAAAATAATAATCTAATTTCAAACTCGTTGTTTCTTCAATATCATAATAATCATCATCTTCATCATCTTCATCGTCATCCTCGTCTTCCTCTTCATCTTCATCTCTTTCTGCCTTTAAAGTAATTGTAGTTCGATCTCCCAAATAAAGACTCGTCTGTAGATTATACTGTCGTTCATATGTTTCTCTACCGCTGTCAAACTCTTCTTTTTCACCTAAAAAACTGCCAGAAAACAGAAGGGTTTCGCCAAGTCTTTTGTAAAAATCAAATTCTGCTTCATATTCTTTAGAATCATCTCCATCCACTTTACCAATAAAATTATTATTAATATATAAATCATTAATAGTTTCTTCATTTTCATAATAATCTAAATCAGTTAAAAATCTGTAGCTTGAGCCATAGCGGTTCAAATAAATATTAGCACCCTTTTTTATAGTATCAAATGAACCGTATTTAAAAAAAGTAGAAGGACCAAAAGGATTAGCTATTTCTCTCCATATTTCTGCTCCATCAAATTCTTTAACTTCTTCATATCTAAAAGAAAAAGCAGAATAATTACGCCAATTTGGGTTGTCAATAATTTGAAAAATATAATAATCTCTCTTATATTGATCATCAAGATTATCAAAGCCATTATATAAAGATTCTTCATTACCTATAGTTGGCTGAATACTCAAGCGCTCTGTTAGATCCAGCTTAAAATTGAGAGATTTTTTCTCCCCCTCTTCTCGATCCAGATATGCCTCCAGTTCAGGTGGAATATAGGCATAAATTCCTCTAAAGTAACCATTCATCAGAGAATAAAGGAAAGAAGCCTCGGCACCACTTTCTAAACTTTCAATTTCTCCACCTACTAAAAAATCTAAATTTAAAACTGTTCTTCCACCAAGACGAATATTAAAACCTGTAACTGCAGACAACATCTCATTTTCTACTTCTTCTTTATCGTAGAATGCAGCTTCTAAATTATAAGTTAAATGCTCAGTTAAAGCATAATTAGAGCGCAGAGCTGCAAAATTACCCTGCCAGTCTTCAAAATCTGTTTTTCGATCACGATAACGACCAGCAAAAAATTCGATCTCCTTCACTTTTGGCTGTAAAATATCTTTACTCCCAGACAGATATTTAATAATTTCTTTTTTGTTTCCATCTTTCGAAATGATCTCAATTACTATTTTATTTAAATAATTTGCTCTTAATTCCAAATTATTAACCTCATAAACACCATCTTTTTTGATGACTTTTTTTACTATAAATTTATTGTTAATAAAAATAGTCACCTCATCTTCAGCCTTAGTATCAACACTCACTGCTGTATAAGGAATTAATTTGAATTGCAAATTTTCAGGGAATTTAAAATAAATACCCTGCATATCATTTCTTTTAATGGTATCTTTAAAATAAAATTCATGATCACCAATAATTATTAAACGATTATTTTCTCTGTTACTGAACTTAATTTTATCTAAAGTATAATCTGTCACTTCCAAATCTAAATCATATTCAAAGTCATTATTAATATAATAAGCCCAATCATTATAACGACCATAAAAATTTAAATCTCCTCTAATTTCTTTTCTTTCTTCTGTTAAAAGATCATCTTCCATATTTAATTCAATCCGGTAGTGAATAGAGCTTAAAGTTAGACCTTTATTTGCACTTCCTAGAACTTCTTCTTTTTCTGTAATTTCTTTTTTTTCTGCTTCAGTTTGATCTTCTTGATCTTCAGAAAACTCTTCTAAATAATCGTCTACAAAGTCACCACTAATAATAAGTTCCTGTAAAGCATTGTTCCAGACTATATTATAATCGCCTAAATAGGAAAATACTTTTTTGGAAAGATAAAACTCTCCTCCAACAATTAGAGGAGGTTGATCATTCCATTCCTCCTGATCTAAGTATTCTTTTTGGTTCAAATCAATTCTTACTTCTCTTTCACCTTTTCTTAAACTTAGTAAACTAATATCTCTTTTAAAATTTAGATCCACCTCAAGGTAAGGGGACAGCAAATTTGCTGGCAGTAAAATATAATCTTCTTCTGTAAAATAATATAATTCAAAAAAAGGATCACTATCTACAGTTATCTCTCCGTCCATTAAAGTTAAAAGCACTATACTACTTTCTATTCCTGGTCGGCTCTCTTCTAATTTTTGAGCAGCTAAATTAGAACTGCAGCTAAATAAAAAAATCATTATTAATAAATAGGTTAATATAAATTTTTCCACAATGATTTCACCACCTAATTAATCGTGATTGGTATCTGGTAGTCTGCCGTCTTATCTGTATTATAAAAACTAAACTGCAGCATTAATTTATAATCACCTGGTTTAAGCCTTTCAGCAAGCATAAAGGTAATCTTTCTTTTATATTCCGGTAAAATAATAAACTCCTCATTAAATTTTTCTTCCATTACTAATCTGTTTTCACTATCCACTACTCTATAAGATAGATAGTATCTAAAATGTCCGGTACCTGCATTTTCCACACTTAAAACAACAGGCTGTGGTTCAGGAGGATATGTTTTATAAATTCTAAGCCCGGTAAATTTAAAATTATATTTAATATCTGCTGGCACTAAATAAATAACTGTTCCAATCTGAGTAATTATTTTTGAGCCTGTCTGAGCATCTGTAAAATCTGTTTCATGTTCAAAAAAAACTACACCTCGTCTTTCTTTTTCAGGATTTTCTGGGGTATTAATTGTGAAACGGACTATCTGTTTTTTCCCGGGCTGCAGAATAAAAGAACGTGGGTTAAACTTAATTAAACCAGCAAGTGAATAATTGCTTTTACCAGCTTCAAAAAATAAAAGTGCATCTTTCTCATCTAAGCTCCAGTCATTTAAGACTGCTGTTAATTCTACTGCTTCTTCCCCTTTATTAACAACCTCTATAGTTCCTGTACTGCGGCTGCGGGAAAGTGAATTAATAATTATTCTGGCAGGTTCTACTCTAACAGTTGCTCCAGCATTAGTAGAAACAAAAATAATAAAAAATAAAAGTACTATTAAAATATATTTTTTATTAATTCTCCTCATCGAAAAAACTCCTTCCTGAATTACTCTACTTAAAATATTCAGGGGCTGATAAAAATCAGCCCCTGCCTTGTAGTGGAAAATCTTATATACAAGTTCAGAGAATTAGATAGTAACTGCTCTGAAAGTAATTTGACCATTATACTGACCCTGAGCTGTGCTCATGTTATAAGGAACTCTGAAATTATGCAATGCTTCTAATTTATTTCCAGCAGATCCATTATAAATAACTTCAGTATTTGGAGCTGCTGCACCAAAGGTATCATATCCAGCTAACCAGCTAGAACCTGAATCAACACTTGATCTCATATGCATTGGCAGTAAATTGGAACCTTGAGTTAAAGCAGCTGCTTCTACTTCATATCTGTAGTCATCATTACTCATTACTTCTACTGCAAAGATATCACAGGCACCAATATAAACCCCTGTACCTGGGTTAATCTCAACATTAGTTCCGTGGCCTAAAGAATTCCAATTTTCATCAAGATAGCCACCAATTTCATTGTCAAATACTAATTCATACCCAGAAGCTGTTGTTGATCCTTCAGCACCAGAGCCATAACTTATAACACCGGTTGTTCCCTGGTTACCTGTTAATTTCATTTCTAAGAAACAGGGAATATAAGCTTTAGCATTAATTGTGATTTCTGCTTTTTGCTTTGCAGAATTTGCTGTATCAGGAGTGTAATTACGATTTAGATCTTCTAAGTTTGTATAATTACCAGGATTAACTGCATCTACATCATGATAAAATACTAATCCATCGTCTCCTACATGAGCATCATAATTTCCATAATAGTCGTTCCAGGTGTCAGTGTCATCCCATGAAAATGGATTATCAAAAACACCCGCATATTGAGCCATTGCCATTCCACCAAAAGCAAGTACAAAAACCATTGTTAAAGCCAACCAATAAAATTTTCTCATTTTTCTTCCTCCTTGTTTTTTTTGAATTTTAATTAAAATTATTCAATAATAAAGTTAAGCTGATAATCTTTCTGACCTGCTTTGATTTCCCTAAAATCATCTATTCTCAAGACATATATTAATTCTGCATCTCCACCAGGTAATTCTGTAGTTTTATTTCCCTGAGCAATTATTACAGCCTCTTTCCCAATTTTAATGAACTCATCCCGCGAATTACTCACACTACCATTACCTTTAAACTCCTTTAATTTAATCTCTAAGTCTTCTCCACCTTCATTGTTAACCTTTAGAGTCCAAGCTTTGTTGGCTCTGATTAATAACTTTGATTGTCCTGAACTATAGATCTGCTGGGAGAAATTACCCTCTGAATATTTTATATTTGGATTCATATCCCCGCCTGCTCTAACTTCCATTATAGTAGGAATTTCAAAGTCAATTTTTAGTCTTTCTTCCCCCCTTTCTGTTTGAATAATTAAATTATTTCTGTATAAACCTGGAGAATAAGCAGACTGTAACCGTAGTTTAAAATGAATTTTATTGGAATCTAAAAGATTCCTTTTATTAAGTTGAATAAATGATTCTGAAAGAGGAACCGCACCACTTCTAGTCAATATAAATAAATTGTGAGCAGATATCTTATCCTTTTCTGCCATAAAAAATTTTTTTTCCACCTTCAAAGCTAATTGATTTAAATCTCTATCGGCTCTGATCGGAAGTGAAAAATCAAATTGATCATTCTGCATAATATTCAAAGTTCCTAGATAAACGCCTGCTGAATCAACAGTACCTTGAAACAAAAAAATCATAGAAAAAATAACCAAAATTATTCTAATTCTCATATAATTTTCACCTCACTTTGTTATTAATATTAATATTACCAGAGCCACCTAGGTAACGTCAAGTATTTTGTGTAAATAAATTAATATCTTTCTTCAAATAGTTGAATTAGTTTTTCTCGAGCAGCTAAAAATCCTTTTAATCTTC
>NZ_SOEF01000027.1 GCF_004366375.1 Halanaerobium congolense
TATACCAGAAACGGGGGTTTCATGCTATTTTTTTGCTAAATAATATTGAAATTTCAAGGTGCAAAAGCACTTTTACAAGTGCGAAGTTTGAGTTAGATTCTTATTGGAGGCTTTTTAGTTTAGCATATGCAGGGGGCTTAAAATACAATGGGAAATAAATATGAAATTAGAAATAAGAATGATTCTTTTAAAGAATTAATTAAAAATAGAAATGATTTAAAAGATGCAGTTGAGGAATTTGATCCTGTTTATGAATTAAGGAAAAAGATATTGTTATTAAGGTTAGATGAAGGTTTATCACAGGACGAATTGGCTGCTAGAGCGGGTATGAGGCAGTCAGTTATATCTAGAATAGAAAATGGTGAAAGCGAACCAAGAATTGAAACAGTTAATAAAATTGCAAAAGCATTGAATAGAAAAGTAAAGATAGATTTAGTTTGATTTCTAATCTCACTGAATAGGTGGGATTTTTCTTTTTTAAAAGCTTTAATTTAATGCTGCATAATTCTCAAATACTAAATTATCAATTTAGATGGTAATAGCTACAGATTGACTCACAGAGACACCATTTTTGGAAAATCTTAGGTGTAAAATCTTATTTAACGAAAGTGTAAAACATTGGTAACTATAGCTATTGGAAATTTTTTGAAATGAATATTGAAATGTTATTCAATTTGATATATAATTTAGTTAGTAAGCAATAGTAAGTATATTATACGAGGGATGGTTAATGATGGATAGTTTAAGAGAATTAAAGCAAAATGAAAATCTGGTTATTAATTCAAACAATTTAGAAGAGGAATTTGATGCATATTTTGATAATGTTTCTAAAGAAGATTTAATAAATGATTTAGTGAAGCTGGAATTGAAATACAGGATATAGAAAAAGATTATTTAACCTGAATTATTCATAGCAACCACGAAATATAATTTTCCTTTGATTTAACTCTAAAACTTTCTGATTTAAGACTTTAAAAGAGATTTTTGAGTTAAATTTTTAAAAAAATCTATTTTTTGTTATTATGGTAAAAATTACTATTGAAATTGGACATAGATATCCCCTAATCTTCCTTTATGTTTTTAAAACTTTACAATTATTTTAGAGTTCTGCGTCAACCAAATTCTAAACTCTGTATATTATCCAGTACTTTAAAAAATAGTTATTTGTTGGGACATCCTTCTGCCGGTTTTTCAATTTTAACTATAACTTTACGGTTTTTATCCCAGCTGCCAGCCTGATAGTTGAATTCACCATAAATAACTTATTTTTCAGATATTTCAGAGTTTTGATTTAGCTTTTTTAAAAAAGGTTTAGCTAGATCATAAAGCTTTGCATTTGCTTTTAATCGTATGGTATAGGAGATATTATGTTCTTCAGCTATCCGGTAAATACCAGGGGTGGCAAAACCACTGTCAGCTCTCAGATGAAGTTGTATTTCTTTAAACTTTTTTCTGTATTCTTTAAATACTGGACCTATAAATCTTACAGCCCTTCTTGATGTATAAACATTACCGGCTCTAAGTTCAGCTTTAATAAGTTCTCCAGTAACTCCATCAAACATCAATAATGGATGATATCCATGTAGAACAACATCTTCATTTTCATGTAAGCTATGATCAACATCATCATTATTAAAATTTAGACTGTCTTTTATTACCTGACTGAATCCAATTTGACTATCAAATTCCTTAAAAAGTAACATGCCGGAATCTGATGTTAAATCACCACCATTAAAATTTATTTTTAAATTTGACTTGAAATCCATCTTTTTTTTAGATATAGTAACCACATGGAGTCCCTCCTTTTTGGTGTAGTTACTATTATTATAAAGGAAAGGGGCTCCATTTTCTATGTTTTTAGAGAAAAATCTTAATAAAATTCTTTCACCCATTAGGTGAAAACAATATTTTGATAAATGATTGATATATTAGCACTGATAATTTATTTTGTGGTTGCTATGAATAATTCAGGATAAAAGAACTTAAGAATAAAAGAGTAACTTAATTATAAATATCAAAAGCATTATGTGATTGCTCCTGCTGAAATTGAGAGATTTTGGCGGGAGTTTTTTGTTTGTGTGAGGTGAGTGATTTCATAAGTCTGTGGGGAAGGCTTTTTAGAGCTAACGCTATAAAAATGCCAGCAGTAGAGGCTACTGGTGGTGTTAAACAAGATTTTATATATTTTGTTGCAATAACAGGGAATTTTAGTTTGCAACTTTCGGGAATACTAATTTGCAATTTCCGGCAATTTTAGGATACAACAAATACATTGCAATTGTTAAAACAATGGACAATTATACTGCCTGTAATAACTTGAAAGATATTAGACCATTTATTGAAAATAATGAGATAATAAATTTACAGTATAGACAAATCATGATATAATATGACTATAAAATTGATATAGAAAGAGGTGAGATCATGGAATTTAATATTAGACCATCAGCAGATTTAAGAAACAAATATAATGAAATATCTAAACAGTGTAAAGAAACTAGAGAACCAGTTATAATTACTGTACATGGTCGTGGTGATACAGCTGTTCTTGGCCTACAGGATTATAAGCAAATGAAAGCTGAACTTGAATTACTTAGAACCCTTGCAGAAGCAGAAGATGATGTGCAGAATGGAAGGTTAGGATCTATGCAGAAGTCTTTTGATGATCTTCGTGAATCTTTAGTCAAGAGGAAAGATAAAGATGTATAAAATCCTAAGAACAGATAAGGCTGAAGATCAGCTGCGAGATATAATATATTATATTGCAGCTAATTCCGGCAGTGTTGATACTGCCCTCAACTATTTGGATAAAATAGAAAAAGCTATTAATCACCTAAAAGAGTTTCCTAATGCTGGTAGTATACCAAGATACTCTATTTTAAAAAAACAGGGATTTAGAGTATTAATTGTAGAAAAGCATCTTGTGTTTTACAAAGTAAATGAAAAAGATAAAATAGTTAATATTTATGCAATAGTTGATGGAAGAAGAGAATATAAGAACTTAATCTGATAAACAGCTATACTGAATTTTTGAGATAAAATACGGGATACTATTTTGCATTTCCCGGTAATTTCAGTATACAACAAATAGCAGTTTGCCTGTTAAACAAAAAATAATAATACCGGGGGAGATAACTATGGATCATGAATTTCATTATTATATGACTTATCTTATTGCTGCTAGATCTGGTTTTAATAAAAAAGATGCTGAGACTTTAGCTTATTCCAGTCAATATATTGATAATAATGATCACATTTTTAATATTAGTCCAGGCACAGACAATCATTATGAAAATTATATAAGTCAGACTAAAAATATTACTATGCCCAGGAAAAAACTGTTTAGAATTTATCCGATATTTCATTTTGTGCCTGGAAAAGTTTTAGCTAAAGATTCTAGGCGTAAAGATGGAAAGCTACACCATCTAAATACAACCCCGGATAATAAAAATGCAAATCAGATTTTAGATAGTGCTTTAGAGACTAACAATCTCTATAAAATTGGACTTGCAGTACATGCTTTTGCTGATACCTATGCTCAGCAAAAACAATATGGAGGAACAAAAGTCGAAAAATATAATAAATATCAATGGTTAGATAGGGTTCTTGCTAACCCTGTTAAAATATCCTGGTTTAAATTGCAGAGAGAAATACCACTAATTCCTATTCCTGTGATTATAGAAGTGATTAAAGATAAGATTAAAGATTTTTTTGGTGTTGAATTTTCATTTAAATACAGTTGGAAGGATAAAAATGACTATAAGAACAGTCACTGGTATAGGTTTCAGAAAGCAGTAAAAGAACTGCAGGAAGAAGCAGAAACTATATTAGAAAATAATACACTTTCAAAAATGGAGCTTGAGGAATTGTAAATCCTTTGGTAGGCCTAATTTTGGAGATTAAACTAAAGGAACTCACGATATTTATTATTCAAAAAAGTAAAAAAAAAATGTTAGGTCACCTCATCGTGACCATAGAGACTAAGCATTGCTTGCTGAGTTTAATGTTGGAGGGCTTTTTAGTTCTCCTTTTTTATTTATCACCAAAATAATTATTTTACTTTATTTCCAATTTATTCTATGATATACTTTTAATAGTATAAATATTAGAAGAGGAGGAAATTTAATGCAGGAATTTGATGTGACGGCTCATAACTATGATTTTGTTTTTAAGGACTCTTTTAATCTCTTTAAAAATGATATTGCTGATTTTTTAGAGGTGGAGCTGCCTGGAATTGCTTCTTATCTGGAAACTGAATTTGCTGAGATTGAAACAAATTTAGAATTACTTGATTTAAATTTCATGCTGGAAGACGGGTCAATCCTCCATCTAGAGGAAGAAGCAGAGATTTCTGTTTCAGACTTAATTCGTTTTGCCAGTTATGATTTAAAGTTGTATAATAGATATAGAGATAGAGTTCGGACAATTATTTTATGTATTAAGGGCTATACAGATTCAACAGCAGGATTTAACTGCGGCAGTCTCGGTTATAATTCAACTGTTGTAGATATGTCTAAAAAAGATGGCAAAAAGAAACTGGAAGAATTAAAAGAAAAAATTGAAAATAACGAAAAGATAAATTATCTTGATTTAATCTTTTTACCTCTGATGAATAGTGATCAGAAAATAGTTGATCGGGTCAAAGAAACTATTAAATTGGAAGAAAAGCTGGAAATAGAGCAAAATTCAAAAAACAATCTTGTTGCTTTGACTGTTGTTTTAAGTGATAAATTTTTAAGTGACAAAGATATGTCAGAAATTTGGAGGGATTACAAAATGGTAAAATTCTTTAAATATGTAGAAGAGCAGGGCAAAAAAGAAGGCGAAAAACAGGGTGAGAAAAAATTATTTAAAAAGTTAATAAAAGGTAATTTTGAAGGCTGCGATGATAAAATCATGGAATTAATTGATCAGGCAGAAATAAGTAAATTAGAAGAGTTAAGTGAAAGAATTTCTAAGATTAAGGATTTAAAGGAATTAGAAGAAGCATTAAAGCATTAAAATAGTTGAATAGAAAACAGTTTTGTATAATTTTACTCCTGGATTTATTTGATTAGCTGCCAGGAGTATTTTTATTTACTTTTCAAAAAGAAAAAATCTAAACTAAATACGATTTGGATTATATAAATTTATAGAAAAGCTTCTGCTAATTTTGTCGATTAGATTGAAATGAAACTCAGGCTGGGTCTCAACGGGTGGTAAATTTATCAAAGAATTTCAGGAGAAGATGGAAAAGTACTTAAATGTAGATCGAGCAGTAGCAGTCAATCCAGTTACCTATATGGGAGCAGAACCTGTATTTATGGACTGTGGAGATGATATCAACATCGATCCAGATAAATTAGAATCATTTTTAGCGGATCAATGTAAAATGGTAGATGGTAAAGTAATTAATAAAAAAACAGATAAAGAAATTGAAGAAAATAGAGATATTCTTGCTCCGGTATTAGAAAAAATAGCTCTTTTGGTCGGGAATACTACTTTGCAATTTTCAGTGATTTTACTATACAATAAATAAAAAATTTTTACTTTTAAACTAAAATAAGATATAATATTAGTATAATAGTAAAAGAGGTGGTTCGATGAATTATCGTCAAAAATTAAATAATTTAATCGAAAAAAATGACGGCCTTGTTTTAACTAAAGAATTGAAAGAAAAAAATATCCCTCGAGAATATTTGTCTATTTTTTTAGAAGAAGATAAGTTGGAGAGAATCAAAAGAGGAGTTTATACAACTCCTGCTACTTTTAGTGATGAGATGTATATCATCCAGCAAAAAAATACCAGATTGATTTATTCACATGAAACAGTTCTTTATCTACATGATCTAAGTGATAGAGATCCTTTAGAATATACAGCAACTGTTCCTTATGGTTATCATAATCCTTATTTGAAGGATGAAAACATTAAAGTTCATACAGTAAAAAAAGAACTTCATTTATTAGGGGTTATGGAAAAAGAAACTATCTACGGCAGGAAAATTAAAGTATATAATAAAGAAAGAACTATCTGTGATATTTTAAAAGATCGAAATAACATGGACATTTCAACGGTGAATGAAGCTGTCAGAAAATATTTAACGGGGAAAGATAAAGATTTACATTTGCTTTTGGATTACGGCGATAAATTAAAAATCAGTAGTATCTTAAGAAAATATTTGGAGATGTTTGTATGAAAAATTTAATGCAACTAAAAGATTTAATTAAGAATTTGACCAAAGAAAAAAATATTAATAGTCAGGTGCTTTTAAGAAATTACATGATGCAGCGATTATTATTAAAAATTGCAAATTCTGATTATAAGAATAACTTTATCCTTAAAGGTGGTATGTTAGTTGCGGATTTAGTGGGGATTGAATCAAGAAGTACAGTAGATATGGATCTTACTATAAAATCTTTTAGCCTAACCAGAGAAAATATCACAGAAGTTTTTGCAGAAATATTTTTAACAGAAACTGAAGATGGGATTGAATTTAAATTAAAGAAGATAGAGAAAATAAGAGAGGAATCTGAATATAAAGGGTTTAGGCTATCTATATTGGCATTAATGGGTAAAGCTAAAATACCTTTAAAAATATACTTAACAACAGGAGATAAACTGACACCATCTGAAATTAATTATAGATATTAATACCAGTATTGATCAGCAGGAGTATACTGGTTGGACTCAGCTAGACATTTTGATCTGGGATGAAGCAGAAAAAAATAATTATCCTTTTACTTTGAGTATGCAAATACTTGTATTGGAGTAAACATTGATAATAAACTTGATTTAAGATATAAAAATAACAGAAAGAGAAAATGTAATTAGTTGGTCAATTTTTTTATTTAGTATTAAAAAAGTAATGAGGTATATTATAATAGCAAAGGGGGAATTGGGATGGCCACATCATCTTTTAATAAGGATTTCACCTTGAATACAAAGAAGGCTGTGGAGTCATTCGAGAGAATTATTTCCACTCCTAAAAAAGGTATTAAAATCGATAGAAATCTGGTATCAGCTGAAAAAGAGCGGCGAGGTAAGCAGAAATTAAAACAAATATTATCTCGCTAAAACGACTAATAGAAATAAGTGATGAGCTTAAAGCTCAAGAACTTATTTCTATTTTTGTTTGTGAAAAAGATAAAGATATTGAATATTTTTTAAAAAACAGAGCGATTCTATTTGAAAAGTTAGGAAAAAGCAGAACTTTTTTATTTTAATTCAACAAAGTACTAAACTGATAGAATTGAACTCTACAGTTATTACTATCTTGATCCGGGAGTTATTAGTCCTGAAGATATTCTCTGAACTATGAAGCTGGATATAAAAAATGATTTTAGTTCAATGTCTATGCTTCAGGATTTTGCCAGTAATTATGAGTTGAAAAATGAAAAACAGACTCAGGAATTTGTGAGATGGCAGAAATGATCCCTGCCCCTGTGGTAGTGGCAAAAAATATAAGAAGTACTGTCTGGCTAAAGAAAATTAATAGATATTATTTGCTAATCACCATAATTTTAAGATATAATATGATATATGGAGAATACGAAGATAGGAGGGTAGAAAAAATGCCCGAATCTGAAATTTTAGATAGGATTCTAAATCGTATTGATCAATTGGATGATAAGTTTAGCGATAAGTTTAATCATCTTGATCATAGAATTGACAGGTTGGATGAAAGATTTAACGAGGTAGATGACCGACTTGACAAGGTAGATGACCGATTTGACAAGGTGGATGACCGATTTGACAAGGTGGATGACCGATTTGATAAGGTGGATGACCGACTTGATATGATTTATGATCAAACTATTCGTTTAACTCTGGGCCAGACCGCTTTAAAAATGGATATTAATGAGATTAAAAGTGTCTACAATTATCTTAATAATGAGGTGGCCAGAAATTCTAAGGATATTTATGTTATGAAAAATGAAAAAAATTAAATATAAGAGGTTAATAATATAGAATTAAGACTCTCATCAGGTATATTCGAATTTATGATATGATTCCCTTATGGTAGACAGATTAAATAAAAAAAATCTGTTTATCATAAAGGGGATTTTTTTATGCAAGATATTTTGAGATGACGCGGATAAGCTTTGAGAAATTAGTTTTTCTTAGCTAACTTTGTCGAATTGATTGAATAAAGGCAGAAATTGCAATATAATAGAACTAGCTGTTCACAGGGAGTAATTTATCTTATCGGGAGTTGAGTTTAATGATTGAATTTTTATTAAAATTATACAAAAAGCCGCGTTTAATTATTATTGACCTTATCCTAGTTAATCTGGCAGTACTATTTTCCTTTATCCTCCGCTTTGATGAAAATTGGATGAGGTATTTTAGGATTGAATATCTACTTGCCATAACAGTTATTTCATTTTTTGTCTTATATTTTTCATCACTTTATAACAAGATGTGGCAGTATGCCAGCATGTCAGAGCTTTATTCCATCTTTAAAGCCACTATAACAATTAATACCTTATTTGTTATCTATATTTACTTTTTTAGAGTTGGCTTTCCCCGCAGTATTATTGCCATTAATTTAATGTCAGATATCTTTTTGCTGGGTGGAATGCGCTTTGGCTTAAGATTATTAAAGGATTATTTAAACCGTAATCAGAATAAAAAATTAAAGAGTAGAATTTTAATCATTGGTGCCGGTGATGCTGCAGAGATGGTTACAAGAGAGATTCAGAAACACCCTGAAATTGGTAAAAAAATAATTGGTCTGGTAGATGATGATCCTGATAAGCAGTCCTTAGAGATTCATGGAAATAAGGTTTTAGGTAAGAGTGAGAAAATTCCACAGCTGATTGAAGAATATTCTGTAGATGAAGTAATCATTGCAGTTCCTTCCGCTGAGGGTAAAACAATCAAAAGATTTTATGAACTGAGCAATAAAAAAGATGTAAAGGTAGAAATTGTGCCCGGGGTTTATGAAATTTTAAATGGAGATGTTTCTTTAAATCAGATTCGTGAGGTTAAGGTAGAAGACCTTTTAAGAAGAGACCAGGTTGATTTAATCTCTGATGAAATTTCTGCTTATTTAGAGGATAAAATTATTTTAGTCAGTGGTGGAGGCGGTTCAATTGGTTCAGAGATCTGCCGCCAGGCAGCAAAGTTTGACCCCAAAAAGATTATTATTTTAGATATCAATGAGAATACCACCTACTTTTTAGAAAGAGATTTAAAAAATGAATATCCGGATTTAGACCTGGTTTCGATCATCGGCAGCATCAGAGATAAAAATAAGCTGGAGAAGGTTTTTAGAGAATATTCTCCCGATGTAGTTTTCCATGCAGCTGCCCATAAACATGTGCCCTTAATGGAAACCAGTCCGGAAGAGGCGGTTAAGAATAATATCTTAGGAACCAGAAATTTAGCTGAAACTGCGGCTGAATTTGAAATAGACCGCTTTGTCCTGATTTCAACAGATAAAGCAGTTAACCCCACTAATGTGATGGGTGCTTCCAAAAGAGCAGCTGAAATGGTTGTCCAGACTATAAATAAGAAGTCTCAGACTAAATTTATGGCAGTCCGCTTTGGAAATGTTTTAGGCAGTCAGGGAAGTGTAATTCCTCTATTTAAAAAACAGATTGCTAATGGTGGACCACTGACAGTTACTCATAAGGATATAACCCGCTACTTTATGACTATTCCGGAGGCCTCACAGCTTGTGATTCAGGCAGGTGCCTTAGGTCAGGGAGGAGAGGTCTTTGTCCTTGATATGGGAGAGCCAGTTAAGATTATGGAGCTGGCAGAAGATTTGATTTCACTCTCAGGTTTAACTCTCGATGAAGATATAGATATTGATGTGATCGGACTCCGCCCTGGAGAAAAGCTTTACGAAGAGCTCTTATGTGATACCGAAGATAATATTGCCACAGAACACAGGCGGATCTTTGTCAATAACCTGGGGGCTGTAGACCAGGAATTTTTAAATAAACACCTTGCTAAATTAGAAGAACTGGCAGAAAAAGCTTCCGGATCAGAGATTATTTCTGCCCTTGTTGATCTCGTAAAAACCTATCAGCCCAGACGAGATAATGTTAAAAAGATAGATTTTAAAAAAGATAAAAAGAGTTCTTAGTTCTATGTACAGCTGCGGGTGCTTAGTGATTTGTGTATAATTTTGTCGAAATATCAAGGGAATGCTGAAGAATATTTAGAAACTCATTTAGAAGTATTATTTGCTAATTACTAGCAAAATACGATATAATATGAATATCTGGAGAATACGAAGAGGGGCAGGTGGGACAGATGTCTGAAGCTAAAATTTTAGAGACATTAGTTGATCGCTTTGACCAGCTGGAAAGAGGCTGGACAGCAAATTCGACCAAATTGATAAGCGTTTTGATAGGATTGAAAAGAAACTAGATAAACATGATCAGCAGTTTGAACAAATTGATAAGCGTTTTGATAGGATTGAAAAGAAACTAGATAAACATGATCAGCAGTTTGAACAAATTGATAAACGTTTTGATCGGATTGAAAAGAAACTAGATAAACATGATCAGCGCTTTGATAAGTTGGTTAATATTCTTGAAGAGCAGAATATTGAGCTGTATAATATCAAATCAACACTTCAAAATCACAACAATCAATTTGATGAAATGGGATATACAATTAAAAAGATTCATAATCAAATTGCTCGCCTGAGTATTGGCCAGAGTGAATTAGATATGAAAATTGATAAACTTAAGAATTCAAAACTAGAAAAAAACGAAGAAAATATCAACAGTATGTAAAGATGCTTAAATATTAATGAATAAATATCAAACTAAAACATCAAGAGCAGTTCTCCTCTTTTTTGTAGAGGCTGCTCTTTTTTTAATTCTGAAGATCTGGCAGTTAAATGATTTCTGGCCCGGTTAGAAATTGAAGTTGATAAAACCAAAATATCTTGACATATTTTAATAACAATTATAGTATTAATATAGTAAAGTAGTTTCCCGAGAGCAGTAGAAAACCTTGAAATAGAGAATACTAAATAATTTTAGAAATAAATTAACAGAAGGAGAATTTTGTTATGGAAATTTCAGCACAGGGAAGATATGCACTCAGAGCCCTGGTCGATCTGGCAGTAAATGCTAAGGACTCTGCCCTTCCTTTAAGAGAAATCTCTGAGAGACAGAATATCTCAGAAAGATATTTAGAACAGATATTTGCCAGATTAAAAAAGGCAGATCTAATAAAAAGTGTGCGCGGAGCTCACGGTGGGTATTTATTGACTAGACCGCCAGAAGAAATCACTGTTAAAGATATCATGCAGGTAATAGAGGGTCGGCTGGCTCCAGAGGTTGAGCCAGAAAAACATTCGGAAGAAGAACTCTATCAACAGATGGCCCAGGAACTCTGGACCAAAATGGAATCAAACCTTTATCAGCTGCTGGAATCTATAACTCTGGCAGATTTAAAAGAAAGAACTTTGGAACTTAGAAAAGAAAATAATGAAGGTTATATGTACTATATTTAAAATAACTTGGTCTTTCTTAAAGAAGAAGCTTAACAGGCTTCTCTTTTTTTATGTTCATTTATGTTCACGCACCGGGTAGGTGAACATAAATGAACATTTCTTTGAACAATTTGTAAAATATCTTACATTTTTATTGACATAGGACTAAATATCCTGTATTATTATTTTTAAGTTAATACCGAATAAATTGATAGGGATTTTCATATTTAAAATTGAGAGGGTGAGATTAATGAGTGAGGCAGTGTTTAGAATACCTGAGACAATCAGGGAAGATACAGGAAAGTTCAAGAAAAATTTAAAGCAGTTTTTAGCAGGCGATTTATCGGCTGAACGGTTTAAGGGCTATCGGGTACCGATGGGAATCTACGGCCAGCGGGGTGACTTTAAAGAAGAAAAGTACATGGTCAGAGTTAGAATTCCCGGAGGTTTTTTGACAGAGAAGCAGTTTAGACTGCTGGCCGAGTTGAGTAGAGACTATGGTGCTGGCTATCTGCATTTTACCACCAGACAGGATATTCAGCTGCACCAGATTGAGATAGATGAGAGTGCAGAAGTTTTAGATAAACTTTTAAAGGCAGGACTGAGTCCGCGTGGTGGTGGAGGTAATACCGTTCGCAATATAATGAATTCTCCTACAGCAGGTGTTGATCCGGCAGGTAGATTTGATACAACTGCTCACTGTCTGGCCTTAAGTGAATATTTACTGGCAGATCGTTCTTCTTTTAATCTGCCCCGAAAGTACAAGATTGCATTTTCAGTTAGCCATCAGGACCAGGGGCTGGCAACAATTAATGACTTAGGTTTTATTGCCTCTCTTCAGGATGGCCGCAGGGGTTTTAAGGTTTATGCAGCTGGAGGAATGGGTAATCAGCCGGCAGTGGCTTTTAAGCTGCTTGATTTTGTGGCAGAAAATGAAATTTTTGCTGTGGCAGAGGCAATTAAAAGATTATTTGACCGCTATGGTGATCGCAATAACAGGAATCAGGCGCGTCTGCGTTTTGTCCGCCGCCGTTTTGGAGAAGCTAAATTTAAAGAATTATTTTTGGAATACTTTGAGCAGGTTAAAGCAGAAGCTGAGACCGGTGAATTAAAATTTACTGATCTTGACTATTATAAAGATAAAATTGAATCCGGAAAAGCAGCAGAAGTTCTAAATCTAAATCCGCTCAATGGGGATTTAAATTATCAGGAAGTAATTGATTTAATTCAGCTGCTTGAGAAATATGATCTTAGTCTAAGAACAACTAATAGGCAGGGCTTACTTTTAAGAGGTGTGGATAGCTCTCAACTTGAAGCTTTAAAAGAAGATTTAGCAGCAGTTAATCAGAGCCTGCTTGATTCTGATGCATTATCGGCAGTTGCCTGTAAGGGAGCTTCTACCTGTAGACTGGGTCTCTGTCATTCACCAAATCTGGCGGAAGCTATCAGGGAAAATCTCTTAGAAATTGAACAGCAAAAACGTGATCTTTTACCCCAGATTTATATCAGCGGCTGCCCCAATTCCTGTGGTCAGCATCATATCGGGAAAATTGGATTTGAAGGAAAGGCCAAACGAGAAAACGGCAGATTAATCCCCTATTATTCACTTCTCCTGGGAGCCGAAGTAAGTGAAGAAAATACTCAATATGCGCAAAAAACTGTTGATCTACCGGCCAAAAGGATTCCTTCCTTTTTAGTAGAGCTGGCAGAAAAACTGGCAGCAGCAGAAGATTATAGTCTGGAGCGGTTTAATGACTATCTGGAAACTGGAGGCCGGGAAGCAATTATTCAGCTTGCTCAAAAATATACAGAAATTCCTGCCTACAGTAAGGAAGCAGATTTTTATCAGGATTGGGGTCAAAATGAGGACTTTTCTCTGGCCGGACGAGGTCCTGGAGAATGTGGAACCGGTGTGCTGGAGATTGTTAGGTTGGATCTTGATCAGGCGGAAGCTGCCTATGAGCAGGGAATTGCCGAAGAGGACAGCGACAGCCTCTATCAGGCAATTATTGCAGCTGCCCGTTCACTGCTAATAGTCCGCGGGGTTGATACAGAAAAGGATAGAGTAATCATTAAAGAATTTAAAAAGAAATTTATCGCAGAAGACTGGGTTGCAGAATCAAAAGAGGAACTGCTGGAACAGGCACTTGATTATCGACTGGGTGATCAGGAAGAACTATTAAGCCTAAGTTCGGAGATTAAAGATTTGATTGAACGCTTAGAAGATCTATTCAATTCTTTAAATTCAAGCCTGGAATTTACAATTAAAAAAGTGACTGCAGTTGAAGATGCCGGGGATAACGATTCGGCAGCGACAGATTTTGTTTCTAAAAATAGCGAAAACGACAAAGCAGCTGCAGCAGAGAAAGAAAATTATAAACTAAAAGATTTAAGAGGAGTACAGTGTCCAATTAACTTTGTTAAGGCCAAACTCTTTTTGGAGCCGCTGCCGGCAGGAGAGATTGTTGATTTTTACTTAGATGAGGGTGAGCCGATTAAAAATGTGCCCCGCAGTCTGGAAAATGAGGACCACGAGATTATAAAAAATGAAAAACAGCCTGAGGGTCATTACCTGCTGCGGGTTAAAAAAGCAGCAGCCAATTAAGCGAGTGACAGTTGATATCGAGCAGTTAAATTGATGGCAGTAAACATTATTGTATTGAGTGCAGCTTGATTTCAAAAAGATTGTAAGAGGAGTGAGAAGATGAGTAGAGACTATCAATTTGAAACTAAGGTTTTATTAAATAAAAATAAAGACGAAAAAGGGGCTGTTTCTCCCCCTATTTATCAGACAAATGCCTTTGAGTATGAAACAGCCGAAGAACTGGAAAAAGTATTTAAGGGGCGGGCTCAGGGATATAATTACACCCGGGTTGGTAATCCGACCAATAATCAGTTTGAAGAAAAGATGAAGGAACTGGAGAATGGAATTGGAGCTCTGGGGACAGCCTCCGGTATGGCAGCTATTGCAACTGCAGTGCTGGGATTGGTGGAAGCTGGAGATGAAATCATTGCTGGTAACAGCCTCTTTGGTGGAACCTATAATTTTTTTAAAAAAGATTTAAAACAGTGGGGTGTTAAATGCAGCTTTGTCGAGACAACTGAACTGGAAGAGTACAGGCAGGCAATTACTCCAAAGACAAAATTGATTTATCTGGAAACAGTAGGCAACCCCAAACTTGATATTCCGGATATTAAAAAGCTGGCTGAACTTGCCCACAAACATAACTTACCATTGATTTTGGATAATACGCTGATGACCCCCTATCTTTTTCAGGCAAAGGATTATGGAGTCGATATTGTAGTTCATTCAACTTCTAAATTCATCAATGGCAGCTCCAATTCTATCGGTGGGGTGATTATAGATACTGGTAATTTTAACTGGGCTGAAACTGATAATCCCCTGCTGGCAGAATATCTTAAATTTGGTCCCTTTGCCTATCTGGCAAAATTGAGGCAGGATATTTTTCGGAATCTGGGTCCGGTGGCAAGTCCCTTTAATTCTTTTCTCAATAATCTGGGGGTGGAAACTCTGCCCTTAAGGATGGAAAAACACTGCAGTAATGCGCTGGAGCTGGCAAATTTTTTACAGTCGGCAGTCGGAGTGGAAAGGGTTAATTATCCGGGGTTTAAATCAAGTCCATACCATGAGCTGGCAGCAGAGCAGTTTGATAATCATTTTGGTGGACTTTTGACCTTTGAGGTGGAGAATAAAGAACAGGCATTTAAGTTAATTAATAAGCTGGAGCTTGCCCGGAATCTGTCCAACCTGGGAGATTTGAGAACCCTGGTTGTCCATCCGGAGTCAACGATTTATCACAGCCTGAGTAAAGACGAGCAGCAGCAATTAGGAGTTAATCCGGCCTTGATTAGAGTTTCGGTTGGAATCGAAAACCCGGATGATATTATTTTAGATTTTAAAGAAGCACTGGCAGCACTCTAAGTGGAGGCAGTAAAATGGAGAAAAAAATTATAAAAACTGATCTTCTGGTTATTGGAGGTGGGGCTGCTGGCTCATATGCTGCAGTTACCGCCCGCAGAGAGGATCCAGAACTTAATGTAACAGTCATCGAAAAAGCACATATAGAGAGAAGCGGCTGTCTGGCGGCGGGAATTAATGCGATAAATGCCTACTTGAATCCCGGTGAAACTCCAGAATCATATCTTCATTATGTTAAAAATGACAGCTATGGTCTGGTCCGTGATGATCTGGTTTATTCTATCGGGCGGGGGCTAAATAAGGTGACCCGGGAGGTGGAAGACTGGGGCTTAAAGATTTTAAAAGATGAGGATGGAAATTATTTAAAGCGCAGTTCCCGCAGTATTAAGATTGAAGGCGAGAATTTTAAAGAAATCCTGGCGGATGAGGTTGAGCGGAGTGGAGTCCGAGTTTTAAACAAAACAGCTGCCCTTAATTATATAAAAAAAGATGGAAGAGTCTGTGGTGCTTTTGCACTTAATTTAAGAGAAGATAGGTTTTATGTGATTAAAGCAAAGGCTGTGATCTGTGCCACCGGAGGAGCAGCCGGAATTTATGAACCCAATAATTCCGGTCGAGCCAAACATAAAATGTGGTATCCTCCTTTTAATACCGGAGCCGGTTATGCAATGGGCATTAGAGCCGGAGCTGAGATGACAACCTTTGAGATGCGTTTTGTGGCCTTAAGGGTTAAAGATGTGATTGCTCCTACAGGTAGTTTTGCCTTTGCTGGCGGCCGCCAGGTCAACCAGCAGGGAGAAGAATATCTAAAAAAATATAGTAGAATTACTACTGCGATGAGGCTTTATGCAACTGTCAGAGAGAATAAAGAGGGGCGCGGTCCCTGTTATCTGGATCTCGGTCATCTGGAAGCTGATAAGAAGGAAAAACTGGCAGA
The DNA here is from genome assembly GCF_004366375.1 of Halanaerobium congolense. Taxonomy (GTDB): domain Bacteria; phylum Bacillota; class Halanaerobiia; order Halanaerobiales; family Halanaerobiaceae; genus Halanaerobium; species Halanaerobium congolense. Next base: position 16,319 of record NZ_SOEF01000027.1, read on the forward strand.
GTCTTTGCTAGGAATGTGTCCTGGAGTTGTGCTCAAGTGGGAGGATAACCAGCAGGAATTTTCAGAACTCAAGGTAGAGATTGAAGGAACCGAGCCCTATATAGTCGGCGGCCACTGTCAGTCAGGTTACTGGATCGGGCTGGATCGGAGTACAACTCTGCCCGGGCTTTTTGCAGCCGGTGATGTGGCAGGAGGAGCTCCAAAAAAATATGTAACCGGGGCCTTTGTTGAAGGTGAAATAGCAGCCAAATCAGCGGTTAGAGAAATAAAGGAGCTGCCGCAAAATTTTTTAGATATAAATATAAGTGAGTTAATCACTAATGAATACCAGAGGGTTAAAACTGTTTTAGATAACCCGGAGGGAGCTGCAGCTTCCCGGCTGGAAGAAAAACTACAGCAGATTATGGAAAACTACGCCGGGGGCAGAAGTCAGTATTATGAACTGGAAGCTTCAAAATTGAAGCAGGCGCGTTCAAAATTAAAAGAGTTAAAAGCAGAGTGTAGAAATCTGAAGGCGGATTCTCTGAGAGACTTTCTGGCTGTTCAGGAACTGCTGGAAAGAATCGATGTAGCAGAAGTCCTGATCGAACATCTGCTTTATAGAGAGGAAACTCGCTGGCCCGCTTATCAGAGCCGTCTTGATTTTCCGCAGCGTAAAAAGGAGTGGCGGAAGTTTGTTAATTCCAGACGCAGTCCTGTCACTGGAAAAATTGAGATTATAGAAAGAGAGTATAAAAGCCTGGAGGAATATTCCTCCTTTGCCGACCGCAGTCAGGAAGATTTTTATCTGGAATACAATTTATAATATTTTAAGGGAGTGAAGTCAAATGGCAATTAAAATTGATAAGAGCATCTGTGATGGCTGTCCGGATTATCAGGAAGGTCGCTGTGAGCGGATCTGTCCCGGTAATTTAATTGCAAAAGAAGGCGAGAAGGCAGAAATGAAAAGGCCGGCCGAGTGTTGGGACTGTGCAGCCTGTGTTAAAGCCTGTCCCCGTAATGCCATTAGTCTTTATCTGCCCGAAGAAATTGGAGGTCAGGGAACAGAGCTTAAAGTTCAGCAGAATCAAAAACGTTCACTCTGGATTTTCGATAAAGAAGATGGAAGCCGGAAAGTTTATAAAACTGGTTAGTACCAGGTTAAAGAGAAATATTTCACTTGTACCAGGTACAAATAGGCCTATTTGTACCTGGTACCTATAAATATATAAATATATAAATAAATAAAGGAGGACAATAAATGAGCATTAAAATTACTGTCAATGGGGAAGAAAAAGAGATTAAACAAGGTTTAAATCTGGCTGAACTACTGGCTGAGCTGGAGGTGGATCCTGAGGTAACCGTTGCTAAATTAAATGATTCGATGGTACCCCAGGGAGAACTGGCGGAGAGAGATGTGGAGTCAGGTGATAATATTGAATATATTTTCTTTATGGGAGGAGGCGCTTTCGATTTAACTGAAGAAGAAATCGAGCGCTACAGTCGCCACATTATTCTAAAAGACCTGGGTGGAACCGGTCAGCAGAAGATTAAAGATGCGAAAGTGCTGGTAGTTGGAGCAGGGGGACTTGGTTCTCCTGTTGCTTTTTATCTTGCTGCTGCCGGAGTCGGCATTCTGGGACTGGTTGACAGTGACCATGTGGATCTGACAAATCTTCAGCGGCAGATTCTGCATACAACTGAGGATACAGGTCGGCCCAAGGTGGATTCGGCCCGCGAAAAACTGGAAGCAATGAACCCCAATGTTGAAGTAAAAACATATAATCAATATTTAAATAAGGATAATGTAAAAGCAATAATAGCCGACTATGACATTATAGTCGATGGAGTTGATAATTTCCCCACCCGTTACCTTTTAAATGATGCCTGTGTGATGGCCGGAAAACCGCTGGTTGAGGCAGGAATCCTGCAGTTTTCAGGTCAGCTGACAACAATTATGCCGGGTGAGGGTCCCTGCTACCGCTGTATTTTTGCTGAGCCGCCAAAAGAAGGAGCGATTCCGAGCTGTCAGGAAGCAGGAGTTCTGGGAGCAATCGCAGGTACAATTGGAACCCTGCAGGCAACAGAAGTTTTAAAGCTGATTACAGGTATTGGCAGGCCTCTTGTTGGCAGAATGTTAGTTTATGATGCAAAAGATCTTTCCTTTAGAGAGGTAGAAGTCAAAAAAAGTGACAAATGTGATGTCTGTGGTGATAATCCGGTGATTACAGAACTGATGGAATATGAACTGAGCTGTAATTTGCATCAGCAGGCTGAGGCGTAAACACTGCAAAGGAGTGAACAAATGGCAAAGTTAATTCTTAAAAAAGAAGATTATCAAAAAATTTTAGAGTATTCTCTGCAGCATAAACCGGTAGAGGCCTGTGGAATTATAGCGGGAATTATTGATGAGGATGCAGGAAAATATTTTTCAACAAAAATTTATTTAATGGAAAATATTAAAAATAGCCCCGAACATTATTTAATGGAACCGGAAGAACAGTTTGATGTTTTTAACGATATGCGGGAAAATGAGCTTGATTTTATTTCAGTATTTCATTCTCATCCACATTCACCGGCGCGTCCTTCTCAGGAAGACATTGAGATGGCCAATTATAAAGAGGCTATCTACTTAATTATTTCTCTGCAGCAGGAGCAGGAAGATTTTAGAGCCTATTTTATTCAGGATGAGCAGTCAGAGGAAATAGAAGTTGAAGTTGAAATTTAAATTTTTTGTGGATAGCAAGCCTCTTAAAATTAAGTCGAATATTATTTGCAAATTACTAGCAATTTGCGATATAATATATGTATCTGGAGAATACGAAGAGGGGCAGGTGAATGAGATGTCAGAAGCTAAAATTTTAGAGACACTTGTCAGCCGTTTTGACCAGTTGGATAAGAGATTGGACAGTAAATTTGAACAAATAGATCGGCGTTTTGATCAAATTGATAAGCGTTTCGAAAAAGTAGATAAGCGTTTTGATCAAATTGATAAACGTTTCGAAAAAGTAGATAAGCGTTTTGATAGTGTTGAAAACAAATTAGATGAACATGATCAGCGATTTGAGAGCATTGATCAGCGCTTTGACAAGCTGGATAATGTTCTTGCAGAACAGGATATTAAATTCTTTAATATTAACAAAAAACTAACAAAACAAAGTGATCAATTTGATGAGGTGAATTATTCAATTGATAAGATTTACAATCAAACTTCTCGCCTGAGCCTTGAACAGGGTAAACTGGCTATGAAAATTGATCAGCTTAAAAATTCTACTGCTGAAAAAAATGAAAAGAATGAGAAAAAGATCAATAGTATCTAAAAATTATTAAGTGATATTAAGGTGATTTTTAAACTTAAATACGAGGAGCAGTTCTTGGTTTTATTTGAGGGCTGCTCTTTTTGAATGTGCCTTGTTTTTAGGGCAGCTTTTTGATAAAATCTAATCAGCTGAAATTAAATATTTTAGGTTCTAAAATTCCTGATAATTCGACAATGATTCTGAAATTTAAAACAAAGCAATTCAATTAATTTGGTAATAATTGGTTCCGTAAACGGTAGTTGCACCTACAAGGAGGGTCAAATTTGGATCATTTAGATAAATTAGAAAGCAGAAGTATTCATATTTTGAGAGAAGCATACAGTGAATTTAATAATATCTGTATGTTGTGGTCAGTTGGTAAGGACTCAACAGCAATGCTCTGGCTGGCCAGAAAGGCATTTTTCGGTCATGTTCCAATTCCACTAGTACATATTGACACCAGCTATATGATTCCTGAGATGATTGAACACCGGGATAAACTGGCCAAAAAGTGGAATCTGGATATGATTTATGGTCAGGACGAAGAAACACTGGCAGCAGGAGACACCTTTCCTAATGGCGGGGCAACTCATTTGGAATGCTGTGGGCGCTTAAAAACAGCTGCCCTTAAAAATACCTTAAATGGTAATTGGCGCCGCTACAGGTACAATCACAATAAAGACGAGTATGAACTGGACAGCAACCGTGAACCCTATACAGGTGTAATTGTTGGTGCCAGAGCAGATGAGGAGGGTTCCCGTTCCAAAGAGAGATATTTCTCTCCCCGGGACCGCAACAATGACTGGGATATTGGAGACCAGCCGCCTGAATTCTGGGATCAGTATAAAACAGATTTTGCACCCGGTACCCATGTCCGGATTCATCCACTTTTAGACTGGACTGAACTTGATGTCTGGGAATATATTCAGCGCGAAAAAATACCAATGGTCTCACTCTATTTCGACCAGGGTCAGGGTAAACGCTACCGCTCTTTAGGCTGTGCACCCTGTACTGAGCCGGTGGAATCTACAGCCTCCACAGTTGATGAGGTAGTAGAAGAACTTAAAACAGGTAAATTTGCCAATATTGCTGAGCGTGAAGGCAGAGCTCAGGATAAAGAAGATGGTGGCGGTCTGGAAGAACTGCGTAAAGACGGGTATATGTAGGGGGTAATGATGAATAATACAAAAGGAGAACAGGATTTAAATTTAGTTATTGCAGGCCATGTTGATCACGGAAAAAGTACGATTATTGGGAGAATGCTGGCAGATACAGATTCTCTACCTGAGGGTAAATTAGAACAGGTTAAAGAAACCTGCCGCAAAAATTCAAAGCCTTTTGAATATGCTTTTTTGCTTGATGCTTTAAAAGATGAGCAGGCACAGGGGATTACCATTGATTCAGCGAGGGTCTTTTTTCAAACAGATATGAGACAGTATATTATCCTCGATGCTCCCGGGCATATTGAATTCTTAAAAAATATGGTAACCGGTGCTGCCAGAGCAGAAGCAGCTCTTTTAGTAATCGATGCCTCAGAAGGAGTTAGGGAAAACTCCCGCCGCCATGGCTATATGCTTTCCATGCTCGGGATTAAACAGATTGCAGTTGTGGTCAACAAGATGGACTTAGTTGACTATGATCAGGATACATATCAGAAGATTGTAGAAGAATACACCGACTTTTTAGCTGAAATTGGCCTGGAAGCAGAAACTTTCATTCCGGTCAGCGGGATGCTCGGTGATAATGTAGCAGCTCAGTCAGATAAGATGGACTGGTATCACGGTCAGACTGTTTTAGAACAGTTAGACAGCTTTGAAAATGAGGCCTTACCACATAATAAGCCTTTTCGGATGCCGGTTCAGGATGTCTATAAATTTACCAAAGGTGGAGATGACCGCCGCATAGTAGCCGGTACAGTAGAAGCCGGAGAAATGAATGTTGGGGATGAGGTAGTTTTCTATCCTTCTGGTAAAAAGAGTACAGTTAAAAGTATAGAAGGTTTTAAAGAAGATAAACAGCATAAGGTTAAGGTCGGTAAGGCAACCGGTTTTACCCTGGATGAGCAGATTTATATTACCCGGGGTGAGCTTGCTGCTCGGGCTGATGAAGCTGAGCCCAGGGTTTCAGCAAGAATCAAGGCCAATTTATTCTGGCTGGCCCGTCAGGATTTAGTTAAAGATAAGGTCTATTACTTAAAGGTGGGAACAGCTAAAGTTAAAGCTCGTCTGCAAAAAATAAATCGAGTAATTGATGCTTCCAATCTAAATCAGGATGAAAACAAGGAAAAAATCGAGCGCCATGATGTGGCTGAGGTAGTCTTTAAACTTGACAGGGCGATGGCTTTTGACCTGGCAGGAGAAATAGAAGAAACCAGCCGCTTTGTCATTGTCGATGAATTTGAGATTGCCGGTGGTGGAATCATCTCTGAAGCCTTAGAAGATGAGCAGAGCTGGGTCCGGGAAAAGGTTATGCGCCGCAACTATAAGTGGGAGCAGTCTTTGATCAGCCGCGAAGAAAGAGCAGAAAAATATAATCAGAAATCAACTCTGATTCTAATTACCGGAGAAGAAGATGTTGGTAAAAAACCAACTGCTAAAGCCCTAGAAAAGCGATTATTTAATGATGGTAAGGTTGTTTATTTTCTAGGAATTGGTAACCTCCTTTATGGTGTTGATGCCGATATTAAAAACGGTAATAATAATAATCAGGAAGAACACCTGCGTCGTCTGGCAGAAGTTTCTCATCTAATGTTAGATGCAGGAGCTATTTTAATTGTTACAGCAGTTGAATTAACTCAAGCTGATTTAGAATTGATTAAGACAACTGTTAACCCACAGCAGATAGAAACAGTCTGGCTGGGGGATCGAGTCACAACTGATCTCGAATTTGACCTTCATATTCCAGAGTTCACTTCTGAAGATCAGGTATCAGCTCAGATTAAGGGATTACTGCAAGACAGGGGGATCATTTTTAGACCATGGTAGATAACATTAAGTGGCATTCAGGTGAAATAAATAAAGCTGCCCGGGAAGAACTTTTGGGGCAGCAGGGTATGGTCCTTTGGTTTACCGGGCTTTCGGGCTCTGGTAAATCAACCATTGCCGTAGAGGTAGAAAAGGAGCTTTACCGGAGAGGTAAAGCCTGCTACCGCCTTGATGGTGATAATCTGCGCTTTGGTTTAAATAAGGACCTCGGCTTTACAGCCGAAGACAGAGAAGAAAATATCCGCCGGATTGGTGAGGTAGCTGCTCTTTTTGCAGATGCTGGTTTAATAACCTTAGCTTCTTTTATCTCCCCTTACAAAGAGGGGAGAGAAGCTGCTCGTCAGGCTGCTGGAGTAGATAATTTTAAGGAAATCTATGTTAAAGCAGATGTCGAGACCTGTGCTGAGCGGGATCCTAAAGGCCTTTACGACAAGGCTAAAAAAGGTGAAATCGAAAACTTTACCGGGATTTCAGCTCCCTATGAAGAGCCAGAAAATCCGGATCTTATTGTAGATACTATGAGTTTAAGCCTGGAAGAATCAGTGGAGCTGGTGCTGGAGCTGCTTTAAATTTAGATATACTTGTTATATTCCCCAGAATACAGAAATAAAAAATGGAATTATGATAGATAACAAAATCAATAATGGGGTGCCGACAACTATAAAATCCTTAAATTTATAGCCACCAGGACCATAGATCATTAAATTAGTCTGGTATCCGATTGGACTTAAAAAAGCTGAACTTGAAGCAAAAGTTATTGCCAGAATAAAGGCAAAAGGATTAGCTCCCATTTGCTGGGCTGCTCCTACTGCAACTGGAATCATCAGTACTACACTGGCATTATTACTAATTACACTGGTTAAAACTGCAGTGAATAAGTAAAAAAGGCTGAGAATTATCAGTGGTGGAAAGATGTCTGTTGCCTTCAATAATTGATGTGCTATAAATTTTGCCGTACCAGTCTGTTCGATTGCCACTCCTAAAGGAATTAAACCTGCCAGTAAGAAGAAAACTTCCCAGTTAATTGCTTCATAAATCTCTCTGGGGTCTACTAAATTTACTGCTACCATAGCCACAACTCCTCCTAAAGTAGCGATGGAAATGGAAATGATGTTTAATGAAGCTAAGGCAATTACAATTCCAATAATTCCTATACCAAGCCCAATATCTGCAGTATCATAGTCTGCTGTTTCAGAAATATTTTCTTCAACAATGAAATTTTTATTGTTTTCTAAACGGCCGAAGGTGGATTTTGATACTAAAAGAAGTAATACATCTCCTGCTCTAAGAGTAAAATCTTTTAAATCATTATGTCTTATTCTTTCTCCATGTCGAACTGCTAATAAACTGGCATTATAGCGTTCAAGAAAATTAACATCTTTAATTGTTTTCCCCTCAACAAATGAATTATCAGAGACAATTAATTCTATAACCTTCTGCCCCTGAACAGAATCTTCTAATTGACTCTGACTAATTTGACTATCCGGCAGTAATTCAATTCCTTTAGTTTTTATAAAATCCAATAAAGTCTCTCTAGTAGCTCTAATTACTAAATGATCACCTGCTCTGATAGTCTTAACATTTAAGGGCTCCATAAACTGTTCATTTTCTCTTGTCATCTGGATAATATCTAAGTCAGGCTCTATTTCTTTAAAAACCTCACCAATACTTTCACCTAATAAAGGGGAATCTTTTTTTATCTCTACCTCAGTTAAAAATTCATCCATTTCATAGCCTTTCATTAGGTCTTTGTCTCCATAGCTGATGTGTTCAGGAGTTAAGTAATAGCCGATTGTAATTAAGTATAAAAAGCCAACTAAAAAAGCTATAATTCCCAATTTAGTAAATTCAAAAACACCAAAAGGATGGTTGATTAATTTTGCCGAAACTTCACTAGCCAAAATATTAGTTGAAGTTCCAAATAAGGTTATTGTACCCCCGAGCATTGCGGAATAGGAAAGAGGAATTAATAATTTTGAGGGAGAGACCTTTGTCCGTCGAGCCAGATTAATCACCATTGGAATAAAAGCTGCTACTACAGGTGTGTTATTAATTGCACTGGCAATCACCCCGGTCAGACCAGCAATTGCTCCTACCTGTTTCTTTTTATTATTTCCAGCAAAACCTTCTATTTTGCTGCCTAAAATTTGCACAGCACCGCTATTTTGAATACCTCTGCTGATTACAAACATAGCCATTACAGTTATGGTCGCATTATTGCTAAAACCTGATAATGCCTGTTCAGCAGTAACCTCGGTCCAGTTTTTTAAGGTTATCAGAATTACTGGAATTGAAATCGCAATAATCCCCACGGGAAGTGGTTCCCAGATAAATAAAATTAAAACTAAAACTATTAAAAAACTTACTACAGCAACCTGGCTGTTAAAAACAGGTGCTTCTAAACTTGATTGAGCTGAACTATCTGCTGCCTCAACCAGCCCTCCATTAAAAAACACTACTGCAAAAACTAAAAATAATATGATAAATGTTTTTTCCTTATATCCCAGCAACTTAAATCCCTCCAGTTTCAAAAGTATATATTGTCTCTCAATATAGTAGAGTTTAGAACGAAAAAATAGTTATTCTTTTATTTCTCGACTAAATCAGCCAGGGTAGTATTTTCTAAAGCCGCATAATCGCGAATTTTTTTGAAGCTAGACAATAAATTTTCATTTCTTAGTGATGTTATCATATTTTTATCATTTATTCAAATTAATCTGAAGTGCAGCTGCCGTTTATAGAACCAATTTTTACCAAATAATAATTTAAGCTGTTAAGTCTAAATTTGATTTTTCCGCTGAACAGTAAAAAATTAAGCCCTTGTTTTCTCTTTTATTTTCTTGCTAATTGACTTTCTAAATAATATAATAAACTCAGCAAATAACAAATTTAAATAGATTTTAAAGTTTATGGAGACTACGGAGGAAGGAGAGTGAAATCGAGGTGGCTGAAGATAAGGTTTTAAACTTAATCCTTTCTAAGATTGAAGATCTGGATTCTAAGTTTGATACTCTAAATTCGAAATTTGACAAATTAGATAATAAAGTAACTGAACTAGATAATAAAGTTGCAAATTTAGATTCCCGTGTTGATGGACTGGAAGTTAATCTAACTAATTTCAGAGGAGAATTTAATGATTTTCGAGATGAAACAAATCAAACATTAGCCAGAATCGAAAAGAGGGCTGATGCAACATTTGAACAGGTTGGAGGTTTAAGCGAATATAGAACAGATAGAGCACCCTATCTTAATATATATTCAGAAGTTGCAGAACTAAGTGAAAAATTCGAAAGCATTATTTATTCACTCACCCACATACTCCCTCACCTGCTGATAAATTTCTTCGGACCGCTCACTATAGTCCATTGAATCATGAATTACCTCAATATATCCCCGCTCCTTAATAATTTCAATTGTCTCCTTAAAATTAATGTCATAGATCCAGCCTAACTGCATGACCTTTAAATCATTGATTGTCTCCAGCTTATCATAATTAATTGATTCTTTTCTTAAAATTCTATTATAAATTTCATCACTTATTCTGGCTTCAGTCGCAAGCTTGATCACATAATCTTTCTGGCTGTGTTTTTTATAGCGGCTCGTAAAAATATTGAAGATATCAAGCTTGTCGGCATCCCGAATCAGCTCTGCAAAAAAGAGTTCCTTTTGATTATTAAAATATTTTTCTTTGAGATCCGGCTTGTTGTGCTGTTCAACCGCCTTATAAACTATATTTCTGGACTCCCGGTCCAGCTCATTCAGCAGCTGATTTTCTTTAAGGACCTTAACTCCCAATTTTCCGTGATCTTCAGATTTATAATCAGAAAATGTTTTGTATTTTTGATACTGTTTAAACCGCCCTATATCATGATAGAGGGCAATTATTTGAGCCAGATATTTTTCTGCTTCAGTCATTTTCATTTCTTTAATTATTTCTGACATATCCTGAGCTACCCTTCTGCTGTGCTCTATTTTCAAATTAATATTATTTTGATCCTTTTCTTTTGCCAATTCAAATTGAGCTGTATATTGATTAAACCATTTATTTAATTTCTGGTATAAATTTTGCATTCTAAAAGCCTCCTCTCAGCTTTGAATTCTATTATAGTTTAAAATCAGCCTCATGTAAATGAACAGTTTAACATTTAAAACTTTGTGGTTAATAAAAATGGACAGTAAAATTATCATAAAAATATCTAAAAAGGACTGATTACAGTGATTTTTGATATGGATAGATTAATGTTTGATACAGAAAGGCTGTCTAAAGAGCTCTGGCAGAAGCTGTAGTTTTTGATATTGAACGCCAGTTAGATTCAGACCACCCTTATTATCTTGAGGGTTCTTATCCTTATGCTGGTTTTTCACTGGGTATGATAGAAGAGGTAACAGCAGTTGATGAATATACAGTAAAATTTATTCTTGAAAATCCATATGCTCCTTTTATTAAAAATTTAGCAATGTTTGCAACAATGATTGTCAGTCCAGAAGCGGTTAAAGAGTATGGAGAAGATATCTTTAAAAATCCAGTTGGAACAGGAGCCTTTAAGTTTGTTGAGTGGGTTAGAGATGATCATATTACTGTAGAGGCAAATGATGACTACTGGGATGGTCGTCCTTATCTGGATGAACTGATCTTTACAGTTATTCCAAATAATCAGACCCGCCTTTTAGAATTAGAAAATGGCAATATTCATCTGATGGAAGGTTTAAATCCAACTGATATAAAAAGAGTAAGAGAAAATGAAGAGCTTGAATTATTAGAAGCCCCAGGTTTGAACATTGGTTATATTGCCCTCCATAATGAAAAAGAACCATTTGATAATAAGCAGGTGCGGAAAGCAATGAATTATGCTATCAATAAAGAAGAAATCGCTGAATATTTGATGGGAGGACAGGCAACTGTTGCTAAAGGACCGCTGCCTCCAACAATCTGGTCTTATGATGATTCTCTTGAGGGCTATCCGTATGATCCAGATGAAGCAAAAAGACTGCTTGCAGAAGCAGGTTATGAAGATGGTTTTGAATTTACTCTCAGAACTTATTCTGCTCCCAGATCATATAATCCAGTTGGAGCCAGACTGGCAACTGCAGTTCAGCAGTATCTACGCCAGGTTGGAATCAAAGCAAATATTGAGCAGTTAGAATGGGGTACCTATATTGAAGAGGGTAAAGCCGGTAAGCATACAGCTGCCTTTTTTGGCTGGATTGCAGACAATGGTGACCCGGATAACTTCTTAAATGTATTCTTTAATTCTGCAAATCGCGGTTCAACCAACCGTGCTTTTTATGTTAACGAAAAGGTAGATCAATTATTAGAAGCAGCACAGCAGATTACAGATAAAGCTAAAAGAGAAGAAATATATCAAGAAGTGCAGCAGATAATTGTTGACGATGCACCATTTGTATTTTTAAATCATATGAAAATGCAGATACCTATCAGAAAAAATGTAGAAAATTATGTACTTTATCCAACTAATAATAAGTATTTCCATAAAGTCTGGTTGGCGCAATAATTAATCTAGGTGGGGGTAGTCTGATACTGCCCCTATCAATTTTTTGGGGTGAGAAAAATGTTTAATTATATTTTAAGAAGATTATTACTTTTGATTCCACTATTACTGGCAATTTCAGTTGTGGTTTTTTTTATGATTCATTTAATTCCAGGAGATCCCGTCCAGATTATGCTTGGTGATAAGGGAACTGCAGAAGATGCTGCCCGTTTAAGGTCAGAACTTGGTTTTGATGAGCCGCTGTATATTCAGTATTTTAAATTTTTAACAAATTTAGTTCAGGGGGATTTGGGAAGATCGATTAGAAATAGGAACCCTGTCATCAACGAGATTAAAGCTGCATTTCCAGCTACAATAGAGCTGACAGTTTTAAGTATGGTTTTTGCCAGCATTATTGGGATTGCGGCTGGAATAGTTTCGGCAATTAAGCAGTATTCTATTGTTGATAATCTAACTATGGTTGGAGCCTTACTTGGGATTTCAATGCCTGTGTTCTGGGTAGGAATGATGCTGATGCTGATTTTTGGTGCCCGACTTGGCTGGCTGCCTATTTCAGGGCGGATATCCAGAGTTACCAATCTGGAAGTTATAACTAATTTTTACCTTTTAGACAGTATACTGACTCAAAATTGGGCTGCTCTAAGAAGTACCTTTTCTCATCTAATTTTACCAGCAATTACCCTGGCTACTATTCCAGTGGCCATGATTGCCAGGATGTCCAGATCTACAACTTTAGAAGTTTTAAATCAGGATTATATTCGTACAGCCAGAGCCAAAGGCTTACCCGAAAAAGTTGTTATTTTAAAACATGTGCTTAAAAACTCCCTCATACCAGTGGTTACCATAATCGGACTGCAGTTTGGAAGTTTTTTGGGAGGTGCTGTTTTAACAGAAACAGTATTTGCCAGAGCAGGAGTGGGAAGGCTTTTGATTAATGGAATTTTGGGCAGAGATTTTCCTGTAATTCAGGGAGCTGTAATTTTTATTGCTTCATTTTTTATCTTTATCAACTTAGTGGTCGATATACTTTATTCATATCTTGATCCCAGAATTCATTATTCTTAAACTGGAGGTGTAAATCTTGGCGAAATTAACAGGAATTACTGAAGAAAAAACTATAAAAAGTCAGAGCTTATGGACTATTTCTTTTAGAAGAATGCGTAATAATAGAACTGCAATTGCCGGTATTATTATCCTCTTTATATTTGCAGTAATAGCTATTTTTGCGCCTCTAATTGCTCCCTATGATCCACTGGAACAAAATTTTATCAAATCTTTTAGGCCGCCTTCCTGGGATAATTTTTTAGGTACAGATGAATTTGGCAGAGATGTTTTTAGCAGAATTATTTATGGGGCCAGGATTTCCCTGCAGATTGGCTTTGTTTCAGTTTTTATTTCTTTAATTTTAGGAGTCAGTCTGGGACTGATTGCCGGTTATTACGGTGGCTGGTTGGATATGCTGATTATGAGAATTATGGATCTGATGCTTTCTTTTCCTTATATTTTGCTGGCCCTTGTAATTATGTCTATTTTAGGACCAGGTATTTTTAATGCAATGATTGCAATTGGTATAGTTTATGTTCCCCAGTATGCTCGAGTTGTCCGCAGTTCAGTTTTATCAGTTAAGAAAAAAGAATATGTGATGGCAGCTCAGGCTCTGGGGGCCAGTGATCTGAGAATTATTTTAAAACATGTACTTTTAAATTCAATGGCTCCAATTATTATTCAGACTACTTTAAGTATTGGTCGGGCAATTATTAATGCAGCTGGTTTAAGTTTTTTGGGGCTGGGAGCTCAGCCGCCAACACCAGAATGGGGAGCAATGCTCAGCAACGGTCAGGATTTTTTACGAAATGCACCCTGGATTGCTACCTTTCCGGGAATAGCAATTGCACTTTTAGTGCTGGGCTTTAACCTGGTTGGTGATGGTTTCAGAGATGCCTTTGATCCGAGACTGCATAAATGATAGTTTTAACCGTAAAAGACAGCTAAATATTTAAGACTAAAGTAGTTTCCTAATAGAGGAGCTGCTTTTTTTCTTATCTTAAAATCCATGTTATAATAAAATAAAGATAAAAAATTTAACAGGAGTTGAATTTATATGCAGATCTTATTAATAGTAGTCGATAATTTAAACACAGGCAAAAAGTAAAATTTAAACCAGCAGGCTGGAGGGCAATTATTGCTGAAGATTTCACATTCTACAATGTTAAGCTGGTTGGGAAGGCAATGGCCCGCTATATTAAAGAAAATGATTATCAGCAAAAGGTAGTTGTCAGGCATGAATTCCGTTTTTTATCAGACCGCTTTTCGCGAGCACTTTCGGAGAGTTTGGTAGAAGAGGGACTTGAAGTAATGTTTATGGAAGAAGCTGCTCCAACTCCAATGGTGATGCTGGCAGTTGAGGAAAATAATTTAAACTTAGGGGCTTTGATTACAGCTTCTTATAACTCAGCTGATTAAAGCCGGTAAAATAACATATCATAATAATAAAAATCAGTATATAGATTAACTGCTGAACATCATAGATGAAGAATTGATTCAATCTAAAAATTTTCGCATTCTTTTTAACCCAATGTATGGAGTAGCTAAGGATATTATGATGATGTGTCTGGCCTCACTCCGCTGTTATGTAGATACAATGAATGCCTACCGGGATACAATGTTCGGCCTGGATATTCCTTCTCCAAATAGGGAACAACTGGGAGATATGGAGGTCCGCATCGAAAAGGGGAAATATGATTTTGGCTTGGCTACTGATGGAGATTCAGATCGGATGGCCCTGATCGATGAGGCAGGTAAATTTGTCGATTATAACGATGTTTTAAAGCTTTTATACTATTATTTAAAAGAATACAGAGAGGAAAGCGGAGGGATAGTTCGCAATCTAGCGACAACTCATATTTTAGATAAAATGGCTGAGTATTACGGAGAAGAAGCCTATGAGGTTCCTGTCGGCTTTAAAAATATTTCGCAGAAAATGCAGGAGCACGATCTGCTCTTAGGTGGAGAAAGCAGTGGCGGCCTAAAAATTAGAGGTCATGTCAATGGTAAAGATGGTATCCTGGCTTCCCTGCTTGCTGTAGAAATGATGGCCCGAACCGGCAAAAAAATTGGCGAAATTTTAGCTGAGATTGACCAGAAGTTTGGCTATCTCTATTTTTCTTATTCAAATTTTAATTACGATCCTTCTCAGAGAAAAAGGCTGGAGGACTTGCTTTTTGAGGAAGAATATCAGCCTGATCTAAGTCAGCTGGTTGCTGAAGATTTGATTTCAGATAAAAAGTTGGAAAAAGTAAGCTATTTAGATGGGGTTAAGTACTACTATGTTGATCAGAGCTGGATTTCAATTCGCTTTTCAGGAACCGAACCCCTGCTTAGAATTTATATGGAAATGAAAAATGAAGCAGAAGTCAAAGAAATCCTGAATTTTCTCAAAGCTGATCTCAAGATATAATCTTAGTTGGAGGTTGAAAAGATGTCAAAAGATAAAAATATAAAGATAGAATATGGATTAATTTTAGCAGCCGGGCGCGGTACTCGGCTGGGAGAAATCACCGAGGAAATCCCAAAGGCTTTAGTTGAGATTAAAGACGGTAAGAAGGTAATCGACTATATTTTAGCGGGTTATGCAGCTGCCGGTCTTAAAAAAGCAGTAATTATCATTGCCTATAAGGGGCAGAAAATTAAAGAGTATTTGGGCACTCGAGCCAATGGTCTGGAGCTGATTTACTTTGAGCAGAACCTGGATTCTTACGGTACAGCAGCAGCAGTCGAAGCAGCCAGATCTCTTTTGGAAGATAAATATTTTTTGATGTCCTATGGTGATATTATAACGCAGCCGAAAAACTACCTTAAAATGATTGAGGCTTTGGCTAAGTTAAAAGTACCCAGGTCAATTATGCTTTTAAACTGGCTGGATCAGATTAAAAAAGGTGGGCTGGTTGAGTTCAAAGCAGCCCCTGCAGAAGATTTAAAGACTGCAGCAGCAGATTTTTACCAGGTTCAGACTATTACCGAAAAACCAGAGCTTGAAGGTGGAGGCTGGAACAGTGCCGGTATCTATCTCTTTTCCCCGGATATATTTAACTGGATTGATCAGGTAAAGCCTTCTAAAAGGGGAGAATATGAGCTGCCGGCAGCGGTTAACCTCATGTTAAAGGGAAAAAGCAAGCTGTTTGCAGTTAAGAGTGAAGATTACTGTCAGGATGTTGGTACCCCGGAGGATTTAGAATATTTAAGAAGAAAAATATAAAAAAATGCTTGACAATTCAAAAAATTATATATATAATCAACTTGTAATGACAACATTATGAGAGGTGAAATAACTTGGAAAAATTAAATACTGATAATAGATTACCCTTATATCATCAGCTTTACGATATAATTGTGGAGAAAATTGAAGATGGAACATATAAAGAAAATGATAAAATTCCTTCCGAAAGAGAATTTTGTGATAAATATGATATTAGTAGAGCAACTGTTAGAAGAACTATGGTTGAGCTTGAAAAAAATGACTATATCTATAAAAAGCAGGGAAAAGGTGTTTTTGTTTCCTCAAAAGCTTTTAAACAGGATCTTTTAAGTTTTTATAGTTTTAGTGAAGAGATGAAAAAAATAAATAAAGTTCCCAGTTCAGAGGTAATTGATTTCAAAAAAACTGATGTAAGTTCTAAGATTGCCGATAAATTAAAAATCAATAAAAATCAGAAAGTTTATAAATTTAAAAGGTTAAGATTAGCTGATGATGAACCAATGATGATAGAAACAACTTATCTTCCAGCAGCAAGGTTTCCCGGTTTAAACAGCAAAAAACTTGATCAAAGGTCAATGTATGATATTTTCAGAGAGGATTATAATGTAGAATTTAATAAGGCAGATGAGATTTTCCAGGCAATAAGTCTTAACAAAAAGGATGCAAAATATTTAAACTCAAATGAGGGATCCCCTTCAATCCTATTAGAAAGATTTACTTATGAAAATGAAAATATAATTGAATATACTGCAAGTGTTACAAGAGGAGATAAATTTAAATTCCATGTAAGTTTAGAATAAAATTTTTATCAGACTGGTAATGACAACATTATAAATAATTGAATTTGTATTTAAAGGAGGTAATATGAATTTTTTAGGGGTAGATGGTGGTGGAACAAAAACTGCATTTTTATTGATAAATCAAAAGGGAGAAATTTTATCTTATTTAACTACTGAGACCAGTCATTATATTCAAATTGGCATGGATAATTTTAAGAAAGTGATTAAAAAGGGTATCAAAGAAAGCTGTATAAATGCTGGTATAGATCTCTCTGAAATTAATTATACTTTTTTTGGAATTCCTGGTTTTGGTGAAAATGATAAAGATACCGTTATCATCAGAAAACAGCTTTCAGATATAATGCAAGAATCTAAATTTAAATGCGGCAATGATGTTGAAGCAGGATGGGCAGGTTCTTTAGCCTGTCAGCCAGGTATAAATATTGTTGCAGGTACAGGAGCTATAGGATTTGCAAAAGATCAAAAACACAATAGTGCTCGAGCTAGTGGTTGGGGCTATTTCTGTGGTGATGAAGGCTCAGCATACTGGTTGGGAAAAAAAGTTATTTCTTTATTCACAAAAGAGTCAGATAAACGGCTAAAAAAAACTGAGATTTATAAAATTGTTAAGGAGAAATTTGATTTAAAAAGAGATTTTGATCTAATAGAAATTTTATATAATGAATTAGAATTAAAAAGAAACAAGATTGCTTCTCTTGCTAAACTGTTATATAAAGCAGCTCAATCTGGTGACAAAAAAGCAGTTGAAGTATATAAGCAGGCTGCATATGAACATAGTCTTATTGTTAAAGCATTAATAAAAAAACTTAATTTTACAAGAACAAAAAAAGTGTCTGTGTCTTATTCAGGAGGGGTATTTAATGCCAGTCACTTTATCTTAGAACCATTAAGAGAATATCTAAAAGAAGAAAATGTTAAATTAATCGAACCAATTTTGAAGCCTGTTACTGGTGCGGCGCTTTATGCAAAAATGCTAGCTAATAATTTGGAAAAACCTGATCAAAAAACTATAGACAAGTTAAAAAAAGAAGAAAAAAGAATAGGCGTTAACTAAATAATTATTTTGGAGGGAGTCATAGAAAATGAATAATTTATTTTCAAAGACGAAAGATGAATTAAAAATACAGAAAGGCTTGGCAACAGCTGAAGAAATTTCTCAACAGCCAAAAGTATGGGGTGGAACATTTGATTTAATAAAAGAAAAAAAAGATGAGTTATCTAAGTTTTTAAATGGTATTTTAAACCAAGAAAAATTAAGGGTGATTTTTTCTGGAGCAGGTACTTCTGGCTATATTGGTGATGCAGTTGTTCCATATCTTAAAAAAATTCTACCTGAAATTGAAATAGAATCAATTCACACAACAGATATTGTAAGCCATCCGGAAGTTTTTTTGTCTAAAAATATTCCGACATTACTTTTTTCATACGCTAGATCCGGTAATAGTCCAGAGAGTCTGGCGACAGTAGAATTAGCTGAAAAAATTGTAGATGACTTATATCAGATTATTATAACTTGTAATAAAGATGGCGACTTAGCTAAAAATGCAGGTGGAGAAAAAGCCAAAGTAATTTTACTGCCAGATGAAACTCATGACAAAGGATTTGCAATGACCAGCAGTTTTACTTCAATGCTTTTATCTACTTTATTAATTTTTAACTTATCAGATTTAGATAAATTAGAAAAAGATATTGAAATAATTTCTGATAATGCTCAAGCATTAATAGAAAACACTGCAGTAGTTGAAAGTTTGGCAGAAAAAGATTTTGAGCGGATAGTATATTTGGGAAGTTACAGTTATTTTGGTATTGCAAAAGAAGCTACTTTAAAATTACTTGAATTAACTGCAGGAAAAATTGTTACCAGGTATGACACTCCACTTGGTTTTAGGCATGGTCCTAAGTCCATTATAGATGACAAGACATTAGTTGTATTATTTTTCTCAAGAGATAAATACAGTAAAAAATATGATTATGATCTTTTAAAAGAACTTTCTGAGCAAAAAGGAAAATTTGAAATACTTGTCTTTGCAGAAGAATATGATGCAGAAATTAATAAACTAGCTGATAACTTTATAGCTTTAAATACTAAAACAAAAACAATGGATGAAATTTTTAGTTCATTAGACTATATTGTTGTGGCTCAAATACTTGCTTTTTTAAAATCTTTAAAACATGGAATTACACCTGATGATCCAAGCCCAAGTGGTGAGGTTAACAGGGTAGTTCAAGGAGTTAAAATTTATCCATATTACTCTTAATATTGAGGTGTTGAATGATGAATATAATTGATTTAAGTGGTGATATCACCAGTGGTATGTGGAATTATGGCCATCCTAACCCAGAAGTTGAAATTAAAGAGGTTG
This sequence comes from Halanaerobium congolense, assembly GCF_004366375.1. Classification (GTDB taxonomy): domain Bacteria; phylum Bacillota; class Halanaerobiia; order Halanaerobiales; family Halanaerobiaceae; genus Halanaerobium; species Halanaerobium congolense. The sequence continues at coordinate 35,509 of NZ_SOEF01000027.1, forward strand.
CGAATATTAAAAATAATAACTTTCTATCATCATCAATTTCTATGTCCATACTTTCTGGCAGTTATCTTGAAACAGGAAGACATTTGTATAAAAATAGAAATTATTTAGATGAGTTCAGTTTAGAAAGGTTTATATCTACAGCTTCTGTTTTGAATTTTCAAAAGAATAAATCAGAACCTATAACTAAAAATGATTTAGAAAAATATGAAAATTTAATCTTAAAAAACAGAAGTCTTTTAATAGGAACTAAATGGGATAAAAATTGGAATGAAGATTTTTATATATCAGAAAGCCCTTACTTTACAGAAGAAGCAGTTAAGTTTATTATGAATTTAGAAGTGACATTATTAGGTTCAGATATTCCTTGTTATAATAGTTCTATTAATAAAAACAATGTATTAAAAATTTATTATAGAGAAAAAAAGAATCTTATATTAGCTCCATTAATTAACATTAGAAAAATACCATGTGAAGAAATTAAATTGATTTCTTTACCAATTAAGATTAAGAATCAATGTGCAGCTCCATGTCGGGCGGTTGCTATTGTAAAATAAAAAATTGGAGGTGAATAATCTAATATTAAATAGAAGATATTATTTCTAGTTGACAGGGTTAATTATAAGACTAAATTTACTAGGAGGAAATAAAATGATGAGTAAAAGAAAATTTAAATCTTTATTTTTAGTATTAATAGTGGGATTATTGATTTTGACTTTACAAACCAGTAGCGTATATGCTCAAAAAACAATAACATTTCAAACTTCTGTTTATGTAGAGGCACCACATCAAAAAGCAATCAATTTACTTATAGAAGAATATAACAAAACTAATCCAGATGTTAATATTGAAGTCTTTGGTGCTCAATATAGTAACTTTTTTGATAATTTGACAACTGAAGTTCTAACAGGTACTCAAGGTGATATCGTTCAATTATATCCTGAAAATATTGCAAGATATAATTCTTTAGTACCTGGTGGTGCATTTATTAATTTAAATGATTTTATTGAAAAAAATAATTTTGATAACAAATTAGTTGGGCAAGAATTTTGTGAAGTAGATGGAGAATATTTAGCTTTATCTAATTATGCCTGGGGAACTACAGGGCTTTTTTATAGGAAGTCAATTTTTGAAGAAGTAGGAATTAATGCAGCAGAAATAAATACACTAAAAGATTTTGAAGAAGCAGTGATTAAATTGGATAAAAATGGATATTATGGATTTGGGGCAGTTGTAGGATCTCATCCATTTGTAACTTCTGAGTGGTCTAGAATGGTTGCTAGAGTTGTTTCTGATGGTTTATATTTTCCAGATGGCGAAAGTGGACCATATGTTGCAGATAGAGTTAATGTAGATTCTCCAGCAAACATATGGGCAGCTGAATGGTGGCAAAAAATGATTTTAGACAAAGAGTTATTTCGTACAGCTCCTGACAAGAAGAAAATTAGAGAGTTTTTCTGGAATGGCAATATTGCAATGAATATTGATGGACCATGGTTTATAGGTATGAGTCGAGAAAGAGATGAAATATTACTTGACGATATAGGTCTAATACCACAACCTAGTATAAAATATGATGGCAAAGAGTACAAACCCAATCCAACAATGTATCCACTAGTTACTATGATAAGTAAAAATAGTCCTCATAAAGAAGAAGCATTGGAATTTTTGAAATGGATGACTTCTTTTGAAGCTCAAGAAATTATTGTTAAGAGTGGTATGATTCCAAGTAATCAGGAATATATAGAGAAATCTGATTTTGCTAAAAATAATCCTTTAGCTTATAAGTATTATGATTTCATTGATAATAATTATAGAGAATTAGTTGCAGATCCATCAATTCCCCAGATGGGTGAACTGAGCAGAATAATGATAAATGCAACTCAAGAGATGTTTGAAGGAGGAGATGAGCCAAGTAAAGTCTTGACAGAAGCTGCAGAAGAAATAGAAGAGGTTTTAGACAGATAAATATACAATTTTAGTAATTATATAGAGGGGAAATATTTCCCCCTCTATATAAAATAGTACGGAGGTGTTAATGTATTGTTTAAAATAATATCATATTTCAAAAAAAATAAAGTAGCATATTTTTTTATGTTTCCTCTAGTATTAATTATAACATTATTTTTGGCTTATCCAATTTTAAAATCAGTTGTTATGAGTTTTCAAGATTGGTATTTAATTAGGGGTAATCCCGATAATCCTTTTATAGGTTTAGAAAATTTTCGCTCAATTTTTACATCTAGTCATTTTATAAATTCTGTAATAATAACTGCTTCTTATATAATTTTTACAGTTATTGCAAGATTCATAATAGGTTTAGGAGTAGCATTATTATTAAATAATAAATTTAAGGGAGTTGGGTTGAGTAGATCATTAATTATAATTCCATGGGCAATTCCACAAGTGGTAGCGGTATTAGCTTGGATTTTAATGTTTGATAAAGATTTTGGAATAGTTAACTATTTTTTAATGAACTTAAATTTAATCAATTCATCATTAGGCTTTTTAGAAAATCCAGATATTGCATTACAATCAGCAATGCTAGTAAATGTATGGAAAGGATTTCCTTTTGTAGCTATTATGTTATTAACAGGTTTGAAAAGTATTCCTTTAGAATTGTATGAAGCGGCAATTGTTGATGGTGCAAATAGATGGCAAAAATTTAAGAACATTACATTACCAATGTTAAAACCAGTATCGGTTATTACATTTTTATTATTAATTACTCAAACTTCGCACTTGTAAAAGTGCTTTTGCACCTTGAAATTTCAATATTATTTAGCAAAAAAATAGCATGAAACCCCCGTTTCTGGTATAAT
>NZ_SOEF01000028.1 GCF_004366375.1 Halanaerobium congolense
TTATATTTTTTAAGAAATATTTAATTGCATTAAAAGATATCGGCATTCATCCAGAGGGCAAGCCCATCTGGTTTTCTGTCGATAAAATCTATAACTACAATAAAAATTATTACTCCATAACTTAAAAAATGGACCCGCCAGCCAAATTTATCAATCACCTGACCAAAAACTGCAACTATAATCGCAAATCCAATTGAGCCCCAGGCCCTCATAAAACCATAATTATGAGCTGTATGGACAGATGTCTCTAAAATCCAGCTGTCCAAAACTGACTGCTGCGGCTCCCATAAAAAACCGACAATTCCAATTGAAATTGCCAGCATTAGATCTCCATAGAAAGTTAAGGGAGTAATTACAAGCCCCATTAAAGACATAGATATAATAAATACCATTTTTCTGTTTTCCAAACGATCACATATATAACCAACAATTGGTGGCGCAATTAAGCCCATAAATGTTCTCAGTGACATTAAAGTCCCAATTCGCATATTGCTGTAACCTAAATCACTAAGATAATAAACTAAATAAGCTCCATAAACTGCCCAGGAGCTCCAAAAGAAAAACTGCAAAAATGAAAATTCTGCTATTATTTTATATGAATTATTTGATTTTACTTTTTTGATTAAATTATTAACCATAACATTATAGATAACGAGTACTTATTTAAAATAATAATTGCAGTTCCCGTTAACTCCTTTCTAAATATTTTACACAAACAAGGATTAGTGTTTGCAATTAAAATTATATCATATTATTTTAAATATTCGAAGGTATTTAAGCTTATAAATATTATGAATTAAATTATAATTAATTTAAAAATAAAAAACAGCTAAAGCCTAAAATACTGCACCTTAGCTGTTTTTTTATCCTGTAATTATTCATGTGTTTTCAGATTAAAAAAAATACTACTATTAATTTTGTTTTAAAGAAATATTATTTAATTTTTCATAGAAAAGTCCCATACCACCATAAAGCAAACCACTTAAAATTATAGAATTTAATATTCAAAAAATTAGAAGCACCAGATCTAATAATTTTAGACCTGATGCTTGATTTTTTGCTTAAATAAAAATCATTGAAAGAATTGCTACAAAGGAAATGGTCACAATTCCCTGAACTAAAGTTGCTGTCGTGTAAGTCTTATAGGCAATATCAGTATCCATATTAGAAAACTGACTTACAACCCAGAAAAAACTGTCATTAGCATGAGAAACTGTCATCGCACCAGCACCAATTGACATAACAACAAGTGCTTTTGCTACAGACCCATCAAGTCCAAGTGAAGGCAGCATTGGAGCTAACAAAGCTGAAGTTGTAATAATTGCAACAGTAGATGAACCCTGAGATGTTTTTAAAGCGGCTGCAATTATAAATGGTAAAAAGATACCTAAATTATAAACAGAAAGAGCTTCACCTAAATAGCTGCCGATTGGAGTAGATTTTAAAACCTGACCAAAAGCTCCACCAGCACCAGTTATCATAATTATAGCAGCAGCATTAACCATACCTTTTCCTATCCAACCATTGATATATTCTTTATCAAATGAAGGCAGCAGTCTAAAGGCAATAAAAACACCTAATAATAAAGCAACTGTTGGATCTCCAATAAAGACTAAGAAAGTTTTTATGTTACCTGTACCAAATATATTTGTTGGGAATTCTGCAATCGACTTTAGAGTAATTAAAAGTATTGGTACAACGATTGGGGCAAAAGAATCAAAAACAGATGGTAAATTAACATCATTTTCACCATCATCAATTTCTATATCAGCATCAACCCAATATTTCGATGCAAATTTTGTTGCCCAGATATAACCAGCGAGTATTGCTGGTATAGAAACTACAACACCAAACATAATTACTAAACCAAGATCTGCACCGAGGTTACCAGCTGCTGCGATTGGTCCCGGAGTAGGTGGAACTAAAGTGTGTGTTGCATAAAGTCCAGTTGAAAGTGCAACAGCCATAGTTGACATCGATATTTTAGCTTTTTTTGCAAGTGACTTATTTAAAGATGATAGAATCACAAACCCGCTGTCACAAAAAACAGGTATTGAAATGATAGCACCAGTGATAGACATAGCTAGAGCTGACTTTGTTTCTCCTACCCAGCTAAGTACTGTATTAGCCATAGTTAAAGTTCCCTTTGATTTTTCCAAAATTGTACCAATAATAGTTCCAGCAATAATTACAATTCCAATGTAGCTTAATATTCCACCAAAACCACTGGTGACTGTGTTTACAACTTCAATTAAAGACATTCCAGAAAAAATACCAACGCCAAATGAAGCTAATAATAATACTAAAAATGCATGTAAATTAACCTTTGCTGTCATAAAAATAATAAATATAATAGCAACAGCTAAAATAACTAATAACATTGGACCTTGTACCATTTTTATTATCCCCCTTTATTTTATATAATCAGGACTAAGAAATATCTTTAGCTTTTTAACCCCCCTTAAATTTGAATTGTCCTAATAATTTGTTCACTTAAATTAGCTAAAAGTTCTGGACTTTTTTCTATTATTTCTTTTAATTCAGCTGGACGATCTATAATGGAGAAATACGAATTTATACCGTAATCTAAAATTTTTTCTACACCTTCACCTAAAGTACCGGCAATAGCAATTACAGGTATATCTTTTTTAGCAGCACTGCGGGAAACGCCAACTGGGGTTTTGCCGTAAATACTCTGACCATCAAGCATTCCTTCCCCTGTAATAACCAGATCAACATCTTTTAAGTAGCTTTCAAAATCAATAATATCAAGTACGATATCCACTCCTGCCTTCAATTCTGCATCTAAAAAAGCTACCAGACCAGCTCCGAGCCCCCCAGCTGCTCCGGCTCCAGGAATCTTATTTATATCTTTATTTAGCTCTTTGATTGCAATTTGGTTAAAATGACGAAGATTTTGATCAAGTATTTTTACCATTTCTGGATCTGCACCTTTTTGCGGAGCATATACATAAGCAGCCCCATCTTTACCATAAAGTGGGTTATCTACATCACAGGCAACCACCACTTCGACATCTTGCAGTCGTGAATCCAATTTATCTAAATTAATCTTTTCAATTTTATCTAAGTTTCCACCACCAAAATCAATCTGCTGCTCTTCAGCATCTAGAATTTCTGCTCCCAGAGCCTGGGCCATCCCCACTCCGGCATCATTAGTTGCACTGCCACCAATCCCTATAATAATTTTTTGAGCACCAGCATCCAGCGCCGAAGCAATCAACTCACCTGTGCCATAAGTAGTAGTTTTCAGTGGGTTCTTTTTACCTTCAGGCACTAAAGGTAATCCAGAAGCGGCTGCCATTTCAATTACAGCAGTTTTTTGATCACCAAGCAGGCCGTAAAAAGCTTTAACTTTATTTCCTAATGGTCCATTTACCTCTTTTTCTATAATTTCACCATTAGTTGCATCAACTAAAGATTGAACCGTACCTTCTCCCCCATCAGCCATCGGCAATAATTCAACATCTATTTTTGAATCATAACTATTTATACCTTTTTTAATATTTTTTGCAGCTTCCATTGCAGTTAAAGATCCTTTAAAGGAATCAGGAGCAACTAAAATTCTCATATATATCTCCTCCATCTGATTTCAATTTATATAATTGACTATATTTAAGATTATGTATATTCTGAATATTAATAATAAACTAACTTTCATCCTCAATTAATATTCTATTATAAGAGTGATACTTATACAATATACAAAATATTAAAATAAAACTGCACAAAAAGATTAATTTTTGTGCAGTTTGTTTAAATCACTGTTCAAACAGGTAAAGATGATAGGCTAATAATAGGGTGAATAACTCTGAAACGTTCTTCAAATCATAACCTGTCTGCTCCTTTATTTTATTTAATTGATACAAAAGTGTATTTCTGTGAATATATAAACTCTCAGCTGTTTGGCTGATGTTCAAATTATTTTCTACTAATGCTTCAATAATTTCTCCAAGATTTGTATCCTTAAAATATTCTGCATAATCATCCTGATGAAAAATATTTTTAAGAAAGTTTTCAGCGTGATAATTCTCTATAAACGGTAAGATATAATTATAACCTAAATTATCAATGCTAAAAATATTATAATTTTCCTGACTTCCTAGTTTGTTACCAACCTCTAAAGCAAACACTGCATCTCGGTAAGATATATGCAGATCATTTATATTATCAACAATAGTTCCAACTCCAATTTGAGCTTCACTTATCATCTTTTTTATTTTTAATTTTAAATTTTTAGCTAATTCATTTATTTTTTTACTTTGAATCTCATTAACTTGATAATTTAAAGTTTTGATTAAAACTAACTTATCACCTCTAATAATAAAAATATCTTCTTTTTTTATAAAAACCAAATTATTTAAATCATTCACTGTATTTGTAACTAATTTAGCATCAAAAGTATCAAAACTTATCACAAAAACAATTCGATTTAAATCTTTTTTTATGTTAAACAACTTTAAACGATCATTTAATAAATCTTGATTTTGAATATTTTCATTAAGTATCTGCTGGTAAAAATTTTCTTTTGCTCTGTTGTCAATTTCAATTTCATGTCTTAAAAATTCCTGCTGCAAAATAAGTTCCACCATATTTTTAACCAATTTACCATAACCAGATACCTCATCAACTTTTCCTGTTATACCGACTACACCAATTATATCTTCATTAAAAATTATTGGTAAATTTATACCAGCTTTAACACCCTTATATCCTTCTATTTCTTCTTCTTTAATAATTATTGCTTCCTGGGTTTTAATTACCTCTCCTGCTATTTCATGAAAAGTATTTAATCTTTTTGAATCACCACTACCGATAATTATCCCTTGACTGTTCATTATATTAATATTTTTACCTAAAACATGCATAGTTTTGATAACTATTTTTTCAGCTAATTCTCTATTTAAATTCATAGATCCTCCCACCTAATTAATTTAAAACCCATTTAATAGCGTTTTGTTTTAATCTCATCTGATTTAATCAATGCATATTCTGTTGCTAAAGAACCAAAGATTTCTGTGAAAATTGAGGTGAATAAAATGACATTTAAAATTAACATTGAAATGCTTGCAACATTTCCTCCAATTTGGACAAAATCTTTTTGAATTATGAATGCTAAATCAATTGTGATTCCGATCTGGGGGATCAGACCAAAGCCTATGTAATCTTCAACATGTTTGGGAGCTGAAGAAAGTTTTGCTCCAAAATGAGCTCCACCTACTTTTCCCAGCATTCTCATTGCTGTATAAGCAAATGCTATTATTAAAAAGCTTGTATCAAACAAATTGCTGATATCTAGTTTTGTCCCTGCTAATATAAAAAATGTTGCCAATAAAGGGACCGTTAAGATATCAATCTTATCTGAAACATCCAAACGCCTCTTAGGAATATTTCGATAAACAAAACCTAAAGTTAAGTTTGCAAACAAAGGTGAAATATGTAGAAATACTGCAGCAGCACTGGTGCCGATGATAGTTGCTAAAATGAGCAATATTTTTCTACTTTCAGAACTGCATCTGATCATTAAATACTGTGATATATAGCCGATAACTAAACCTAATAATATAGCAGCAGCCACCCTAAATAATGGTATCAGCAGCATATTGGTAATTGTTAATTCTACTTCCGGAGAAGCTAAAATATATGATAGGGGCTCCATAAAGGAGAATATTAAAAGTGCCAAAAACTCATCTAAAGCCAGTACAACCATCAGAGTTGCTGAATACTCTCCTGGAATACCATACTCTTTGAGCACCATTACAGTTGCTGCAGGAGCTGTTGCGGTAGCAATTGTTCCAAATAAAATAGCTACAAATAATTCTTTTCCCAATAAAAACATTATTCCTGAGACTAAAACAAAGGCACCAATCGACTCAAATAAGACGATTAAAGCTAGTTCAAACTCCAATTTTTTTAATATTTTTATGTATAAAGAAGTACCAATTCCAAATGAAATAAAAGATACTGCCAAAACAGTGATGAAATTCAATGTGTTTAATAGGTAATTGTACCAGGCCAAAAACTCCTTTGATAAAAAAGATAAATTACCGACCACACTCTGACTAAATATAGTTCCTAATAATATGTAACCTACAACACTGGGAATTCTAAATTTATCTGTTATTGTTTTAACGATAAAAGCTGCTAAAAATAAAAGGCCAATTAAATAAATTAACTTATGGCTTTTATGATTAAGCATCATCCAGTATTGAAGACCATTTAAATTTTCTAAAACACCATAATCAGTAATCACTATCACTCCCCACAGAATATTTATAAATCTAAAATTTTACCGACTTTAATTATATATCAATATTTATTTTAAAACAACCGTAAATTGTCTTAAAAAAATCAAAATAAAATCTTAATTAACTTGATTTATTAATTCTCCACTCAGAAAAGCTCTAATATTTTTTGAAACAATATCCAGCAGAGATTTCCGTGATTCTTTAGTTGCCCAGGCATTATGGGGAGTTATGATTGTATTCTCTAAATATAAAAGTGGATTAGAGTCTGAAGGTGGCTCTGAATTTAAAACATCAAGGGCTGCCACCTTAACTTTTTCTGATTTTAAAGCAGCTGCAAGGTCTTCTTCAACAATCAAACCACCTCTAGCTGTATTAACAATTATCACATCTTTTTTCATCTGAGAAATACTTTTTTGGTTGATCATTTCTGCGGTTTCTTCAGTCAGAGGACAGTGCAGACTAATTATATCTGCCTGAGTGTAAAGATCATTTAAGCTCACAAATTCTATATTATCAGTTGCTATCTTTGGATTATTAATCTTTTTTTCAGGGCTGCGGTCATAGACAATTACTTTCATTCCAAAAACCTGGGCCAGCTCAGCAGTTCGCTGACCAATATTGCCAAAGCCAATAATAGCTAAAGTCCTATTTTTCAGCTCAATCAACGGGTAATTCCAAAAACAAAAATCAGGTGATTGACTCCACTCTTTTTCTTTAACAGCTCTATTATGTTCTCCAATATGAAGTGAGGCTTCTAAAATTAAAGCCAGAGTAAATTGAGCAACTGCATTTGTGCTGTAATCAGGTGCATTAGTTACTATTACATTGTTTTCGGCTGCAGTTTCAATATCAACTACATTGTACCCTGTTGCTAGAATTCCGATATATTTTAAATCAGGTAGAGACTCTATAGTTTTTCTTCCAAGTGGTGTTTTATTTGTTAATAAAATATCTGCCCCCTCTGTTCTTGCTAAAATCTTATTTTCTGGAGTCCGATCATATATTTCAAGATTCCCTAATTCACTAATCTTATCCCAGCTTAAATCACCAGGATTAACTGCATAACCATCTAAAACTACAATTTTCATTTTTATAACCTCCTGCTGTAATATCCGTTACGTCAAATCTAATAGTTTTTATAATAAAAAGCTTCTATTCCTCACCATTAATTAAATGATAACAAATAAAAGCTTAACTTTCTACAAAAATTATTTGAAAATAAGGCAGGAGGAAGGTGGAACTTCAATTTTATGGAGTCCTTTTTCCAGATTGATTTTTTTATTTTCCATCAGCTTACCCTGTGAATTATAAATTTTAAGATTTTTATCTTTAAACTCTGTTTCTAAATCCAGCACCAGCTCCTCATTTAGAGTAGCATTAACCAGAATCAACTCCGGCGGCAGGTTTTTTCCTGGCTGAACCAGCATTTTATCGTAAACAGCTATTATTTTCTGCTGATCATTTTCACTGCTGATTAAAGGATATAAATGAGCTGGAGAAAAAGCTTTTAATTTTCCTTCAAGCAGCACTTCCTTATATTTTTTCCAAAAGCCAAGCCAGAACTCAGCCACAGCTAAATGTTTTTCACTTAATTGACTCAACTTCATTGAAAACTGGGGTACTGCAAATAAAACATTGAGCAGCTGCAGGGCAGCACTGGCTGCACTGGCTTCAGGATCCCACATCAGCATATCCGAATGGACGGCTGTTTCTCCAGCCAGCAGCCTTAAGTCAATTGTTCCAACTCTATTGGTCACTGCATCACCGGGACAGTCATTAACCCTAAAGATATTACCATATTTGCGCATATAGGGTCCGATATATTTCTGCCTGAATTCGATCATAATTTCCGGATTAAGCTGCTGCAGGTTTTCTCTGATATTAAACATTAATCTATCAACTGCCTGATCTAAGGATTCAATATCCATCTCCGGCTCGACTTTCAGCTCACTCTCTTTCTCATAAGCAAACTGATCGATAAAATCAAGTTTAAGTCCATCCAAATTCCAGTCCCGAACTGCAGATTTATAGGTCTCAATCAAATACTCTCTGACTTCCGGATATCTTGGATCAAGGATTCCCGCATCTCTTGCTTCAGCATAAAAAAGAAGTTTATCCTTAAATCGAGGCCAGGCTTTAGAGTGAATACCGACAAAGGGTACACTGTACCAGAGTAAATATTTGAGACCCATTTTATGTATTTTTTCTACATGTTTTTTCATATCCGGGATTCTTGATTCTGCTGCTTCCCAGTCACCACAATAAGCATAACCACGATTATTATCCACGGTCTGCCAGCCATCATCGACAATCACTGCCTCACAGCCAAATTCTTTTGCTTTTCTGGCCTCTTTTTCAATTTCTGCTGCTTTTAAATTCTGATGAAAGCTGTACCAGCTGGAGTACATTGGTTCTTTAGCAGCTGCAGACACAGGAGCTGGCTTGTATCCATCCAACTCCTCATACCAGGCAGAAACATCTTTAAGTGATTGATAATATGGAATCTCTCTGCTGTCAACTCTGAGTACTGCCTGATAATGCTTTCTCTTTTTTGAAGGCTGAGAAAAAAGTATTATCCGGCAGTTAAGACAACCGCTTTCTTCGTTTACTCCCATCTTAAATCTTACAGTCTCCATTGCCTCCGAATAAGCAAGGGTGAGTCTGTTTTGGTCATTTTGACTTAAAAATGTAATTACCGGGGCCAGCGAGGCCGCCTTCGCGGCAAATCCATCCTCCCAGTCAGCTGCCAGTGATTTATCCCGACCGGCCCCTGGATGCCAGGCAGTCTGAACATCGAGCAAAGGGTATAAAAAAGAAAGAGTAACTTCTGGAAAATCAATTTTTTTCTCAGCCTCAATTGAGATTTTAAAATAATCTACATCCTCTTTAAAATGTTCAACTTCAAAATCCAGCTCTTCACTCTCAGATTCAACCTTCAGCAATTCCGGACTCAGCTTAAACATTTTGTTCAGCCCGCTTTTTATTATTTTCTTTTATTTCGCTGATCAGTTTGATTGCCTTTAAGCCTTCGCTGATTGGAACCTGAGCCTCTCTTTTTTCCAGCACAGCCTCGATAAAATCCCTGTTTTCTAAATAGTAAAGGTCCTGATCGGCCGTAAAAACTTTTGTGTCAACTTCCCCCTGCTGATGATATTTAAATACTGCCTTCTCTATATTTTCAAATTCGACGGTTAGGTTTTCGCAGATTACTGTCAGCGCTTTCTTCCAGCTGCCGGGTACAGCACAGTTGGAACCGGCAATACTGCCGAGCGCTCCTGATTTAAACTGAATTAAAGAAAGACTGTTATCTTCAATTGTATATCCTTCAGTCTGCTGATGGCATAGATTAGCCAGCATTCCCTCTGCACTCTGATAATCTCCAAACAAATGCAGAGCCAGATCATAAAGATGAATCACCTGCTCATAGATCTGACCACCGGATTTTTCTAGCTGCCGCCACCAGCTGGAATGAAGGGAATTACAGAAATAATAACCCTGCAGCAGTGCCTGCTGTCCGGCCTGACCGGAATCTATTAGTTCTTTAAGTTTCTGAATTCCTTCAGCAAAACGATAGTGATAGCCGACCTGAGAAATAACACCTGCTTCGTTAACTGCCTCAACCATTGATCTGGCCCGTTTCTCATTGATAGCTATTGGTTTTTCAATAAAAATATGTATCCCTTTATGGACTGCTTTTTCCAGCTGGCCCTGATGGGCAGCCGGAGGTAAGCAGATATAGAGCAGGTCTAAGTCTTTTTCTGCCAGCATCTGATCAAAATCAGCATAAGCCGCTGCATTTTTAAAACCAAGACTATTTATTAAATCTGCAGCCGAATTCTTATGGCGGGAAGTAACTGCTGTGATTTCAACATCTGCCATATCACGCAGAACTCCAGCATGAATCCGGGCCATTTCTCCTGCACCTAAAAACCCAACATTTAATTTCTGCATAATAGTTTTCAGCCTCCCAGTTTAATCAAACTTAAGTACTGTCTGCAGAGCTTCTTTTGGCTCCTGATCCAGCTTTTCAAATAATTTTTCTGCATCTTTAAAATCTTCTATGTTAGTAATCAAACCTTTTAAATCTATTTTTTTAGACTGCTGCAGCTTCATAATCGTCTGATTTAACCGCAGGCGGTCCCAGCGGTAGCTCAATTCCGGTCTGACTCCTGAAATCTGAGAACAGATCAGCTGAATCCGGTTGTGGTGAAATTCTTCCCCTAAATTTAAGCCCTCTGAGCTGCCGGCAAAAAAACCGGAAGCAATTGTCCTGCCGGAATAGGCGGTGGATTTTATTGCCTGGTGAAGTGCTTTTAGAGAACCAGAAATTTCAATACTCACATCTGCTCCTCTACCTCCTGTCAGCTTTTTAATTTCTTTGGCCGCCTCAATTTCAGCCGGATTGAGCACAATATCTGCTCCCATTTTTTTTGCTGTCTCCAACCGCTTCGGATTTAAATCAAGGGCTATTACCCGGGCTCCATTTAATTTAGCCAGCTGAGATACTATCTGTCCCGGCACTCCCTGACCAAAAACTGCTGCTGTTTCTCCAACATGGATATCTGCATCTAAAATTGCATTTAAAGCGATTGATCCAATATGGGAAAAAATTCCATAAATTGGATCAGCTGTCTCCGGCAGCCGGTGTTCAACTGCGAAGTCCTCGTTTAGAACAGCAGTTGTTCGGTGACCCCAGGTTCCGTAAACAGTGTCCCCAATTTTAACTCCTGCAACCTCAGGACCTACTTCTATAACCTCACCAACTTCTTCATAACCCCAGTTTTTAATCGGATAGCTGCCTGCTTCATCTTCTTTTTCTTCAAAAATCCTCAAGTCTGAATTCCAGCTTTTATTTAGATGGGGATTAAATCCTCTATATGAAGTTAACTCTGTCCCGGCACTGATCCCAGAATAAAGTGTTTTAACCCTCACTTCTTCTGCTTTTAAAGCTTTTTCTTCATAATCTATAAATTCAAGTTTTCCCGGTTCAATTAGAGCTAATACTTTTCCCATAATTAATTACCCCCTGGCTTTTAACCATCTATTTTGGTATGGAGTTAGCTTTAGCTTTAAACTATCATTTTCAATTTTATAATCCTCTTCTGTAATTATATCTCTTAACAGACTTCCATTTTCAGCTTTAAATAAATCTGCTTTAAGCTCTAATTCAACCGTTTCAGCCGAAACATTGCTTAGAGCTGTAATCCTCTGCTCAGCCTCACCCCGCTGAACTGCAAATACCTTCTGGTTAAGATCCAGTATTTTCTGAGGACTATCTGGAGCAAAAGCCTTATTTTCCTGCCTCAGCTTTAACAATTCTCTATAGCTGTCAAAAACCTGTTTTCTAAATGAACCCTGCTCGTTTAACTCACTTAAAAGCCTGTCCCGGTCCAGTTTTTCTCTGTTAATTCTTCTGTTTTCCCCACTTTCTTCTACACCCTGCTGATAATTTTCGGATCCCAACAACGAATGAAGATAGATTCCCGGTACACCCTGCAGGGCCAGCATAATTGCCTGAGAGGCCATAAACTGTTTAACCTGTAATTCAATTTTTTTATCCTGATCTCTAACTGCATCCACATAGCTGACATTTATTTCGTAAGGACTTTTCGAACCATCAGAATTGGTTTTATAGGAGACCAACCCTCCTTTTGCTTTAACTTTTTTAACCACATCTTCAATCTGATTTTCATTTAAAATTCCTTCTACAGGCCTCAACCCAACACCATCATGAGAGGCTAAGAAATTGAAATAATAATTACCTGCTTCCAGCTCCTCTAAAGAAGCAGCCCACTCAGTCAGTTTGGAGGCATCTTCCTCTAAAAAGCTGTATAATACAAGCGGCGGCAGGGTAAAGTTATAGACCATATCTGCCTCATCTACACCCCTGCCAAAATAGCTGATATTTTCCTCATGTGGCACATTGGTTTCAGTTAAGATTAAGGTCGTAGGAGCTGCCAGCTTGAAAATTTCTTTAAAAAGCTGGATCACCTTATGAGTTTCCGGCAGATGAATACAGCTGGTGCCCATTTCCTTCCAGAGATAGGCAATCGCATCCAGGCGAATTATCTCTGCTCCCTGAGCTGCATAAAATAGAAGCACATCAATTATTTCTAAAAGAACTTCAGTTTCTTTAAAATTTAAATCAATCTGATCTGGACTAAAAGTTGTCCAGACATGTTTTTTGCCGGCTGCAGTCTCAACTTCAGTCAGCAGCGGTTTGGCACGAGGTCTGGTGACCTCAGAATAATCCTTTTCTGGATCCGCCTCAATAAAATAATTGGCATATTTACCTTCCTGTTCTTTAAACTTTTTAAACCATTCACTTTCTGCAGAGATATGGTTGATTACTGCATCAAACATTAAAGAAAAGTTTTGTTTGAGGGCTTCTATATCTGACCAGTCACCAAGCTCAGGATTAACCTTTTTATAATCAATCACTGCAAAACCATCATCCGAAGAATACGGAAAAAAAGGGAGAAGATGAATGGTGCTGATGCTTTCTTTTAAATAATTTTTAAAAAATTCATTTAAAGTCTGCAGTGGTGCTTCTCCCTCACTTTGGATATGATCTCCATAGCAGATCACCACACTGTCTTTTTCTGTCAGCCGGGCGGCATCCTGTTCCTGCTCCCTCAAGTCAGGATGTTTTTCAGCAAAATCAATTATAAATTCCTCAAGTCGAGGATAAAATTCTGCTGTTGTTTTTTTATCATATATAAAATTTAATTTCTTTTTCAGTTTTTCTCTGCTTGATTTTGGAATTTCAAAACTCATAAAATCACTCCAGTTATTTTTTTATTCTTATCTGCTTATAAGCTTACAAATTCTTATGCTAAATTAA
The DNA here is from genome assembly GCF_004366375.1 of Halanaerobium congolense. Lineage (GTDB taxonomy): Bacteria > Bacillota > Halanaerobiia > Halanaerobiales > Halanaerobiaceae > Halanaerobium > Halanaerobium congolense. Next base: position 13,111 of record NZ_SOEF01000028.1, read on the forward strand.
TTTTTCCAATAACTCTTCTAAACGGCTGTAGGATAATTCTGCAGCTGCGATTTCAAAATTTTCTTCTACAGTCTGCTGGCGGTAATCCTGATCTTTTAAATATTTTAAAGCCTCTTTTAAAGCAGGCTCAAATTTCTTTTCTGCTATCTTAATATAGCCGTCTTCTCTTTTCTGATACTCTGAGCCCAGGGAAGCCAGGTTTAGGTTGTATTGCTTAATATCACTCTTAAAAACCGGATATTCGAAAACAACCACCGGTTTTTTTGCAAAAAGTGCTTCTAAAAGCTGATTTCCCCAGCCTTCTTTAATACTGGTATAGGTAATTAAATCAGAAATTACATAGCTGTCCCAGAGAGAATAAATTTTCTTTCCTCCTCTGGCTGAACGCTGATGGGCAAATAAATTATTGGCCCAGATAATTTCTACCTCACTTTCTGCAGCCTGCTGCTTTAAAAACTGAATATAATTCTCATTTTCTTCTGTCAATCCAGGCAGCAGAAAAACAACCCTGTTTTCACTGCTGAACTCTCTTCCATCATATAGTTTCCCCTGCAGCTTCTGCTGCTGCAGCCTGGCAGTAAACTCTATAGCCAGCTCTACTGCCTTTCGCTCTGCAATTCGGGTTGCATGCAGTACAACTATATCATCTTCTTTGATACCCAGTTTAGATCTCAAATCCTCATTATACGGATCAGATTTCCATAAAGGCTGCTTAAAATCAAAAACATTGGGCACTACAGTCGCTTCTAGTCCTTTTCTTTTTTTAAGCTCCTTTTGAGCAAGTTTATTGATTACTACGTGCTCTATTTCTTTTAGCCGGGGCGGAAAATATTCTCCCAGAATATCATTTACAAAATCACAGACCGGACTGCTGTATAAATCTCTTTCCCAGTAAAAGTCATGGTGGTGGGCAATAGTTTTCAGCTTTAATTTTTCTATAACCTGCTTAAAAGCTATCGCTGCCGGTAGATTCCAGCCCAGGGAAAATATATTATTGGGAATTAAAAGTTCAATTCCCGCATTTTTGATTTCTTTTTCCAGCTTCTGAGCAATTTGAGCTGCCTCAGCCTCAATCTCAGCCTGAAACTCTGCTTCGGAACTGTAATCTTTCAGACATCGATAAGCATTATCAACAAATTTAAGATTTTTTTCATTTTTATAAAATAATTCTTCAATCTGAATTTCAGCCTCCGGAGTTCCCGAGATATAGACTACCTGATGCCCCATTTTTTCTAGAACCAGGCGCCATTTGTCCATTTCTAAGGAAACTCCATCAGTCTGACCGGTCCGAAAATGTGCCAGAGCAATTTTCATTATCAAACCTCCAATACTTTTATCACTGCATCTTTAATAAGCTCACAGCATTTGTTTATTCTTTAACTCCACCAAAAGTTAAACCTCCAGTAATAAATCTCTCAACTGACAGAAAGAGGATAATTACAGGTACAGCTGTCAGAACAGATGCTGCCATCATTCTACCCCAGACATAATGCTGTGTATAGAATAACTGATTTAAACCAAGGGGCAGCGTTCTTAAACTGCTGGAATTGATAAATACGGAAGCAAATAGATATTCGTTCCAGGCTATCATAAAAGCATAGATAAAGACTGAAACTATGGCCGGTGCAGAAAGTGGAAGCACAATTCTATAAATAACCTCAAATCTGCTGCAGCCGTCAATAATCGCCGCTTCTTCTATGCTTTCCGGGATTGTTCTAAAATAATTTCCCAGCATATAGAGAGAAACAGGCAGGGTCTGAACTATATAAGTTATTATTAGTGAAGTTCTGGTATCAAATAAGCCCAGTTTGCTGATCATTTGAAACAAAGGAATCACCAGTAAAACTCCGCCAAACATATAAACCATTAAAACTCCGCGCTGAATTACTCCCCGACCTGTATATTCAAGTCTGGCAAAACTGTAAGAACCAAAAATAGCAATTACTATTCCAATCCCTGCCGAAAGGAAGGCTACAATTAAACTGTTTTTAAAATATATTAAAAACGGAAAAATTTCGGGATTTAATACTCCCTGGTAATGCTCAATTGTCGGGTTATTGGGAATAATTTTCGGCGGCAGCTGAGTCTGTTCAACATTCGGCTTCAAGGAAGAACTGATCATTGTTATAAAAGGAATTAAAACAAAAGCCAGGACAGTAATTAACAGTACAACAAATATTATTTTACTTCTAATGCTTTCTTTCCCTACCATTCTAACACCTTCCTTACATAGAACATAATAAAACCTAAAACAAAAACAAATAAAATAGCAGATATTGCTGCTGCCTCACCAAAACTGTAAGTTGAAAAGGCTTTTTCGTAAATATAGACCGGCAGAACCTCGACTGATGAGGATAGAAGATAGACTTCCGAAAATTTATAGAAGTTCCAGATTGTGCGTAAAATTACCAGAGCTCCAATTACAAATTTTAGTTCAGGTAAGGTGATATATTTAAATTTCTGCCAGATTGTAGCTCCATCAACTTCTGCTGCCTCATATAAGGTATCCGAAATGGACTGCAGCTCAGCTAAAATCATTAAAAAGGCAAAGGGAAAATTCCGCCAGATATTAAAGATTATCACTGCAAAAATTGCATAACGCGGTGATTCAATCCAATTAATATGCTGAGGTAAAATACTTAAGACATCCACCATAATATAATTAAACATTCCAAAAACGGGATTAAATAAATACTTCCAGCCAAAAGCGGCTGAGATTACAGGTGTTACATACGGTAATAAGATTATTCCTCTAACAATGGCTCTCCCCGGAAATTTACGGTTTAATAAAAGTGCGACCCCCAGGCCCAGTAGAGTTGTGCCAATAACAGTTGTAGAAGTAAAAATTAATGAAGTTCGAAATGAAATCCAGAAGTCAAGATCAGTTAAAATATTAATGAAATGACTTAAGCCTATAAATTCATTAGGCATAGTTGGATTCATATTTACATCATGTACACTCAACCAGAGATTATAAAATACTGGATAAATAATCAAACCACCTATTGAGAGTACGGTTGGTAAGATCAGCCAATAACCAAGTTTTGCTTCCTGATCTTTTTTAATCTGCATAAGCTTCCTCCTTTATTTTTCAACCCTGCTGTTTTCAGCAGGGTTGATTTAATTTTTTTAATTAATCAAGAGCATCCTGCATTTCATTGTGTCCCCATTCGGCTGCTCTTTCTGCTGACCAGCCTCGCTCTGTCATTCTCATTATTGTCTGACCGACTATAAACTGACTGGTTATATTACCAATTTCAGGAAATACTCTTCCGCCAACATAACCAAATTTACCAATACTGTTTAAACCACTGGCTATCCGAGCTGATTTTTCACCCCAGACTTCCAATAATTCGTGTTCTAAATATTTAGGATCATTTGCAATTGAAGGACGAACTGGATTCATGCCGCCTGGTGCCATATGGAGGAAATCAATATAGTTTTCTCCGGTAAGCAGGAATTCAGCAAATGTTTTGGCTCCCTCTAATTTTTCTTGATCTTCAGATTTAATAAATGTCAAACCATTGATCTGACCAAATACTGCTTCAGTTTTATGCTTCATAGTATTAGCAAAGTTTGTTTTGTCTACTAGATTTTCAATTATTGCTCCCTGTTCTCCAGCATAATCTGTTGCCTGCAGACCAATATCATCCATAATATAGGTAGAATACATCATCATCGGCACCCGACCGGCTAAATAGAGATCACGCGCATCACGCCAGCCATTAGGTCCTGGAGGTGTGGTTTCAGCAAGTTCTGCATAAAATTTTAGAGTTTCAACCATTTCGGGAGAATTGAAAACTAAATTTCCCTCTTCATCAAAAATTCTGGCATTATTGGACAGCGCATATTGAGTAAAGGTCTGTCTTGCATAAGCATCTTTATTTGTACCAATCACTATCCCATACTGCTGTTCCTCAGGCTTATAAAATTCTTTAGCTGCAGTCATGATACTTTCCCAGGTTGTAGGTGGTTCAAGTCCTCTTTCTTCAAAAAGATCTTCGCGATACCAAATTCCCTGAACCCAGCCGTGAAATGGTACCCCAAAATAACCTCCAGCTGGATTAGAAAGCATTTTTAAAGCACCATCATAAATATCCTCTTCACCAATTCTATTGACAACATCATTAACTGCCTCAGAATCAAGCATTCCTTCTGCTCCTAAATTAAGGATGTTTTCTGCTCCTACCTCAATCATTTGCGGTAGGCGACCGGCAGCCATACCAGAAGCCAGTTTGGTTGGAATATCATTTTCCTGAACGGTAACCAGTTCAATTTGATATTGATCCTGCTGTGATTCGAAACGAGCAATTAAATCATTAATTACTTCTACTCTTTCCTGTTCAGTTTGAGTAGTCCAGTATTCAACAGTTGTCTGCGCAAAAGAAGTGGCAGTAAATACAAATACCAGCACCAGCAATAACGAAATTTTAACTAAGGCTTTTTTTCTCAATTTTAACCCTCCTAAGAATTTTTAAATAATTTTAAGCAAACAAACTCCTACTCCTCTTAACTGCTGTAAAAAATCACCTCCCTACTATCTGCCAAATAAGTTGGTCAATCGTTTGACTAAATTGGTAAAAAACTGCTTCTCTTTCATTATTTATAATTTCAGGCTAATTAAAATTAATAAACCAGCCTAAATCATCTTAAATTAAAGCCTCCTGACAGAAGCTCTTTTTTTCAATTCACAGGATAAATATATTTTTTTCTCCTCTAACTCTTCTCCATTGATTACTTTATATAACATTTCCATTGACCGCCAGCCCAGCTCTTCTTCCGGCTGAGAAATTGTAGTTAATTCTGGATCACTGGCTAAAGAAATTATATTATTATCAAAACCAACCACCGAAATATCTTCGGGAACTTTAAGCCCGGCTTTTTTGACAGCTTTGATTGCTCCAACTCCCATTTCATCACTGGCAGCAAAAACAGCTGTTATGGAATCATCCTTTTTTAAAATTTCTTCCATCGCTTTAATACCACTTTTGAGCTTAAAATTCCCTTCAACAATAAGTTCTTCTTTTATTTCTAGATTATTATCGCACAGTGCCTGCTTATAGCCCTGAATTCTGTAGAGCCCTGACTCTTTGTCATTTGCATTACCACTGATCATAGCAATTTTTTGATGACCATTATTAATCAGGTATTTTACTGCCTTATAAGATTCTTTAACATTATTGATATGAACAGATGGCAGATCCTCCTCTACCTCTCGGGCCACAACAACTGTCGGAATTTCAGTTTCTCTTAAAAGCTTTCTGCAGCTTTCAGGCATCCGGCCGCTGGCAAATAAAATTCCATCAACCTGTTTTTCTTTGAGCAAATTGATATATTTTAACTCTTCTTTTTCCTGACCCCCGGTAGTGGAAATAATCAGGCTGTACTCATATTTACTGGCTATATTTTCAATTCCACTGGCCACTCTGGCAAAATAAGTATTGGCAAGATCACTTATAATTAACCCGATGGTATTTGTTTTTTTAGTTACCAGACTGCGTGCAATTTGATTGGGCTTATAACCTAAATCTGCTGCAACCTGAAAGATTTCCTTTCTGGTTTCTTCACTTGCCTTAGGGATACCATTTAAAACTCTGGAGACTGTTGATTCAGTTACTCCAACTTTTTCTGCTATATCTTTTAGTGTAACAGCCATTTTCAATACCCCATTTATATCTATTATATAATACCAGGAAATTATACCTGATGGTTTGTTGTGGATAATATTTATAGTTTCATAATTTCCGCCATCAACAAAATTTAACCTTACTATATTACAGATTGTCCGAAGGACATTTTGTTCTAAAGTTCATTGATTTTAAACAAATTATTTTATTTGATTCATTAGTTTTAATTATCTCACTATTTCGATTTATTTTTATTATAATACTATTTTTTTAATTAGTCAAGCGTTTGACTAAAATTGATCAGAATTTTTTTTATAAACTTCCAGTGTCACAAGCTCCTGCGGCAGCCTGAGATCATTTTCCCAGGCCCGCTGCAGCTCTGCAGCCAGATCATTATATCCTCCAGCTTCAAATTCTATCAATACCTCCGCCAGAACATTTTGATTTTTATTCTGCCGCTTCCGACAGGGATAAAATCTCTCACTCTCCTCCAAAAGCAGCTGATAATATTCTGCCAGCAGTTTAATTTTAAAATCAGGATATTTATTTTCCAAACCCACATAAATTGCCAGCCCTTCTGGATCCAGGTCACCTGCATAATAGATATTTAGACCATTAAGCAGCTGCTGCCGCTGACTGTAATTATCGTCTGCTGCCTTAAGCCCCAACAGCTCCTCTAGAAAAGAAAAACTTCTGATTATCTTTTTGCCCTGACCATAAATTACAGTATCAAAATCCCGAGCAAAAATATCAATCCCTGCTGCCAGGGCTTTTTTGGCACCGATAAAAGCTGAATGGTTTTCCATAATCAAAATATTATTGATCTGAGTTGGATCTTTTGTCCAGTAAACAAAAAGATGATTGTACTGCTGAGCCTTTAAGTCAGCCAGGCTCAATTTTAAATTGCTGAGGAGCTTCTTTCCTGCAGTCCGGCTTAAATATTTTTCATCTGCAAACAGCTCCAGGGAGCGCTCCTCCCGGCTGGTCCATTCCCGCTCGGATTTATTATTTAAAAACTCAGCCAGTCGAGAAAGCTGCTGCTTTAACTCCCCTGTCTGCTGAGCCGGCCTCTTAAGATAATAGCTTAAGTTAAGCTGACGGGAGAGCTTTAAAATAACTTTATCTGACCAACCTGCCGGCTCTTCTTTAACCAGACTCCAGCGCTTTTTAAGCCGGGGCTGCCGCTGATTGAAATCAGAACTTTTGATTGCTCTAATTTTTTCTTCAGCTTCCATCTTTTTTAAAAGCTGATATAAATTCTGATAACCACCGGCTGCCTGATAGGCAGAAGCTCCTCCCAGTCTAGCTTTAATAAAATTTTCTAAATCAGCAAGCTGAAAGCGCAGCCTGTCCTCAAGCTCATTTCTTTTATATTTTTTAAATAATCTAATCCACTTTTGCTCGTCTTTCACCATAAATCACCTGACCCTGTACAACTCCCTGGTTGCGCTCGGTATCACCTATCTCTAAGGCCCAAAAAACCGGGAAGCGCTCACTAATTTCAGTTTTGATAATCTCTGGAGCAGCAAAGGCCACCAGCTGGAAATTAAGCTTATCGGCAATTTTGAAAATTGGATCCAGCACATGGGCTGCCGAAGCCTTGCCAAAAGGATTATCAAGGAAAAGAACTGTCCAGGGATTTGATTTGTCAAAACGCTGTTTTTTGTAATTTAAAAGCATCATCATCATAAAAGCATTGATCGAAAGTGACTGACCACCACTTCCCTCAGGTCCATTTCCCTTGCCCTGAATCACCGATTCCCAGTCAGAATAAAAATAATCCTGGGGACGGGCATGGAGAAATTCATTTTTTTCAGTCATTTTATAAACCTGGAGCACCGGATAGCGGCCGCGCAGCGCTCTTGAGAAAAGAGCTGCATCACCACAGTATTCCTTCAGTTTATAGTCCGGCAGCTGCTCAACATCGATTTCCTCCCGGTTAAACTTATTGATCAATTCTAAGAAATATTCCTTCAGCTCTGCAATTACCTCCTGTTCATCATCAGGCAGCAGATCATCCCGACGCAGTCTGACTAAGGGAAAAGCAAAACCCCGCTGATTGTGGTAGACCATATTGCTGATCATTTCCTTCATAGAGGTAATCAGCCGCATCACATGGATTGACGAGCGCTCGGCCCACTGCTGTCTGGCCTCTTCTGCCTCCGTTTTGTTGCGGTCAATCGTATTCAGTTCATTATTTATATATTCCTTAAAGGAATTCAGCATCTCATAGTTATACTGGTAGTCACTGGCTCTAAAATTATGGAGCAGCTTTTCGTTGATACTGTTTTTTAAGGTAATATTTTCTACCACATCTTTGACATCATTTTTAAAATGATAAAAATTATCTTCAGTCTTTTCTCGAAGAGATTTAAGCTTATTTTCAATACTGCGATAATCATTTTCCCAGCTTTCAATTACTGCTGCTGGTGAATCTTTAAGTTCCTCTTTAATTCCAGCATTAAGCTCACCCTTTGCTGCCTCCAGCTGGTAATATTGAAGCTTATTGGCCAGATTATTATGGGCCTGCAGTTTTTCCTGATAATTTAAAATCATTTTTTCCAGTTTGGAAAGATAATCTTTATTCTCACTCAGCTCTTTTTTAATCTCCAATTCCTTAACTTTAAGTTCTACATTATCCCAGCTCTGAACCGAACGCTGAAAACGCTCTTTAATCTCAGCCGCCTTTTCCTCAAGCTCATTTTCCCTTGTCTCCAGCTGACCGCGGCGGACTAAAATTTCTTCCTTCAAACTCTGAGCTTCTTTTTCAGTCTTTTTAAGCTGCTCGTTTATTTCCTCCAGAGCGGTTTTGAGCTGGCTCCGATTTTTAAAATCATAATCCCGCTCCTCCCAGTCAGCTGCCAGCTGAGTTAATTCAGTTTTTAATTCATTAATTTCACTTAAAAGTTTCTGCAGGCTCTCTTCTAAATATTTGAGCTCGGCTGCTCTTTCTTCTTCTTTTTTTTGAAGAGAAATTATCTTCTCATAGTTTTGATAACTATTGTGCTGCCGAAAAGCAAAAAGTTCAGGATACTGCTCTCTGGGCGAAATATTAAGCTCATCTTTTTTGAATTCACTTTTAAGCTCAGCCTGCTGATCACTAAGCATTTCATTTAGACTGCTGGTGAATTTCCGATAAGCCTCAAGCCAGTTCTCATAATTATTTTCCAGCCTCAGCTCTTCTTTCTGTTTCTTTTTCTGCTCAGTTTTATTTTCAGCAAGCAGTCCGTCCAGATGCTCTATCTCAGCCAGTGCCTGCTGATAGCTGCTTTCTTTTTTATCTAAATCTCTTTTTGCCTCCAGATATTCTCTAACCTGCTTGCGATTTTCCTTAAGTTCAGTCAGCTTTTTTTCTTTTATCTGATATTCCTGCTTCAAGGCGCTGATCTTTGCCGCTGTATTTTTGAGCCTCTGCTCATATTTTTTGATCTCAGCCTGCAGGGATTCCAGCTTAGATTCTTCTTTTTCCAGTTTAGTTTTTATCTCAGCTGCTGATTCTGCTGCCAGCATGGTCTCTGCCCGGTAGTTGAGCTGATTTAGATTTTTCAGCTTCCGCTCAAGAATAGATATTGTCTCTCTGATCTCAGCCTCTTTACTTTGCAGACCGCTGAACCACTGTTCAAAATCATTTTTATTCTCGATAAAATTCTTTTCCTTACCTGTCAGCAGTTTAAAGGGCAGTTCAGAATCACTACCATCCAGCTGGTGGTTGATAAAAATCGGCACAGCAAAGTGAGAAATTTCAGCTAAGGAAATATTGGCCTTAATCTTCTCCCAGTCTGACTTATAAACTACCACCAGTCCATAAGGCAGCAGCGGATAATCCTTTAAATATTTTTGACGATCCTCTACCAGCTCAAATAAAAATTCACTGCCATAATAGACGCGAATATCAAGCTCTTTAATCTTCTGGTAGAGTCTTTTCTGCTCCAGACTGGCCACCCAGTATTCTCTGTCATTTAGATTTAAATCAAGCTGGAGCTCAAATTGATCTGCATTCAGCTCCTGCAGACTTTCCTCTTTTTCGTTAATCAGTTTTAAAAGTTCATTTTGCTGCTGCTGCAGCCACTGCTTGCTGTAAAATTCTTCAAACCTGTCCAGATTTAAGCTTTTTATAAGCTGAGAAAACAGCTCCTCCTCAGCCTCTTTCTGTTTTTTAAGCTCTTCCTTCAGATTTTCAACCACTGTCTCCTGAGCCGCTGCCTCAACTGCAGTCTGCTGTCTTTGACCCTGCAGTTTTTCTTTCTGCCCTTCCTGTTCTTTTAAGTTTTCTTCCAGTTTTTCCAGTTTAGAATCTAACTCAGCTGTCTCATTATCGAGATTCTGCAGCAGATATTTTGGTGTTTCCAGCTCCAGCGGATTAAAAAAGTGAGCCAGCTTCTCCTTTTCGGCTTCAACTTTCTGCTCCTGATGTTCGTATTCTAACTTAAACTGCTGCTCATCTCTAATTTTTTGTTCTATCTTATTTTCTTCAGCCTCCAGCTCTTTCAGCTTCTGCTCTAAATATTTCTGATAGGAATAATAATCGGCAGCTGACTCTTTAACTTTAGAATTTAGCTCATCTATTTCTGCAGCTGTCTCCTCCTTTAGCTGCCTGATTTCTGCTTCCAGCTCCTTAAATTCTGATCTCTCTTTCAGGGAATTTATCTTATCTCTTTTGCCCTCAGCCTCACTTTCGAGATCTTCTAATTTGAGATATTTCTGGTTCAGCTTTAACTGTAATTCTTCTTCCCTCAGCTTTTCAAGCTGCTTATTTAATTTCTGCTGCTCAGCCTCTGCCTCTTCCTGTTCTGCCTTAAGCTCATTTAAAGCCCTCAGCTTTTTAACATATTTTAAGTTCTCTGATTCAAAATTAAGCTCTCTGATCCTGCTTTCAGTTTTTTTCTTTTCCCGCTGACTGCGGCGGAGCTCATTTTCCAAAAAAGTTCTGCGGTCTGCAATTCCGCGGAGATAATTATTACCCCGCTCTCTGATCATCTCTCTGGTTTCTTTAAGCCTCAATCCCTGTTCGGCATTACTCAAGAGAGGATCAACCATCTGAGAGAGAGTTTTTAAATCCTCACGCCGGGATAAGAGTTCAGGCAGGTTGCGGGCAATCTTTACATTATCCACAAAAATATTGAGCAGCGAATTTTTCTCCCGTTCATTGTAATAGCTGATGCTTTCACTGACAGCAGGAATAATCAGCCGATCAAAAAGGGCTTTATTATCCTTAGCCTGAGAAAAATATTTCTCCAGGCCACCCTCACTGCGGTTGATATTTTTCATGATCTCCCACTCAGAACGGTAAATACCATGGCTGCTTAAATACTGATAGTATTCTGAGTTGAGGCTGGAAACTGCTGTTTTTGAATATTTGATAAAATCAGCCCGATTCTGATCAATAAATTCTTCCAGCCGTTCATATCCCAGCACCTGATCACTGCTTTTAGTATAGAGAGGAAGATTAGTCAGGCTGAAGCGGCTGCTGCCCTGGTATTCATGGGTGTAGAGAAAATATTTTAGGCCCACTTTTCCTTCTTCATCAGTTGTGCTCTGCTGTTTGTGGGCGGAAACACAGATTCCAGTTAAAAGTTTTTTATCCTCACTGCCATCAAGCCGCCACTCCAGCACCACATGGAAGGTATAAGGCTGGAAGACCTGGTAGCGGTCATAAAACATTCCTTCCAGCTTATTGCCATTCCGCTTACCCCAGGCTGTTCCGGGGAGCAAAAGTTGGGAGATTAGCTGCAGCATAACTCCCTTACCACTCCCGTTCTGCAGGGTAAAAAGGCTGTGGTCAGATTCTAGATCAAAAATTGAGTTGCGGTGCTGTTTTTGAAAACCATCATATTTGTTACCTGTAATCCTAATTTTGCTCAGTCTGGGCATGCTGATTTTCCTCCTCTATCTCTTTTCTGCTTGCTAAAATTAAGTCCATAAATTTATTGTAGCGCTTCTGGCTGTGGTAGAGCTCATCTAAGCGTTCATAGAGCTCTGCCTTGGGAATCAGCTTCAGCTCATCACTCTGGTCAATAATCAAGCCCTGTTCACTTAAAGGTTTCAGCGCTGTATTGATAAAAGAAAGGCGGTTACCCTTAGTTCTCGTTACATCCACCTTCTCATTTTTATTTAACCTGTATTCACTGAACTCTGTCAGCCAGAGCTCAGCCACCTCTTCCACGGCAATTGACCAATTTTGGGTAAAGCTTTCATCTTCTTTTTTGCGCTCCAGCCAGCTCTCTAAAGTTGCAGTTACCAGGTCAGAGAGGCGGTGATAGGAAATCCCTTCTTCCTCCCAGCGAATCCGGACATGACTTTCTTTATCAATTTCAGCCAGAAAAACTGAAATAATGATATTGGCCAGATAAAAGTAGCGCTTCCGCTTTAAGCCGGAATATTTTTCTTTCATCTGAGTATAGGAATTGGCAAAACTTGAGCCTCTGGCCTTTGAGACAAGGTGCACATTTTTAGCTGTTGAAAAAACTCTTAGACCTGCCTCAGCTGCCATGGTGTTAACTATATTATGTATTTCACTGTTAGTTCTGTACTTTTCAGCCAGTGGATCGGAGACTGAAAGAATCTCATTTTCTAATAATTTAAAAAATAGGGCGGCTCCATTTTCGAGTTCTTCCTGTTTAAAGGCCATTTTAATCTTCCTCCAGATAAATTTTATAGGGTGAGATGATAAACTGATCAAGTAAATTTACTTTTTTACTGCTGCCTGTCAGCCTGGCAGAAATTTTTCTGCCTTCCAGTTCAGCTAATTCAGGCTCGACTTTTACTAACTTATTGAATAAAAGCAGCCGTTCATCCAGGCCCGGATACTCTTCCACAATTTTAAGTTTGATATCGGTAATAATAAACATCATAAACAGCTCCAGATTAAGCTGTTGACTGAGCCATTTTTCCTTCTGCTCTGGACTAAGCTTATTTAATGCTGACAGCTTAAATTCTCCTTTTTTAAAAAGCTCAGTAAAAACATGCTGCCAGAGTTCAACCACCAGCCCCCAGTCTATTTCCCGCTCCGGTGCTGACTCAATTTCCAGAGTTGCTATTTCGCCTTCACTCTCTTCGAGATAACTGTAAAGCTGCTGTTCTGACCAGGCCCAATCTAAAGGAAAAATAAAGTCCTGCTCCGGTGAAAAAAGTGGATTCAGCATTTTTTCTAAATCATCGATTTGGGGTAGTCCTGATTTAAGTACTGTATTCTGCCAGAAATCTTTTTTGAAACTCAAGCGCGAAGTCTGCCAGAAAATATCGGGATTTTCCCGCCGCAGCTGCAGCTCCAGTGATAAATTGGAAACTGTGAGCTCTGCCAGATAATCATGGAGGGACCTTGCCCGCTCCAGTTCTTCAAATAAGAGTTCTCCTTCTTTCTGATCAGCATTTTCAAAAGTATCAAGTCTATCCCGCCAGACAAAGATATCACTGAAAACTTTCTTTTCTTCTTTAAACTGTTCTCTGACCTCGGCCTCTGTCCGCCGGCGCCGTTCTTTATAGGCAGAAAAAATCAACCCCGGGTTGCGCAGTATATCCTCCCGCCAGTCCTTTTCCTTTTTGATCAGATTACGGACCCGGGCAATTAAGTTGCTGACACTGCCCTTTGCTTCTTTAAAATTACCATTTTTAATCAGCTGCAGAGTGTAGAACTGCTCTAAGTCAAAACCGAATTCCTGCAGAATTTCCCTGGTAATAAAAATTATCTCCTGTGAAATCTCAGAGAGCCTGTAGACTGTGCTCCCACCTTCCTGCCAGTTTGAGGCCTCCCGGTCCGGAATTAAATAGCGGTATTTAAAATCTTTAAAGTCACCGGCAGTCTCATCATAAATTTTGACATGAAAATATGACTGCTGTTTGGGATCCCCAGAGTAGAGAACTCCATCTACCAGTCTTTCGACTTCTTCCATATTTATTTCTAAACGCATTTCTTTTAAAATTTCAACTGTCAGCTGGAGTAAATCACTGCGGCTCCGCTGCTCGTTATTATTTATCTCACGCTTAAAAACTTTTAGCAGAAGATAAAGAGAGATCTGGTGGGAATATTCGTTTAAGCTACCTGCATCCATCCCCTGTCCCAGTTCTGCTATTGCTTTTGTCTTTTTTAGGCGTTCATTTAAACCAGTATTTGCTCGATCCATAAAACCCTCTCCAACTTTATTAATTTATATTTTTTAATAATAGTTCCAGGAACTTTTGAATCCCTATGGCCACCTCGTTAATTAAATTATATACCATTTTCATTAAATAAAAAAGCAAAACAGCCTCCAATTTTAGAAAGGCTGTTAAATTAAAATATTTATTATTTTTGGCTTGAAATACAAGTAATCCTTATAGACTTTTATTATTTTTTCAACAGGTTCAAATTCTTTTTCATCTGGCTCTTCCATCGGTCTGCCAACCGGCATTTGAGTTCCAAAGTCCATTTATGATATGAAAAAACCCCAGCTGCTGAGGCCAGGGCTTTTAGAATATATTGGAATAAGAATTGGTTGCTTAATTAATAAACTTCTTTAATACCACTAGCTACCTTAGCTACTCTTTTAGCGAGTCTTCCTGCCATTTTTAAATCGCCATCTGTTGGCATTTTGCTGCCATCACCAGCTACAGTAGAAGGACCATAAGGTGTTCCACCCTGAGTTTTGTATTTGTTTAGTTCAGGATTTTCGCTATAAGGTGAACCAACAAAAATCATACCAAAGTGAAGCAGTGGAATTAAGGATGTTAAAATAGTACTTTCCTGACCACCATGAAGAGTGTTAGTACTGCTCATAATACCAGTTGCTTTCCCTTCTAGTGCACCTTCAGCCCATAAACCACCAGCAGTATCTAAAAACTGTTTAATTTGTGCCGGCATATTTCCAAAACGAGTTGGAATACCCCAAACTATTCCGTCAGCCCACTTTAGATCATCTAAAGTAGTTTCTTCTACATCTGCCTGAGCTTCCTGTGCCTGAACATAAGCATCCTGAGCTGACATTGCTTTTCTAGCTGATTCTAGTTCGGGAATCTTACGTAATTTAACTTCATAATCATCATTTTCTGCTGCTGCGTCTGCTGCTGCCTTAGCCATTTGATACATGTGGCCATAAGAACTATAATATGTGACTAATAATTTTGTCATTTTTAAATACCTCCTGAATATTATCTTTGCCATAACTTTAATTTAAATATACTTTATAAAATTCATAGTTTACAACTCAGAATTAATTTCAAAAAAAATATTGAGAGGAGAAAAATATCTAGAATAATCCTGATCAGCTTATCTGTTTGATCACATTTTTTATAATACTTCTTCTTCAACTTGTAAATTATTAATCCGAATTTTTATTTACTAATTATAAATTATCATCTATAGAAATAACTTTCTGTATTATTGATTACAATTCCAAAATTAAATTGAGCACACCGGTAGTTACACCTGTTCCCGTAAAAACTCTTTCAGCAGTGCCAAACCTGTTTTTAATTCTTCTTCATTACCAGCAAAACCAATTCTAATAAAATTTTCTCTACCAAAAGCAATTCCAGGCACAACTAAAACTCCCTTTTCCTGAAAAAGCTTTTTAGCAAAAGTTTCAGAATCTAAATCCAAATTATATTTAATAAAAGCGGTAGTGCCTCCATTAGGCTTAATATACTCTACCAGATTTTCCTGTTCAACCCAACTGTCAACAATTTCTAGCTGTTTTTTTACCTTTTTCAGATCTCTCTGCAGCAGTTTTTCCTTGTTTTCCAGGGCAACTACCGAAAGATAATCAGAGATCATCGGATTTGAAATAGTAATATAGTCTCGGTGGAGCTGACAGTTTTCAATTACAGCTTCCGGACCAGCTATCCAGCCAACTCTCAAACCAGCCAGCGAAAAGATCTTAGACATACTACCAACACTAATCCCTTTCTCATAAAGATCAGCAATTGAGGGAATCTCCTCTTCAAGATCAAATCCGCGGTAAACCTCATCTGCTAAAATATAGGCATCAACTGCACGAGCCATTTCCACTATTTTTTCTAAAATTTCTTTGTTCATTACCACACCTGAGGGATTATTGGGATTATTAATCGCTATCAGCTTTGTCTGCTCACTGAGCAGAGATTCTAATTGTTCCAGATCAGGCAGAAATCCATCTTCATACTGCAGTTCTAATTTTTTTACCTCTGCTCCAAAAGACTCGGGGATTGAATACAGCTGCTGGTAGGTTGGAAAAACTGAAACTATCTGGTCTCCCGCTTCCACCAGAGAGTAAAGCAGCAGGAAGTTAGCCCCAATAGCTCCGTGTGATGGTAAGATATTTTGTGGCTCAATTGTTTGATAAAGTGAACTTACTCCCTTTTTAAAGCCTGCTGAACCTTTAATATCACCATAAGTCAGCTGCATCTTTTTTATTTCTTCCAATCTGAGCTCCGGGTCATCAGCCAGATTCAGCAGTTCCTCAACTGTTAAGGATTCTACACAGGTTTCTGCAATATTATATTCAGCATCCACCTCATACTCGTTCATCCACTCTTCTACTTTAAATGCTGCTATTTTCATTTATTTACCTCCAATTCATTGAATCATTACGTCAAATCTAATTTATTTTGACTCCACTATAGGCACTGTTAAACTTCCCTGAGGCAGGATATAGCTTTTATAGTTTCCGTAATATTTTTCTTCTAGATATTCAACTGCTTCCTGAAGACTATTCATCTTTTTAGCAAAAATATTTTCTGTCTCAGCTCGGCTCAGGCTGGAAATTAAAATTATTTCTTTTTCAGCTGCCACCTTAGAAACAGCAAAAGCTTTGTGACCACCTAGTACGAATTTTTCTTTAATCCGCTCAATATTTACTTCGGGTTTTGCTGCCTGATCCATCCATTTTCTAAAGCATTCTTCACCATAGCCTTCAGAACATTCTGCAGCCCAGATGATCGTTCCCCCCTTTTTAACAGCATGATCTGCGTGATCTAAAGCTTTTTGTGCCTGATAGATATTTATATCACGAGGAAAGCCACCTGAACTGACCAGAGCAGCATCAGCTTTTTCAGCCAGAGGTAGATGATACATCTCGGCTGAGGCTGCAATCCCAGCTTCCCAGGCCTGACGGTAATCACCTGCACAGACCTGGACTATTTTGCGGCTGCTGTTAGTGACAACATTGAGTATGAAATCAACTCCAACTTTAGCTGCCGCCTCAAACATCTCCCGGCTGATCGGATTATCTTCTAAGGCAGGATTTTCTGCTGTCACTTCAACCATCATCGCATGATTATTTTCGATACTTTTCCGACCTGCTACTCCGGGTAAAATTGACTTACGGCCACCAGAAA
The DNA here is from genome assembly GCF_004366375.1 of Halanaerobium congolense. Classification (GTDB taxonomy): domain Bacteria; phylum Bacillota; class Halanaerobiia; order Halanaerobiales; family Halanaerobiaceae; genus Halanaerobium; species Halanaerobium congolense. The sequence continues at coordinate 30,024 of NZ_SOEF01000028.1, forward strand.
AGCCGGCCATGTAGTGGGTAAAATTACCCCAGTTGTAATTAAAAAATCTGCCTCAGCTGCTCTTTTATTCAGCAGCAGTTGATTCCCGGTGCTCAGCTGACCTAAGTCGCTTAAATCCTGATCACAGTTATGGTAAACAAACTCATATTCAGCAGCTGCCTCACCAAATATCTCCCTGTTTTGAGCTGCCGAATGAGGGCTGTGAACTCCGGTGGCAACAATAAATGTCACCTGTTCTTTTTTAATTCCCGCTTCAGCAATAGTTTTCAGTAGAGGTGGAAGCAGATAATTATAAGGAGTATAGCGGGTTACATCATTAACTACAATTACCAGCTCATTAATTTCCTTAGCTGCTAAAAGATCCGCCAGAGCTGCGGTAGCTATTGGACTTGTCAGAGCTGCTTCCACTGCTGCTTCTGGATCCTTTATTCCTGTTTTTTCATCTGCTGTTAATATATCAATTACTCTGCTGCTCTCAATTTCAAATTCCAACTCTTTTCTACCATACTTTAATTTCATTTCTGCTATTATTCTCCTCAATTCTCATTTTTTGTGACTTATTTCTTTTGTGACTTATTTCTTTTGTACCAGGTACAAAAAGGCCTTTTTGTACCTGGTACCTATATATATCTTAATTCTCCCAGCTGTTAATATATGCTTCCTGTTCTTCTGTCAGCTGATCAATCTCTATTTCTAAAGACTTTAGTTTGTATTCTGCTACCATATTATCAATATCATCCGGTATATTATATACTTGAGCATCCAAATTCTGATTGTGGTTTAAATAAAGCAGTGAAGACAGCTGTAAAGCAAAGGTCATATCCATAATCTCTGCAGGGTGCCCATCACCAGCAGCCAAATTAACCAAACGACCATCAGCTAAAAGATAAATTTTTCTCCCATCTGCCATTTCAAATTTCCTGATATTTTTTCGCGCTTCACTAACCTCTACTGCCAGTCTATTTAAGTCTGGTTTGGAAACTTCAACATCAAAGTGGCCTGCATTGGACAATATTGCTCCATCCTTCATTACTTTTAGGTCTTCTTCATCTATCACATCTCTGCATCCGGTAACTGTGATGAAAAAGTCTCCCTTTTTGGCAGCTTCCCGCATCGGCATTACTTCAAAGCCATCCATCCAGGCCTCACTTGCTTTAACTGGATCAATTTCAGTGACTATTACTCTGGCACCGAGGCCCTTGGCCCGCATGGCCACACCTTTTCCACACCAGCCGTAACCAGCTACCACAGCAGTTTTCCCAGCAACTACCAAGTTGGTGGTCCTCATAATTCCATCCCAGACAGATTGACCTGTACCATAGCGATTATCAAAAAGGGATTTGCATTTAGCATCATTAACCGCCATCATGGGAAAAGCTAAAGTTCCCTCACTTTCCATTGCTTCCAGACGGTGAATCCCGGTGGTTGTTTCTTCTGCACCGCCGATAATATTTTCTAAAAGCTCTCTGCGCTCGGTATGTAAAGTCTCAACCATATCTCCACCGTCATCAATAATTAGATCCGGCTCAATATTTAAAACCTTATTTAAATGCTCCTTATATTCTTCCGGAGTTGCATCATACCAGCTGTGAACCATAACTCCATGAGCTGCCAGCCCTGCTGCTACATCATCCTGGGTGGAAAGTGGATTGCTGCCGGCAATTGCTACATCTGCTCCCAGCTGACTGATTACATAAGCCATATAGGCAGTTTTAGCTTCTAAATGGAGACAGATTGCTACCGTTTTTCCTGCCAGCGGCTGTGAAGCCTGATGTTCTTTTAAAATTTCATTTAAGATATCCATCTTATCAGCCACCCACTGAATTTTCCGCCATCCCTCTTCTGCCAGCTCAGGTTTTCTGAGTGTTGATAGATTAATCATAATTATTAACCTCCTAGTTATATTTTCTAAATTAGTTCTGAGTTGCTTTTGAATTAATTCTTCTGTATTAGTCCAAATTTTCTCTTATTTATATTTTATCATAGATAATTAGAATGAAAAGAAAAATTATTCAAAAGTACTCTAACTTCAGCTCAGCTAAATTATTTTCTGAAAATACGATTAAAAACTGGAAATTTGAGTATTTTACTTATATAATAGATATTAACTCAATAACTTTGAATTTAATTGGAGGGAAAAAATGCAGAAAAAAATTTCAGTATTTTTAATAACAGCTTTATTGATAGCAGGATTTTCGTTAATTAATCTGCAGCAGTCAACTGCTGGAGCAGCAGAAGTGGGTACAGAAATTGGGATGAAGGCTCCTGATTTTAGCTTAACGAATTTAAATGATCAGAAAGTTAATTTGAGTGACTACCGCGGCCAAAAAGTTTTTCTAAATTTTTGGGCCAGCTGGTGTCCTCCCTGCAGAGCAGAAATGCCGGATCTGGAGAAATTGAACCAAAAATACGGAGCTGAGGTTGCTGTTTTGGCAGTCAATATTGGTGAAAGCAAATCAACAGCTGCTAATTTCATAATGGAAAATAAATTGAATTTACCGGTACTTTTAGATATTGATAAAAAAACTGCTCAAAATTACCTTATAAGAGCAATACCGACCACCTATATTTTAAATGAAGATGGAATAATTGTTGAAAAAACTTTTGGAGCTTTAAGCTACCAGAGTATGCTGAAGCTCACCGGGATTGAAGAATAAATTAGATTTTTAAGAAAAACTAACTTTAAAAAGTAAAATAAATTATCTCAAAAAATAGTTAAGAGCAGACCCCTATTTAAAAGCGGGCCTGCTCTTTTTATCTGCAGTCTTAATTTTGATTAATGGAAAACAAAGTAGAATACAAAGACTACACCTAAAACATAGACTAACCAGTGAACATCTTTACCTTTACCTGTAAATAGTTTAACTAAAGGATAAACAATAAATCCAAGAGCAATACCATTAGAAATTGAATAAGTTAAAGGCATCGCAATCATTGCAATAAAAGCAGGCAGAATTTCTGTAAAGTCATCCCAGTCCAGTGCTGTAATATTAGTCATCATCATTGTTCCAACTATAATTAAAGCTGGTGCTGTTGCTGCTCCGGGAACTATAGCAATTAAAGGTTTAAAGAATAAGGAAAGGAAAAATAAAATAGAAACAACTACACCTGTTAAACCTGTTCTTCCACCTTCAGCTACCCCAGATGCTGATTCAACATAAGTAGTAACTGTACTTGTTCCAAATAAAGCTCCCCCTGTGGTACCAATAGCATCTGCTAAAAGAGCGCGACTTGCCTTTGGCAGATCACCGTTTTCATCAATATAACCGGCCTGCTGACTAACTCCAACCAGAGTTCCTGCTGTATCAAACATATCAACAAAGAGGAAAGAAAGAATAACTCCGATCATTCCTACATTTAAAGCTGCCCCAATATCCAGCTGAAATAATACACCTGACCAATCTGACATCTTAGGCATGGCAACTACTCCATTAAAAGCAGGGGTAACTCCATTAAACCAACCAAATACTGTAGAAGCTAAAATACCCCAAAGCAAAGCTCCCTTTACCTTTTTAGCATGTAAAATCCCTGTGAAAATTAAACCAAATAAGGCAACAAGAGCTGATCCTTCTAATAGATTACCCATTCCAACTAAAGTAGCATCATTATTAACAACTATTTCTGCATTCTGCAGACCAATAAAAGCTATAAAAAGTCCAATACCGGTACTGATACCAGTTTTTAAGGCCATAGGAATACTGTTGACTATCATTTCTCTAACTGGTGTTACACTTAAAATAATAAAAATAACACCTTCTAAAAATATAATACCAAGTGCTGCCTGCCAGCTAACTCCCATTCCAATAACTACAGAATAAGCAAAAAATGCGTTAAGGCCCATCCCAGAAGCAAGTGCAAAAGGATAGTTACTCAATAAGGCCATTGCCATTGTACCTAAAACTGCACCCATGATAGTTGCAATGAAAACTCCATCAAAAGGCATACCTGCATCACTTAAAATAGTTGGATTGACAAATATAATATACGCCATTGTCATAAAGGTTGTAAATCCAGCAATCACCTCTGTTTTCACATCAGTATTATTTTCCTGCAGTTTAAATAAATTTTCTAAACTCCCATTATTGCTCATAAAATAAATACCCTCCTAATTTTTTAAAAAAATAAATTAAAATAGAACAAAATCCACCATTTTCAGATTAAATAAAAAAACCTGAGAAAATAGATACCCCAACTACAAGGAATCTATCTTCTCAGGTTAATCTGCCCATTAAGATAAAACATGAATTACATACATGTAATAAATTAGCCATATAAATAGCTAATTCAATTCCCCCATAGTTGTCAGTTATCGGCTGACACTAGAGACTTGTGAACCATATCATCACAATTATATGAGGTCTATTTAGTTTTTATTAATTTTTAAAATAATAATCTATTTTATTTCCACTTATTATTATAGATAAAGTTGAGCTGCTTGTCAATGAAGTTTTAATTTTTTTTAGTCAGTCTGCTCAATCTCATAAGTTGAAGTTATTTCTGCGTTAAGTGAGTTGCTGGCTGAACAGTATTTTTCCTCAGAAAGTTTTATTGCCCTCTCAACTTTCTTTTCATCCAGTTTTTTACCTTTTAATTTATATTTAATTTGGATTTTAGTAAAACGCTTTGGAGCTTCTTCTGCTCTTTCGGCCTCGATTTCCATCTCAAAATCTTCTAATTCAGTTTTCATCTTATCTAAAATTAAAACTATATCAATTCCAGTACATCCCGCTAAGCCACCGAGCAGCAGTTCCATCGGTCGAGGTCCCTTATTCTGACCTCCACTTTCTTCGGCTGAATCAACAGTTAAATCATGTCCTGAAGGGAAATGATTATTAAATTCTAATCCTCCCCGCCAATCTACATTCACTTTCATTCTGCTCCTCCTTTTAAATTATCTATTTAAATTATTTAAGCGATAAACTATCAGAAATATCTTTAGTCTGGTTAAAAATAGCTTAAAGTTAACTGAAAAACTTAATTTTCACCCTTATCATTATCAACACAATCCCGACAGGGTTCTACTTTCCTTCTTTTACCATGTCGATGGGCTCTATTTCTTCCCAATTTCTTGCCGCATTCCGGACAGTGACCTGGTTTTACCAATCTATAATCCCCACCCTCAAATTTAATTGCCTTACCACAGGTTAAAGCTTCTGCTGCTTTTTTTCTAGCAGAAGTTAAAACTCGCTGAAAAGTCGGACGAGAAACATTCATTAGTTCTGCCGCTTCTGCCTGAGTTAAACCTTCCACATCCTTTAAACGCAGTGATTCGACCTCTTCCATAGTAATTTCAACTGTTTCTAACTGATGAGCCGGAACTCCTGCTGGTTTAAAAAATCTTATCTCTGGTAATTTTTCTATAATTCTATCTTTTGTTGGACGAGCCATAGTTTTCACTCCTGTTACAATTTATTAAAGTATAGTGAAACACTTTATTACTATTTATTATAACAGATCAGCAGTCAAAGAACAAAATTATAATTTCTTTTCAGCTACCATTCCTAAAATAGCTACAGCATCTTTCGGGCCTGAAAATGGTGGAGCATAAGCAAGATCAACCTGGAAAAGTTCATTAGCTGTCATGCGGTTATAAATGGCAGCTGCTAAAACATCAATTCTTTTATCTGAGCCATCTCCGCCAATAACCTCTGCTCCGACAATTACTCCGTTTTTTCTGTCAAAAATACCTCTTAAGTGGATATCATCAGTTCCGGGATAGTAGCTGGCATGATTATGGGCCTTGACTTTAACTGCAGCTGCATTAATTCCTTCAGCCTCTGCCTCTTCTAAATCCAGACCGGTTTTAGCAACTGTTAGATCAAAGACTTTGGTAATCCCAGTTTTTAAAATTCCATAGTGCTTTGCTTCTCCTCCAGCTGCATTTTCTCCAGCAGTTCTTCCCTGCTTATTAGCTGTTGATCCCAGTGGTACCCAGACATCTTTATTTGTCAATAAATCTTTTGATTCGGCACAGTCACCGACAGCATAAATACCCTTGATGTTGGTTTCCAGCTTTTCATTTACTTTAATTGCACCAGTATCTCCAACTTCAATCCCAGCTGCTTCTGCCAGCTTTGAATTTGCCTTAACTCCAATTGATAAAAGAGCTAGGTCTGCTTCAATTTCTCTGCCGGATCCGGTTACAACTTTTGCCACTTTTCCTTCACCTTCAAAATGATCAACACCATCACCTAAAATTAACTCAACACCTTTTTCTTTTAGATGGTCTTCCACCAGGCCTGCCATTTCTTTGCTGAATGGTGGCAGTACCTGATCCTCAAGCTCAATAACTGTAACATCCATTCCTAATTCACTGAAGGATTCTGCCATTTCTAATCCAATTAGACCGGCTCCAATGATTACCGCCCTCTTAACATCATCTCTTTTTACAGCATCTTTTATTTGATCAGCACTTTCCACAGATCTGAGTGTGAAAATGTTTTCTAAATCGATTCCCTCAAATGGTGGTTTAATTGGTGCTGCACCGGTAGCAATAATCAGTTTATCAAATTCGTACCCACCTTCTTTTCCATTTACTAAATTCTGATAATAAAGTATTTTTTCATCACTGTCTATTTCAGTTACTTCATGTTCTAAACGAACATCAACCTTATATTTTTCTTCAAAATCCTGAGCCGTATTCATCACTACATTATAGCGTGAAGGTGTGACTCCAGAAATATAATATGGAAGGCCACAGCCAGCATAAGAAATATCTCTTCCTTTTTCGAAAATGACTATTTCTGCATCCTTATTGGTTCTTCTAGCTTTAGCAGCAGCACTTGTACCTGCTGCAACAGCACCGATAACTGCAATTTTCATCTCAAATTCCTCCTGTTGGAAAATTTTATAATAAATTAATAATTCTTAAAAATATTAAATTGAAAATAAATAACTCAAACTTCGCACATATAAAAGTGCTTTTGCTCCTTGAAAATTCAATATTATTTAGCAAAAAAACAGCATGAACGCCCCGTTTCTGATATAATTGAATAGCAAAAAACAGAAAACATCGTGGTAGATCTCACCTGGATTTAGGCTATACATATGCTTCTAGAAATTTTTGTAACTACCATTAAGATAAATTATCTTCTACCACTCTAAAAAGAGTATTGTTAACAGTATTTTCTGCTGGTTGAGAAATAGCTGCCAGATTCTCAAAAGTTTTCTTTAAAGAGCAGCTGATAAATCCTGAAGGTAGGTGACAGTCCAGATCCTGCTTGACCCTCCTCGGGGCAAGCCCTCGAGGATTCCTGCTTCTTAGAAGTGGTAACCCACCATCTCCACAGGCTTAAAATCCTGTTAGCCCAACAGT
>NZ_SOEF01000029.1:0-6439 GCF_004366375.1 Halanaerobium congolense
AGCTGGAATATTTAATTTGTTAAAACTATTTATTTTATTGTTGTTTTGTGGTAAACTCATATCAGAATCTCCTTTTTGGTTTTGGTATGGTTTTTGTGCTAAAAACATTTTACCACAAACCTTAAGGGAGATTCTATTTTTTTATTCAAAAAAATTTGAACTAGATTTACTGTTTAAAGACTATCATAACTGGATTCGGTATTTTTACTTGCCGAATTCAAGTTTAATTAATTTTCACCTCTGAGAACAACATATTCAATTATTTTGATATTATTTAGTACTTTAGTAAATCTATTGATAATTCTTGTTTCAAAATAGTTATAAATATGTTGTTCTCATACTCTTTTTAAAAAAATGATTTAATAATAATTGAAAATGCAGTGTAATATTAAATTAGTCATTTAACTTTTTACTAAATTTTTATTAAAAAAATGAATAAAATCAGGAGGGATAGATTATGGGTATAACTTTAAATATGGTATTGGCATCTTTTGGTGGAGGTCTTTTTGGTGCGGCTATAGGGGGTAACTTTGCATTTATTTTTACTGGATTGCTTGTTTTAGTTGGTGAAGCTCTGGCAATGAGTGGTAGTGCTGGAGATATAACTAATGTTGTAGCTTTTGGTATGATGTTCGGTCCGCATATTGCTTTTGCAGGTGGTGCTGCTGCAACAGCTTATGCAGCTAAAAAAGAAAGACTTGAAGACGGCAAAAATGTTGGAAAACCATTAATTGGTATTAGTAAAAATTGGGATATTTTATTTATTGGGGGATTATTTGGTGTCTTTGGTATGACTGTTAATCAATTATTAGGTTCAATTGGGGCACCGACTGATACAGTTGCACTAACTGTATTTATTTCTGCTATAGTTCATAGAATAATGTTTGGTGAAACAGGTATTTTTGGAACATATAACTCAGATAAAGGTAGTTCATTTTGGAATCCATCTGCAGAAAATGCATGGTTACCTTCACAGACTAATTTTTCACAATTATTGATGATTGGTTTAGGTGTTGGACTTATTGGTGGTTATATTGGATTAAAAACCACTGTATTTATACCTTTCGGTATTGCAGCAGTATCTCTAATTGTTCTTCAAACTATGGGAGAAGGACCTGTTACTCATCACATAGCGTTTCCTGCAGCAGTAGCAGCAGTAGCAACTGGAAATATTATTTGGGGAGGAATATTCGGTATCTTAGGTGCATTTTTAGGTGAGTTTTATGCACGCCTATGTTACGTTTGGGGAGATACTCACATTGATCCACCAGCAGCAGCAATTGCTACAACAGTTACAGCTGCAATTTTTTTCTTAGGTTTTTCATTTTAAAAAAATATCTAATTGTAAAATAAAATTGAACTAATTAAAAATTTAATAAAAATGTCCATAGTGGCCCAAATTGTAATATAATTGAATCACCACAAAATAAAAACATTACAGGAGGGTAAACACTATGGACTACTTAAATAATACACCAAATCCTCGAAGAAATAAACATTTAAATGCTTATGAGCGTGGTCAAATTTCATCATTGCATTCTAAAAGAATGTCTGCTTATGCTATTGATAAGCGCTTAAATAGAGCTTCTAATACAATAAGAGTAATAAACGAGTTAAAACGTGATATTGTTTCTCAAATAAAAGTCAATAAAAAGTTCATATCTACTTCCTATAACTATATAGATGCTGGATTACTTAAAGTTTGTTCAATTTAACATTGTAATTTAAGTTATAATTTAATATAAATTTATAAAATATAATAGAGTTAATCTATGATTTAAATTTAAAAATTAGTAGCAAAAATTTAAAACAAAAGTATAATTTTAAAGATTCTTATTCCTATCAAATATTGGATATTTATTATAGAACCTTCTAAAAACATAAGATAATCACATTTAGTATTATTTATTAGCTAATCATAAAATCTTTAATAATTTTTATATCAAATATTATATATTTTTTATGTCACAATCAAAAATTTTTAAAACAACTTTTAGAAGGAGAGAAATTTTAATGAAAGCAAAAAAATTAACTGGAGAAAAGGCAGTAGAATATGTTGAAGATGGAATGATAATTGGTTTAGGAACAGGTTCAACTGCTTATTATGCTATTAAAAAAGTAGGTGAAATGGTTAGAAATGGTTTTAAAATAAAAGCTGTACCTACTTCTAAAGAAACTGCTAAACTGGCAGCTGAAGAAGGAATAGATCTTGTAGAATTAGCTGATGTAGAATCACTTGATTTAACTATTGATGGTGCAGATGAAGTTGATCCATATTTTAATTTAATTAAAGGTGGTGGAGGAGCTTTACTGAGAGAAAAGATTGTTGCTTCTGCTACTGAAAAATTAATCATTGTTGTTGATGAGTCAAAGCTTGTTAATCATTTGGGGGCATTTCATTTACCAGTAGAACTCACACCTTTTAGTTGGCAGTATACTCAGCGTATGATTGAAAAATTTAACTGCAGTAGTAAAATTAGAAAAATAGACGGAGAAATATATTTAACTGATAATGGGAATTATATTTTAGATTGTGATTTTGTAAAAATTGAAGATCCATTAAAAATAAGTTTAGAATTAAATAAATTGCCAGGAGTAGTAGAAAATGGAATTTTTGCAGAAATGGCAGAGCTAATTGTTGTTGGCTATAATGATGATCATATTGAAGTTTTAGATAATGAATAATATTTTATGAGAGTAGTTTATTGATTTTAAAAGAAAAAAAATTAGAAAAGAACGGAAGTAAAACCGTTTGCTTAAGCTAAATTAAAAGTATACCAAGATTAATAGTCTGCTAGACTAAAAAATTACGATTCTATCAACGCTTCCTTTATAATTGTTTTAATTACAAATTATATTGTGGGGGATGTAAAAAAAGAACTATAAGTTTATCAGCAGGAAGCATATATTAAATTAGCTCGAACTAGTGGTTCTCTCCAGGTAAACTTTGGTGAAGTATATTTTAAGAAAAATAGTGTTCCTATAAATAGCATGCTTTTTGTGCTAAATTATATTCTAGCAAAGTTTAATTTATTGGGACTTATCCCGTAGAGCAAACAGAATTCTTTTTAATGGTCTCGCTTTAGCTTTTAAGTTTTTTGTGGTATTTCTAAAAAATAAATATCTGCAAAAAAATAGGAGCCAGTTTAAACTGGCTCCTTTAATATTGTTATTTAGTTTATGCATTTTGATAGAGCAAACGGTGTCTTAAATTGAATACATGTGCAAAAGAATAATTTTCTTCAAGCTGCATTTCATATACCAATTTATTTGTCATTAAGACACAAATTCTAAAAGCTGATTCAATATCATTTTTAAAACTGTATTCCCTCTCTAAAAATTCCTGATGTTCTTTTTCAATAAATGTTTTTAAATCATTTCTATAAACAAATTTTTCTTCTATATCTTTTTTGAAAAAATCTGGATGTAGATTTTGAGCATGTTGATTTAATTGCCATTCGTGAAAAATATGAACTGTCTTTTCCCATAAAGTTCCTGGATCAAGCTCTGGATCATTATGTGCCCTACAAAAATAATCTGCAATATAATGAAATAATTCTCCCAATTTAACTGCAAATCGATAGGGGTTCTGGTCAGGATTCATTTCCTTTAAGTCGTCAAATTGTTTATAAAAGTTTTCCATCGTTTCATCTTTAAAGTGGCTTATATCTCTATCAATAAAGTCAGGCTTCATGCTTCCCCAGGCCAGTGCCATTTTAGAAAGCCAGATATCACTTTTAGCAAAATGATCATGAATTTTATAAGCCAGCATCTTATGTGTTCTAGTATCCAGTTTAAATACCTCCCGGTAAGTCCTGTCCATTCCAAAGATCTACGATATTTAAATTTTATCATAAACATGATTATATAGCAAATGGATTAATTTACCAAAAATATGATTTTGATTTTTAATCTATTTTAATTATATAAAAAATAATTAAACTTGAATTCGGCAAGTAAAAAGTTAAAGTAGTTCTTTTTAGATTTTTGCCGTTAAAAAATCATTTCAATCTATTAAAATTAAATATTTAGTCTTCATTTGAACAAAATGTTAAATAATTATCCAGCTTCCAGATTTTAGATGCACTTAACTAAACTATGGTTTTCATAGCTTAAAAATTAGTCTAAACTGTACTGTTGGTTTTAATTTAGCACCACCTTCTTTCTAAAATCTGTTAATGCTGTTCTAAGATGTTTAATTGTTTTTTCCAGTATTTTATTTGGGGCAAAGCGGATGTGTTTGTACCAGCCGCTGCCGCAGATATTACCTGCTATTTTGTAAAAGATTCTTCTTAGCGTGGTTATCTCATGATGATGCATACTTTCAGGCAAGAAAGTTCTTTTAAACCAATTATTAAGGTTAAAAGCTATCATTTTGATCAGTAAATACAGCTCATTACATTTGCGATTAATCTGAGTGTTCTGGTCAAAAGCAAAGCCTTCTTTCAGCTCATCGATCTTGTTTTCAATATTGCAGCGTTGATTGTAGTCATTAAATACTTCTTCAGCAGTTAGATAGTCTACATTGGTGACGATAGCCTGATACTCATAGGTAAACTCTTCAAACAGCATCTGTCCTTTTTTGTTGCATTTAGGCAGAGACTTTTTGATCAAAACAAAGCGCCGTTCTCTATCCCAGCTTTTTAGTGGGATTCTAATTTCAGTAACACTAAAAGTGTTATCGATTTTGACCCAGGGATATTGATCAGAGTTTTCATTAGCATAATCAATAATCTTTTTGACACCATTTTGCATTTTAGCTTTGATTATGTATTCAATACCGTTATCTTCACAGTATCTGAAGTTTTTCTGATCAAAGAAACCTCTGTCAGCTCTGATTCTTTTTAGATACCAGGTTTCAGGAAGAGTTTCAATACAGGATTCTAAAAACTTAAGAAATTCATGGTTGCTGTGATGTGTTCCTTCTTCTAAAGTTAGATTAAGTAGTTCATCAGTTTTAGAGATAATTGCTACTTTTTCTTTAAAGGATGGTCTACCTTTATATCTGGGATTATATCCATTTGCAGAACCTTCCTGATTGCCAAAAACAGTACACACTGTATCATCAAAATCGAGAATCACTTCTCTGGGAGCCTGGTTTTTAGCCATCAGAGAAAGAAGATCTTTATTAAGTTTTCTTAGTTCATTTCTACTTTCTTCTGGTAGAGCTTTTAGAAGATCTCGGCATACTTTTTCACTTGGAACATTAAAATCTTTAATTTTAAGATAGCCAGCATCCTGTCTTAAGTTTTCAAAGTGAGAAAAACGAGAATAACCCAGTGTAGATCCATCAACCATAAAATCAATAATATCAGCGGGTTGAAAAGTAGCATTTGGAGCTTTTCGATAGCTAATATTATCTGAAATCAAAGATTTAAAGTCTATAATTGATTTAGCAGCTTCAAGATAAGTAAAAGATGGAACATTGGAAACTGTATTATTGTCAAATTTTGCAGGAATATTAAATTCGTTAAAACTATTTATTTTATTGTTGTTTTGTGGTAAACTCATATCAGAATCTCCTTTTTGGTTTTGGTATGGTTTTTTTGCCTAAAAACATTTTACCATAAAACCAAGAGGAGATTCTATTTTTTTATTCAAAAAAATTTGAACTAGATTTACTGTTTAAAGACTATCATAACTGGATTCGGTATTTTTACTTGCCGAATTCAAGTTAAAATAAAAAGTAAAGTAATTACTAAAAAATTAGGTTTTCAATATTTGACATTTACCTCAACTATGTTATAATAATAACAAATAATGTTATTAAATTCACATGAATTAAAATCAAGAGGAGGCAAAATTATGAAGAAAAGTTTATCTCGTTTTATCAGCATTTTATTGGTTTTATCTGTGGCTGTAACTTTAAGTTTCACGGCAGCAGCAGAAACTAAAGTTTTAGAAGGAACAGCTGAAGGTTTTGGGGGTAAAGTAACAGTAGAAGTTAAGGTTGAAGATGATGAAATAATTTCTGTTGAAGCTTATGGTGACAAAGAAACTGAAGGAATTGGAACACCTGCTTTAGAAGAAATTCCACAAAAAATTATTGAAGCTAATTCAACAGATGTTGATTTAATTTCAGGTGCAACTTACACAAGTGAAGCTGTAGTATATGCAGTTAATAATGCTTTAAATCCAGAAGAATACCCAGCACCAGACTTTGAAGAAGTAGAAGCAGAAACACAAAGCCTAGAAGCTTCAGAATTGTACCAAGGTTTTGGTTTAGTTAATAATGGCCGTATCGGACCTGGAAAAGATAACACTGGAACTCAGGTCTACAGTTTTAATGAAGTTTATGCAAATGTGTTATTTGATGAAGATGGTAAAATTGTTTTTATACATATTGACGAATTAGAGGTAGCTACACCAAATTATGATGGTAAAGCTATGCCTCATTTAAGCGGTTTCCCACCCCAGGGAGGATATAATTTTGACGAAG
>NZ_SOEF01000029.1:6535-35541 GCF_004366375.1 Halanaerobium congolense
ATATTGACGAATTAGAGGTAGCTACACCAAATTATGATGGTAAAGCTATGCCTCATTTAAGCGGTTTCCCACCCCAGGGAGGATATAATTTTGACGAAGATCACGATCAAGAAATAGAAGGGAAAACCCCTGCTACAGACGAATATTTCCTTTCTGAAATCGATGGCTGGAAGACTAAGCGTGAACGCGGAGAAAATTATGTAATGAGTGCCTTAGGAACCTGGGCTGATCAGATGGACACATACGAAGAATTGTTTGTAGGCATGACTGTAGACGAAGTTGAAGAATGGTTTGCTAACTATACCGATCAGAATGGTAGACCAATAAAAGCAGACAGCGAAGCTTATTCAGAATTAAATGATGATGAGCAGGAAATGCTGGCTGATGTAACTTCAGGAGCCACAATGAGTTTAAGTGATGGACATGGTTATTTTATTAAAGCTATCAAAAAAGCTTATGAGAACCGTTTTGCTGTAGAAAAAGCAGAAGAAGCTGTATCCTTTGGTTTTGGTCTTGACCACAATGGTCGTATCGGACCTGGAAAAGATAATACAGGAACTCAGGTCTACAGTTTTAATAATGTCTTTGTTAATACTCTATTTAATGAAAAGGGAGAGATTGTGTCAATTTTTATTGACGAATTAGAGGTAGCTACACCAAATTATGATGGTAAAGCTATGCCTCATTTAAGCGGTTTCCCACCCCAGGGAGGATATAATTTTGACGAAGACCACGATCAAGAAATAGACGGTAAAACCCCTGCTACAGATGAATATTTCCTTTCTGAAATCGATGGCTGGAAGACCAAGCGTGAGCGTGGCGAAAACTATGTAATGAGTGCCTTAGGAACCTGGGCTGATCAGATGGACACATACGAAGAATTGTTTGTAGGCATGACTGTAGACGAAGTTGAAGAATGGTTTGCTAACTATACCGATCAGAATGGTAGACCAATAAAAGCAGACAGCGAAGCTTATTCAGAATTAAATGATGATGAGCAGGAAATGCTGGCTGATGTAACCTCAGGAGCTACAATGAGTTTAAGTGATGCTCACGGTTATTTCATTGAAGCAATTAGAGCATCTTATGAAAATAGAATAGATTTAAATCTAAATATAAAGTAGAAATTTAGCTTTTAAACTACAATTGAATATTAGAAGCGGCCGGTTAATGCTGGTCGCTTTTTTGTGTTAAAAAGTTGATTATATATTCCAATTTTGATAGAATTTAATTCGAAAGCTGATTATTTTTTATGAATTTTTGATTTTAAAAATAATTTTTCAATAGAAGAAATATTAGTTAAACTTCACTTAATTTAAATATAAGGAGAGATTTTAATGAAAGCGAAAAAATTGACAGGAGAAAAGGCGGCAGAATATATAGAAGATGGGATGATAATTGGTTTGGGCACAGGCTCAACCGCCTACTATGCAATTAAAAAAGTTGGAGAATTAGTTCGAAATGGTCTTAAAATAAAAGCAGTACCAACCTCTAAAGAGACTGCAGAACTTGCAGCAGCCGAAGGAATAGAATTAATAGAGCTGGCAGATGTTGAATCATTAGATCTAACTATTGATGGGGCAGATGAAGTTGATCCAGATTTTAATTTAATTAAAGGTGGTGGTGGAGCATTACTGAGAGAAAAAATAGTTGCCTCTGCTACTGATAAACTGATTATTGTGGTTGACGAATCAAAACTGGTTGAAAATCTTGGTGCCTTTCCACTCCCAATAGAAATCACACCTTTTAGCTGGCAGTATACTCAGCGAATGATCGAAAAATTTAGCTGCAGCAGTAAACTAAGAAAAAAAGATGGAGAAGTTTTTATAACTGATAATGGGAATTATATTTTAGATTGTGATTTTGGTAAAATTGAAGATCCTCTAAAAATTTCTGTTGAATTAAATAAGCTGCCTGGAGTAGTGGAAAATGGTATTTTTGCTGAAATGGCTGAGATAGTTGTTGTTGGCTATAATGATGGTCATATTGAAGTTTTAGATAAAGAATAGATTTAGTTTGATTAGAGGCGCTAAGATATCCTCATGATGTCCTTAGTTAGAATTTAAAATAAGCAGCAGAAATATTATAAGTTAAAGATTAAAAAAAGGGAGACTGCAGTTAAGATGCAGCTCCCTTTTAGCATATAAATATTTAGAGTTAAGTCAATATTTTTAGTTTTATTAATCTTAGATAATTTTAAAAAGAGTTTCATTAAGCAGCATCTGAAATATTAGCTAGATCCTTTTCAGCAATCATTTTTTCCATTATAATACTGCTGATAATAACCAAGGGGATTGAAACCAGCCAGCGAATAGCTGTAAAAGAAACTCCTACATAACTTGCTTCAAAAAGTGTCATTGGTATTCTGCAAACTGCTGCAGTTCCGATATAACTAAATATAATTCTGGGGCTGGCTCCTTTTTTATATAAAGCAGAAGCAACGGGAAATGCCACATATAACCCACCTACTGTTGTACTGGCAAGGACCATAGCCCAAAAATAGGCTAAAAATCCAGAATCTTCTCCTAAATGTTTCTCTATTATTTTTTTATCAACCCAGACATCAAAAAGCCCAATTAAGATAAAAACAGCAGGGACAAATTTAACCATAGTTAAAAAGAAAGAATAAAAGTTATCAAAAACTCCATGGGCTATGCTTAAATCTAAACTAAATCCTATAGCCATTAGAATACTAAATATAATAAACAGCCAGTAATCTTTTAAATGAGTTTTCATTAAATAAACAGCTCCCCGTAAAACAGACCAATTACAATAGAAACAATAACAGCCATAACTAAAGAAATGATATTTCTAATGACAGTTATTTTAAGGCCAAAGAAATCTTTTTCGACCGGATAAGTAACAATTCCAACCATCATTAAAGTAGTAGTAAAAGCGGCTATTACAGTATAACTAACCCCTTTTTCTAATAAAATACCGGCTAATGGAAAAGCAACAAAACCAGGCATGAAAGCAACTGATCCTAATCCTCCAGCAATTGCTACTCCAATTGCACCAGAACCATCACCTAAAAATCTTAAAATTAATTCATCAGAAACAAAATACAGTGATAATGCAACTAAAATTATCATATTCAAAAATACTGGTGAGTTTTTTCTTATTTTTTTTAGACCAAGTTTTAGTCCTTTAATTGTTTTTTCTTTGTCGATCATAAATAATACTGCAGTTAATGCAGCTGTAAAATAATAAACCATATAGTTTTGTTTTTAAAATTAATTAAAAACAATTTCCCCCTTTCAAAATTTAATTCTTTAATAAGTATAATAGTGATGAAATATAATTTCTATGCGCTAGCTCACATAATATTCGAAAAAACAAATATAAGCCGCTGATAAAAGCGGCTTGAGTATTAGAGATAATTATTTATAAGTTCAAATTTTAAATAAGATTACTTTTAAGCCAATTTATAATGTCACTAGATTCATATAAAGGCTCACCATCGATAAATAAACAAGGAACTTGTCTTTTTCCGCCAACTTTGATCAATTCTGTTTCTGCAGCTTCGTTTTGATTGATATTTTTTAATTCAATTTCTTCTAAATCATGTTTATCAATGAATCGTGTGACTTTTCTGCAGTAAGGACAGGTTGGATAGTAATATAGAACTAAATCAAACATTTTATCATCCTTTCGTTAAATCTAATATCTTTCCTTAATTTAATATTTCTATCTTAAACTACAGAATCCTTGTTAAAAAATCAAATTTAAATTTAATTTATAAAAATTTTCTATAAATATAGTCGAATTTCCTCAAATTTTGTTTTGATAGTCTTTAATTTATCACTAAATTCTGTTATAATGTTAAATGGATAACATTTTTGATACTTTATTATGAATGGCATAAAGGTGGAGAAAAAATGCGCAGACGAGAACGCTTAACAGGTTTTTTAATCATTTTCATATTGCTTACTTTTTCAGCCTACAGTAATTCAATGAATGTAGGTGGAAGAATGCTTCAACCAAATCATCAGTCTAATTCTAACAACCAAACATATGAGTCAAATAATAATTTTGAAGATAGGAAAATAAGCAAAAAGAGTGATATTAATTATAAATTGGATTCAAAAGAGAAAACAAGTCTAGAAACAGAGACTATAAATAAAAATAAAGATTCTGCTAAAACAGATCTTTTGAACAGCAGAGATAGTAAAATTGAAAATGAATTAGCTTCAAAGCAGGATAATCGCGATCTTAAAATAAATAATCACCGAGAAGAAAATAATAACGATGGAAAAGAGGAAAGTTCCGAAATAACTTTTGCTGAAGTTGAAAGAAAGCCCTTAATCAAAAGAGTAAAGGTACATAGAGTTAAAAGTGGCGAAACTCTCTGGGATATTGCCCATCAGCATAATCTAAATATTGATTCGCTAATTGGAGCTAATAATATCAGTAATATGAATAGTATTAAACCTGGGCAAGAATTTAAAATTCTACCAATTAAGGGGATTATCTATCGTGTTTCACCTGGTGAAAGTATTGCCAGTATTGCCAGTAAATTTAATATTAAAGCTGAAACTATAATGAAAGATAATAATATAAAAGATTCTTCTAAATTGAAAATTGACCAGAATTTGATTTTAAGAGGTGCAAAACCAGAATTTAGTTATCAAGACCGTTTAGACCAAAAATTCATGTATCCAATCAACACCAGGATCACATCATATTATGGTCCACGTTGGGGTAGAATTCATGAAGGAATTGATTTTGCAGCTCCAATGGGTAGTCCAATTAGAGCGGTAAGTTCTGGAAGAGTAGTTTATAGCGGTTGGGCTAGTGGCTATGGCTATGTTGTTATTATTGAACATCAAAAGGGATTAAGAACTCTTTATGCTCATAATTCTAAATTATTGGTTAGAAGTGGAGAATCTGTTGGTAGAGGTGAGGTTATTTCTCGATCAGGAAATACTGGTAATTCGACTGGACCACATCTCCATTTTGAAGTTCAGGTTAATGGTCGTCCTGAAAATCCTTTAAATTATATTCATCGTTAAATGTTATTAAAAGTTAATAGAACTAATTAACCCCGCTAATTATTTAGTGGGGTTTTATTTCTAATTATATTTGCAAATATTTGAATTTATCTATATTGTTATAAAAGTGTGAAAATACTTGACAATGACGAATAAAGATTATATAGTATTGTTATAAGGTTATTTTGTCATAACTTAATTTGTAAATAATTTTAATTATGAGTAAGTTGATTGATTATGAATTATTAAAACCAACAATGTCAAGCTAAATAGCTTATTTTTATGATTTGCAGAAATATTTGTCGAATCAAACCAAAACATTATTAAATTCTCTTAATAAAGTTCTCTTATTATAAAATATCGAAAAATTCAGATAAAAAATGGATTTTTTAAAGGAAAAATATAATTTTTACTAAATTATTTAATTGAGTAGGATATATGTAAGAGATAAAAATTTGGTATAGGAGAATATTTAAGAGATAAACTTAATTTAAAAAGGGAGGCGATTTTTGATAACTAAAATTTTCTAGAAACACTTTTAAAAATCACATCTTAAATCACAACAAAACAAACTGGAGGTTTAATTATTAATGAAAGCAACTAAAAAACTAAAATTTTCTTACCAATTACCTGAAAAAGCTCCGAGAATTGATACTTTATTAGATGATTTAATGTCAGTTACACCAGAAATTGACCCAGAGCGTGCTGTTTTAATTACAGAATCTTATAAAGAAAATGAGTCATTACCAGTAATTAAAAAAAGAGCTAAAGCATTAGAAAAGATTTTAAAAGAAATGAACATAGTTATTCGAGATAATGAACTTATTGTGGGAAATCAGACTACTAAACCTCGAAGCAGTCCTATTTTCCCTGAATTCTCTAATAAATGGTTATTAGATGAATTTGATACTCTAGCAGAAAGAGATGGAGACAGATTTTTAATTTCTGAAAAAACAAAAGAAACTCTAAAAGAAGTTTTTGACTACTGGGATCAAAGTACTACTAATGAACTTGCAACTTCTTTAATGACTCAAGAAGCTCTAGAGGCTATGGATGCAGGTGTTTATACTGTTGGTAATTATTATTTCAACGGTGTAGGACATGTTTGTGTATCTTATGATGAAGTTTTAGCAGAGGGTTTCAATGGTATTATTGAAAAAGCTAAAGCTGCTAAAAAAGAATTGAGTTTTGGTAATCCTGATGATACTCCAAAAAGACATTTTTTAGATTCAGTAATAATAACAGCTGAAGCTGTTATAGAGTTTGCTGGTCGTTTTGCTGAAGAAGCAGAAAAATTAGCAGAAAAAACATCTGATAATAAAAGAAAAAAAGAATTACTAGAGGTTGCTAAGAATTGTAGAAATGTACCTGCTAATCCAGCTTCGACTTTTCATGAAGCACTGCAATCATTTTGGTTTGTACAATTAGTTTTACAGCTTGAATCTAATGGACATTCGATTTCACCAGGACGTTTTGACCAATATATGTATCCGTATTTAAAAAAAGATTTAGATAATAATGAAATCACTTTAGAAAAAGCTCAAGAGTTACTAGATACACTCTGGGTAAAATTTAATGATATAAATAAAGTTCGTGATCAGGCTTCCACTGATGCTTTTGGTGGTTATCCTATGTTCCAGAATTTAATAGTAGGAGGACAAACACCAGGTGGTCAAGATGCTACAAACCTACTATCGTTTATGTGTTTAGAGGCAACTGAACATACTAAAATGCCTCAGCCTTCAATTTCTGTTAGATACTGGGATAAAAGTCCGGAAGAATTCATGATGAAAGCTGCTGAAACTACTAAAGAAGGTCTCGGTATGCCAGCTTATTATAATGATGAAGTAACAATCCCTTCTTTAACAAATAGAGGTTTAACACTGGAAGATGCTAGAGATTACTGTATAATTGGTTGTGTCGAACCACAAAAAATGGGTAAAACTGAGGGATGGCATGATGCAGCTTTCTTTAATATGGCTAAAGTCTTAGAATTAGCTTTAAATGATGGGAAAGATCCGATGCAAGATTATAAACAGTTGGGACCAAAAACAGGTAAAGCAAGTTCTTTTGAATCATTTGATGAGGTAATGGATGCTTATAAAAATCAAATGGAATACTTTGTAGAACTATTAATTCATTCTGACAACTGTGTGGATTCTGCTCATGCTGAAAGAGCACCACTTCCCTTCCTTTCTTCAATGGTAGATGACTGTATTGATGAAGGTAAGTCAGTTCAAAACGGAGGCGCTCACTACAATTTCACTGGGCCTCAGGGAGTGGGAGTTGCAAATGTAGGTGATTCTTTAGCAGCAGTGAGAAAATTAGTCTTTGAAGAAAAAGAAATTTCTATTGAAGAATTAGAAAATGTACTAGCAAATAATTTTGATGGTCATGAAGCATTGCGACAAAAATTACTTAACAATGCTCCCAAATTTGGTAATGATATTGATGAAGTTGATGAATTAGCAAGAGAAGGGGCTTTAATTTACTGTAAAGAGGTAGAAAAATATGAAAATCCTCGCGGAGGTTCTTTTCAGCCAGGTCTTTATCCAGTATCTGCAAATGTACCTTTAGGTGCTGCAACAGGCGCCACTCCAGAAGGAAGACTAGCTGGTACACCTCTTGCAGATGGTGTTTCTCCTGTTGGTGGACGTGATCAAAATGGGCCAACTGCTGCAGTTAATTCAGTAGCAAAATTAGATCACCATATAGCTTCCAATGGTACTTTATTAAATCAAAAATTCCATCCTTCTGCTTTAGAAGGAGAAAATGGATCTCGTAACTTAAATGCTTTAATTGGTAGCTTTTTTGATCAGAAAGGATTCCATATCCAAAATAATGTGGTTAGTGGTGATGTTTTACGAGAAGCTCAAAAGAATCCAGATAACTATAAGAATTTAGTAGTAAGAGTAGCCGGTTACAGTGCTCACTTTGTTTCGCTAGATAAATCATTACAGGATGATATTATTTCAAGAACTGAACAGTGTTTCTAAATTAAAACTACTAAATACTAGTAATTGAAAATATCTAAATTTCTCAGGGTGACTAATAAATTTATTAGTTATCCCTGAGCTTAATTATACTATATTGAGGTGATAGACTATTAAAAAAATTAATTATAATTCAGATAAAAAAGGAATATACTTTGATATACAGAAATTTTCTGTTCATGACGGTCCTGGAATTAGAACAATAGTGTTTCTTAAAGGTTGTCCTTTAGATTGTCCTTGGTGTAGTAACCCAGAATCAAAGGATAAAGATCCGCAGATAATGTTTAATCCTAATTTATGCATTGACTGCAAAAAATGTATAGAAATCTGTCCTAATAATGCAGTTGATTTTAATCTAAGGGGAAGAATAGTTAGAGATAAATGTAATTTATGTATGGAATGTGTTGATCATTGTTATTCGAAAGCTCTTTCTATTGAAGGGATTGAAGGGAGTGTAGAAGAATTATTATTTGAGTTAAATAAAGATAGAATTCATTATCGTCGTTCAAATGGAGGTATTACATTTTCTGGTGGGGAAGCTCTTTATCAATCTGATTTTCTTTTAGAATTATTAAAAGGTTGTAAAGCAAATGGCTGGCATACTACAATTGAAACTGCCGGATATTATCCAAAAGAAACTTTAGAAAAAATTATCCCCTGGACTGATTTATTTCTTTATGATATTAAAATGATAGATGATGGTAAACATAAAAAAGTAATAGGTGTATCTAATAAAAGAATATTAGCAAATGCAAAGTTTGCAGCTGCAAGCTCTGCTGATTTGGTTGTAAGAACCCCTATTATTCCAGGCTTTAATGATGATAAAGAAAGTGTTAGTGAAATTGCAGAATTTGCGTTAGATCTAAAAGGAGTAAAAAGAATAGATATTTTGCCTTATCATAGACTAGGAGAAGATAAATATTATGGTTTGGGTCAAAAATATCAAATGAAAGATATTGAATCACCTTCAAATGAAAAAATGGAACAGATAAAAGAACTAATTATAAAAAAAGGTATAGACTGTACAATTGGAGGAGTGGAATAGAGTATAAAAAAGTATATCATAATTTGTTTTGATGGCAATTTTTGCATTTAACTGCAAAAGATTGTCATCTTTTTTTGTTAAAAGAATACTTATTATACTCTTCAAAGATAAAATAATCAAGCGGAATACCCATAGCTCAAGTTGAAGCAAGAGGAAAATTGATAAGTTATATGTGGAGAAAAAGAAATTAATTATGAATCAAAATGGCTGGTTCTAACTACTAATTATATTTCAAATGTTTGGATTTATCTAAATTGATAAAAGAGTGCGAAAATTCTTGACAATAACAAATAAAAATTATATAGTAATGTTATAAGGTTATAACGTTATTTTGTCATAACTTAATTTGAAGAGGAGTGAAATTATGAGTAAAACAAAAATTTTATTTGCAGGAGAGTCTTGGCACTCAAATATCACTGAAGGCAAAGGTTTTAATTTTTTTTCAATAGGAATCTATGAAGAAGCTGTAGAATGGATTAGAAAAGCTTTAGATATAGATGAATTTGACTTTGTTTATCTTCCATCACACAGGGTTCCAGTTGAATTTCCACATTCTGAAGAAGAACTAAATAAATTTGATGTTATAATTCTAAGTGATGTGGGCGCAGATTCATTACTTTTATCACCAGATACATTTCAAAAATCACTAAGAATGCCGAATAGATTAAAATTATTAAAAAAATATGTAGAGAAAGGTGGTTCCCTCTGCATGATTGGTGGTTACATGACTTTTCAAGGAATAGATGGAAAAGGTCGATATCATAATACAGAAATTGAAGAAATATTACCTGTAAATATTTCTGCTTATGATGATCGCCAGGAGGTTCCCGAGGGTTTTAATTTAGAACTTGCTGAAAAATCACACCCTATAACAGAGAATCTTCCAGCAAAATGGCCTTATTTCTTAGGATATAATAGATTAAAACTAAAAGAAGATGCTAAACTTCTTGCTGAGTATGATGGAGATCCTATTATCGCAGTTAGAGAGGTTGGAAAAGGGAGAACAATGGCTTTTGCTTCTGATTGTGCCCCTCACTGGGCTTCACCAGAATTTTGTGAGTGGGAGTATTATTCTGTATTCTGGCAGCAGGCTGTAAGATGGTTAAGTAATAATTAAGAAATGAGGAAGAAATAATGAATTCTAAAAAAATAATTGATTATATTGATCAAAATCGTGAAAACTTTATAGAATTTCTAAAAAAATTAATATCTAAAGACACAACAAATATTAACCACGGTATCGATGGAGGTCATGAATTAAATGGTCAGGAAATAATAATTTCTAAATTTAAAGAGTTAGGATTAGATATTGAAACATTTGAACCAGAAAATAAAAAACTAAAAAAATATGCTGAAGCTTCCTTAGGTCATAACTATCAAAATAGACCAAATGTTGTTGGAGTTTTAAAAGGCAAAGATAGCAAAAATCATAAGTCGATTATCTTGAATGGTCATATTGATACGATGCCTTTTAATAAAATTGATCAATGGTATTCACATCCTTTAGAACCCAAAATAATTGACAATAAATTATATGGACGAGGAGCTTGTGATATGAAGGGTGGATTGGCAGCATTAATTTTAGCAGTTGAATCTTTAATTAAATGTAACTGCGATATTAAAGGTGATATAATTTTAGAAAGTGTTGTTGATGAAGAAGGTGGAGGTAATGGAACTTTAGCCTGTATTGATAATGGTTATAAAGCTGATTTAGCAGTTGTAGCTGAACCAACCGAATTAAAGATAATGAGATCTCATATGGGTTGGGTATTTTTTAAAATGGATGTTGAAGGTAAATCACTACACTCTGGGTTGAAATGGCTAGGAGTTAATGCAATTGAAAAAACAATAAAAATTATTAATGGTTTAAAAGAATTAGAATCAGAGTGGCTTTTAAAAAAGAGGAATTCTATTTTACCTCCTCCAACTATAAATTTTGGTACAATAAATGGTGGCACAGCTGGTTCAGTAGTACCTGACAATTGTAGAGTTGATTTTGGTGTTCATTTTTTACCAGAAGATGCTGATTCAAATGGTTTAGGATCAATTGTAGAAAGAGAGATAATTGATAGAATTAAATTAATTTCAAATGGTGATCAATGGTTAAAAAATCACAAACCTAAATTGAAAAAATATCAAGAAGGCAGTCCATTTGAATTTAAAAGCGATGAGGATTATTTAAAGGTATTTAGCAGTAATTTTGAAAAAATTAGAGATAATGAAAAAGCAGTAATTGCTGGGTCTGAATATGGTTGTGATGCTAGATTATTGCAAAATTATTCCAAAGTGCCGACATTGATGTTTGGACCTGGAAGTATTAAGCAAGCGCATGGTATAAATGAGTATTTAGATCTTGATCAATATCTTGATTATATTAAAATAATGGCCCTCAGTATTATTGAATTAAACAATTAATTTAATTATAAAAATATTATAAATATATTGACATTCTACCTAAAATAGAGTACTATATAAACATAGAGACGTTATAATGACATGATAATTAAATTTTGGGGGCGTTTACTTATGAGAGTTGATAGAAATGATCATTTACCATTATATATTCAGTTAAAAAATATAATAGAAGAAAAAATAAAAGAGGAAGATTTAAATCCAGGAGATATTATTCCATCTGAAAAAGAACTTCAGCAGGAGTTTGGAGTTAGTAGAATTACAGTAAGACAGGCAATTAAGGAGTTGGAGAATGAAGGCTTAGTTAAGAAAAAGCAGGGTAAAGGAACGTTTGTTTCATTTCCTAAATTGTCACATGAATTACCTAACTTAACAAGTTTTACAGAAGATATAGAAGCTAAGGGTTTAAATCCCGAATCAAAAATCATTAGTATCGAAAAAACAATTGATGCTGAGGTAGCTAAGAAGCTGGGAACAGATTCTCAAACAGTTTTTTTAAATATTAAAAGATTAAGACTGATAAATGAAGAATCTGTAGGTGTTCATGATTGTTATTTAGATACAAATATTTTGAATAAAAAAGCGGTAGACGAAATTAAAGAAATGGATAATGAAAGTTCATTATATGATATTATAGAAGATTATGGTATAAATATTAGTTATGCTGATGAAACATTAGAAGGTGGAATTTCTAATTCATATATCAGTAATCTGCTTGGGATAAAAAAAGAATTCCCACTATTAATTTTAGAAAGAATAACTTGTACAGATAATGATGACCCTTTTGAATTTGTTAAGATGTATTATAGAGCTGATAAATATAAATACTCAATCAGATTGAAAAGAAACTAAACTTAAAAGTTAATTTATATGCAGATTAATTTTTAAGTTAATCTGGATATTTATTATAAAGCAATATGTTTATATAGTTTAGTCAATTTAATTATAAACAAGGAGGGGATAAATTTTAAATTTTTTAATTTTTCAAACAATAAAACTAAGAGGAGAGATACTATGAAAAAGAAAATATTAATTTTGTTATTAGTTAGTTTTATGATTTTGGGCATGAATATCTCAGTGGCAGCTCAGGATGACCAATTAACTGTTGGAGTTACAACTGTTACATTAAGACATCAGTTTTTTATTGATATTGATGAAGGGATAAAAGAAGCAGCGGCAGAACATGGTGTGGAACTGTTTACAAATGATCCTAATGTAAATGCTCAAGAACAGGTATCTGCAATTGAAGATTATATGGTTATGGGTGTAGATGGGCTTATAGTTATCGGTACAGATCCTGCAGCAATTGTTCCAGCAGTAAATGAAGCAGCTGAACAAATGCCTGTTGTAACAATTGATATGAAATTAGAGACTGACAAAGTTGATTCATTTGTTGGTACTCTAAATGAAGATGCTGGAGAGCAGTTAGGTCAGTATACTAAAGAATATATTGAAAATGAATTAGGTGGAGATGCTAAAATAGCCATAGTAAGTTGGTTAGAATCAAATATTCAACAGCAGAGAGTTGCTGGTTTTGAAAAGGCATTAGAAGGAATGGGAAATGTTGAAATTCTTCAACCACAGCCTGGTTATGATAGAGAGGAATCCATGAATACTGTGGAAAACATTTTACAGTCTAATCCTGATGTAGATATTATATATTCTACTGCTGAAAATAGTGTTCTTGGTGCAAAATCAGCACTTGAATCAGCTAGAGCAGAAGGTGTTAAAATTGTAGGTTTTGACCTGACTCCTGAGGCAGCAGATGGTATCAAAGATGGTATTATTTTAGCTATGATACAGCAGCAGCCAAAAGAAATGGGAAGAAGAGCTTTAAATGCTTTAGTTGAAAAGATTAATGGAAATGAAATTGATCCTTTAATTCCAGTTCCAGTATTATTATATGATGAAAATAATGTTGATGAGTTCTTAAACTAAACAAATAAGTTTTAATCCTTACTTAGTGGCAAATTATCTGGCGATGATTAAATGCCACTAAGTAGGATTTATAAAATCTCACAAATAATATATTCTCTAAAAATATATTAAATCCTTCAATTAATTATAAAAAAGGGAAAGTTAACCAAATTATAATTAAAAGCAAATATATTTACAAAAAAGATAGGGTGAAATTATGGATAATGAAATATTAAGGTTAGAAGGACTATCTAAACATTTTCCAGGTGTTAAAGCCTTAGATAATATCAGTTTTGATTTAATAGAAGGTGAAATTCATGCACTTATTGGCGAAAATGGTGCAGGAAAATCAACATTGATAAAAGTTTTGACAGGTGCCTATCAAAAAACAGATGGTAAAATTTTTTATAGAGGTACTGAAGTTAAAAATCTTAGTCCTACAAAATCTAAAAATTTAGGTATTAGTGCAATTTATCAAGAACTTACTTTATTTCCAGAATTAACTGTGTCTCAAAATATTTTTATGGGTAATGAAAGAGTTTATAATAAAAGCAACCTTGTAAATGACAAAGAAATGACGGATGAAGTCAGAAAAATATTTAAAAAGATAAAACTGAATATTTCTCCTGATACATTAATTAAAAATTTAAGTATTGCTCAACAGCAGATGATAGAAATTGCACGAGCTATTTCTTTAGATGCTGATATATTAATTATGGATGAGCCGACTTCTTCAATTAGTAACAAAGAGACTGAAATTTTATTTGAAATAATAGAAGACTTAAAAAATCAAGGAGTAACAATTATTTATATCTCGCATAGATTAGAAGAAATTTTTGAGATTGCTAACAGAGTAACTGTTTTAAGAAATGGTAAAAATATCAAAACTCTTGAAATTAATGAAATTAAAGATAAAGATCAACTTGTAAATTTAATGGTAGGAAAAGAAGTTACAGATTTATTTCCCAAAAAAGAAGTTGAAATCGGTGAAACTATTCTAGAAGTTAAAAATCTATCTTATCAAGATAAATTTAAAAATATTAGTTTTAATTTAAAAAAAGGTGAAATTCTTGGGGTTGGTGGACTTGTAGGAAGTCAAAGAACTGAAGTCATGGAAACATTGTTTGGTTTAAGAAAATTTGATGATGGAGAAATAATTTTAAAAGGAAATTCTGTAAAAATATCAAATGCCCAAAATGCAATTGACTTTGGCTTAGGACTAATTTCTGAAGACAGAAAGGCTACTGGAATTATAAAAACTATGAGTGTTAAAGAAAATATTACTTTACCCGGATTAGACTTAATAGATAGAAAATTTAATGTTTTAATTGATAATAAAGCTGAAGAAATTGCCACTAAATCTTTAGTAGAAAGACTACAGGTTAAAACGCCTTCATTAAAACAAAAAATTGATAAATTAAGTGGAGGAAATCAGCAGAAAGCAATTATTGCAAGATGGATTTTGTTGGCTCCAGAGATTTTAATTATGGATGAGCCTACCAGAGGTATTGATGTGGGAGCAAAATCTGAAATATACGAACTTATGGGTGAATTAGCAAAAAAAGGAATTAGCATAATTATGATTTCATCTGAAAATCCTGAATTACTAGCAATGAGTGACCGAATTATGGTCATGAGAGAAGGGGAAATATCAGGATTTTTAGAGGGAGAAAAACAGACAGAAGAAAATATTCTCAAGCTTGCCTTTGGAGGTGTGGTTAATTAATGAATCAGTTAGAAAATAAAATATCATTTCAAGATAGAATAAAAAGTTTTTTTGGTGAAAAAGGTAGTGCAGCTTTAGGGTTAATAATATTATTTGTTTTTATGACTTTTATGTCAGATAGATTTTTAACTTTTTCTAATTTATTAAATGTAGCAAGACAGGCATCTATTAATGGTATTATTGCTGTAGGTATGACTTATATTATAATTACAAAAGGTATTGACCTTAGTGCTGGAGCCTTAGTTGCCTTAACAGGTACGGTTGCAGCAGGGTTAATTGTTAATATGGGTCTGCCAATTATTGTAGCAATTATTTTAACTTTAGTAGTTGGATCTTTAGTGGGAGCCTTTACAGGAGTTATGGTTTCTAAACAGAATATACCCCCATTTATTGTAACCTTAGCACTTATGACTATTTTAAGAGGTTTAAGTTTTGTTTATACATCTGGAAGACCAATTTATGTATCAAATGAACTATTCAGAGTAATTGGTAGAGGCTATATTGGTCCAATTCCAATCCCAGTTATTATTGCAATTTTTATTGGGGTCATTGGTCATATTGTTTTAAAGAAAACTAAATTTGGTAGACATATTTATTCTGTTGGCGGTAATGAAGAAGCAGCAAGGCTTTGTGGTGTAAATATTGATAAGACATTAATTTATGTTTATACTTCAGCTGGATTCTTAACAGCAATAAGTGGAATCATTCTTGCTTCTAGACTCTCTACTGGATCTCCAAATGCTGGTGATGGTGCAGAACTTGATGCTATCGCTGCAGTAATATTAGGAGGTACAAGTTTTGCAGGTGGAATAGGTAGTGTATCGGGTACATTTATTGGAGTTGCAATCATTGGTATTTTAGGAAATGGCCTAAACTTATTAAATGTTTCTTCATACAATCAGATGATGGTTAAAGGTTTAGTAATTTTATTAGCAGTATTGGTTAATAATATAAAATTGAAAAAGAAAAATATAAGTAGATAAAAGGGGAGAATAAAATGGCTGATATAGGTATTTTACCAAAGAAGAAGAATGAAATAAAAAATATTTTTGGCAAAAAAAAGGCGATTATTGGTATGATTCATACTAAACCATTACCTGGTGCTCCGCGCTATAATGGAGAAAGCATGCAAGAGATAATAGAGTTTTCAATCAATGATGCTCTAGCCTTAAAAGAAGGTGGAGTAGATGGTTTAATGTTTGAAAATGCCTGGGATGTTCCATTTTCTAAGCCGGAAGATATAGGTTATGAAACAGTTGCTGCTTTAACTGTTCTAGCAAATGAGGTGACTAGAGAAGTTGATTTACCTTTCGGTTTTAATTTCTTAGCAAATGGAGTAATTCAATCTTTAGCAGCGGCAAAAGCTACAAATGCAGACTGGGTCAGATGTAATCAGTGGGTCAATGCCTATGTAGCTAACGAAGGGATTTTAGAAGGGGCTTCGGCAGAAGCTATGCGTTACAAAAAAATGCTGCAGGCTGATGATATAAAAGTAATGGCTGATGTCCATGTTAAACATGGAAGTCACTCAATTGTTGCTGATAGATCACTTGCTGAACAGACAAGAGATAATATATTTTTTGATGCAGATATTTTAATAGCTACCGGGAGTCGTACTGGAGATGAAACTTCATTAGATGAGTTAGTTGGAATAAGCAATAATACTCAGCTTCCTGTTATAGTTGGTAGTGGTATTAATGATGACAATGCAAAAAAGATTCTGGAAATTGCTAGTGGAGCAGTTGTTGGCTCTTACTTAAAAGAGGATGGAGTTTGGTGGAATCCTGTGGATGTAGAAAGAGTAAAAAGATTAATGGATATAGTAAATAAATTAAGATAGATCTTATATGGAAGAGGGTTTATATTTAATGAATTCTAAATTTGATGTAATATGTTTTGGTGATATCAATGTAGATTATATAGGGAGAATGGATAGGCTTCCTGAAATAGATGAAGAATTGCCAATACATAATTTAGAAAAATTTTGTGGCGGTGCAGCCACAAATGTCGCTGTATCTTTGTCTAGATTAGGGAAAAAAACAGGATATGTAGGAAGTATTGGTGATGATTCGAATGGTAAGGAATTGCTTGAACGTCTTCAACAAGAAGGGGTAGATGTATCAAAAGTTAATAAAAAAGAAGGTTATTTATCTGGTACAGTTTTTGCTATTATAGATAATGATGGAGAAAGAAGATTACTAAGTTATTTAGGAGCAAATCTTCAAACAAAAAAAGAAGATTTTGATAAAAACTATATAAGTAAAGCTGAAATCTTACACATGAGTAATCCTTTGTTATCTGTTGTTCCTACTTTGCTTTCTTATGCTAAAGAAAATAACTTGATTGTTTCGTTTGATCCTGGGACATTAATTTCTTCAAAAGGTTTAAAAGAAATAGAATATATTTTGAAAGAGACTGATATATTATTTTTAAATAGAGTAGAATATCATGATCTAATTAAAAATAGTGAAAAAGGTTTGGATATATTTTTAGAACTGGGATGTAAAATGGTTGTTTATAAAAAGGGCAAAGAAGGTAGTTTTTTAAAGACCTCCAGTGGGAAAGAAATAAATAGCCCCGGTTTTAAGGTGAATGTTATTGATACAACTGGTGCTGGAGATGCATTTGCTGGTGGATTTTTAACAGCTTATTTAAATAAATTAGATTTTGAAAATATTATGGAGTTTGCAAATGCTGTTGCTGCAATTTCTGTAACAAGAAAAGGTGCGAAAGAAGCACTTCCAAAAATAGAAGAAGTGTATGATTTTATTAGAGAAAATAAAGATTGAGAATTGAAAATTTGATTAAAAAAATAAGAGTAATAAAACTGCAGATAAATATCTGCAGTTTTATTGTTAGTTTGCCTGGCATGAATATTTGCTAATCAGTGCAAGTCTGATGTGGAGTTATGAAGTTTTTTATTTCTTATATCTTGACACCTCTCAACAAATATTCTATAATTAAAGCATGAAACATTTGAATAATTGTTCATATATAATAAATAAAAAATCAGAGGTGGAAAATGCAGAATACAGTTGAAGAAAAAAATAATGAAAAAGAATTTGAGCTTGAAGGTTTAAATTGTTCAAATTGTGCCATGAAAATTGAAGATCAGGTCAAAAAACTTGATGGAATGGACAAAGTTGAACTAAATTTTGCGACTT
This sequence comes from Halanaerobium congolense, assembly GCF_004366375.1. GTDB lineage: Bacteria > Bacillota > Halanaerobiia > Halanaerobiales > Halanaerobiaceae > Halanaerobium > Halanaerobium congolense. The sequence goes on from NZ_SOEF01000029.1 coordinate 24,784, forward strand.
CTACTTTAAAAGTAGCGGCTGAAGAGGCGAGATTAGAAAAGAGCCAGGACGAATTGCAAAAAATTTCAGATAGAATAGAACCAGGAGTTAAGGTTAGAGATAAGTCAGAAACGCAAGCAGAAGTTGGTGTTGAGGGATCATCACTTAAATCATATCTCTGGCAGAAAAAGAATATATTTATTGGAACTTTATTTTTTATCTTTGCCCTAAGTTTTTCTCATTTAAATATTTTTAAAGGCAGTATCTTAAGCAGCCTAGCTTTACCTGCCTACATAACAGCATATTTTTTAATCGGCTATCCAGTTCTTAAAGCTGCCGTTTTAAATATCGGGCAGGGACAGATTTTTGATGAAAACTTTTTAATGGTTATCGCTACAATAGGTGCTTTTGGAATCCAGGAATACCCAGAAGCAGTAGCGGTTATGCTTTTTTATATGGTAGGAGAACTATTTCAGGAAAGAGCTGTTAATAATTCACGACGTTCGATAAAAGATTTGATGGATATTAAAGCCGAATTTGCTAATTTAATTAAAGATGAAGAAATTATCGAAGTTAAACCGGAAAATTTGAAAGTTGGAGATCTAATTGCTGTAAAGGCTGAAAAAAATTCCAGTAGATGGTAAAGTAGTTAGTGGAGAAAGTGCTCTTGAAACCTCTGCTTTAACCGGAGAATCAATGCCTAAAGATGTTGTAGAAGGTGACCAGGTTTTAAGTGGAATGATAAATTTAAATAAGCTGATTACAGTTCGAGTGACCAAAGAATATAAGGATTCAACTGTAAAAAAAATATTAGAACTTGTAGAAAATGCTAGTTCTAAAAAAGCACCAACAGAGCAGTTTATCAGCAAATTTGCCCGTTATTATACACCATTTGTTGTTTTTACAGCTGTGTTAGTCGCTGTATTACCACCACTTTTAACCGGAGCTGCCTTTAGCCAGTGGTTTTATCGTTCTCTAATATTTTTAGTTGTTTCCTGCCCTTGTGCCCTCGTAGTTTCAATTCCGCTTGGCTTTTTTGGTGGTATTGGTCTGGCATCAAAAAATGGAATTTTAGTCAAAGGAGGCAACTACCTGGAAGCTTTGAATGAGCTGGATACCATAGTATTTGATAAAACTGGTACTATAACCGAAGGTGATTTTAAAGTAACTGAGGTTAATATTGAAAGCAATCACAGCCGTCAAGAAATCTTAAAAATAGCTGCTGAAGTAGAACAGTTTTCTAATCATCCAATAGCTCAATCAATTGTTAATGCAGCTGATAATTATCAAAAACACTCAGCTGATAGTGATTATCAAGAGATTTCAGGTTCAGGTGTTAAAGCTGTTCTTAATAATAATAAAATTTTAGCAGGAAATGAAAGACTTATGGAGAAAAATAATATTAACTTCAAAAAAGTTAAGAGTACTGGAACTGCTGTTTATTTAGCCAAAAATGGAGAATTTTTAGCTTCGATTGTCATTTCTGATCAGCTAAAATCTGATTCTGTCTCTGCATTTTCAGCGCTTAAAGACTTAGGAATTAATAATTTAGTGATGTTAACCGGTGATAATCAGGCAACAGCAGCTGAAGTTGCTTCTAAACTGGAGCTTGATAATTTTTATGCAGAATTGCTGCCGGATCAGAAAGTCACTAAAGTTGAAGAACTATTAAAAAAATCAAAAAAATTAGCCTTTGTTGGTGATGGAATAAATGATGCACCTGTACTAGCTCGTTCTGATTTAGGAATAGCAATGGGAGGCCTTGGCTCTGATGCAGCAATTGAAGCAGCAGATGTTGTTTTAATGACAGATGAGCCTTCGAAAATTGTTACCGCTTTAAATATTGCAGCTAAAACTAAGAAATTAGTCTGGCAAAATATCATAATGGCTCTTTCAATTAAAGCTGCAGTTATGATTTTAAGTATTTTTGGTATGGCTTCAATGTGGGCTGCAGTATTTGCAGATGTTGGAGTTGCATTAATGGCGGTATTTAATGTAATGAGAATTTTAAAGACAAAAGATATTTAATTGGAGTGGATTTTATGGCAGCAGAACTTAAAGAAAAAGCAATGTGTGATATTTGTGAAGTATTTAATCCAAATAATCAGGTAGTTAAAGTGATGAAAGAAAAAAAACTAACTGATGAAGTAGTTTATGATTTGGCAGATTTGTTCAAAACAATGGGGGATCCAACTAGAATCAAAATTCTTTATGCCCTTAAAGAAAGAGAACTCTGTGTTTGTGACCTTTCCGAACTGCTGGATATGAGCTCTTCTGCAATTTCACATCAGCTTCGAGTACTAAGAAACAATAAACTGGTTAAGTATCGCAAAGAAGGTCGTTCGGTTTATTATTCACTCGATGATGATCATGTGATGTGCCTTTTTGGACAGGGACTTGAACATGTACTTGAAGATAAATAAAGTTATTGAAAAGGAAGATTAGATGCCTAAAATAAATGCTGTGCTTCTGGCAGGAGGAAAGAGCAGACGTTTTGGAAATCTTGATAAGGCTTTGCTCCCTTTTGCCGGGACAACATTAATAGAATATATTGCTTCAAATTTAAACAATTTTTTTAATCAGGTAATTATAATTGGTTCTAAAGATAAATATTCTTTTATAGACGGAGTAAAAGTTTATGAAGATATTTATAAAGATAAGGGACCATTGGCCGGTATTTACACCGGCTTATATTTTTCTGAAACTAACTATAATTTTATCTGCGGTTGTGATATGCCCTTTTTGGAATCAAATTATTTTAGTTATTTAGAAGGTATTTTAAAAAGAAAAAATAAAGCTGAAATTGTTGTGCCAGAATATAATGGATTTTTGGAACCACTGGCAGCTCTTTACCATTATTCACTATTGAAAAAGGTCCAAAATGAAATTTTGAATGATAATTTGAGAGTTAAATCTTTTTACGCTAATGCTGAAAAGGTAATTTTAAGTGAAGCTATGTTAGAAGAAAAATTCAAGCTAGAAAAATTGTTTTTTAATTTAAATTATCCAAAGGATTTGGACAATGCATTAAAATATTTAGAGGGAGGGGATAAAATTGAATAAAGTTATTCGGACATTTTTTTCAGTAAATAAAAAAGTAGTTTTTTTAATATCTTTTTTATTATTTATTTTAGTTTTTCCAGTTACAGCTGCGGATTTAGATTTAGACCAGCCTGAATATCATAGTTTTGAACTGGAAAATGGGTTGGAATTCATGGTTTTTCCAGACCATTCAATTCCTTCAATCAAATATTCAACCTATTATAATGTAGGTTCTATTGATGAAAAGGAAGGCCAAACCGGTATTTCGCATTTTTTAGAGCACCTGATGTTTATGGGCACCAAAAATCTTCCAGAAGGTGAGATTGATAATCTTATTACTTCTGTAGGTGGCCAGCTAAATGCAGCAACATTTTATGACTTCACATTTTACTATCATCAAGTTCCCGCTGCAGCTTTAGAACTGGCAGCTGCTTTAGAGTCAGATCGAATGCGGAATTTGACCTTTGATCAACAGAAAGTAAATAGAGAACGGGAAGTTATTAAACAGGAAAGAAGAATGAGAGTAGATAATAATATATTTTCTAAAGGTTTTGAAGAAATTAAAGCATATGCTTATCCAGATACCTACTTAGAACATGGTATTATTGGTTGGATGGAAGATATCAGCAATATTACTACAGCTGAATTAAAAGAACATTACCAGAGTTATTATTCTCCTAATAATGCTTTAGTGGTTGTAAGTGGTGATGTAAAAGTTGAGGCAGTAAAAAAGATGGCTCAAAAGTATTATGCTGATTTTAAACCGGCAGCAATAAAAAGAAAAGATTTTAAGTTTCCAAAGGAGGAAAGCGAAAAAGTATATACTCTTAATTTAAAGACCAATCTTCCTTATGCGTTTCAGCTTTATCAAATACCTGCAGGTGACCAATTGGAGTTAACCGCAGTAGAAATTTTCCTTGATATTTTAGCAAATAATCAGAGTTCTCGTTTAAAAGAAAAGCTGCAGAAAAAGGAAGAACTTATCTTAGCAAGTGCAGCTACCATTAATACCCTTCGTAAAGAATCATTTGCGGCAATTTATTTTATTCCTTCTAATCCAGACCTTGTTGAAACAGCCCAGCAGGCTTTTGACCGGGAACTAAAGCTAATCTTTGAAGAAGGAATAACCGAGCAGGAATTTAAAATAGTAAAAAAACAGTATCAGAAATCATTAATCTTTTCCCAAAAAAATATTGACTCAACAGCAGAAACTTATGCAATAAATAAAATTCGTTTTAATAAACCGGAGCTGCTGCAGCAAAAAATTGAGTATATGAACAATTTAACTAAAGAAGATGTGGTGCAGATTGCAGAAAAATATTTCAAAAAAAATCAACGGACAAGAGGTTATATTTTACCTGAAGCCAAAGGTGGTGCGCAGCAGTGAAAAAGACATATAAAATTTTATCTTTAACGATCATTATTTTATTCCTATTTACTTTCGGTGCAGCGGCTCAGAATCAAAATTTAAGTCCAGAATTTTTTAGAGAATTGGCAGATATAGTCAATGATGAACCTAAAATTGAGATACCTGATTATGAACTTTTTGAACTGGAAAATGGGATGAAGTTTTATCTAGCTCAGGATAAGAGTCTGCCGATCTTTGAAGTAAAGGGCTATATTAATGCTGGCCAAATAAATGAAAACAAAAATAATGCTGGTATCAGCTCTTTGATGACAGAATTAATGCTTCTAGAAACAGAAAATTATAGTGAGCAAAAATTGTCACTTTTTAAAGAAATTAATGCCTTATCCTTAAATCTTGCAGCGGGTTTTGATCGGATTTCTATCAGTGCTAATTCTCTAAGTACAGAAAGTTCAGAGCTGATCTCACTTTTAGCTGAAGTACTACAGCGGCCAAAATTTGAAGGTGATCATTTTACAAGAACTGTTAAAGAATCCAGGCAGTATTATAAACACCAGTTTTACAATGATTCTGCGCTTTTAAATATGCATTTTTTCAAAAACCTATATGGGCAACACCCTTATGGTTATAATTATGACTATGACTTAATTTTAGACTTTTTAGCAGAAGTGGAGCCGACTCAGGTCAAAGCTTTTTATCGTAAAACTCTTAGGCCAGAAAACATTGTATTTGCAGTTAGCGGTAATTTTGACCTTGACGAACTAAAACAGGAAATTAAAAGTAAATTTGCAGCTTGGGAAAACACCAAATCAGATTTAAATAAAAGCTATGTTAGTGTTAATCCCGAAATTCAGCAAAAAATAATAATAATTAATAAAGAGGATGCTACTCAGGCTAATATGAGAATGGGTTATAACTTTTACAGCAATAAATTTCCAAAGAAAATTCCATTTATGATGGCTAATCGCATTTTTGGTGGAGGCTCAATAAGCAGTCGTCTAATGCAAAATCTTCGACAGGATAAAGGTTATGTCTATGGTATATATGCTCAGACAAAATACAGTGATTATGGTGGAGCTTATTTTATTAATTTAAGTTTAGAACCTGAAAAAGCACTGGCCGGTATGGAAGCTGTCAAAGAAGAAATATTAAAGATCAAAAATGGAACTGAGAAATTTACTGAAAAAGAACTTTTTGAGAATATAAATCTATATAATGCAATTTATCCAAAAGCCTATCAGCATCAAATCGATGTTTTAGATCAAATTGTTTACCAAAAAGAATTTAATAATAAATCGGATAACTATATTAATAATGTGATCAAACAGTATAATGGCCTTAGTAGTGAAGAAGTTCAGAAAATTTTTGCTGAAGAGCTTTATCCAGAAATAATTTTCACTGTGATTGTGGGGCCAGCAGAAAAAATTAAGCCACAATTTGAAGATGCTGGTCTGGAAGTAGAAGTACTTGAGAATTCAATTCCAAATTGATTAGTCTGACTAATGAGCTTTAAAATGTTGAATTTAACTCTTGACAGCAGACTGTTTAATAAGATATTATAATAACGATAGTTGAATAATTAAAAACTAAGAAGAGAAGTAGTAATTTTTAAAAAGCTGAAAGAGAACGGAATCCAGCGGCTGTAAGATTCCGACAGCAAAAAGAAATGAAGTCGTCTCCGAGTTTTACTGACCAGACAGATTTTAAGCAGTAAATCGACCCATTGATTTTAATGCTAATCTGTAATAATCAGTAACGGCACAGCAGTCGTTAACAAATGAGAGCTTTCTGCATCATAAGAGCAGGAGGAACTAAGGTGGTACCGCGAATTTAACGCTCTTTCGTCCTTAACTGGATGGAAGAGCGTTTTTTATTAGTTATTAAATTTCACCTAATGCTTTGTTGTGAATAAAAATTAAAATATAAATACTAACTTAAAAATGGAGGGAATTAATTTGGAAAATTTAGAAAAAACCTATGATCCGGCCAAAACGGAAGATAAATGGTATGAATACTGGCTGGAAAACAATTATTTTGCACCAAGAGAAGAAATAGAAGATGAGAAGGGGACTTTTAGTATTGTAATGCCTCCCCCAAATATTACCGGACAATTACATATGGGACATGCTCTAGATAATACTCTTCAGGATATTTTGACCCGCTGGAAGAGAATGCAGGGCTATCGCTCCTTATGGCTTCCCGGAACTGACCATGCAAGTATTGCAACTGAAGTTAAGGTTGTCGATAAAATGCGGGAAGAAGGTGTCGAAAAAGAAGATATGACCAGGAATGAATTTTTAGAAAAAGCCTGGGAATGGAAAGAAGAGTATGGAACTAGAATTACCAATCAGTTAAAAAAGATGGGTTCTTCCTGTGACTGGTCAAGAGAAAGATTTACCCTTGATGAAGGCTGCTCAGATGCAGTTGAAGAAGTATTTATCAAATTATACGAAGAAGGCTTAATTTACCAGGGAGATTATATTGTTAACTGGTGCCCAAGCTGTCATACAACTTTGAGTGATATTGAGGTTGAACATAAAGAAACAGAAGGTAAGTTTTATCATTATAAATATCCTTATAAAGATCGGGAAGGATATATTACCATTGCTACTACCAGACCGGAAACTATGCTCGGAGATACTGCGATTGCAGTTCATCCTTCAGATGAGCGCTACAAAGATCTGGTTGGAGCCAAGGTAATTGTTCCTTTAGTAAATCGAGAAATCGAAATTATAGCTGACGAATATGTAGATAGTGAATTTGGAACCGGTATGGTTAAGGTAACACCTGCCCATGATCCAAATGACTTCGAAATTGGCCGCCGTAATGATTTAGAGATCGTAGAAGTTATTGACGAAGATGCAAAAATGACAGAAGCTGCTGGTGAAGCTTATGCAGGCCTTGACCGTTATGAAGCCCGCAAAAAAGTAATTGAGGACCTGGAAAAAGAAGGTTTACTGGTTAAAATCGAAGACCACATGCACAATGTTGGTGAATGTTACCGCTGTGATACAGTAATTGAACCTTTAATTTCCAAGCAGTGGTTTGTTAAGATGCAGCCGCTGGCAGAACCGGCAATTGAGGCTGTAGAAGATAGTGACATTAATTTTGTACCTGACCGTTTTTCAAAAGTATATATGAACTGGATGAACAATATTCGTGACTGGTGTATATCTCGTCAGCTCTGGTGGGGCCATCGTATCCCGGTTTATTACTGTAATGACTGTGATGAGGTAATTGTAAGTAAAGAAGAACCAGAAAGTTGTCCTAACTGCGGCAGCAGCAAGCTGCGTCAGGATGAAGATGTTTTAGATACCTGGTTCTCATCTGCACTCTGGCCATTTTCTACACTTGGCTGGCCGGAAGACACTGATGATTTAGCTAGCTTTTATCCGACTGATGTTTTGGTAACCGGTAGAGATATCATTTTCTTCTGGGTGGCCCGGATGATCTTTATGGGACTTAAATTCCAGGATGAAAAACCTTTCTCAGATATTTATATCCACGGGCTGATCCGCGATGCTCAGGGAAGAAAGATGAGTAAATCCTTAGGTAATGGAATTGACCCTTTAGATATTATCGACCAATTTGGAGCAGATGCACTGCGCTTTACTTTAATTACAGGTAATACACCCGGTAATGACATGCGCTTTAGAGAAGAAAGACTTGAAGCCAGCCGTAACTTTGCCAATAAGATCTGGAATGCTTCTCGTTTTGTCTTGATGAACTTAGAAGATTTTGATCTGGACTCAGTTGATGAGGCTGATTTAAAACCAACTCTGGCTGATAACTGGATGCAGAGCAGACTAAATACAGTCGCCGGAGAAATTGATGATGCTCTGGAGAAATACAACTTTGGTGAAATGTCAAGTTCCTTATATGATTTTATCTGGAATGAATTCTGTGACTGGTATATTGAGCTTTTAAAGGCTAGATTATATCAGGATGAAGATCCCAAAGCGAAGCTAACTGCACAGTATTATGCTCTAAATACTCTGGAAAGCCTGCTTAGATTATTACATCCGGTAATGCCTTTTATTACTGAAGAAATCTGGCAGAAGCTGCCGGGAACAGAAGGAACAATTATGAGAGCTCAGTATCCTGCTAAAGAAGAAAGTGGTTTAAACCCTGCTGCTGAAGAAAAAATGGAGCTGGTAATGAGTGTGATCAAGTCAGTTAGAAATATTAGAAATGAAATGAAAGTTAATCCAGGTCGCAGAATTAAAGCGCTGCTGGCTGCACCAGAAGCTAAGCTTGATATTTTAGAAGAAGGAAGAGAATATATTGAAAATCTAGCCCGGATCAAAGATTTAAAAATAGGTGGAGACGAGCTGGAGCGACCTGATAAAGTTTCAACTTCAATAGTTAAAGAGGTTGAGGTTATTCTGCCGCTTGAAGGCATGATTGACCTGGATAAAGAAATAGAAAGAATGGAAAAAGAAATAGAAGAGATGGAATTTGAAATTAAAAGAGCAGAAAGTAAATTAAATAATAAAGGCTTTGTTAATAACGCTCCTCAAGATTTAGTTGAAGGAGAAAAACAGAAGCTCAAAGAATACAGAGAAAAGAAAGAAAAGCTAATTGAACGCAAAAAAGAATTAGCTGAATAATTTGGTACCAATAATTTGGTACCAGGTACAAAACCTCCGTTTTGTACCTGGTTTAAAAGAAATCATTCACAAAGGCTGGTTAGCTCCAGCCTTTTATTTTTCTGAATCAACTTTAAATATCGCTTTTATCTAATATTTAAAAAAGGATTTGCAGCTGATATCTAGAATATATTTTATAGCAGAAAAAACTTAATTTTCTAATATATCTAACTTTATTTTACTAGGAGTGGAGCAGTTGAAAAAATATAAAAAAGAAATAATTTTTAGCTTAGGAATATTAATTGCTGTGATAATTTGGAATTTAAATCTGCCAAATTTGCCAGCTGCTGGGCAAAAAACCCTTGCTTTAAGCTTAATGACAGTTGTTTTTTGGGCTGCTAAGGTGGCACATCCTGGTTATGTATCAGCTCTTTTTTTATCACTTTTATTAATCTTTAAAATAGCTGCTCCAGAAGAAGTTTTTTCACTTTGGTCTTCTTCGCTAATCTATATTATTATAGGTGCTTATTTAATTGCAGCTGCTGTAAAGTCTTCTGGTTTGGGAGAAAGAATTGCATACAATTTTATTATTAAATACGTAGATTCTTATAAAAGTATAATTTTTTCTATTTTCTTTTTAACAATACTTTTAAGTTTATTGATTCCACACCCCTGGCCCAGATCTTTTTTAATAATGTCTGTCATGGCTGTAGTAATTGATAGTGCTTCAATTTCTGAAAATGATGGCAAAAAAATTGGTTTTGCTGTTTTTGCATTTTCAGTACCTATTTCAATGATTTTCATGACAGGAGATAGTACTATTAATATTTTAGCTGTGGAAATGTCAGGTCAAAGTTTGAGCTGGCTGGAGTGGCTTTATCAGATGGGTGTACCAGCACTTTTTGCTTCAATTTTAACTTTAATTTTATTTTTGAAAATTTTTCAACCTGAGAAGAAGGTTGTTGTCAATAAAGAAGAGATTTCTAAAAAATTAGAGGATTTAGGAAGTTTTTCAACTAAAGAAAAGAGAATGATTTTTTGGATTGCTTTAGCGATAATTTTATGGACAACTGATTCACTGCATGGTATCGATTTAGGTTGGGTAACGCTTGTAATTGCTGCGCTGATGGGAATGCCTTTAGTGGGAAATGTTTTAGAAGCTAAAGACTGGTCAAATGTACCTCTTGGAATTTTATTTTTTCTGACAGCAGCTGTAGCAATTGGAAGAATTGGAGGGAGTACAGGTATGAATGCCTGGATTGCTTCTGTAATCTTACCTGCAGAACTTCCAGCAAATATATTTGTTTTTGCACTAATGATAGTTATAATATCGATGATAATGCATATGTTTTTGGGGAGCGTTATTGCTGTTATGGGAATTGCAATACCAGCTTTTATTATTTTTGCTGAAGGTCAAGGCATCAACCCATTAGTACCTGCTTTAATGACATATTCATCGATAGCACTTCATTACGTATTTCCATTTCATCACTTAAATATTTTAGTTGGAATAGGAGAAAATAATGGTATGTATGATAATAAAACAGTGATTAAATTTGGTCTGCCGCTGACAATAATTATAATAATAGTTGTTTTATTTCAGGCGCTTTGGTGGCAGTCGACTTCTTTAATTTAAAAAACCATAACTTAGTTAAATATAATTTTATATTATTGAATTTTTATTGGAAGTATTGTATAATAAGTTGTGTAAATTAAATTTAACGATTTTTTTAAAATAAAAAAGAGGAATCCTTCTTTAAGTGGTTGAATTATTTATTAGCG
>NZ_SOEF01000030.1 GCF_004366375.1 Halanaerobium congolense
AAATCTTTCACCCACCGGGTGAAAATAATATTTTGATAGAATGTTGCTATATTAGGACTGATAATTTATTTCGTGGTTGCTATGAATAATTCAGGTTAGAGATTCTTAAAAAAGAAGCTTTTCGCTGGTATCAGGATTGGTTAGATTCTGAAATTGATTCTAATGAGCTTAAACCAGATAACTGGAAAGAAGCCTGGAAATTTAATATTCTAAAATCTTATCTAAAAGATATAGCAGATAAAAATGAGAAAATGTCTAAATTAGAAGCTGAACTTAAAGAAAATCAGGATAAGATTAGAGAATTAAAAGAAGACATTGTGGAAGTGACTACCAAAATTAGTTTGATCAATAATATTACTCAAAAGAATATAGGGGCCTTAAAAAGCTGGAAAAGTATGGTCAAAAAAATTGGAAAGGGTTATGGTAAATATGCCAGTAAATATGCTGCCAAAGCCCGTAAATATATGAAAGAAGCTAGAGATTCTGTACCTGCCTGGATAATGCCTGTCTATAAGGTTTCTGAGACAACAGTGAAAAAAATGTCAACTTTTGATGTTGTCATTATTGATGAGGCAAGTCAATCTAATGTAACTAGTTTACTGGCCCTTTTGCGAGCTAAAAAAGCAATTATTGTTGGAGATGAAAAACAGATTACTCCTTCTGCAGTAGGTAGAGATAAGCAGAAAGTTTTAGATTATATTACTCGTTATTTAGGTGATATTCCTTTTAGTGATAACTTTGACTTAGAAACTAGTATTTTTGAGTTAGCAGAAATATTTTTTGGGACAAAGAAATTGATGTTAAAAGAACATTTTAGATGTTTACCTGAGATTATATCTTTTAATAATGATCTTTTTTATCAAAATAAAATAATTCCATTAAGAAATCCGGCTCAGAGCGAAAAATTAGAGCCTGTTTTAGAAAATGTTTATGTAAAAGATGGTTATAGAAAAAATAAAGTTAATAAAGTAGAGGCAGAAGCAATTTGTAAAAAAATAGCAGAGTTAATAAAAAAAGATAAATATCGAGATAAAACCTTTGGTGTTATCTCTTTAACCGGAAGAGATCAGGCCAAACATATCTATAATTTAATTGATAATTATATTAGTACTAAAGATCAGGAAAGAATAAGATTCCATGCTGGAGATGCTTATGATTTTCAGGGTGATGAAAGAGATATAATTATTTTATCAATGGTTGTTGGTGGTCAGGATGATAATTATCGAGCTTTATCCGGTAAAACCTATGAACAGCGAATTAATGTTGCAACCAGCCGGGCTAAAGATAAATTAATCTTATTTCATTCTGTGCAATTGGGAACTGATCTTAACAATCAGGATGATCTGCGCTATAAATTATTGAATTATATTAAAAATGGAATTACAGAAAAAGATTTAGATGAAAATAAAAAGAAAAAATGTGATTCTGTATTTGAAGAAGATGTTTATGACTGGTTAACTAAACGTGGATATGAAGTTACACCTCAGGTAGAAGTTGGTGCTTATAGAATTGATCTGGTTGTTGAAGGAGAAAATAACAGACTGGCTGTAGAATGTGATGGTGACCGCTGGCATCCACCAGAAAAATGGTGGGCTGATAAAATGCGACAGCATCAATTAGAAAGAGTTGGCTGGACCTTCTGGCGCGTATCAGGTTCTGCTTTTTATAATGATCCAGATCAGGCAATGAGTTCTGTAATTAAAATACTTAATTCTTTAAATATAAAGCCTCAAAAAAGAGAAGAAAAGTTTGAAGAAGAGCCTAAAGAAATTGAAAAGAATAATAAGAATCAGGATAGATTAAAAGAACAGAATCAAGAAAAGGATAATGAAAATGTTGAAGTTGAATCTAAGAGTTTTCAAGTAATTAGCAGTCAAAAAGAAATTACTGAAAATGAAGATTTAAATCTACAGCTTGATTTTGGAGAAAGTTATGAAGAAGATATTGATGAGTTTGATCTACACGATATTGTAGAAAATTTTGATGGTAGAACAGGAAAAGTTTATGATATTAAAAATGATCATCTGATTGTTATTAACGAATCAGGCAAGATTGAAAAGTGGAAGATCGAAGATGTTGATTTGATTAGGCCCAGCTGAGTTTAGCAGAAAGGAGCAGTTATGAATTATCAAAAAATGAATCTAGGTTTTGATAATCAAATTAATTATAAAAAATTAGCAATAGACTTTATTAAAGCGGAAACAGAAAAAGAAATTGATTCTATCTTAAATAAACATGAAATTTTTGCTGATGATAATAACTGGCGAAATTATGGTGATTTAGATAATAACTTTGGCACTATTGGTAATCAACAGAGTGATTCTACTTTAGCTTTAGTAGAAAAAATAATCAATAGTATAGATGCAGTTTTAATATCTGAAGCTAAAAAAAACGGTATAGATCCTAATAGTGATGCTGCTCCTAAAACTATGAACCAAGCAGTTGAAAAGTTCTTTAATATTCAAGATGGTGAAATTTCTCTTCTTAGTTCAAAAGAACAAACTAAACTAGCTGAAAAAATAAACTTGATTGCAACAGGATCCCGTCAAAATCCATCTTATATTATTTATGATAAAGGTGAGGGGCAAAGACCAGAAGACTTTCCGGATACTCTATTAAGTTTACATAAATCAAACAAAGACAAAATTTTATTTGTTCAGGGTAGATTTAATATGGGTGGTACTGGTGCCCTTCCTTTTTGTGGTCAGAAAAATTATCAGTTTGTCATGTCTCGAAAACATCCTAAGATTGATGATTCAAATAATGAATGGGGCTTTACTTTAGTTAGAAGAAGACGCCCCAAGGCTGGAGAGAAATCTTCGGTTTATGAATATTTTGCACCAGACCAGAAAATTGTAAGTTTTAAGGCTGATAACTTAGATATATTACCTGATAGCAAGTCTGGAAAATATAAGAACAAAATAAATTATGGAACTCTAATTAAGCTATATGAGTATGATATAACTGATAGAACTTTAATTACTTTTGATTTATATTATAGCTTAAACAGAATATTATTCAATATGCCAATTCCTGTCCGTTTAGTAGATGCTAGAAATTATAAAGGAGATCTAACTGAGACTACTTTAACTGGAATGACAGCTAGAATAGCAAACAATCCAGATATATATAATCTGATAGAAAAAGACTTTCCTATTTCTGAAGATCTTAAAATTAAGGGCTTAGGAACTGTTCATGTAAAAATTTGGTTATTTAAAGATGGTAAAGAAGAACATTTTTTAAAAGCGTCTGAAGCAATTATTTTAACAATAAATGGTCAGGCCCATGCAACTTATGATCGTAGATTTTTTACTAGAAAAAGAGTAAAAAAGGATTGGATTAAAAATTCATTGTTGGTTCATCTAGACTGCAGTGATTTTTCTAAAGATGTTAGAGAAGATCTTTTTATGGGTTCTAGAGATAGATTACGAACTGGGGATAAATTAAGTAAAAAGTTAGAAAAGGAATTAGAAAATCTATTAAAAAATGATGTTTTATTAAAAAAATGGAATATAAAAAGAAAAGAAGAAAAAATGAAAAAAACTTTAGAAAAGAAAGCTGAGGAAACAAAAGATCTTTTCCAGGAATTAGTTAAGAAAAACTCAGAAATAGCTATTTTATTTGGCCAGGGAAAGAAATTAGCCAATCCCTGGAAAATTGGAGATAACGAGGATCAATATGAAGGAAAAAGATTTCCAACATATTTTGAATTGATAAATCCTAAAGATGGTAAAAAGAATTGTCCAGAAAATAGTTACTGTCGAGTTGTTTTTGAGACAGATGTAGAAAATGAATTTTTAGATAGAGCTAATGATCCTGGTGAACTAAGAATTTCTAATGATAGTCTAATTAAAAGTAGGAGACTAAGAAACGGCAAGCTTACTCTAACAGTAGTTCCAGAATTAATTTCCTTAAAAGAGGGAGATAGGATTACGATTGATGTTGAACTAGACAGTTTTGGTGCTGCACCTACTTTTGTGGATAGTTTTATTTTAAATATAACTGAAACTGATAAAGGAAAGAAAAAGAAGACTAAAACTAATAAACCTAAAGATAAAAATGATAATTTAAATTTACCTAATATTTCTTTATTAGAAAAAGAGGATTGGCCTGAAAAATGGAGTGAAGATAGTACAATTTTAATTAAAGAGTCAGATAAAGACTTGGATATTTATATAAACAGAGATAATGTTAATTTAAAGAGAACTTTAAAAACTAAAAAATTAGATCAGAGTGAAATAGAGCTCTATGAAGAAAGATTTAAAATAGCACTAGGTTTAATAGGCTTTTCTATCTACTCTCAGTTAGAAGATGAGCAGGATAAAGAAAAAGTGATTCAAAAAACTACTAAGCCCATTTCTCAGATTATATTGCCCTTGATTGAAGAATTGGGAGATTTGTCAGATTTGATGTAGATATAATAAATCATAAATATTGGAGTGATTAAATTGGGAAATAAAATCCATGCAGAAGAAATGAAAATTGAAGAAGTGTTAACCGGAAATAGTGAATATTATAAAATACCTGATTATCAGAGAAGATTTTCATGGAAAAGAGAGCAGCTTGAAGATTTTTGGTTTGATTTAAATTCATTAGAAGCTGATGAGGAACATTTTTTAGGATCAATAGTTGTTATAACTGGAGCTCATAATATTGGCTTTAATGAACTAGAATTAGTTGATGGACAGCAAAGATTAACTACAATTATGTTATTATTAAAAAATATTCAAAAGAAGTTTAAAGATAATCAAGAATATAATGAAATGGCAAAAATGATAAATGCTAATTATTTATTTACCAAAAACAAAAAAGCTAAAAGGAGAATTCAGTTAGAATTGGGTAAATTAGATCATTCTGATTATGAAAATATTATGAATGATAATATGAAAAGCATTGATAATCAAAATTTAATTAATGCTTATAAATTTTTTGAAGAAAAACTATCTAAAATGACTGAAAAAGAAATTGAAGAAGTTTATGATAAATTATTAGAACAAATTTTAGTTGTGTTAATCCAGGCTCAAAATGAAAAATCAGCCTTTAGATTATTTGAAACTTTAAATGACAGAGGTTTAGAATTATCTGCCATAGATTTAATGAAAAATTATTTACTTAAAGTAGCAAATAATAATGAAGATGTGGATACAGACTTGATTAAAGAGAATTGGGAAAATATTATTTTGAATATTCAAGATGTAAATAGGAAAGTCAGGTTTTTTAGGCATTATATAATGTCGAGTGAACCAGTAACTAACAGTAAAATTACTCAAAGAAGAGTTTATGATAGATTTAAAGAAATAATTAATGAAGATTTAGCAGATTATAATCTAACAATAGAAGATTATATAAAAAATATGGAAGAAAAATCTGAGTTGTATAGAAATATTAATAATGCAAATATTGGTGATGATTTTTTTACTAAAAATCAGAGAACAATTATAAATGATCATCTCAATAATTTTAATGCTATTGGTGCCTTGCCAGCTAGAACACTATTATTAAAAGCTTTTGATCAGACATTAAAAAAAGAGCTTTCAGTTCAGGATTTGACCTCTATTTTAGAATACATTGAAACATTTTCTATCAGGCGAATTGTTGGTCAATTAGCTACAGGTGAGTTAGATACAATCTATAATTATTTAGCAGTTAATGCTTTTAGTGAAGATAATCCTGAATTATTTATAAAAAATTATTTTAAAAAGAACATGCCAAGTGATTCAGAATTTGAAAATAATTTTAAAGAAAGAGATTTCAGAAATAATGATCAAACTAAATATATTTTGGACACTTTTGAGAAAAAGCATTTTATGAAAAATGCTGCTGGTAAATCAATTAAGGAAAGGTCAGAGGTACATATTGAACATATTGCACCGACAAGTTCTTTTACTGCTAAAAAGTATAAAAAGTGGGCTGATTATTTAGATGTAGATAAAGCTGAATTTGAGAATTTAAAAACTAGAATAGGGAATTTAACTTTACTAGAATATAAGTTAAATATTAGAGCTTCAAATAAGCCTTTTAAGCAAAAGAAAGAGCGTTATGATGAATCTAGTTTTAAAATGACAGAGGAAATTATTAAAAATTATTCAGAATGGAAATCTAATTCTATTTTACAAAGAAGTGAAGAATTATCTAAAATTGCTGTTGATATTTGGTCTTTGTAATAAGATATAAAATAAAGGACTTAATAACAATTTCTTGAATTATTATAATTAATGATTAAAAATCTAAAGGGGTGGTTTGGTGACACATATAGATGATTTAATTAAAAGTAATAGAGGCAGTCATTACAAACTTTTAACATTAGTAGGAAGTGAAGAAAATCATAAAAATAATATAATTGATTATTTAAAAAATAATGGCTGGGATGTTTATGATATTGAAGAAGTAATTTTAGATTTAGTAGAGAATATACCTGAAAACAAAATTGGTTTAAAAATTGGTGATAAGATAAAAGAATGGCTTAGTGATCAAGAAAATAAAATAGTAATTACTAATACAAGTATAATCTATTCTCCAGAATTAAATTTAATTAATCCTGTTGAAACATTTAGATATGCTATGCGAGGAGACAAGGAAGCCGTAATATTTATTGAAGGTAAAATGAGAGATGATAAAGTGATATATTCTACCCCGGATAAACAGGATCATAAAGATATTGATATATCTAGAATTGTCTCTGAAAGAATAACTGAAGTTGAGGTGAATTAATTAATGAAAGTTAAAGATTTATTACATTTAGAAGAATTGGATAAAGTTATTGATATTGATACATATATTGAAACTGAGGATAAAGCAAAAGATACAATTGAAAAATATGTAATAACAGATGATTTAAAAGGACATATTCAAAGAATAGCAGAAGACTTAAAAAAACCTAAACATAAGTCTTATCAAATTATTGGTAACTATGGTTCAGGTAAATCTCACTTTCTGGCTATTTTAGCAGCAGTAATTGATAATCATAGATTAGCTGATAGTTTACAAGATGAAGAAACTAAAGAAATATTTAAAGAGAGTTTAGATAGAGAATTTGCAGTTGTGCATTTTGAACTTCAACCAAGTCAACATACTCTAAGTGAATTTTTCTACGATAGACTAACAGTTAAACTAAAACAAAATTATGGTATTGAAATACCGGAGATTGATGCTGGTGATATTTATGATCATAAAGAAAAAGTAAAAGAAATATTGGATATTATTAAATCTGAAAATCCTAAAATGGGATTAGTAGTAATTATTGATGAAATTTCTGACTTCTTAAAGTCAAAACCTAGTAAAGAGATGAAATTTGCAGACACTCAATTTATGAGAGTTTTAGCACAAGCAAGTAACCAAATGGATTTTATGTTCTTAGGTTCGATGCAGGAAAATGTATTTGAAAGTGATGAATTTATTGAAGAGGCTGAAAGCATTGGCAGAACTATTCAACGTTATGAAATTATTACTATCTCTAAAGATGATATTAAAAAAGTATTATCACAAAGAGCCTTAAAAAAAGATATTAGCCAAAGGGATCAATTAAAAGATTTGTTAGATAAGTATGGTCAACAAATTCCTCAAGTCCAAAATAATTTAAATGAATTTGTTGAATTATTTCCAGTTCATCCCTATATTATTGAAGTTTTCAATTATTTACCTTATTTTGAGAATCGAGGTATTTTAGATTTCACTGTTAAAGAAGTGAAAAATATTTTGGATGAAGAATTTCCAGCCTTTGTAACTTTTGATAAAATTTATAATAAGATGGCTAAAGATCATAACATTAGACAACTCGATGAAATAGCCCCTGTAGTTAATGCTGTAGAAACTTTAAATAGTAAAGTTGATTTATTAAGACCAAATCACCAAGAAGATGCAAAAAAAATAATCAATGCTTTAGCTGTATTAAAAATTTATGGTAAGACAACAAATAATGGTGCTAATCCAGATGAGTTAGCTAATGACTTAATGATAATTTCTGATAATATTACAAATGTAGATAGAATTAGAATGATTTTAAAGAAATTAAGAGAAGTAACAGATGGACAATTTATTAATAAGACTAAAAATGATTATTATTATTTGGATTTAGACCATGATATTGACTATGATGTAGTTATTCAAAGAAAAGCAGAAAACCTTTATGATGGTGCTGAAGATGGTGTGCTATTAAACATTCTAAAAGATAATTTCTATTTAGATTCAGATTCAAATCATGACAGAGTCTTTGATGATGATAGTTATTGGAAAGAAAAGAAATCATTTAGAGAAGGCACTTTTATTTATGATGATAATTCAGTTGTTTTAGAAAAGGGTGATGGAGATTTTAATTTTGTTATAGTTTCTCCATATCAAAAATCAGCAACAATAAAAAGTGATTTTGATACTGCAATTTTAAATCTAGAATATAATGAGGAATTAGATAATTTACTTAGTAAGATAGCTGCAGTAAATTCTCTTAAAAGTGGCAGTAATTATCCTAAAAGTATAATGGATAAAAAGAAGAGGAAGTTTTTAGAAGAGGCAAAAGAAAAACTACTTAAGTTATTGCTGTTAACTAATATCAAAAATGGCGGGGATTATGATAGTACCAAAAAATTATTAGCACAAGAGCCAGACACTTTAAGTGCTTATTATGAAGCAGTTAAACCAGCTGTATTTGGACATGTATTTAATGATAAATATCCTGAGTATCCTGATTTGATAAACCGATTATCTCCAGAAAATATTCAGGGAGAAGTAGAAAGAACAATAGATAGTATCTTAACTGGTAGAGAAGAGATTTCATTAAGTAATTCTCAAAATTTATTGTCTTCTCTTAACTTATTAGATGATAATAATTATCTAGATACCAGAAATTCTAAGTATGCTAATATAATTTTAGATAAGCTTAAAGATAATAAAGGTAAAAATATTAGTATAAATAGATTAGTTGAAATGTTAGCAGAACCACCATTTGGTTTGCAAAAAGAATTAGTATATTTGATTCTGTTTGTAATAACCTATAATGGAGAGGCTAATTTAAAACACAATAATAGAGGTTCTGTAAGAACTTTAACGGCATCTGATTTAAAGCAATTTTTCAGTTCAGGTTTAGATAAATTTGAAGAGATATCTTATGTAAGTTTAGAAACTGATTTTCCTGTAGATGCTATTATTGATTTATTTAAAGTTTTAGATATTAATCCTGGTTTAGTAAGACAAGAAAATAAAAGGATTAATGCATTAAAAACATTTAAAGAAAGAATTGATGATATTAAAAATGAGATAGAAGAAATTGATAAAAAACTGAATAAGTTAAAAATGAAACCAAATGATTTTTTCGACATAAATAAATTAATTAAAAAAAGAGAAGGCTTAAAAAATATTCCGATTGATTTATTTTCAAAGGTTAATACTATTACTGATTTCAAAAAGATTAGTTTGGATAAAGATGAATTAAAAGATCTTGAACAAGGACTTAAACTTTTAGAGCATTTATTTGGGTACTTAAATGACTTTGAAGAGTTTATATATGATGAATATCTATATATGGAAAAAGCTTTAAAGCTGATTAAAGAAAATGCTAGTTTTTTTGAGGATGAATCTATCGATAAATTAAAAGAAATAGCTGTTGCTTGTGAAGAATTGCTAGGAACAAACGACAATGATTTAATGTTATTATTAGAATATGATCAAAGAAGATTGTTAAAAGGAAAATTAAATCAATTTAAAGATAAGTATAAAGCTATATATTATCGTCAACACCGGAACAAAGTTGGAGAAAATATTGAATGGTCTAAATTAGAAGAAATAAATAATAAAAAAGAATTAGAACGCTTAGAAAAGCTTAAAAATATTACTGGTATAAATACTAGAAAGTATAATAACTTAAAGGTGAAAATTAATAACTTAGAAAGAGTTAAGTGTACAAATTTAAAAGAAGAATATCTAGAAGAAAAAATTAACTGTCCGCATTGTAATTTCCCAGAAAATATAGATAGTAATTTTAATGATTTAAATGACACATTAGACGATTTATTTAATCAAGTAATAGAGATTGAAGAAGAGTGGGAAGGTCAAATCATTTCTGAAATAAGAAATTATGAGGATAATATTTCTAAACTGACTAGCTCTGAACAAAATATTGTTGATGAAATATTAGAAAAGAAAGAATTGCCTCAAACTATAACAAATGAGATAATCACAGTATTAAATACTCTATTTTCAGAATTAAAAGAAGTAGAGGTAACTCCTAAACAATTAATGGAGATTATATTTAAAGATCAGGGTGTTTTAGATTATGATATGTTTGATAAAAAGTTATCTGAAATTAAAGCTTGGATTTTAGAACATGGAGATAAAAATAATATTAGAATTAAGTTTAAAGAAATTGATGAGGAGGAATAAATTTTGAATAAAGAAGATATTACACCATTAGAGAAATTATTAGACGGAGCTAGAGATATAGATGGATTCCCAATAGCAGATGATAAAGACATTTTAAAACTATCAGATCCACCTTATTACACAGCTTGTCCTAATCCATATATCAATGACTTTATTGAAGAATATGGAACAACATATGATCCTGAGAATGATGATTATGAGAGAAAGCCCTTTGTTGGTGATGTTAGTGAGGGGAAAAATGATTCAATTTATAGAGCATATAGTTATCATACTCAAGTACCTCATAAAGCAATTCAAAAATATATTAAACATTATACAAAAGAAAATGACATTGTTTTTGATGGCTTTGCAGGTACTGGTATGACAGGAGTAGCTGCCCAAAAAACACAACGTAATGCTTTATTAGTAGAATTATCTCCGTATGCTAATTTAATATCAAGCAGTTGTAATAATAAAAAATTAAACAAAGCGGAATTAAAAACAATTACAAAAAAAATAATAGATGAGCTTAAAAATGAATGTACAGAATTATATTATACCGAGCATAAAGAAAATAATGAGTTAGGTGTTATAGACTATGTAGTTTGGAGCGATGTCTATGAATGTCCTTATTGTAATACTGAATATATTTTATGGGATGAATCTGTTAAAAACAATGGTGAGAAAAGAGAAAATCAAAAAAAATATAAATGTTCTAGTTGTGGAGCGGAAATCTCTAAAAAAGAATCAAAAAGAATCTTTCATGAATTATATGATACTGCTCTTGGTAAGAATGTTTCCATAGCAAGACAGGAACCTGTTTTAATTTTTTATTCATATAAAAATACCAGATATGAAAAAATTCCAGATGAAAAAGATATTAATAAACTTAAAAAAATAAGAAGTAAAGAAATACCATATTGGTATCCAAATAACAAGTTACCAGATGGTTATAACACTTCTCAACCGATAAAATCTCATGGTTTTACTCATGTACATCATTTTTTTACCAAACGAAATATATGGGTTTTAAGTAAATTTCTTTCTTTAACAGATAAATATTCTAAGAGAAAATCTATCCGAAATTTTTTATTAAATGCATTATTAGCATCACTACCTAGAGCTTCAAAGAGAAACAGATACATACCAAAGTATGGAAATCGTCATGTAGGAACTTTATCAGGTACTCTATACTGTCCTTATTTCTTTGAAGAAAATAACCTAATTGATGCCTTAGAAAGAAGAATAAACAAAATGATTAAGGGAACTTTAAAAGAAAACAATAAAAATGTATTTATATCAAACCAGTCAATTACAAATTTAAATTTAGAAGAAGACTCAATTGATTATATTTTTACAGACCCTCCTTTTGGTGCGAATATAATGTATTCAGAACTTAATTTTTTAATGGAATCTTGGATGAAAGTTTTTACTAATAAAACAGATGAGGCAATAATAAATAATAAGCAAAAGAAAGATCTTAATGATTATACATCATTAATGACTAAATCCTTTCAAGAGATGTATCGAATTTTAAAACCTAATAGATGGATAACTATTGAATTTCATAATTCTAAAGCTTCCATTTGGAATGGTATACAAGAGTCTTTAAATAGAGCTGGTTTCATAATAGCTCAAGTAGCAACTCTAGATAAAAAGAAAGGAACAATCAAACAATTAAGTAGTCCAGGAGCAGTTAAAAATGATCTTGTAATTAATGCATACAAGCCAAAAAAAGAATTTGAAGATAAATTCTTAAAAAATGCTGGTGAAGGATTAGAAGCAGATTTTGTAAAAGAACAGCTAAAACATTTGCCAGTTGAAGCTAATATAGAAAGAACAGAACAGATGCTTTATTCTAAAATGTTAGCCCATTATGTTGAGAATGGATTTAAGATAAAATATGATGCTAATAATTTCTATAAGTTATTACATGATAACTTTGTAGAATTAGATGGTTACTGGTTCTTAGAAGATCAGGCTGATGAATATAGTGAGTGGAAAAGTTCGCTTAAACTCGATGAAATAGAAGACATTAAAAAAGGTAATCAGGTATTATTTGTTGTTGATGAGAAAAGTGCTTTAACCTGGATCAATAACTTTTTAGATGAACCAAAAGAATATGGAGAAATTTATACTAGTTATGAGCAAATAGCAACACAAACTGATGATAAGATACCTGAATTAAGAGAATTACTAGATCAAAACTTTATTTTAGAAGACGGAAAATATAGAAGACCAAAAACTAGAAAAGAAAGAGAAAGTATAGAAAAAAGTAGAACTAAGAATTTAGAAAGGGCCTGGAAAAAATTATTGGACCGTGCTAAAAACGGTAGTAGAAAGATCAAAAATATAAGAAAAGAAGCATTAATCCATGGCTTTACTAAATGTTATCAACAGGAAAACTATGAGGATATAGTAACTGTAGCAGATAGATTATATAAATCTACTCTAGAATCCAGTGGGGATATACTTGACTTTGTAGATATTGCTCGGATGAAAACAGAGTAAATTGAGGTGGAATTATGAAGCTAGGAAGTAAAGTAAAATATAAAGATAAATATGGTATTGGACAAATAATTTCTAAAGCTGAAATTTTCAATAATATTTATTTTGAAGTTTTCTTTAAAAAAGTTACTAAAACAATACAAGTAAAAAAAGAGGATCTGGAACTTTTGCCAGATCCTTCTTCCCTATTAGCTGCAGGCTATAGTTCAGATCCAAATACTTTTTTTCTTAAAAATATGGCCCATAACTTAGAACAGTTTTATAATAACCAAGATGTAATATCTTCTGTAAATTTTAAGATTCAGCCCTTACCACATCAAATTTTAGCTTTGAATTTTGTGCTTAATAAATTCAAAACTAGATGTTTATTAGCAGATGAAGTCGGATTAGGTAAAACTATAGAGGCAGCTTTAATCTTTGAAGAACTAAAGTTAAGAGGAACAGCTAAAAGAGTATTAATCATTACACCTGCTGGATTAACTAATCAATGGCAGGAGGAAATGAAATTAAAATTTGATGAAGACTTTTATATTTTAAACAAAGATAAAGCTAATGCTTTGGAAGATCTTCATGGTGAAGAAGGTAATATATGGTTTGAATTTGATCAGGTTATAACTTCAATTGACTTTTTAAAATCGAATAAATTATCTGATGAAATTAGTGAAGCTGAGTATAAGAGAAGAAAAGAACATAATGAGAAAATATACAATAGTTGTATTGATGGAGATTGGGATATAGTTATCTTTGATGAAGCTCATAAATTAACAAAATATAAATCTGGCCGTGAAACCGCCCGTTATAAATTAGGAAAAGAACTTGCAGAAGTTACTCCAACACTTTTGCTATTAACTGCAACACCGCATAATGGTAAACCAGCAGTTTTTCAAAATATGTTAAAATTAATTGATCCCCATTTATTTTATAATAGAGATAATCTTGTTCCTGAAAAGGTCAAACAAGTAACTGTTAGAAATAAAAAAAGAGCAGTTGTAGATATGGAAGGTAAACGCATCTTTAAAAATAGACTTACCAATGAGGTTAGAATTTCTAGAAACAACAGCAGTGATGAAGCTGAAAAAGAATTGTATGATAATATTGTAGATTATGTTTCGGAATATTATGATTTAGCTAAATTTGAGAAAAATTATCCAATGATTTTTCTGTTAATGCTTTATCAAAGAATTGTTTCCAGTAGTAGTAGAGCAATTAAAAAGACTTTAGAAAAAAGATATAAAAAATTAAAAAAAGTAAAAGATATTTCTCGCAGATTAAATAGTCTTGATTTAGAGGATTTAGATGAGCTTAGTGGTGAAGAACAGCTTGAATTTATTGAAAGTAATATGGCTTTTTTAAAAAATGATAAATATCTAAATAAAGAAATTAATATAATCGAAAATTGTATTAAAAGTGCTGAAAAATCTTTAAATGGTAATGATGATGCTAAATTAAAGAAATTGCTTGAAATTATTGATTTTGCTAAGCAAAAAGAAAAAGATCCGGACTTGAAAATAATTGTTTTTACAGAGTTTATAGAAACACAGAATTATATTTTAGAATCTCTCGAAAAATTAGGTTATAAAACAGCACATATTAATGGCAAATTATCATTAGAGGAAAAAATATTGCAGAAAAATAAGTTTAAAGAAGAATCTCAAATATTAGTATCCACTGATGCTGGTGGAGAAGGTATTAATTTACAGTTCTGCTCTTATATGATTAATTATGATTTACCCTGGAATCCTATGAAATTGGAACAAAGAATAGGAAGAATAGATAGAATTGGCCAAAAAGAAGATGTTAAAATCTTTAACTTTATTTTAAAAGATACAGTGGAAGAACATGTTAGAGAAATTTTAGAAAATAAGCTTAGAATTATAAAAGACCAGTTTGGAGAAGATAAGTTTGGAGATGTTCTTTCAACTTTACAGGAGGATTTTAATTTTAATCAATTATATTTTGATGCTGTGATCAATGATGAGCTGGAAGAAGAAAAATTAGATCAAATTGGTGAAGAAATGTATAATAAAGCTAAAAATATAATTGAAGACGAAGATTATTTAATTCCTTTTAATGAAAAGAATGAATTAAAAAAAGCTGATAAAAAAGTAATTGAAGAAGTGCCTAAAAAAGTTAAATCTTTTATAAAATTATTTTTCAAGTCAAATAATATGGAGTTAAATGAATACAGTAGGGATGAAAATATTTATTATTTTCAAAATAATTTTGCGAACGAAAAATTCAAAAATCATTTTTCTAAGGTAATCTTTAAACCCAGCAAAGGTTTAAATACTGAAGAGGCAGATTTATTTAGTTTAAACCATGATTATGTTAAAGAAGTTATTAAAAAATCAAAAAAAGAAGGCTATGTCTCTGCATTTGAAATAAATGATAATAGATTTGCAGGTAAAAGCGGATTATTAAGTTATTGGAAGCTAAATATCACGAATAATTTCAACTATAATTATACTGAATTAATTTCAATCTTTATAGAAGATACTGAAAGATTCAACCGGCGAATTTCTAAAGCATTTGCTGATATAAGTGATTTTAATAATTTTAATCTAGGTGTCTTACCAGATTATAGTCAAATAAAATGCTTAGAAGAATCGGCAAAAAAAGAAGCTGAAAAAGAGGCTGAAGATATATTTTTATCAGAGAAGTTAGATTGGACTGACAAATTAAAACAACAGAAATCACAACTTGAAGAATATTTCAAACAGAAAAGGGAAGCAGTTGAAAATATAAAAGTTGAAAATATAAAAAAAGGAAAACTTTCAAATTTAGCTTCTGATTATGATTTAGAATTAGAACAATTAAAGGAGAAAGAAGAGTTATTTCCTAAGTTAGATTGTGTCCAGTTAGCTTATGTAGAATTTAAATAAGATATAGGTGATATTATGGAGAAATGGTATAATAAGATAATTGAAAAATTAAATGAATATCAACATGAAATAATATTTGTTATAGATGATGACGATTTACTAGCTAATGATTTTTTAGCTGATCAGCTATCAGAAAGTTTTAATGAACTTTATTATTATACAATGGAGTTAAAACTGAGAAAAAAGATCAAAAATATTAATTCTTCATTACTAGTGATAGTAGAATCAGATAAGAATTTATCAAGTTATTTTTTGGATCATTTTAGAATAGTCAAAATTTCTTTAGAAGATGTTTTCCCTTTATTAAATAAAAGAGCAATTGATTGGATTTCTGATTCAGAAATAAGAGATCTTTATAATCATTATCAGCATAACTTCAAAAGATATGAAAAATTAAATTATAATAAAACCTTAAAATATGCTTTAAAAAATTTATATAGTTTTTCTTTCCCAATTGATAGTTTAGAATCATTAATTTCATTATTAATGAAATTTTATTTTAATCATAAAAAACTTAAGGGTGCAATAAAAAAAATAGTTGCAGAAGATGGTAAAAAATTAGATGTAAATATTAATAAACTAACAAATCAAAAATCTTTTTTCAATTGGTTGGAAGAACAATGGTATCAGTATATCATTAATCAGAATTCTAAGTTAAATTTTGATGATAAAAAAATTCAATATATTTTAGATAATTGTTTTGAACAGGGCTATATGAAAAAGTTAGATTTGATGGGAGAAAATATTGATATCAATTATGTTAAAAGTAAAATAACCAATAATTTCAGTTTTAATAGTGGTATTATAAATTTTGATAAATTATCTGTTAAAGAATTTTTTGAGAAAGAATATGATTTATTAAGTAGTTTATTAGATAAAGAAATTAAGAGTGTTGCTTGGGGAAATATTGCAAAAAAATGGTCACATTTAGTTTACTTAAATGAAAATAATAAGTTAGATAATGATTTAAACAAGCTTGCAAAACGAGTTGATAATAAGTTTTTGGAATTTATAGCTAATAAGTATAATGACTTAGTTTATGATCAAAGATTTCAACATGCTCCATTGAATAATAAAATTTTATCTTATTTATTAAACGAAGATCAAAAAACAGCTTTAATTTGTTTGGATGGAATGAGTTATAAGGATTGGTTTGTAGTTAAAAACTATTTGGATAAAAATTTGAATCTTAAATATCATGAACATTTTTCTTATGCTATAATACCGACTATAACTTCTTATTCACGTAGGGCGATCTTTTCAACTGAAACTCCATTAGAAGATGAGGGTAGATATGATGAGGAGAAGCTATTTAGAGAAAATGTATTAGAAAATAAAAAGACAAAAAATCAAAATATATTCTTTGATAGAACTAATGAACCGAAAATTTTTGAGTTATTAGGTTATGAGTATATTGGATTGATTTATAATTTTGTTGATGAAATTGCTCATCAAGCTACAAGTGAAAGTCTAAAATTTAATAATTTGAAAAACTTTCTTGATGAAAGTGAATTTTCAGCTGTTATTAATAATTTAATTGAAAATAAATTTAGAGTATATTTATGTTCAGATCATGGGAATTTATATTGTGAAGGAAATGGGTTTAATCCCAGTAGAGATTTAATAGAGAAAAGAGCATCTCGCTCAGTATTATATAGAAGTCGAAAATTAGCAGAAAATGAAGAATTTGAAAATAGACTGATTTTAAATTTTCCTAATATTATTGGTGAAGAATACATATTAACTATGAAAAACCGAAGAAAATTCGGCAACAGTGAAGCAGGTTTTACTCATGGAGGAGTAAATATTGAAGAAGTAATAATACCATTTATAGAGGTGATTGGATGAAAGGCTTTGATAGACCGTTAAAACCAGAATGGATTTATAAGACTATTGATATTTTAGAAGTTGGAGATACAATTTATAAAAAGAGAGATAAAATTGATAATATTTTAGTTGAATTAGATGGTAAAACTGGTAAAAGAAAAGTTATTACAGTTATGGGAAGATATTTCTTGAAAGATATTGATAATTCAAGGGGGAGGAAAGTTACAGATAATTTGATATTCAATATGGTTAAAGAAGAATCATTTGAAAGAGCTAAACCATTAATGCTTTTTAATTTATTAGTGAAAGCTCCAATATTACAAAAATTTTCAAAAGAAATTTATAGAAATTATAGCAGCAAAGAAACCATTGATGCTAATTATTTAAGAGAAAAGGCATATCAAAATATTGGGGAAAGAGATATTGCTCGCCGTTCTTTAAGAAATTTTTTAAATACATTAGTTGACTTTTCTCTAATAGAAGTAGAAGGTAATAATTATACTTGGAAAGAAAAATTTCAAGTTGATGAGGAATTGATGGTAGATTTTTTGAAATTATATGGAAAACACTATGTTGATTCTCCACAAATATCATTGCTAGATTTACCTAAACATATCTTTTTCTATTTTGAAACACCTGATTTGTTGAAACTAGCTCAAAAATACAATAATGTACATTGGCAGTATGTGCGAAGGATTAATGCTGCTTTAATAACAATGAAATAAATTTTAGATTGGAGTTAAGATTATGGATAAAAAATTAATAAAAAAAATTATAAAATTCAGAGATGATAGAAATTGGTCTCAATTTCATAATCCTAAAGATCTAGCTATTTCTATTTCTCTTGAAGCTAATGAATTATTAGAGTTATTTCAATGGAATAGCAGTGAAGAGACAGTAAATAAAAATGAGCTAGCCCCTCTAATCTTGGACAAGCTTTAATATGATTTGTTAAACACAAATTCTCAGTAAATTTAATTACTTATGCTGCAAATTTAATTCCTGAAACTAAGTTATTCAGGATGTTTTTATGATAAACTGCTGGTGGTATTTTACCAACAGATGAATGTGGTCTTCTGTTATTGTATTTATCAATAAATTTAGCAATAGAATTCCTGCAGTGGGTTATGCTGCGGTAATGTTTTCTATAGACTTCACAATCCATCTCCCAGAGCTGGTTAGGTCCAGTTAGTTCATGTTTTTGTCTTAATTGATATTCTTTCGGTTTTGGTACTATCTTATCCTGCAGGAGGTCTAAAACCTTCATAATGCGGTAAATTCGTTTGTGATTAACTTTTAGATTTTCTGTATAGTTCAGGTAATCAGTTACCATTCTGTAGCCTAGATGAGGAGACTCATCACAGTAATCTTTAACCAGTTGAACAACATCTTCTTCTGGTACTAGATTACCATCTTTATCATAAGCTGGATGACCAGTATAAAGTTGATCTTCAGTCTTATTATTTTCGTCTTGATCATTATTCTGACGGTAATAGTAAGTGCTTCTGGCTATATTAAAAGTTCGACATAGTTCTGTAATAGTATATTCTGATTTAAGCTGATTAATTATCTTAATTTTATCGGGAGTATTTAGTTCTGCCAGGGCTTTTTTTAGAATTTCCATCTGGACTTTCTGCTGACCAATGATTTTTTCCATCTCTTTGATTTGTTCATCTTTTTCTTTAAGCCTGGCTTCCTGTTCAGTAATAGAATCACCACTGAGCTTGCTCATACCTCCATCTAAAAATTCATTCTTCCAGAGATAGATGGAGCTGCGGCTGACATCATATTCATCGACTAGATTAGATATTTTTTCGCCTTTGATAACTCGAAGAACAATTTCCATTTTTTCATCAGGATCATAAGTTTTAGCCATTTGCTTTTACCCCCTATAATTATTATAAGATGTTTGATTGGTGTCTGTCCAATACTCTTAGGGGGCGTTACATATTCAATAGTCAAAGTAAGAATAAAAAATCATTATTCACCGGCAGAAATTGAACAGCTCATTGGAAATCATTTAAAAGTTCCAGATACTAAATATTGGAATTATGATAAGTTTGTTTGGAGAGGTGCTCATTTTGCTTGCTATAATTGTTATGAATTAGCTGATATAGAATATAGATCAATTTTTAAATCTAAAGTAGATTTATTAATTGCGTCTGTTTATAATAAAGATGTAAATTATTTTTCTAATATTGTTGAATCGGTATCTAGGGATGTACATTGTTATTTTATTCAGGATAACAGTTCTAATTATGGAGATACTAGAGTGACTCAACCTACTAAGACTGCAGTATAAAAAAATGTCCTGTGAATTATCCAATTGGGTTGGAAAAGCTTATAAAATCCCTCGTTCTTTAATTAAAGAGTCTGATGATAGAGCTGATCTACAAAATATTGGAGTATATTTTCTCTTTGGCAAAGATCCAAATAACTAGTGAGGGTTTTGTAGTACTAAAAGGATCTAGAATGTCTAATAATACTGTTGATTCAGCTCAAAATTGGGTAATTAAAAAGAGAGAAGAGCTATTAGAAAAAGAAATTGTAGTTGAAAATGATGAAAATTATATTTTCAAAAAAGACTATTTGCTTTCTAGTCCTTCAACTGCAGTTGCAATTGTTATGGGGAGAAATGCTAATGGTTTAAGAGAATGGAAATTAAAAAATGGAATGACCTTAAAAGAATTTGAACAGCCTGATGAAGAATAAATTTTAATTATAAAAAAGAAAAAACACCTGATAAAATATCAGGTGCCTTCATAATTTTAATTTTGCCCATTTAAGGACTCTTTATAATTTTATTTTCTAAATTAATAATACTATTTTATCAGTCAATTGTCAAGCAGTTTCAAACAAAAATTCACTTATTTTTTGGTTAAGATCTGCTGGTTTTTCTTTGATGTCATATATAGATTTTTGTTCATTAATTCGCTGGATATCAATTGCTCTCATATCACTTAAATGAAGTCGAGAAGTTTTATCATTTTTAAAATCTTTAATTTTAATATCAATTTCAATTTTAGAATTAGGAGGATTAGAATTTTCTTTTACTGATGTTGTAGGAATAACCAAATATTTTGATCCAAAATCTTTTAATATATAGCAGTAATGACCACCATAAATTTCTTTTGGATATCCTCTTCTTAAATTAAAATATGCAATTTGTCCTGTGGTTGGCCTATTTGCTGGTTTTATTTTATAAAAAGAAGTTGATGGATTATTTGTTTCGTTAGGAACAATTATATTATAAAAAAAGTGTAGTTCTCTAATCCAATATTTTAATTCTCTAGCAAAACCGTTAATATCATAATTTTTAATTTTTTTGAGCGTAGCTTTAGCTTCCTTCATGTCATCAGTAAAACTCATATTTGGTTCACCTCCATTAAATTATATTAATTATAACATAATTTCTATAAAAAGGAAATAAATTTCTGTAAATTTCAGAATATTATACGGGAAAATAAAAAGAGGTAGATACAATGTCATCAATTAAAGATTACTTAATCAAAATAGTTTCAGAATATAAAGAAGCAAGATTACACGAAGAATTTGCTGGGCATGAACTAGGAGACTTAATGCGACATCAGTTGCCAGAATTTCTAGAAGAAAAACTTTCTTCACATTATAAAATAAATGATTATATAATCAAAGGCTCAATTGGAATGGGGAATTGGGCTAAAGTTCCCTGGCTTGCAATAATGAATAAAGATGTAACAACTACAACTCAAGAAGGGGGTTATGTAGTTTATCTCTTTTCACAAGATATGGAGAGAGTCTACTTAACCTTTAACCAGGGAGTAACTCGCAGTACCAAAGAAGAATTTATAAATAACCGTGATAAATTAAGAGCTGAGATGGATTTAGATGGTTTTAAAACAGATAATGAAATTAATCTTGCTGAATCTGGTAAAGGTAAAGCTTATGAGTTATCAAATATCTGTTATCAGAAATATTATGAACAATATTATTTAGAACTAGATGCAGTTGAAATTGAAACAGGAGAAGGAGTTTCTGAAAAGATGGATGACTTAAAACAAAAGAAAAACTAACTCAAATCAAAAACTACATCAAAGCTCAGGGTTATATCTATCCCGATAACCTAATTGAAAACTTCTATCTTTCTCTAAAAACAAAGCCATTTGTCCTGCTTGCTGGTATCTCAGGTACAGGTAAAACAAAACTGGTAGAACTATTTGCCAGAGCAATTGGCTGCAGCTCAGAAAATGATCGCTTTAAGTTGATTTCAGTTAAACCAGACTGGAATGACAGTGCAGATCTTTTAGGTTACAGCAATATCAGAGGAGATTTTCAGCCTGGCCCGATCTTAGAAACAATCAAAAAAGCTGCTGAAGATCCTGCTAATCCCTATTTAGTCTGTCTTGATGAAATGAACTTAGCCCGAGTGGAATATTATTTTAGTGACTTTTTATCAAAGATGGAAACCCGTCACTATGATGGTGACCAGATAAAAACAGATAGGTTACTAAATGAAAATGATTTTGATCAAAATGACAGCAATGATTCTAAGGCTAGATACTCAAATCTACATATCCCGGACAACCTCTATCTCATTGGAACGGTTAATATGGACGAAACAACCCATCCATTCAGCAAAAAGGTATTAGATAGAGCAAATACAATTGAATTCAATCAGATCGATTTAACAGCCTTTTTGGAGGAAGATTATTCTGATCAGGCTCAGAGCTTAAAAGTCACTAATCAATTTCTAAAAACTAAGTATTTAAATCTAAAAGATCTGCTGCCTGCTAAAGAAGTTGAAGTCAGAAGAACAACAGAAGAACTGGAACTATTATCAGGCAAATCAGGAAAGCTTTAAGTATCCGGAGTCAGCAGAAAAAATAGCATATATGCTGCGGCGCTTTGAAGAAGATGGTTTTACTTCTTACTGGCTGTAAAAAAATATATTTTTTAAAAGAGGGGTTATTATGTTTTATAAAGCTAATATTGATAAATCTAATAATATAAGAGAATATGAAGAAACTTTTATCAAATTAATTCCTAAAATATCATTATTGGGGCAAATAGATTTAAATGAAAATCAAATAAATAATATTAGTGAGATTATGAAAGATAAAATAAAAATTTTAAATACAAATCCTTCTTATCTTAAACGAAAAGCTCCTATTACTACTGCACTCTTTTTGTTATATACCGGAATTAAAGATTATCAAGAGGGCAACTTCTGGGGACCTGTATATAAGGAACTTGAATTAGAAGAGGACAATACACGGTTGCATGAAAAACTAGGAGAAGTATTTTATTATACCCTTGAAAAATATAATTTAATTAAATTGGACCCAGGTAGAAATAAATATGTCAATCAAATACTGGCCCATGCTTTAATAGTTAATAATTATTTACAGGAGTATTTTGAGGAGTTTTTATATAAAGAATGTGGAGATTTCCTGGATTTTTCTTTCACTATAGAAGATGTAGAAAAAAGAATTGTTAATATTCGTAAGGATCATAAAGGACATAAAAATTTATGTGAAGATATCTCTACTCTTAAAAATAAAACAAAAAATCTCAGAGCAAAAATTAATGATTATCAGCTTGCTTTAGAGAATCATCAACAATTAATAAAAATAAATAAACTTATTAAAAATAGAAATAATATAACAGAAATTGATCAATTATTGGAATTACCATCTGATTTTTTAGAACAAAAAACTAACAACCTTGCTGCTGTAGAAGGTGAAATAAGTAATTATAAAGCTAAAATAATGGAAATTGAATCAATAAAGAAAAAAAGTAATGAATTACTTAAATTACAGAAAGAAGAGCAGCGAAAAATTAAAAATCTAAAAAATAAGAAAGAAAAAATACAGGCTAAAATAAGAGAAGAAAGTAGTGGAATATTTGATCAAGAATTAGATTTAACAGTTGTCAAGGTAATAAAAAATATTAATTTTGATGAACTTTCAATAAAATTGTCTAATTATAAGAAGTATAATAATTTTAAAATTGATGCTGAAACTCTTAAAGGTATTTTTAGTAAAATTATCTTTTGGTTTAAAAATCAATATTTCATTTTAAAAGGCGAAAAGAAAAAAATAAAAAGTGATATCCAGGAAATACTTAAAGATTTACCTTTAAAAAATCACATATATAATGAACTACCATCAGTATTTTTTACTAAATTAAAGTCAATAAATGATTTAATATTAAAAAAAGGAAATATAGAAAATAAGGTAAATAAATCAAAAGAAACTAATTCAACTTATCAAAAGAAATTAGAAGAGAAGCTTTCTTTTTTAGAGCCAGAAACAGGAATTAATTATTCGTTTATTGAAGCAGAATTAGCTAAAAAAGCAAAAATTATAGAAGAAAAAATTTCAGCTTTAATCTATCGAAAGCGTTCAGTGTTAGAAGAAATTAAAAATTATAAAATGAAATTAAATATCATTTCAGGAGATAAAGGTATTGAAATTGGGAAGAGTATTTTAGAAGAAGAAAGAAAACTGCGAAAGAAGTTAAATAAATTAAAAAAAGAATTAGATTATCAAGAACATAAATTAAATAATTTGCTAGATATTGTTAGTTCTAAAAATAAAAATGAAATAAAAAATTTATTAATTCATTTAAAATCTGATTTAAAAAGCAAAAAGAAAAAATTGAAAACTGATCAAAAAAAATTAGAAGCCTATCCTGAGCGACTATATTCTTTAATTGAACCCAGCCGTATTTTTCTTTTTCAAGCTGAAGATATAGCTGTAGATTTTGTATATAAATCTTTAATCACCTTAAAAAAAGAAAAAGATAATAAAAGTCCTTCAGTTCTGACAAATAGAATTAACGAAAGATTAAAAAAATGGTGGAATGACTTTGATAAAGCAAATTCCCCAAATGATAATGATGGAATTTATAATAAGAATCCATATTTAGAATATATTAATGAAAAAAATGAATTATTAATTTCAGTACCAGAGCAAATAATAAAATATCCCCAATCCAATAAATTAAAACAGCCAATTTTAGTTATCAAAGATAAAGACAATGAAGTTATTAAAAAAATAAAACTTGATTTACAGGTTCATAAAAAAGATTTATTGAAAACTGAATTTAAAAAAATAAAGTTTCCTCAGAATCAGAAAATGATTTCTTTAGAAATTATTTTTAAGGACGAAGTAATATTAGAAACTGAATTTGAACGAGAAAACTTCTATTTCTTGCAATCAAATAGAGTACTCTCGTTAAATCCTTTAGCTTATCAGGAATTAGGTTTAATTTTAAAAAATAACTTTAAAATTGAGCCTCAAAATATTGTTATGCAGAAAGAAAGCTTATCTGGTAATTTTTCAGAATATTCCTATTATCAATTATGTATGGATGATCTTGAAATTTTAAATATACTAAATGAAAATGGTTTTGTGATTGAAACCTTTAAGAAGACCAACTATATAGAGCCTCAATTAATAGCAGGAGAGATCAGCAGCAATTTAAAAAGCAAAAATAAAAAAGTATATTTAGAAAAAGCACCAATTTTATTGTTTACTATTAAAGAATTAACAAACCTAAGACTATGGCAGCTAAGGATATCAATAAATAAAGGTGAAAAAATTGTTAATATTAATTTAAGAAAATTAGAAAATCAGATTAAAATTAAAAATAAGATGGTATATATTTATTTAAATAATTTCTTCAATTATAAATATGGCTTATATGAAGTAAGATTAAGAAAAAGAAGTTCAAAGCACAGTATGATTAAAAATATTGATTTTTCTTTTTTAGTTCTTCCTAAATTCAATATTAAGTATGATAAAGATGTTTATCCTCCAGTTATTAAGACAGAAGATTATGCTGAGGTAAAATTAAAGTTACCTGAGAATTATTATTTTGATTATGAAGATGGAGAAGTAGTCAGCAAAAATCAGCTGCTAAAAATACAATTTAATCCTGGAATTAAATTATTGAATGGTTATTTTATTTCTGAAATCAAAGATAATGAATTTAAAGTTTCCTTATCCCTGATTATTCCTATTATTAAATGGGAAATAAAGAGTCCACAATTAAATTTAACAGATCAAAGCAGAGTTAAAGAAATTTGGCATGAGGATCTATATAATCAGGAAGAAGCTCAACTTGCTATTAATAATATTGATAGATTTGACTTTGATAATGCAGATTTGATTTTAAATAATGATCAACAAAAAATTAGATCTAAAAAATTAGGAAATAAACTCATCTTTGATTTAATGAGATTTGCTGATGATATAAAAAATAGCAATAATTCAGTACAGGAGATATCTTTAAAAACAGGAAATGATAATGTTTATGATTTATTCAAGATTAGAACAAAATGGGAAATAATAAATCCTTCTGTAAAATATAGAAAAGAGGAAAATATAGTTAAAATAGGATGGCAGCAGTTAGGAAGAGATCACGGTAAAAATATAATATTGTGGAATAAGAAGAGCAAAGAAAAGATTTTTTCTGAAGAAATCAATAACAATAATAAATTAATAGTCAATTTAAAGAAAAAAATACTTCCTAATCAATACCGGCTTCAATTTAAAGAAAAAGATACCTGGAATTCAGGAGAGGCTAAATATCCAGCAGATAATACCTTGAATGTTTTTGATTTAACTATTGGAGATAAAAAGGATTTTATTGCAGTTATTAAAGATAAAGGACTTGTTATAACTAAAGTAGAAGACGAAAATGGAGATAAATTTCCTTTAAACTATGATTATAAAATAACAGAAATTAGAGATGCTTCTAAATTAGAATTTGAAAATGAGGAAAGATATGAAGGAAATTTAATAATTTGTAATAAAAAAGACAACAATTTACAGCCTGAAAAATTAGAATATAACCCTGTAAGTTTTTATTATAAATTCGAAAATTCTGTATTATCTCTTTTTGTTGATCGAGAAAAAGATGGTTTTACTTATTGTAAAAAATGTCAAAAATTATTTTGGGATACTATTGATAAAAATCATTCTGAATATAAGCACAGCAAATATCATATATTAGCTGTTAGATACTATGTTGACTATAATAGAATTAGTGAGGAGTTGAAATAAATGAGTCTTGATCCTATAAAAAGTACTAACGAAATAGTAGGTAAATATATTGATTATTTAGCAACTACTTTTTCTCTAAAAGATTCAGAACTTCAAACACAGTTGATAGATAACACCAACCCAGTCAGAAAGATTATAAAGATAACAACAGTTTATCATATTTTTTAGTTGTTGATGATCAAGCTTTTAAAACTATAGATAATGAAGATGAAATTAAAGCAATAAACGAAAATAAGAGTTATGAAGAAGAATATTTACTTTGTCCGAAGTGTGGTAATATAAGGGCTAATGGAAGTTTGTTTTCTGGTTGTGATTGTAATCTTAATCCAATTAAAGTTATAAAAGTTGCTGCTAAAAAAGGAAAAGTTCATAAATGTTCAGCATGTAGATCAGTTAGAAGTATCGGCTCTATAGTCTGGAGATTTCTTTTAGGAGGAGATGCTGTTACAAGTGTATTAACAACTTCTCTCTACCAACAGTTAACTTCTGAATTAAAAATAGAACAAAAAGAGGTAAATGAAAACAATGTTGGCTGGGATCTAAAGCCAATGAAACTAAAGCCTGGGAACTTTTCCAAATTCTATTACACAGCTTTAGAAAATATGGAGCAATACTATTTCCTGATAATATTTCTCCAGAAGATCCTTTCTTTGAACCCCGTAATAGAGAATATTATTTTAAAAAACAATCTTCAGAATATAATATTTATAGCTGGCTCCCTACCCGAAAGGGAATATTAAACTCAAGATTAGATTTCTTACAGCGTTTATCAGAAAAGGGCTTAGACAATAAACTATCACGAAAAGAATGCCTGGATATTTTGCGGCAAATTTGGGATTCAGGTTTAAATATTGATAGTGAATCAAGCATGTTTAATGGTTATTTTTCCACTATTCATAGCCAAAATCTAGGTCAAATGTACCGTTTGAAACTGGATTATTGGCAGCTAAAACCTGCAATTGTTGATTCTTCAATTGATTGGTTTTATTGTCCTACCTGTAATCGAATTACTCTTCATAATGTTAAGGGCACCTGTCCAACTTATCAATGTTCTGGTCGATTAGAAAAATGCAGTCCAGAAAAATTATATAAAAATAATCATTACAGGAATTTATATTTAGATAAGCTGCCAGTTAAAATGAAAAGTAAAGAGCATACAGCTCAGTTAACAACTGAAGCTGCAGCAGATATACAAAGTCGATTTAATAATGGAGATGTAAATGTTTTAAGCTGTTCTACTACATTTGAATTAGGAGTAGATGTTGGGGAATTAGAATCAGTTTTTATGCGAAATGTTCCTCCAACACCAGCAAATTATATCCAACGTGCAGGCCGGGCTGGAAGAAGGACTGATTCTACAGCGTTTTCTCTGACTTTTGCTCGTAGAAGATCACATGATTTAACTTATTTTCAAAATCCTTTAGATATTATTAGCGGGAATATTGAGCCTCCCCATTTTAAAATTAAAAATGATAAAATAATTAGAAGACATATTTATGCTGCAGCCTTAGCTAATTTTTGGAGAGAACATGCTAAATATTTTGGTGCTGTAGAAGATTTCTTTTTTTCTGATGGTATTGATAAATTCTACAGATACTTAAAAGAAAAACCGATTGAATTAAAAATAATATTAGAAAAAATTATGCCTGATGCTTCTGAGATTGATTTAGATAATTGGAAATGGATCAATAAATTAATAGGCGAAAAGGGAGTTATGAATTTAGCTCGTTTAGAATTAGAAAATGATATTGAGCAGTTAGAAAAGGTTCAAGCTAATTTAGTAGAGCAAAAGAAGTTTGGTAAAGCAAATGTTATCAATAGAGTTAACTAGAGATCTTAAAATAGCTCTATCAGAATATGCTCCAGGCAGTCAAGTAGTTGCTGGGGGGAAGTTATGGACAAGTCGTTATTTAAAAACTTTACCAAATAAAGATTTAATTAGACGTAAATATGCAATATGTGAACATTGTGGTCATTATCAGAGTGAAATAGCAGAAACTGAAAATGAATTAGATAGATGTCAAGCCTGTGGTGAAAAAATAGGGAAAATGAAGGGTACTTATATCACGCCTGAACTTGGATTTATATCTGATAAACCCGAAGAACCCAAATTGAGTAGACCAGAGAAAACTTATACAAGCAGACAATATTTTACTGGAGAATATAATCAAGATTCTGAGTTAATAAAAGAGTATAATTTTAATGGAATTGAGGCACAGCTCATTTCAGCTAAAAGAGGAAAATTAGCAGTAATTAATCATGCCGGATTTAATAAATTTTCAGTTTGTCAAAATTGTGGTTATACCGAAATTAATACTAATAAATCTATTAGTAAACATAATACTCCCTGGGGACAAGATTGTACAGGTAAAAGAAAAGTTTTTTCTTTAGGATATGAATATAATACTGATATTTTTCAATTGAAATTTAAAAACTCATATTTTGATCAGGAAAAAGATGGATATTGGGAATCAGTTTTATATGGAATGTTGGAAGGTATTAGTCAAGCTCTAGGTATTGAAAGAAGAGATATTGATGGCTGCTTATATCCTTATACTGGAGATCCTTTAAATCCTGCTTTAGTTTTCTATGATACTGTTCCAGGAGGTGCCGGACATGTAGAAAGAATTATTAAAAAGAATAATTTTGAAAAAGTATTAAAGAAAACTAGAGAAATAGTAAGCAGATGTAAATGCGGTGGGGATGAAGGAGATACTAGTTGTTATGGTTGTTTAAGGAATTATAGTAATGAATACTGTCACGATATTTTAAAGAGAAAATATGTCATAGAATTTATTGATAATTTGAAGTTGATAGATTAAATTAAAAGTCAAAAAATTAATCAGCAGAAAAATAGCATATATGATGCAGTTAGTGCCAGGGACCAGTTAGTTGTATTTATTCTGGGAGCAGTTGAGCAGCGCAAGACAAAAGAGACTGAAATTATTGCCAGTGTAAATCTGATTAAAAAGAATACTTTCACAAAAAGTATTAGGTCTGGAAATTTTCAGGTTCTGGGATTTTATTTTTTTATAAATGTTCTTTTTTAAGGCTTTATGTTATAATATTGTAAAAACAGTTGGGTTAATTTTTCATCCCGATAAAATTGGAAAGGAAGGTGAAAACTATTATAAATAAAGTTAAATTTGAAACTAAAATAATAAGTGACTTTGATAATTTTCTGGATAAAATTAATAAAGAAAAAATTAAAATCAGCAAAACTCAGGAATTTATTAATGGGGGAACATTACTGGAGTTAAATGAACTGATGGAGACAGATCAGCTTTCTGAATGTCATAATAGAACTCCTCAATATAAATATTTACTTTTAAATTTCTTTTATTATCTTGCACTTGCCGGTAAAGTTTTAAAAATTGATTACAGCCGCAGCACTAAGTACCTAATTAAGAGTAAAAACTTTGATGCTTATAAACAATTATCAGAAGCAGAAAAATATTTATTTCTACTGGAAACATTCTGGCTTGACTGTGATCTTGAGAAAATGCAGACTCCTAAAAATGATAATAATATTGAAATTAATTTAGAAAGATATTTAAATAAGTTAATGGCTAATGAAGATTTAATTGTTAATGATCAGCTAAAATTTTATCTGGGAGCTTTTCTCAAATATTTAAATTATTTGGGGCTTTGGCGGATAGATTTTATGAAACTCAGGTTAACTGAAGCTGGAAAATCAATAATTACAATCCTGATAAATAATTGGTCCTTTAGAGATTACAATTTACCTTTTTTAAGGAAGATCGGTTATGAATTTGGAATTTATGGTGCCAGAATGGCCTATCAAAATCCATTTTGGATCGATTTTGCTGATATTTTTCCAGAAATCAGCGGTACTATTCCAAGAGCTGTAGGTAAAAAGGTGCAAGGTAATTATATTTTTAAAATTAAGCTGGGGAAAGTTTGGCGCAAGGTGAAAATTGCTGCTTCCGCTGCGCTTGCCGATCTACATCAGGCAATTCAAGCTGCTTTTGATTTTGATGATGATCATCTTTATTCATTTTTTATGTCAAATAAGCCCTGGGATGGTCCGGGATATGGTCGAATCGAAGAGGGTAGAGGGTTTAATGCAGTAGAAAAAAAGCTTTCTGAGTTGGGACTGGAAGTAGGTCAGGAATTTTTGTACATTTTTGATTATGGAACAGAATGGAAATTTAAAATTAAAACTGAATCCTATCTGGATGAAGCAGAACTTGAGCAGGCAGAGATTATTGGTTCCAAAGGTGAAAATCCTGTTCAGTATCCTTTTTAAGGGGAAAATTTACAATTTTGTAATAATAGAGTGATATTATTTAATTAAAACAATTATGCAGTTAATTACTAAATATTTGTTGTATACTAAAATTATCGGGAATTGCAAACTAAAATTCCCTATTATTGCAGAATGAAAAAGTCATTGCAGTCACTCCAAAATACCGTACCCTTATATTAAGTCAACCACAACTTATATAAGGAAGGAAAATGGAGATGACATTAACAATGACTGATATTAATGATATCAAAGAACTATAGTTTAAGAAAGATGTGAATGTGGCTGAAATAATGAGAAAAACGAATCATGATCGTAAAACAATTAATAAATACTTTGATATGACTGATTATGAAGTTCGCCACTTAAATCTCAGCTTTCCACAAAGTAATACTGGTTATGTTTAGCTTTTTAAAGGTGAAAATCTGCAGTGTTTAGAACAGGGCATGAAAAGCAAATCTCTAAGATAGCTGCTATTACAGAGAAAAAACAGAGTTACTTTACATTATCTAGCAATATCCGTAAAATCTTATTTATCGTTTTCTGTAAAATCTATTTTATCATCTACAGTTTTTCTTTACGTGCAGTTTGACGAGTGGTCCCAGCTGAAAAGCTGGTCCTATTCTATTAAGCTCAGACATTTCCCATGTGAACATATTTGAGCCCGGCTTTTTCTCCGATGGATTTTGCCATTTTAATTGTCTCTATTGGAGTTCTAGATCTATCCTGCATTTTCCAGCCTGGATAAAAACGACTTACATGCCAGGCGACATTGCTGCCTAATTCATCTGCAATAAATTGGGCTATTTCTTCTAACTGATCTTTTTTATCATTTAAATCTGGTATGACAAGAGTGGTCACTTCAAGATGGACTCCAGCCTGATAAAGATACTTTAGATTTTCTTTAATCGGTTCTAAGCGGGATCCTGTGTATTTTTCATATAATTCAGCTGGCCCTTTATAATCAATATTTGCTGCATCAAGATAAGGAATTATTTCAGCCAGAGTTTCTTTAGTCATATAGCCATTGCTTACCCAGACATTTTTAAGATCCTTTTTATGAGCAATCTTCATAGTGTCTAGAGCATATTCCAAAAAAATTGTTGGTTCAGTATAGGTATAAGCTATTGACTCACAGTTATTATTCAGCGCCTGCTCAACCACATCTTCTGGAGGAAGATTTCTACCATTTACAGCTTTATCTGGCTCTGGACTCTGAGATATTCTCCAGTTTTGGCACCAGCTGCACTTCATATTACAACCTTCAGTACCGATTGAAAAAGCCTTTGTATGTGGCAGA
This sequence comes from Halanaerobium congolense, assembly GCF_004366375.1. Lineage (GTDB taxonomy): Bacteria > Bacillota > Halanaerobiia > Halanaerobiales > Halanaerobiaceae > Halanaerobium > Halanaerobium congolense. The sequence goes on from NZ_SOEF01000030.1 coordinate 32,185, forward strand.
AAATGATAGAGAGGTTTTTTCTCGATCGGATCAATATTAGCAGCAGCTGTCTTCCCGTAATTAAGAGCATAAAGTGTTCCTTCTTGATTTTCTCTTACTCGACAGATACCTCTATTTCCTTTTTTGATCACACATCTGTGGCTGCAGACAGAACATTTAACCTTCTGGTCATTCAATTTCTCATAAAGCATTGCTTCTTTCATAATTATTGAACCTCCTCGGGGCAAGCTCTCGAGGATTCCTGCTTCTAAGAAGTGGTAATCCACCATCTCCACAGGCTTAAAATTTCGTAAGTCTTACGGTATATCCTCTAGCTTGCCTTTTGTATTTTTAACTCTTCATTTAAAATATTTATACTGGCGTTAATATCCCTGTCATGAACTTTTCCATATTCAGGACACTTCCACTTTCTAATATTTAGATCTTTAACTTTTTGAGATTTCCTGAATTTAACCCATCCCAATTTAGGCAGCTTAATCTTATTATCCTTTATTTCAATATTGGTAGTTCCACTTTTTCTGATAAACTTATTAGTCCGATAAGAGTTTTTAATATTCTTTTGGATTTGAACTGGGGAAAATCATATTTGCCGCTAAAAAATTATTAAAAGCTTTATCTAAATCTTTAAGAACATTTTGTAAAGCAAATTTATCTGGAGTAATGTATAATAAGTTGTGTAAATTAAATTTAGCTATTTTTTAAAGTAAAAAAGAGGAATCCTTCTTTGAGTGGTTGAATATATTTATTAGCGTAATAAAAAACACAACCACTAGGAGGACTCCTCATGAAAAGTATAACTGAAAAACCCAACAATGGTCAAGTAAATCTTGATGATGATATGATCAATAATTTGATCAAAAATTTTCTTGTTAGCTAGCGTATAATTGTCAATAGTTTTTTAGAAAAAATGCACAGAGATACCCATTTTACCTTAATGTAAAATTATGGCAACAACCTAACAAGAAACCATATGATATTTAAAATCATCAACAAATTAGTTTTTGTCCGAGAGTTCCTCGCCTTTTTTATCACATTGATGCAACCTGGCGTTAATACTAACTTTTTAAGTTTAACGTACTTAATCCGCATTTATGATGGCGAGGGGTATCACGCTATACAACGAGGTTATGGTTATCCTCCAGGAAATTACGATATCCCCTCAGCATAAGAAAACTAATTTATTTTGTTAATGAAATATATTTGTAGTTAACCAGTTAATTTTGAAGAATTAACGCCCGGATAATTTTCCAGTGTTTTTAAAGCAATTTCTTTGTTTTCTGGGCTATCAATTTTATCAAAAATATTACTGGTTAACGATTCGCCTTTCCACATGGGAGGATCAAATAGTTTGTGATCTCTCAACATAGCAAAGGTTACTCTAATAAATTTATTGCCAGCTGCAATATATATCTGGTTTGGATTTTTGTCTCTTTTCCGTAACCTTTCTGCATAAGATTTGAAGTAGGGATTAGTTTTACCAGTAGCTAGACTTTTTCCTACCAGGTAGACAATGTGTCTGAAAGATGGATTACCCTGTTTACTAATAGAGCCATATCTTGCTTTTTTACCGCCTGATTCTTTAACCAGGGGATTGGTTCCAGCTGTTTTAATGACCTGGCCTGCATAATCATATTGAGTGGCTGGACCCATTTCAGCACTGAATTCTGCGGCTGTTACAACACCAATTTCAGGAACAGACAGAAGTAATAATCCAGGATTTTGAACTAAAATATTTTCTATTTTATCTCTTAAAAGTTCAATTTTTTGATTGGCATTTTCATAATCTGCAATTGTCATTGTTAGAAGTTC
>NZ_SOEF01000031.1 GCF_004366375.1 Halanaerobium congolense
AGGGGGAGGGATTCCTGCATTTTATACAGATTCCTAACCTGACAATTATGATAACTATTAATATTTTTAAAAAAACTATTAGATTTGACGTAACGAAATTATTAGATAGAGGTGAAAATAATGACTAAAGAAAATCGTTTAGATCCCCAGACAGCTTATCTTCAAGCTGCACCTGCTCAGTATATTAATGAAAAAGGTATTTTAAAAAAAGCTGGAGCTTATGTCAGTGAGTGGGGGGGAAGAGTTCTAATTAGTGGTGGTGTAAGAGCTTTAAATGCGGCAGAAAAAGACCTGATTGCTTCTTTAGATGAAAATAATATCTATTGGGAAAAAAATATTTTTAAAGGTGAGGTTTCTCAGTCCAACATTAATATTATTAAAGAAAAGGCAAAAAAAATGAAAGCAAATTTAATTATTGGAGTTGGTGGTGGAAAGGCAATTGATACTGCCAAAGCTGCTGCTGAAGACATGAGACTTCCGGTTGCAGCTGTTCCAACTATTGCAGCTACCTGTGCTGCTGGATCAGCCTTTGCTGTAGTTTATACAGAAGATGGCCAGTTTGAAAAAGACTATTTTATGACACAAAATCCACGCCTGGTAATGGTAGATCCGCAAATTATTGCAGAAGCACCTGCTAAATATTTAAAATCAGGAATTTTAGATTCTCTGGCTAAATGGTATGAAGGTAAGGCTGTAGAAAGTGGAATCGCTAATCCGAGTTTAGAAACAGTAGTTGCTATGAACTTAGCTGAAATTTTATATAATAAAATGAGAGAAGAAGCTATTATTGCTGTTGAACAGTGCGAGAATAATGAACTGGGAGATGAATTAAAGGAAATTATTGATTTAAATATATATCTAACCACTATTATACAGAGTTTGGGTCAGAACACTTCTAGAGGTGCAGCAGCCCATGGAATTCATAATGGAATGACTTCTATAGAGGAATCACATGATCTTTTGCATGGATTAAAAGTTGGTTATGGAATTATTGTTCAGCTCTATTTAGAAGATAAGGCAGAAGAATATATAGATGATGTAATCAAGTTTTTCAATGAACTAGGTTTAGAGCCATCATTTAAAGGATTAGGGATTCCTTTTACAGAAGATAATTTTAAAAAAACCGCTGCTAAGTCTGTGAATGATACAGTAATGTTGAAAATGCCAATAGAAGTAACGGAAGAAATGATTATTGAAGCAATGAAAAAAGTTGAATCAAGAGTATAGTACGAATTCTTGAAATTAATTAATTTTTCTCATTACATAAAGCCAGCTTATAAGTAGATAAATTTCTCTACAAAAAAGCTGGGTTTTTTATTTTATTTTAAATTCTTATAACTTATAAACAATTTTCAAAATAATCTTTTAATTTCTCATATATATGATATAATATTATTGGATGAAGTTTTTTAAAAAAATATATCTTAATTACTATAATTTACAAACCAAGAAAAATTTGTGGAGGTGATAGGTTCATATTATTTTGATAAACTGATTAAACATTTGTTGAAGTCTGAATAAAAAAATAAGGAGGACAGAGAAATGTTATTTAGAAAAAGTATGTTGTTGAGTATTTTATTAATGGTGGCTTTGCTTTTTGTCTCAAGTTTTTCAGCAATGGCTCAAAATGGAGAAGTTGAAATTTTTAGCTGGTGGACCGGTGGTGGAGAAGAAGAAGGTCTAAATGCTTTAATTGAACTGTTTAATGAAAATTATCCTAATGTTGAAGTCATTAATGCTACAGTTGCTGGTGGTGCTGGTTCTAATGCTAAGGCTGTACTTAAAACTAGAATGGTTGGTGGAAATCCTCCAGATTCATTCCAGGTTCATGGGGGTGCAGAATTAGTTAATACCTATGTTGAAACAGGATTGATGGAACCAATTACTGGTTTGCTGGAAGAATGGGGAGTAAAAGACAAGTTTAATCAACAGATTTTAGAAATGTCTTCTTATGAAGGCGAATATTATTCTGTTCCGGTTAATGTACATCGTTCAAATATAATGTTTTATAACAAAGCAGTACTTGAAGAAAATAATGTTGAACCTCCAACAGATTTAGCCAGCTTTAAAGAAGCATTAGCTAAATTAGATGAAGCTGGGGTAGTTCCACTTTCATTAGGTGATACTAATAAGTGGCCTGCAACTCAGATTTTTGAATCTTTATTAGTGTCAACTTTAGGTCCTGATGGCTATAATGGTCTTTGGAATGGAAATACAGCTGCTGATGATCCAGCAGTTAGAGAAGCACTTGTCCATTTCAATGATATAATGCAGTATGTCAATGAAGATCACTCTGCTCTTACCTGGCAGGATGCAACTCAAATAATGCATGAAGGTGAGGCTGGATTTAATATTATGGGTGACTGGGCAGAAGGTTATATGAAAACCTTAGGCTGGACACCTGGTGAAGAATTTGGCTGGATGCCTGTACCAGAATCAGAGGGAACCTTTATAGTAATTACAGATACATTTGGTCTACCAAAAGGTGCTCCAAATCCTGAAAATGCTAAAAAATGGTTAAAAACTATTGCATCTGTAGAAGGACAGGATACATTTAACCCAATTAAAGGTTCAATTCCTGCTCGTTTGGATGCTGATAAGAGTAAATATGATCCTTATCTAACAAGTGCAATGGAAGATTTTGCTGAAGATACCTTATCACCCTCAATCGCTCATGGTTCTGCTGCTCCTGAAGGATTCATTACTGCTTTAAATGATACTATCAATGAATTTATCACAACTGGTGATGTAGATGAAGCATTTGAAAACTTCCAGAAAAATCATGAAGAATATGTTCAGTAAAAATTATTAATAATTTAAAAACAAATTAGAGAATGTAATATCTCCCCTCCTGTAATTAAGCGGGAGGGGAAGATTTATTTATGGAGTGATAAAAATGAAAAGAAAACATAAGGAATCACTTACTTCAATTGCAATTTTATCACCATCAATAATTACTTTAGCAATATTTGTTTATGGTTTTATCAGCCGCAGTGTACAAATATCAATGCTTGATTGGGATACTTTTGCTAATTTTATGAGAAAAGCTAAAGATTATGTAGGCTTAGAAAATTATATTAGTTTATTTACAGAGTCAAGATTTCAAACAGATCTTTGGAATACACTTTATTTTACTTTATTTTTCATTATAGGCTGTTTAGCTATTGGAATTTTATTATCATTAATTTTAAATAATAAGCCTAGGGGAGGATACTTTTTTCAAAACCTTTATTTATTTCCTATGGCGATTTCCTTTGTTGTAACTGGTACAGTCTGGCGCTGGATTTTTGCTCCTGGACGTCTGCCAAATAATCCGCGTGGAATAAACCTGCTTTTTGAGCAGCTTGGTCTGCAAAATCTGCAGTGGGGCTGGTTTACCAGCACAAATAGTTTTCTAGGCTTTAACGTTGCTTTAATAGCTGTAATAATTGCAGCTATCTGGCAGTACTCTGGTTATACAATGGCTATGTGGCTTGCTGGTCTAAGGGGAATTGATCAGCAGTTAATTGAAGCTGCAAGAATTGATGGTGCCAGTAAGTGGCAGATTTTCACCAAAATATTATTTCCTATTCAAAAGCCAATTACTCTTTCGGCGATTATAGTTCTGGCTCATGTTTCACTTAAAGCCTTTGCTTTAATCTATGCAATGACAGGTAGTGGACCAAATAATGTTACAGATATACCTGCAGTTTATATGTTTGAAGCGACCTTCAGATCTAATCGTTATTCAACTGGTTCAGCAATTGCGATTGTTCTGCTGATGATGGTCGGACTGCTGATTATCCCTTACCTGGTCAATAGTTTTAAGGAGGAGTAAGCAATGGATGATAAAATGACCACACAAGAAAAGATAACAAGATATGCTGTTTTAATTGTCTTTGCAATATTCTTTCTGATTCCAATGTATGTTTTAATATCTACCAGTTTAAAAAGTTTTTCAGAAGTATCGATTAATACTATGTGGCAGCTGCCTTCGTCAATTTCAATTGAAGGTTTTAAAGAGGCTTTTGCTAAATTGGCTCCCAATGTACTTAACAGTTTTTATCTGGTAATTCCAGCCACTTTATTTTCTGCGATCTTAGGATCTTTAAATGGTTATGTATTATCTCACTGGAAGTTTAAAGGTTCAGATACTCTTTTTGCTTTAATTTTATTTGGAATGTTTATTCCCTACCAGAGTATATTATTTCCACTGGTTCAATTTATGCAGACAATTGGCTTATATGGATCTATACCAGGATTAATTTTAGTCCATGTAGTGTATGGGTTACCGATCACAACTTTAATGTTCCGAAATTATTATCAGGATGTACCTGACGCTTTAACTGAGGCAGCCAAAGTTGATGGGGCTAATATTTTCAGTATTTACCGCCACATCTTTTTTCCAATTTCAATTCCATCTTTTGTAGTTGTTTTTATCTGGCAGTTTACAAATATCTGGAACGAATTTCTCTTTGCAGTTACCTTAACTGATACTCAAAGTCAACCAATCACAGTTGCTCTAACAAATTTAGCGGGAAGTCAGGTTGTAGAATGGAATGTACAGATGAGTGGTGCAATTATAACTGCTCTGCCGACACTTTTAGTTTATATTATTTTTGGCCGCTACTTCATTAAAGGTATGTTGGCCGGTTCAGTTAAAGGGTAATTTGAACTGTAAAATATTAAGATTTATTTTTGATGTTCGAGGTATAAAAATTTAAATCTAAAAATCAAATAACTTAGGATATACTCAGTCTGAAAAATTAGGCTGGGTTTTATCTTTGTCTAGGGAATTAAAAGCATAATTTTTAAAGAGGATTTTAGTCTTTTTTCAAGAAATAATCATAGTAAGCAATTAATTAAAGTTAGAATAATTTTATTTTAAAAATATTATTACAGGAGTGAATAATTAATGAAAAAAGTTAAATGGGGCATTTTAGGTTGTGCAAACATTGCCCGTAAGGCAGTGATTCCAGGAATTTTAGCAGCAGATAATTCAGAACTAACTGCAGTTGCCAGCCGCAATCAGGAAAAGGCAAAAAAATTTGCAGAAGAATTTGGAGCAAAAAAATATTATAATGGTTATGATCAGCTTTTAGCAGATCAAGAGGTGGAAGTCGTTTATATTCCGCTGCCAAATTCTTTACATAAAGAGTGGGTTATCAAAGCAGCAGAAGCCGGTAAACACATATTATGTGAAAAACCGCTTTCCGGCAAAAACAAAAAAGAGGCTGAACTAATGAATCAGGCTGCTGAGAATAACAATGTTAAGCTAATGGAGGCTTTTATGTACCGCTTTCAGCCTTTTGTAGTTAAACTTAAAGAAATAATTGATGATGGTATAATTGGTGAAATAAAAGAAATTAAGGCGAGTTTTGCCTTTGATATTAGTGGCCGCGGCAATGATATTCGCGCTAATGCCGAACTTGATGGGGGTGCATTAAATGATATTGGATGTTATACAGTTAATATCTCAAGATATTTAATGGGGGCAAAGCCAAAAAAAGCAGCCAACTTTTTTCAAAAAGAAAATGAAGCTGGAGTTGACTTAAGCGGCAGTGGTACTCTTTATTTTGAAGGAGGTCGCTTTGCCAGTGTTTATTACAGTATTAACTCCCATGATGAAAAAGATTTAGAAATCATAGGAAGTAAAGGAGTAATCAGGATTCCAGAATTTTTTGCCTGGAAAGAAGAAAACTATTTTTTGATTGAAAAAGAGGGTGAAATAGAGAAATTAGATGTAAAAACCGGACCTCAGTATCAGCTTGAAGTTACAGCTTTTGCAGAAACAATTATTAATGACACTGAAGTTCCTCTCAAGGTCAGTGAGGAAAGTTTTGCTAATCTTGAAGTGATGGATGCTATGCGTAAATCAGCTGCTGAAGAAGTTATTGTAAAGCTTTAAATTGTAAGGTTTAATAGTTGACTGTATTGATAGGAGGGTGAATAGTGGAAGTTGAAAAAATTAATCAGGTTATTGAAAAATTATTGGTTTATGGTGAGGTAAACAACTTGTTAGGAAAATGGGATCGAATTGCTGCAAGAAACCAAATCAGAGATATTTTAAAAATTAACGAAAGTCCTGCTGAAGCCCTTACAGCTGAAGATTATGAGGTTCCGGAAGCTCCTCAGGCTTTATTAGACCAGCTGTTAGATTTTGCTGCAGCAAAAGAGTTAATAAATAATAATATTACTGAAAGAGATCTGTTAGATGCCAGAATTATGGGAGCTTTGATGCCACGACAATCAGAAGTTGCCGCTAGATTTCATAAAACAGCTGAGGAAATTGGGATTAAAAAGGCAACAGATGAATATTATAGTTTAGCTCAAGCCAGCAATTATATCCGCCAGAAAAGAGTTGCCAGGGATTTAAATTGGAAGGCTGAAAGTGATTACGGCCAGATTGAAATTACGATTAATCTTTCCAAACCAGAAAAAGATCCTGAAGAAATTGCAAAGGCTAGAAAAGAAGAACAGAGTAATTATCCTAAATGCTATTTATGTCTTGAAAATGTTGGCTTTTCTGGCAGCTTAAACCATCCTGCTCGCCAAAATCACAGAGTTATTCCTTTAAAATTACAAAATGAAGATTGGTTTCTGCAGTATTCACCATATGTCTATTATAATGAACACTGTATAGTTTTTCATAAAGAGCATATACCAATGCAGATTGATAAAAATACATTTGCAGTTTTACTTGATTTTATTGATCAGCTTCCTCATTATTTTATAGGTTCAAATGCTGATTTGCCACTTGTTGGGGGCTCTATATTAAATCATGATCACTATCAGGGAGGAAGACATATCTTTCCAATGGCAGAAGCAGAAGCAGAAGAATTTTATCAGCATCCAACCTTTCCAGATGTAGAAATCAGCCGGATAAAGTGGCCAATGTCAGTAATTAGATTGAAAGCTGATGTTAGAGAAGATATAATAAATCTTGCAGTTAAAATTTTAGATAACTGGCGCCAATACTCTGATCCTGAACTTGATATTCTGGCTTTTTCTCAAATTGAAGACAGACAGAAGGCTCATAATACAATTACTCCTATTGCTCGAAAAAAAGATAGCAGCTATGAATTAGATTTAGTTTTACGTAATAATCGTAAAAGCGAAGCTTATCCCGATGGAATTTTTCATCCCCACCAGGAATTACATCATATAAAAAAAGAAAATATCGGTTTAATTGAAGTAATGGGACGAGCAATTTTGCCTGGACGTTTGAAAAATGAGTTAAATGTGATTTCTCATTATTTAAGCGGTCAAATAAGGATTGATGAATTAAAAGAAGCAGATGGACTAGAAAAACATCTGCAGTGGGTTTCTGAACTCAAAAGAAAACATGGAATTAATTTAACAGAGGAGGAAGCTGAAAAAGTTATTGAAGTTGAAATTGCAGGTAAGTTTAGTCAAGTTTTAGAAGATGCTGGTGTTTATAAAAATAATCCCATCGGTTACAAGGGATTTGAAAGATTTTTAGCTGCAGCTGGAATAGAAAAAGTTGAATTATAATTTAAGAAGGAAGTGTCAAGATATGAGCAAATTTAATCTAAATTCTATTGACTCTTATAGTTATGAGCCATTGCGGAAACAGGTATATAATGTTTTACGAGAAGCAATCCTTAAAGGTGAGCTGATGATTGGTGAAAAAATAACTGAAATGGAAATTGCAGATGAGCTTAATGTCAGTCGAACCCCTGTGAGAGAGGCTTTTCGAATGCTGGAGCAGGAGGAGTTAATAAATATTATCCCACAGCAGGGTGTTTTTATAGCTGGAATCGAGACTAAAAAGGAAATTGATGATATATTCCAGCTGCGGACAGAGCTGGAAGGTTTAGCTGCTTTTCTGGCTGCAAAAAAAATAAATGAAGAACAAAAAACTCTTTTGAAAGAATATACGAAAGAATTGGAAGACTGTATTGCCAATGATGATCAGCGGGGCTGTATTCGGGTTGATATTGCTTTTCATCGAATAATCAAAGAGGCTTCTAATAATAGATGGTTAGAAAAATTTCTGGATACATTATTTGAGCAGGCTACCAGGTTTCGCCACAGCAGTTTTTCACGTCAAGGTAGAATGCAGGAATTTTTATCAGAACATATGGAGTTAGCAGAGGCAATAAATAGTGGGGATGCCGATAAAGCTCGTAAATGTGCTGAAGATCACATTAAGGCAGCCTGGAACAGTATTTTGACTGTATTTAAAAAAGAAAATAATTAATAATTATAAATAAATCAAAATAATACTTTTGCTTACTAAAGGATTATGTTATAATAAATCTTAAGATATTTTTATCATTTCGCAGATTAAAAAGTAGCGAGAAGATAGAATTTTAAATTAAAGGAGGAAAAATTCAAATGAAGAAAAGTTTAATAGTAATTTTAGTTCTGTTGGCAGTAGCAACTTTTAGCACAGGTGTAATGGCTCAGCGCTATGTAGTGGGAACCAATGCAAGCTTTCCACCCTTTGAATATGTAGAAGATGGTGAAATTGTAGGTTTTGATATTGACTTAGTTAAAGAAATTGCCAAACTGCAGGGTTTTGAGGTAGAGGTAAGGGATATTAGTTTTGATTCTCTAATTCCGGGGCTGGCTTCAGGTAGTCTGGATATGGTGGCTGCTGGAATGACCATTACTGCAGATAGAGAAAAAGTTATTGATTTTTCTGACCCCTATTATTCAGCCAATCAATCTGTACTGGTTCACGAGGAATCTGATGCCAATCTGACCGTTCTTTTTGGTAACCATGATGTTGGTGTCCAGACAGGTACCACTGGAGATACCTGGGTCAGAGATAATCTGCTTGAGGATGAGATTCTGACAGGTGAGCTCAGAAATTATGATTCCTATGTCTTTGTAATCAGAGATTTGGCCAATGGAAATATCGATGCAGCTGTACTTGATAAGCCGGTTGCCGAAACTTACAGCCAGAATAATCCTGTAAATGTAGTAGCCGAAATTATTACAGGTGAAGAATATGGTATTGCTGTTGGAGAGGGAAATGAAGAACTGCTGGCAGAAATCAACGCTGGTCTGGAAAAAGTAAAGAATAATGGTACCATGGAAAAACTAATCCAGAAGTATTTTGAATAAGCTTGACTGAGAATAGATTAGCATAATAAAAACAGGACTTTTCCCGGGCTTCTAATTAATGGAGTTAAAACTTAATTGTTGGCGGGAAAGGTCCTTTTTAAAATTTATACTGTCCGGGTTTGATTTATTTAAATTAAGTAGATATAATATTATTTGGGTTATAAATTAATGGGGTAATTATGGACCTATTTATTTTTTAAGTTAATTCAAAAAAGTTACCTTTTTAGTTTATAATCTAAGCTAAATTAACTTAGATTGGGTTTAGGAATCAAATTTTGACAATAATTTTTTTAGAAAGGACAGATTATGGAGAATTTAGAATTAATTATAGACGCACTCCCCTACCTTTTAGAGGGAACTCTGGTTACAATTCAACTTACCTTCTGGAGTCTGTTAATCGGGATAGTAGTTGGATTACCAATTGCCTTTGCCCAGGTTTACGGCAATAAAGTGATGCAGGGAATTGTTGCAGTTTATGAGCGCCTGGCCCGCAGTATCCCACTGCTGGTAATGCTTTTGCTGATCAATTATGGTCTGCCGAGACTGGGATTAAGAATTCCAATTTTTAGAGCAGCAGTAATCGGAATTGGACTCCGTTCTGCAGCCTATCAGTCCCAGATTTATCGAGGTGCAATTCAGTCAGTAGGCGGCTCTCAGATGAAGGCTGCTCGTTCTCTGGGAATGGGCAAATTAAAGGCCTTTTTTTATATTATTGCCCCCCAGGCTATTAGAATTGCAATTCCACCTGTGGCCAATGAGTCTGCAATTGTACTTAAAGATACCTCCCTCGCCTTTACCATTGGAGTCGTAGAGCTTTTAAGACAGGGAGAATATTTTATTGCAACATCCAATCAGCCGATGGTGATCTATTTAACCATTGCAGCAATTTATTTTATACTAACTACTATAGTTAATGGCGGTTTATCCCTGTTTGAGAAAAAATATCAGATTCCAGGGATTGGTATTGAAGGAGGACATTCAGATGCCTACTAAGCACTTATTAAAAATAGAGGATTTACACCACAGTTTTGGGGAAGAGGAAGTACTTAAGGGAATCTCTTTTTCTCTAGATAAGGGAGAAACCAAGGTTATTGTTGGTCCCAGTGGAACCGGTAAGAGTACAATTTTAAATAATATTATCCGTCTGGTACCACCCAAAAAGGGAAAAATTTATTTAGAAGATATTGAAATTACTTCAGCTAAAAAAATAAATGAGATCAGACAGCAGATTGGTTTTGTTTTTCAGGATTTTGGCTTATTTAATCATCTGACCGCAAAAGGAAATATTATGATTGGTCTGACCAAAGTTAAAAAAATGAATAAAAAAGAGGCAGAAGAATTAGCCATGCTGGAGCTGGACCGGGTTGGATTAAAAGAATATGCGAATTCCTATCCTTCACAGCTCTCAGGGGGCCAGAAGCAGCGGGTTGGAATTGCCAGAGCGCTGGCTATGCAGCCCAAATTAATTTTGTTTGATGAGCCGACTTCTTCGTTGGATCCGGAACTTACAGGAGAGGTGCTTAAAGTTATGCGCAACCTGGCCGAAGAAGGAATGACTATGCTGGTTGTGACTCATGAGATGGGATTTGCCCGCAGTGTTGCTGACGAGCTAATTTTTATGGAAGCTGGTAATATTGTTGAACAGGGAAATCCGGAAAAACTATTTACCGATCCCGATCACCAGAGAACCAGAGAATTTCTCTTTCAGCTGACTGATTTATATGGTGCGGGTGAGAACTAATGCTGGATATTTTTATGGAATATTATCCCTTATTTTTAAGTGGACTGGGGGTAACAGTTTTCGTGACCCTTATTTCCTGTTCACTGGGAACAGTTCTGGGGACTTTTTTAGCTCTAGGGAAAATTTACGGTAATAAATTTGTTTCGGCTGTAGTCCGAATCATTATTTCTATTATCAGAGGTACACCACTTTTAGTTCAGCTTTTTATAATTTATTATGGTCTTCCTTCCTGGGGCATCAATCTGGATCCAATTACAGCTGCCATTATTAGTTTCATTATTAATAGTGGAGTGTATCAGGCTGAATACCTCCGGGGTTCAATTCAGTCGATCAGCGGCAGCCAGCTAAAAGCAGCTCAGTCAATCGGAATGACCAAATGGCAGGGAATCAGGCACATTATTTTACCCCAGGCTTTCCGCCGGGTAATCCCCTCCTGGACCAACGAATTTATTTATATGATTAAATACTCTTCTCTGGCCTATGTAATTGGAGCCCGGGAATTGATGACCGAAGGAAAATTAATTGCCAGCCGCAACTATCAATTTTTTGATGTCTATCTGGTAGTTGCTCTGATTTACCTAATTGTAATCATTTTCTTTGTTGCTATCTTTAATCGAATCGAGAAAAAGGTTGCAATACCTTAAACGTGCAGGTGCCGTGCACCACCCGATATATGTCGGTAATTGTCGAATCTGAGACTTACTAATTATTTATTTAATTAGTAGGTCTTTTTTGCTTTATAAACTTCTCAAAAAGTAATAAACTATAATTACTCAATATTTGTAAAATGATTCCTACCGGGGAGAAAATATCAGGGGAGTAAACTGGCAGGTAGCTTATGCTGCAGTTGCTGGAGTGGAAATAGTAACAGCGGAAGAAACAACAGCAATACCAAAGGAAATAATTAGGGTAGTCGAAACAAAGGAAGATAGGAGCAGGTAAATGAAAAGAGAATTAATGATTTATTAAATAGCAAAGTTTTCTTCTTGTATTCTTAAATTCTAGATGCTATAATTAATTAAAGGAAATATATGTAATCTAATTTTACCAGTAATTCTAGTTCATGGAAACTATTAAGAGCAGGGTGGTGAGAATTTTGGATCAGGAGTTTCTTGATGCGGTGAGAGATATCATTGTTAAAGAGACGAAGAAAATAGTCCAGTCTGAGACGAGAAAAATAGTGCAGGAAGAGACAAAGAAAATAGTCCAGTCTGAGACGAGAAAAATAGTGCAGGAAGAGACAAAGAAAATAGTCCAGTCTGAAACGAGAAAAATAGTGCAGGAAGAGACGGCAAAATTAAGTGCTCAGGTTGAAGAAAACACACAGATTCTTAGAGCATTAGAGTCAAATAAGGATATACAAAATGCACGGATGGACAGAATGGAACATGATCTGGCTCAACTTCTTGGCAGTAATAAGAAGATTGAGGATCTGGAGGATAGATATATTCATCACAGTCATCGAATAGTTATAGATACCAGTGAAGCAGTAGAGAAAGATGCAAGTTAAATAGGTTCGTTAAAGGCAGTTTCCGGTCAGGGACTGTCTTTTTCAGATAGGTTCAATTCAAATTACCATAAATTGGATCAGTAAACGGTAGGGGCACATGTAAAGGAGTGAGCAGATGAAAATTTATACTAAAAGCGGAGATAAAGGAAAAACCAGTCTTTTTGATAATTCAAGAGTAGCAAAAGATTCTCTCCGAGTTGAAAGTTACGGAACAATTGATGAACTCAATTCTTCTCTGGGATTTGCCAAAAACTTTGTTGAGGCGCAGGAAGTTTATAATATTCTGCGCTCTGTTCAGCGCCAGCTTTTTAATCTGGCAGGGGAACTGGCAACTCCTGACTGGGAAAGCTTTCCTGAAAAAATAACAGCAGCAGACATTGAATTTTTAGAAAAGAAAATAGATTACTATTTAGCTCAGATGAATAAAAAGGAAAAATCTATGTTTATTATTCCGGGGAGCTCAAAGGCCAGTGGGGCTCTTCACCAGGCTAGAACTATCTGTAGACGGGCAGAGCGCAGAATTACTACTCTTGCAGGAGAAGCAGATATTAGTCAGGATTTACAAAAATATATTAATCGTTTATCAGATTTAATTTATTCACTGGCCCGTTTTTTAGAAGCTGAACTTGATTACGTGGAGTCCAAAAAGAAATGAGAATTTTAGTTGATGGAGATGGCTGTCCAGTTATTTCGCTAATTAGTGAGCTGGCATCTAGAAAAAACCTGGAGTTAATTGTATATACTGATCTTAATCACCAGCACAAGCTTGATTATGGAACTTTAAAAGTGGTAGACCAGGGATTTCAATCTGTGGATATGATTCTTTGTAATAATATTAAATCAGGAGATATTGTAATTACTTCTGATTATGGATTGGCAGCTTTAGCCTTAAGCAGAAAAGCAGAGGTTTTAAGTTTTTCAGGAAGAAGGTTCAACAATCAAAATATAGAGAGGTTATTGGCAAAGAGGCACCGTCAACTTAAAGAGAGAAAAAGAACAGGGCGTCATACAAGTCACAAAAAACGAACAGCAGCTGATGACCAAAGATTTAAAAAAGCACTGCTTAAATTAATAAATTCATAAACAAATAATATTTTTGCAACGCAGACTTTTATTTTGAAGCATAAAAAAATCATGAAGAAGGTGAGCCAATGGACAAGCAGCAAAAAACAATTTATGCCTGGGCCCTCTATGATTGGGCTAACTCTGCTTTTGCCACAGTAATTTTAGCCACAATTCTTCCCATATTTTATAAAGATGTTGCCGGGATCAACCTCCCCGGTAATTTAGCAACTTCCTACTGGGGTTATACCCAGACTATTGCCATGATAATTATTGCTGCCATTTCGCCAATCCTAGGAGCGGCTGCTGATTATTCTGATTCAAAAAAGTCTTTTCTTAAATTTTTTGTTATCTTAGGTATTACAGGAACAGTTCTTTTGTTTTTTGTTAATGAAGGTAATTATTTGCTGGCCTCATTTTTTTTCATCATCGCTAATATTGGTTTCTCAGGTGGAAATGTATTTTACGATGGTTTTTTAACAGATATCAGTGACTCTAAATCTATTGATTATATTTCCAGTTTGGGTTATGCGGCTGGTTATTTAGGGGGCGGTCTGCTTTTAGCAGTAAATCTTATAATGATTTCTAAACCGGCTTTATTTAGCATCGGCTCAACAACTACTGCTATTCAGATTTCATTTGTTACAGTTGCAGTCTGGTGGTTTGTTTTTTCTTTGCCAGCTTTTAAATATTTACCTGATCCGCAAAAAAGAGTTGAGAAAATTCCATTAAAAAAATATGCTAAAATGGCTTTTGGACGGCTTAAATCAACTTTTATCAACATTCGCAAATATAGAGAATTGTGGAAGTTTTTACTTGCTTTTTGGATTTATAATGATGGTATCGGAACAATTATTAGAATGGCAACAATTTATGGTAGAGAAGTGGGGATTGGTCAAATTGATTTAATTGGTGCTTTACTTTTAACTCAATTTGTGGGTATTCCATTTGCTCTGATTTTTGCCAAAATAGCAGGGAAAATAACTGCTAAAAAAGGAATTTATCTAGCTCTAACTATCTATATTGGCATTACTTTATATGGTTATTTTTTAGATTCAGCTTTGGACTTTTGGATATTAGCTGGAATTGTAGGCATGGTTCAGGGAGGAGCCCAGGCTTTAAGTCGCTCTTTATATGGAGCAATGGTACCGGAGTCTAAATCAGCTGAATTTTTTGGTTTTTTTGGAGTCTCCAGTAAGTTTGCAGCTATAATTGGACCAACTGTTTTTGCTTATACTGGCCAGCTGACTGGATCCAGCCGGTATGGAATTCTTGCTGTGGCTGTATTCTTTATTTTAGGCATGTTTTTTCTAAGCCGAGTTGATGTTGAAAAAGGTAAAATAGAAGCCAAAAATTAATTGGGCAGACCTTGCAGACCTTAAAGTATTTTAAAACAGAAACATCATTAACTGAGATTTTAGATTTATTTGGTGAAAAGAATTTTTTGGGAGAAGCTTAAGCAGATTTTTTAAATTTTATATAGATTTATTTTTTTTCAACAGGAAGGTCAGTTCTGCTGCTCCACCCAACCCAGGATTCGTCATATAATTTTAAATTTTGATAGCCAAGCAGTTTTAATGTGAAAAATGTATGAGCTGCTCTTACACCTGTATGTGAAAGAACTGCAATTACTTCTTTATCTTTAGTTATATCTTTTGCTGTATAAATTTCAGTAATTTCTGCAGCAGATTTAAATTTATAATTTTCAGTTAAAACTTCATTCCATTTGAGATGAATAGAGTTTGGAATTCTGCCTTTGCGCGGCGCACCTGAATTAGTTTCGGCACCTGAAAATTCTGCTTCAGATCTTGTATCTAAAATAATAAAATCCTGATTGTCGAGGTTTTCAGCTATTGTATCAGAATTTACTATCCACTGATTTATAACATCACTGACTACAAAATCACCTTTTTGAGGTCTATGAGGAAATATTTTGCTGTCAAAACCTTCGTTTTCCCAGGCATCATAGCCTCCTTCTAAAACTTTGATGTTTTGATGATCATAAACCTGGAATACCCACCATAATCTGGAAGCCCAAATACCATTATTATCATCATATAAAATAACTTCAGAATCATTATTAATTCCTTTTTCTTGGGCAGTGGCTGCAAAAGCACCAGGTTTAGCAATTAATCCCTGAACCCAGCCTTCTGGATCAGAAAAATCATCGTTCCACATATTTACGGCCTGAGGTAAATGTCCAAGTAGATATTTGGTACTATTTCTGACATCAATGATTTTCAGATTTCCTTTACCTTCCTGGATCATTTGGTGTACTTCTGCTGCTGAGATCAGAAATTCTCTATTTTGAAAATCAGATTCAGCTGCAGCAGCAGATGTTAAAAGAAGAATAATAAAAAAAGAAGAAATTAAAATTTCAAAAGATTTATTAAAGTTATTCATTTACAAACCTCCTTGAGTTGATAGATTTCTTACATATCTTATTATATACCTTGGGTAGAGAAATTTCATCCATTTTAAGATTTTAATTAGGAAAAATTTAAAAGGCAGGATTTTTGTAATTTTTGTTGAAATTAATATAAGAGTGAGTAGAAAATTGTCTGTTAGGAGGATAATATGAAAAAAGTAATCTTAGATTGCGATAATACAATTGGTTTAGAGGAAAAAGATGTTGATGATGGCCTGGCATTTTTATTTTTATTAGGTCGCGAAGACATTGATTTAATGGCTGTTACCAGTGTTTTTGGAAACAGTTCTTTAGAAGAAACCTATAGTACTACAGAAAAGATGTTGAATGACTTCAAGTTAGAAGATAAAATAAAACATTTCAAAGGTGCTGCTGAAGCCGGTGATTATGACACTGAAGCGGCTGAATATCTAGCAAAAGCTGCAGCAGAAAACAACAATGAAATTACTCTAATTGCTGTTGGACCACTTTCTAATCTATATGCAGCCTGGAAGATAGACAATAATTTTTTTAAGAATTTAAAAGAAATAATTATTATGGGTGGGGTTACTGAACCTCTGCAGTTTGGTGATAAAACCATTGATGAACTCAACTTTAGCTGTGATCCGGAAGCTGCTGAAAAAGTTTTGAAGTCTGAGGTTCCTGTTGCTTTAATGTCAGGTAACCTATGCCTGGCAGCACGTTTTGGAGAAAAATCATGGAGAAGGGTTAATAGATCTAAAAATAAAGCAGTTCGAGCTTATATTAAAGATAAAATTGATCACTGGTATGAGTATTCTTCAGAAATAATTGGATTAACAGGATTTTATATGTGGGATGTTGTTGCGGTAGTTTATATGACAGCACCTGAAATTTTCCCATATAATAAAAGAAAATTCGTTTCCAGTGTTGAAGATTTAAAGAGTGGAAGTATTAAAACTGATAAAGCGGAAGGTAGGCTGCAGGATGCTGGAGTTATTAACTTACCTTCAACTATAATTGATACTAAAAGATTTAAAGATATTGTTTTTGCAGCCTGGGACAAAATAGATATTACACCGGAAGGGTATGCCGATGCTGAATAAAGATGAGCTTCGAGATTTATTTTTTATACAACATCAGCTGACAGATGATCTTTTAACTGATTCAGGGCTTAGAACCTTTGCTTCAGTTTTAAATAAAAATCTAGATACTGATGTTTATATATATGATCGTTTTCGGGATGATATAATTTATGCAGATCAAAAAATAAAAAAGAACAAAGAATTTATGCTTTATATAAGAGAAAGAAAATTAATACGTAAGGATACAGCTTTCAAATGCTGTCGGGTAGAAATTTTTGAGTATCAATATCAATGGCAGGGTAAAGAATATAAAGAACTGCAGCTTGATCTGGGTAAAAAAGATAAAGTTGGAATTTTAGCTTGAATTATCAACTGTACTTATTTTCTATTAATGCTGATAAAAATATTGATTATTCAAAAGATTTTTAAGGGAGAGGGTAACCTCTCTCTTTTTTCAACTTTAGAAAAGCAAAGTTATTTTATGATTTAGTAAAATTATGCTATAATAGAGATAAGTTTTATATATTTGAAAGGCGGAAAATTAAAATTATGGAATTTGAATTGTCAGTTATTATTCCGACCCTAAATGAAGAAAAAAATATTGGGAGTCTAATCGATTTTATAGATCAGGAAAATGTGAAAACAGAAGTTATTATTTCAGATGCTGACAGCACTGATAATACTAGAAAAATTGCTGCAGCAAAAGGTGCAGAGGTAGTTAATTCTAAAAAAGCAAGTCGTGGGTTGCAGTTAAATAGGGGTGCTGAAATAGCATCTGCACCAATCTTGTTGTTTTTGCATGCTGATTCCACTTTAGAAAGAGGTTCCTTATTTGCTTTAGTTAAAACAATGCAGAATCAGGAAAAAAAAATTGGTGGTTGCTTTACTTTGGAAATCAAATCAAAGCATCCGCTGCTAAAATTTATCAGCTGGTCTTCTAATCTTAGAGCTAAATACCTACATTTAATTTTCGGTGATCAGGGTATTTTCATAAAAAAAGATTATTTTCAGCGTTTGGGGAGATTCCCCGAAATTGAGCTAATGGAAGACTGGGAGTTTTCAAAAAAAATGACAAAAGCTGGGCCACTCATTTTTTTAAATAAAAAAATTTATACTTCAGCAAGGCGTTGGGAAGAAGGCGGAGTTTTAAGAACAATTCTTTTAATGCATAAAATAAAGTTATTATATAAATTGGGATATAGTCCCCAAAAGCTTAAAAAAATATACCGTGATGCCCGTTAGTTAATTCAGAATAGGAGGAGATTATTTTGCAGGCTGCAGTAGTATTAATGAGTAGAGCACCGATACCCGGAAAAACTAAAACAAGGCTTGAAAGTCATTTAAAAAAAGAAGAATGTGCTGAACTGCATAAAGCTTTTTTAAAAGATATTAATGCTAAATTTTTAAATTTAAAAAACGAAAATACTAGAATTGATTTATATTTAAGTTTCACTCCTAAAAAAGCGGAATCTTCGTTTTTGGGGCTTATCAGCAGTGACTTTACTCGCATCCCACAAATCGGATCTAATTTAGGAGAAAAAATGTATAATGCTCTGAATGATGCATATCAGCTAAGTAATTTGCCTGTAATTATTACTGGTTCTGATCTTCCACTATTGGATATTGAAATTTTTACTGAGGCTTTTGCAGGTTTAAAAGAACGGGATTTGGTAATTGGGCCATCAGCTGATGGAGGCTATTATCTGATTGGAATGAAAAAACCTCAAAAATTTCTTTTCGATTCTGGAAATTGGGGTAATAGTAATGTTCTGCAGCAAACAATTAAAGCAGTGAGCAGCCACAACTTGAAAACTCATTTTTTGCCTGAAGCTTCCGATGTAGATACTTTTAAAGAACTACTGCAGTTGAGATCTGAACTAATTAACCGGAAAGTTAATTTAAATTTTCTTAAAAATACTAAAATTGTAATTGAAAAAATATTCAACTATAAATAATGGGGGGGCAAATTTATGTCTTTTCAGGAAGACTTGAAACAAAAATTAAAAAATTATATTAGAGAACGAGATTTTATGCATGCAGCTGGAATCAGCAGGAGAGCTAAATTAGAATTTTTAGCTCAGGGAGAGTATAATATAAATTATTTAATTAAAGATGAAGAAGAAAAATATGTACTTCGGGTTAATTTGGGCAGTCAGATGCATCTCGATGATCAGATTGGTTATGAATTTTCTGCTCTGCAGGCCCTGGCACCATCTGGTGTAACGCCAAGACCATTTTATCTTGATAATTCTCAAGAAAAGATCGATTACGGTTTATTAATGATGGAATATTTGCCGGGACGTTCTTTAGATTACCAAAAAGATTTAAAAACAGCTGCCAAGATTTTTGCTAAAATACATAAATTAGATAGTTCTAAAGCAGAAAGACTGGTTCAGGAAAAAAAACCTTTAACTGCAATTTGGAATGAATGTGAGGCATTACTTGAGCATTATTTTAATTCAGAATTAGCAGTATCTGAAATAAAAAAATTCTTAATGAAAATGAAAGCAGAGATGTATAAAAAGAAAGAAAAAGAGTCAGAACTGATGGATCTTTTTCCACCTGCTATAGTAAATACTGAGGTTAATTCGAATAATTTTATTATTGATGATAAATTTAACCTTGCCTATCTGGTAGACTGGGAGAAGCCATTAATTACAACTCCACTTCAAGATTTAAGCCACTTTATGGTCCCAACTACCACTCTCTGGAAAACAAATTTTATTTTTAACCAGGGGGAGGAAGAAGAGTTTTTACATCATTATCTTAAAGCAAGAGGAATGGATTCTCAATACCATGAGGTTAAATCAGCTCTCGAGTTATTTAATGAATTCTCTGCAATGCGGGGAATTTCCTGGTCAGCAATGGCCTGGGTGGAATATCAGAATACAGAACGAGAAATAAAAAATCAGGATACTTTTGAAACAATGGACAGCTACTTAAAAATAGATTTTTTAGAAATGCTTTTTCCAGATCTTAATTAAAGTAAAAGTGTAATAATAATATAATATTTAGAGTTAAAATAAAATTGGGGGTAAATATGAATTCATTATCAGAAGCAGATAAAAAAGATTTAATTGTGAGACTGCGTCGAATTGAAGGTCAGGTAAGAGGATTACAGCGAATGATAGATGAAGAAAAATACTGTGTTGATATTTTAACGCAGATCAATGCCTGTCGGGGTGCTTTAAAAAAGGTTGCTTTAAAGATTTTGAATCGACATGTTAATGGCTGTGTGAAAAATGCAATTTCTCAGGAAGAAGGAGAAGAGGCAATAATAACTGAATTAATGGATGTTATAGATAAATTTAGTGATTAATATTACTCCGTTTAGGCGGGGTTTTTAAGGAGGATTTTATGTTAGCTTTAGAAAAAATTATTGCTTCTTTAATTATGCCGCCAGGTCTTTTTGTTTTTTTATTTTTAATATTGGCTCTTTATTTATTCAAAAAATCAGAATCAATTACAATTAAAATTATTGCTGTTTTGGCCTTATTATTTTGTTTTTTTATGTCAACTGCTTTTGGTGTTCAGCTTTTACTTCATCCTTTAGAAAATTATGCTGAAAGAAATTCAGTTACCGCCTTTGCCAAACATCCAATTGTTGTTCTTGGTGGTGGAGTGAATTATTATTCTTCTGATAAAGCCAAACCTTCTGTCCACAGCCTACAGCGATTAGTAAAGGGATATCAACTGCATCGTAAATTAAAAACTCCTTTAATTTATTCAGGGGGGGTTGCCATCGGTCAACAAATAATTTCGGAGGCTGATGCTGCAGCAGATTTTTTAACTTCAATTGGAATGGATAAAAGCTATTATATTAGTGAAAATCAGGCTCAAACAACCTTTGAAAATGCTGCTTATTTAAAAAGATGGATTGAGGACAATGAAATAGAAAAAGTATATTTGGTAACTTCTGCTTATCATATTTTGCGTTCAGCAGCAGTTTTTAAAGCTCAAAATATTGATTTTTTAATAGTTCATTCAGGATTTATCTATGATCATCAATTTAGTTGGTTAGATTATTTGCCAAACCGAGGCGCTTTAAACGCAAATTTATCGGCACTGCACGAATGGATTGGTCTTGCCTGGTACTATATACGTGGTCGAATTTAAATTAATTTGATTAATCTATAATATTTAGTGTTATTTTAAACATTTTCTGATAAACTATAAATGTATCTTAGAGAGAGTATTTATAAATTAAAGAGTAGTGAGTATTATAATCTCTTTTTAAGTAAATTTATGTTAAAAATTACTCTTAAGGGGCTTGATAGTTTATGGCTAAAGATATGTTTAGTAAAAAAAAGAAAATTGATCTTCATATGCATACAACTGCATCTGATGGAGCTTCAACTCCAGCAGAACTAGTAGATACATGTATAGATTTAGGTTTGGAGATAATTGCGGTTACTGATCATGATAATGTAACAAATGTTAAAAAAATGCAGCAGTTAGGGAATGAAAAAGGATTAAAAGTTATTTCAGGAATAGAGATTTCTACTTATAGAGGAGAAGCAGAATATCATATTTTAGGTTATTTTGTTGATCCAGAAAATGATGCTTTACTTGGATTAACAGAGACAATTTTAGATTCCAGAGTAGAAAGAACTCATAAAATGATCGAAAAATTAACTGAAATGGGTTACCCTTTAGATTTTAAAGATGTAAAAAAATATGCTACAGGAGTTAGCCTGGGTAGACCACATGTAGCAAGAGCAATGATCGAAAAGGGTTATATTAATGAAATTGGTGAAGCTTTTACTGAAGAATTTATTGCAGGTGGGGGAAAAGCTTATGTCGAAAAGAAAAATGTTTTACCAGCTGAGGCAATAGAAGTAATTTTAAAGGCTGGTGGAATACCAGTTATTGCTCATCCTCATATAATTAATCACGGCAAAGCCCTTGATAAAAAAGAGATTTCTCGTTTAAAAGATGTCGGTCTTAAAGGTGTTGAAGTTTATCAAACGAAACATAAGCAGAAGGTAACAAAAAAATACAAGAAAATTGCAGAAGAATTGGGCCTTTTAATTACAGGTGGTTCTGATTATCATGGAGAAAACTCTCCTGGGATTATGCCTGGTGATACAGGGATGAGTCAGGAAGAATATGATCAGCTGGAAAAACATGCCCATTCTATGCTATAATAACTAAAAATATTAAAAGGAGTAGTGAGTAAAGAGAATGCATAATGTAACGATGATTGCTGGAGATGGAATTGGACCTGAAATTTCAGAGGCTGTAGCTAAAATAATTGAGGCTGCAGGTGTAAAGATTAAATGGGAGAAGGTAGAAGCGGGAGCTGGCGTGATGGATAAATATGGAACTCCACTTCCAGAAAAAGTATTTGAGTCAATCAGAAAAAATAAAGTAGCTTTAAAGGGACCAATTACAACACCGGTCGGCAGTGGTTTCCGTAGTGTTAATGTTGCAATAAGAAAAGAATTGAATTTATATGCAAATGTTCGGCCCTTAAAGGTACATGCCAAAAATTTTGCTAAAGACGAAAATATTGACATGGTGGTTTTCAGAGAAAATACAGAAGGACTTTATGTAGGAATTGAACATTATGTTGGTGATGAAGCGGCAGAAAGCATCAAAATAATCACCCGTAAAGCATCACGAAAAATCACAGAGAGAGCTTTTGAATATGCAGTTCGCGAAGATCGTAAAAAAGTTACAGCTGTACATAAGGCTAATATTTTAAAATTCAGTGATGGTTTATTTCTAGAAGAAGCCCGTAAAGTTGCTGAAAAATATCAAAAGACAAATCCAGAAATTAAATTTGATGATAAGATTGTAGATAATATGTGCATGCAGATGGTGCAGTATCCGGAACAATATGATGTTCTGGTTATGCCTAATCTCTATGGAGATATTGTTTCGGATCTAGGTGCAGGTTTAATTGGAGGCTTAGGTTTGGCTCCAGGAATGAATCTAGGTGACGAGATAGCAGTTTTTGAAGCAGTTCATGGTAGTGCTCCAGATATTGCTGGTCAAAACAAAGCAAATCCGATTGCTCTTTTATTTTCTTCAGTTTTAATGTTGAGGCATCTTGGAGAAACAGAGGCTGCAGATAGGATTGAAAATGCTGCTGCTTTGGTTTTAAATAAAGGTGAAGTTTTAACTGAAGATTTAGGAGGCAGCGCCTCAACTGATCAAATAACAGAAGCTATTATTTCCGAATTATAATTAATATAAGCTTATATTTTTAAGATAAGAGGGGAGAGATTAGTAAATGAAAGCTGAAATGGAAAAATTATTTAGTTGTTTAAATAAATATAAGGAAAAAGCAGTGGCCAGAAAAAATGCTTATGGACTTGATCCTAGGCCTTTAGAAGCAGAAAAAGTAAATTGTCTTTTTTCTGGCTTAAAATTAGATGGTTTAGAATCTAAAAAATTTAAAATATTTAAGCTAGAAAGGCTTGATAAGTTACTTTTGCGTTTGATTTCTCAGGAAATCAAAAGAGGGACATTCCCTGCTTCACATGCTAAGGCTGAAGGTTTGGCTCAAATTATTAAAGAAGCCGTAATTCGAGATCAAGAAAATCAATATTTAAGTTCACATAAAGCGTTAAAGCTGCTGGCGGATATGAAAGGTGGGGCAGCAACCTCCAGACTTGTTGATTTATTTGCTAAAGAAATTCATAGAGATCAGATTATTGAAATTTTAAAAGAAACGGTATTAGTAACAAAATCTGATTTTGAAAAATTAGTAGAACTTGCAGCAGAAAACTCATATTTTAAAAAGAAGATTGATGAGTTAATGTTAAGTTGGTCTTATAGAGATTTTGCTGAAAACTGGGAACTTAAACCTGAATATGAGGGCTTATCTTTACGAGTTGGTGATAATATTACAACCGGGCATTTAAGCCCTTCTAAAAATGCTAACAGCCGTACAGATCAACCTCGGCATGCCCAATTTGTAATGGATGGTCGTGATGATGAAGAAAACTTTTGGGAAAGATTAAATGAGCTTAAAGAAGAAGGAACTAATGTATTCTTTACAGCCGGCAGGGCATTGGGTGAAGGATCATCAAGAAAATCAGCTACTTATACTATGCAGCAGCTTTTAGGTAGGCCTGTAAAAGGCGAGCCAGAAAAGAAAAAAGGTGGAGTTGTAGTTGCTAAAAGTTTTGCTCCTATTTTTAAAGAATCATTGGTCGCCTCCGGAATTTTACCTCTGGAAGCAGATACATCTGAGATTGAAGAAGGAGATAAACTCAAAGTAAAGCTTGAAGCAAAAAAAATATTAGTTAATGACAGTACAGAACTTGATATAAAATTACCAATTGACTATAAACTGAAGAAAATTGCTGCCGGAGGTATGACTTATTTTGATGCAGGTAATGAACTGCAGACTATGGCTCTTGCTTACTGCCGAGAGAATGGTATCAAAACTGGAGCTGTTAAAACTCCAGCTGAAGAGAATGTTGTCAGAGAAGATTCCAAGCCACCTCAAACTTTGGCTCAAAAGATTGTAGCTTATAATAGACTTGATGGAAAAGATACAATTTTACCTGGAGAAACAGCTCAGGTTAAAATGCGAGGAGCTTTTTCTCAGGACACAACCGGTCCAATGACTATGGATGAATATCAGTCAATGGCTGGTGGTGACTTTGGTGCAGAATTTGTAGTACAGTCTTTATGTCACACTGGTGAATGTCCTTCTAGTTCAGAAAGAGATACTCATAAGTTTTTACATGACTTTGTTACCGAACGTGGTGGAGTTTGTCTGCAGACTGGTGAAGGTATAATTCATACTATTGGTAATCGCTTTGTTTTACCAACTGATGTAATTGTTGGTGGGGATTCTCATACCAGGACTCCACGTGGAGTGTCTTTTCCCGCAGCTTCAGATATTGTAGCTGGAGTTATGAAATACGGTAAGCAGGATTTAACCATGGACGAGTCTGTTAAAGTTAAGTTTACAGGTCGACCACCTGCTGGTATTACAGCTCGGGACTTAGTTTCTGCTTTAGTAATTTATGCAGATAAAACTGTAGGTAAGGATGTCTATAATGGACGGATTATTGAGATGGAAGGGTTAGAATTCTTATCCTCAGATGAACGCTATATTCTAACAAATGCTGTGGCAGAGAGAAGTGCTTCAGCTGGAGTAGTTCCATCTGACGAACTAACTATTGAAACTATCAAAGAAAATCTACAATATTTAAAATCTAGACCAGATGCGGATTCTTCTCCATCTGTAAAAAACACAATTAAAGCGATAGAAGAATATTTAGAAGCTCCTGTATTATTTGAAGCTGATGCAGATGCAGAATATGCAGCAGAAATCGAAATTCCATTAGAAGAACTTTCTGAACCACTAGTTGCTAAGCCACATCATCCTGATAATGTGGCTCCTATAAGTGAGGTTCAGGGAGAAGAAATTGATGAGGTTTATATTGGCAGTTGTGTTGGTGGAGATTTGAAGAGTATCAAAGAGGCAGCAGAGGTAATCGACGGCCATCAAATCCCACAGGATGTTAATGTGGTTGTGGGCCCTGCCTCTCGTGATATTTATGAAGAACTGATTGTTGATGGAACAATGGCTAAGTTAACTCATGCTGGGGCAACAGTAATTATGCCCGGCTGTGGATTGTGTATGGGTAATAAGCGTCGTATTGGATCAGGTTCTACAGCTTTTACTACAACTACTCGTAACTACCAATCACGAATCGGACCATCTGATTCCAGAACCTATCTTGGCAGTGCTCAAGTAGCAGGGTGTGTAGCCGTACTCGGCCATATTCCAAGTAAGGAAGAGTATTTTAAACTATATAAATAACGTTCACCTACCGATTATAGGACCAATTATTTCCATTTGAAAATTATATAACCTGAAAAATGGGATTTAAAAATCCGATTTAAGGGATTAAAAAAAGAGAAACTTGAGATGAGGCTTTCTATTTTAAAAATAGTGAGCTGAGTTAAGAGAATCTTTCTTAAATGTTCTTTATAATCCCTATCTTTGTTTAGATAGGGATTATTTCATTGTGTGCTCCTTAAATTATAAATTTCATTAATTGTAAAGGAGAGATTAAGTGAAACTAAAAAGCAAAAAGATTAAGGCTTTGATTTTGCCATTACTTATTTTAATCTGCTGGTATTTAGGAAGTGAATCAGGATTTTTTAATTCATATATTCTACCTTCTCCTGCTAGAATATTGAAAACTTTTTTAGATTTACTTAAAAATGGATTATTGATTAAACATTTATTAGTTAGTTTTTACAGAGTATTTGTAGGGTTCAGCCTAACCTTTGTTGCAGCTTTTTCATTAGCACTTTTAATTGCTTTAAATGATTGGCTGACAGATTATATTACACCTACTTTAGAATTTATTCGCCATATTCCCCCTATTGCTTTAATACCAATTTTGATTTTGTGGTTAGGGATTGGGGAAAAACCTAAAATAACAGTTATAATTCTTGCTACATTTTTTCCTGTATTTTTAAACACTCTTAGCGGTATCAGTAACTGTGACCCAAAGTTAAAAGAAGTTGGAGAAATATTTGGTCTGAGTAAATGGGAAAGTTTTTATCGAATTATTTTACCTCAGGCTGTACCTTCAATTATTGTGGGAATGCAGATAGCTTTAGGCTACAGTTGGCGTTCTTTAATTGGAGCAGAATTAATCGCTGCTTCGGCTGGAATAGGTTACATGATAATTGATGCTGAACAGCTTTCTCGTCCTGATATTATAATAGTCGGTGTTTTTACAATTGGGATTTTTGGTTATTTAATTGATTATTTTTTTTTCAAACTTACTCAAAAATTAATATATTCTGGAGGGAAAGAAGATGAAATCAATCATTCAAATCAAAAATTTAACTAAAAAATATAAGATTGAAGGGCGAGAAATAAGGGCTTTAAATAATATAAACTTAGAAATTAATGGGGGGAGTTTTACAACCATAGTTGGTAAAAGTGGCTGTGGAAAAAGTACCTTTCTTAGAATAATAGCTGGACTTGAAACAGCTACTTCAGGTCAGATTTTCGGAACAAATAAAATAAAGAGTTCTCTGGTTTTCCAAGAAGCGAGACTGATGCCCTGGTTAACAGTTGAAGAAAATATCCTTTTCCCCTTAAAAAACAAGAAAAAAAATAAGATTCAGCCAAAAGTTGAAGAGAAGCTGCAGCTTTTGGGTTTAAAGGAATTTAAAGATGCCTATCCCGATCAAATTTCTGGAGGAATGGCTCAAAGAACTGCTTTAGGCAGAGCATTAATTTTTGAATCAGATCTTATTTTAATGGATGAACCATTAGGATCTCTTGATGCTTTTAATAGATATAAGCTGCAGGAGGAATTAAAAAATATATTTTCAGAAAATGATAAAACTGTAATCTTTGTTACTCATGATATTGATGAAGCGATTTTTTTAGGTGATCAAGTTTTGGTAATGGATTCAGGAGCTATTATTGAGCAGTTTAATTTAAAGAAAGAACTTAATCTTTTGAAGGATAAAGAAAAATACCTTGAATTAAAAGAGGAAATATTATCTGAACTTAAAGCTTAATAATATTAAAATTTATAAAAAAGTGTTCAAAATAAATTTTTATTTATCTAAAAAAAAATAAAAAGGGGAATGATTTTAATGAAAAATAAAATTATAAATATCTCAACAATTATTTTAATTATTACGTTCATTTTTTCAGCTGTACCAACAACTTTTTCCGCATCAAAGCTAGAAGAAGTATCTATTTCTTATGTTAAACTGCCTTTAAATGTGCCATCAATAGTAGAAAAAGAAAAGCAATTATTTGAAAAAGAGTTTAATCCAGATGGGATAGAGGTAAACTTTCCAGAGATTACACAGGGATCTAAGATGACACAGGCAGTTGCTGCAGGGTCTTTAGATTTTTGTAATGCTTTAGGAGGGACTTCTTTAATTTTAGCTGCGGCCAATGGAGTTGATATTAAGATGATAGGGACTTACAGTCGGGCCCCAAAAGCTTTTAATATTATGGCTAAAGATCCTGATATTCAGACAACTGCCGATCTTCGTGGCAAAAAAGTTGTAGGACCGAAAGGAACTATACTGCATCAACTGCTTTTGGCTTCACTAGTAGAAAATAATTTAGACTTAAATGATCTTGAATTTGTTAATTTAGGAATTGCAAGGGGGATTTCGGCTCTTTTAGCTGGAAGTGCAGATGCTGCATTGGTTGCTGGACCAGCTGTACCCCAGGCGCTAAAAAATGGTGCTCATATTATTGAAAGTGGTGAAGGACTCTTAGATGCAACAATTGTAATAGCTGTTAGTGGTGAATTTTTAGATAAACATCCTGCAGTTGTTGAGCGCTACCTTAGAGTTCATCAGAAAAGTTTAAAGTTTATGGAAGAAAACCCGGAAGAAACTTTTACAATGGTGGCAGAAGAAACTGGAATTTCTAAAGAAAATGTCGAAAAGATGTATTCCTGGTATGACTTTAATCCTGAAATTACAGAATCAGATATTACTGAATTGAAAAAAACTCAGGATTTTTTGTTTGAAAATGGAATGCTTTTAGAATCAATTGAAATTGAAAGCTTAATTGTAGAATAACTTAACTAAATCAAAGCTTGTTTTTTTAGTTAAAATTATATATAATTAAAAACTGCTGCATCATAAAGATTAGCTGTCTGCTGATTAGAAATTTTAATTGGCTGGCAGCTTTATTTTCTTTTTCAAAGAAAAATCATGCAAATAAAGGGAGATTATAATGAGCAATTTATTAGATGATTTAAATAAAAAACAGAAGCTTGCGGCTCAGACTTTAAAAGGGGCTGTACTGGTACTTGCAGGGGCAGGAAGTGGTAAAACAAGAACTTTAACTTATAGAACAGCAAATCTAATTGCTGCAGGTGTTGATCCAAAAAATATTTTAACTGTTACATTTACCAATAGAGCCGCAGATGATATGAAAGCTAAAATCAGTAAATTAATTGGAACAGACATTATAAATAAGATGAATTTAGGTACTTTTCACAGTATTTGCTTAAAAATACTGAGAGATAACTTAAAAAAAGTTGATCGCTCTGAAGGGTGTTTGATTTATGATACAACTGATTCGATTGCAATAGTAGAAGATATTATTTTCGATTTTGATTTGGAAGAAACAAAATACGATCCTAAAACGGTTTATAATATAATCTCTAAAGCAAAGATGGAATTGGTAAATCCTAATTACTTAACAGAAAAGTATGCTCAGGAAGATAATCAGTGGTCAGAGCATTTTTATAAAATTGTAAGCAGAGTTTATAATGAATATGAAAGAGTTTTAACAAATAATAATTGTTTTGATTTCAATGATTTAATAAAAAAGACAATAGAACTTTTAGAAGCTGATACAGAAATTTTAAAAAAATATCAAAATCAATTTAAATATATTCAGGTTGATGAGTATCAGGATGTTAATCATTCGCAATACCATCTAATTTCGTTATTAGCCAAACCTCAAAAAAATATTTTTGTTGTGGGCGATGATTGGCAGGGCATCTATGGATTTCGAGGGGCAGATATCAGCAACATTTTAGAATTTGAATATGATTATCCGGAAGCTGAAGTAATTAAACTTGAGAGAAACTATAGAAGTTCGAATAATATTATTTCTGCTTCAAATCAGTTGATAAACAATAATATACAGAATAAAAAAAAGGAGGCCTGGACGGCTGCAGCTGATGGAGCACCTATCTTTATTGCTGGTGCAGAAAGCCCCTTAGTAGAGGCTAAGTATGTCTGCAAGAGAATAAATAATTTGGTGGATTTTTATAATTATAAGCTTAGTGATATTGCAATATTGTGCCGCAGTCATTTTCAGTCTATACAGCTGCAAAATCAGCTGCCCAAATTTAGAATTCCACATCAACTGGTAGGAGGAGTTAGTTTTTTTGACCGCCAAGAAATCCGTTATTTTGTTAATTATCTTAAATTGCTGGTCAACCCCAATGATCGGCTTGCTTTAAAACGTTTGTTTAGAATTGAAGTTCATGGAGTCGGAGAAATCTTACTGAGTGAAATAAATAAATATGCACGTAAAAATCAGATGGAAATTACAGATGTCTTTGAAAGTCCTACTGTAGTTAAAGGAATTGGAAATAATAAAGCAGCAAATATTATTGAATTTCAACGGCGGGTTATTGACAGTATTTATGATCTAAGGGAAGAAAACCTGCCGATGCATCAGAAAGCTTTCGAATTATATCAGAGAGTAGATTTTGATAAAAATGTTTTAGCTGAATTAGATGATCCTGAAGGCAGGAAGAAATATATGAATATGTTTTTGGATGATATGGCTGATTTTCAAAAGAACAATCCCGGCCGCGGGCTTTATGATTATCTATTAATTAACAAATTAATTTCTGATAAAGATATTACTGAAGATAATCAGGAAAAAGTAAAAGTCATGACAGCACATTCTGCTAAAGGTTTAGAATTTCCAGTAGTTTTTATTATTGGTGTTGAAGAAGAAGTTTTTCCACATTTAAAGAGTCTAGAAGAAAAAGAGTCTGGTCAAAATCAATATGCTGTTGAAGAAGAGCGGAGATTATTTTATGTTGCAATGACTAGAGCAGAAAAATTATTATTTATTTCTTTTTCTAAGCAAAAACTTTCAAATGAACAGGGGCAGTATAAACAAATTATGCCATCTAGGTTTTTATATGAGCTTCCTGACCAAAGACTTGATTTCACCAGTGTAGAAAGTAAAAAAGGTGGGTCAGGAATTCAAATGCGGAAAAATGTAGAAGTGATATAAGGCTATGTGTTTTATTTCATTTGTATCATATTTCACTTGTACCAGGTACAAAAAGGCCTTTTTGTACCTGGTACCAATATGCTTTGGTACCAATATGCTGAAATAATCCTTGACAGAGTTAAAATTGAGTGATAGAATTTTATATAACTTAAAAAGAAAATAAAAATCATCAAGAGCGGTGGAGGGACTGGCCCTAAGATACCCGGCAACCTACTTAAAATCTTTAGTAAGGTGCTAATTCCAGCATTCCAGCAAGGAATGATAGATGAGAGGTAATTGAATCCTCTCATGAGGATTTTTTTCATTTCTAACTGTTCTTGATATTTGGAGCAGTTTTATTATTTTAGAGGGTGATAACTATTGATAAAAATTGAGAATTTAACTAAACACTATCATGTAGCTCAGGGTAAAGTAGAAGCAATTAACGGTTTAAACCTGGAAGTTGCTGATGGTGAGATATTTGGAATGATAGGACCAAGTGGAGCCGGTAAAAGTACTTTGATTCGAATGCTTAATCTTTTAGAAAAACCAACTGCAGGAACTATTAATATTAATGGAACTGATTTGACTGAATTAAGCTCACAAAATTTAAGGACTGCAAGACAAAAAATTGGGATGATTTTTCAGCATTTTAATCTTTTGTCATCCCGTACAGTAGTGGGAAATGTTGCTTTTCCTTTAGAAATTGCTGGGGTTAAGAAAAAGGAAAGAAGAAAAAAGGCAAAAGAATTAATTGAACTTGTTGGTTTATCAGATAGGGCGGATCATTATCCGGCTCAATTATCCGGCGGCCAGAAGCAAAGAGTTGGTATCGCTAGAGCCTTAGCAAATAATCCTGATCTATTATTATCTGATGAAGCAACATCTTCTTTAGATCCAGAAAGTACCAAAGCTGTTTTAGAACTTTTGGGTAAAATTAGGGATGAAATGAATTTAACAATTATTTTAATTACTCATGAGATGGGTGTAATTAAAGATATTTGTGATCGAGTAGCTGTTTTAGAATCAGGAAAAATAATTGAGGAAGGGAAAATAATCGATATTTTTTCTAGACCCCAACAGTCACTAACTAAAAAATTTATTAGCTCGGTTATTGATTTTGACTTACCAGAAAGAATTATTAAACATGTAAAAGCAGAAAGACCTGGAGAATTAATTCGGGTTTCTTTTGTAGGAGAAACTACTAATGACCCCCATATTTCTGATCTAGTAAAACATTATTCAGTAGATGCTAACATATTATATGGTAATATTGATGAAATTCAGGGTGTGCCATTTGGAACTCTGGTTTTAGATTTAGAAGGCCAGTTAACAAACATTGAAGAAAGTATATCCTATTTGAGAAGTAAAGATTTAAGAGTTGAGGTGTTAGAGGATGTTTAATTTCATTACAGATTTAGCCCGCTATAATGATTTAATGCTTAGCGGCTTATTAGAAACTTTATATATGGTAGCAATGTCTTTGTTTTTTGCTATAGTGGGTGGAATACCATTGGGAGTTTTAACCACCATCACTAGGCCAGGACATATACTACCTAATAAACCTTTTAATTTTATTTTAGATGGAATAATTAATATCGGTCGTTCAATCCCATTTATTATTTTAATGGTCGCTGTAATTCCTTTGACCAGGATGATTGTAGGAACCTCGATTGGTACGAATGCTGCAGTTGTGCCATTATCATTGGCAGCTATTCCCTTTATGGGAAGAGTTACAGATAATGCAATTTTAGAAATTGATCATGGAGTTGTAGAATCTGCACAATCAATGGGAGCCAGTCCGATGCAGATTGTATTTAAGGTTTTACTGCCTGAATCACTGCCGGCAATTATCCTAGGTTTAACACTGACTGCTATTAGTTTAGTTAGTTATTCTGCAATGGCAGGGGCAATTGGTGGGGGTGGTCTCGGCGATATCGCTATCCGCTATGGATACCAGCGTTTTCAGCTGCCTATTATGGTTGAAACAATAGTCGTTTTGGTGATAATGGTCCAGTTTATTCAGTTTTTTGGTAACCAGATTGCTTCATTTTTTGACCATAGGAGTTAAATAATTACTATTTTTAATTTTTAGTTTGAAATATGATAAAAAAGATTGTAATTATTTCTGACAAAAAATAAAGTCAGGATTAATTTAATAAAAATCAAACAAGTAGAAGAGGAGAGATAATAATGTTAAAAAAATCAATTTTAATTTTTGTTCTTGTGACTTTCTTATTTGCTGGTGCTGTTCAGGCTGATGATCATGTGCTTAAGGTTGGAGCTACACCTGTACCTCATGCAGAAATATTAGAATTTATAAAAGATGATTTAGCAGCAGAGGGAATTGAATTAGATATAGTAGAATTTACAGATTATGTAACTCCAAATTTAGCTTTAGATGACGGCAGTATTGATGCCAATTATTTTCAGCATATTCCTTATTTAAATCAATTTAATTCTGATCGTGATTTGAATCTGAAGTCAGTCATTAAAGTACACATTGAGCCTATTGCATTATATTCTGAAGAATATACAAATCTGGAGGAAATCCCTGAGGGTGCTTCAATTGCTGTACCAAATGATCCATCAAATGAAGGTAGAGCTTTACTCTTGCTTCATAATAAGGGAATTATTACTTTAGATGATCCAACAAATTTAAGTGCAACCCCAATTGATATTATAGAAAATCCAAAAAATCTTAAATTTGAAGAATTAGAAGCAGCACAGCTGCCTCGAGTACTACCTGATGTTGCTGCTGCAGTAATTAATACAAACTATGCACTTGAAGCTGATTTAAATCCTTTAGAGGATGCTCTAATTATCGAGGGCAGTGACTCACCATATGTAAATGTTGTTGCTGTGAAGGCTGAAAATGTGGATAGTGAAAAAATTAAGATTTTAAGAAGGGTAATTAATTCTAAGAAAGTAAAAGAATTTATAATTGAAGAATATGAAGGCGCGGTAGTTCCTGCTTTTGTACCTGTAGATAGTGAGAAATTAAAAGGAACCAAAAAAAGCGGTGATTACATTTTTTAATTGGATAGATAAAAAATAGTTTAGAAAAGTGATCTGCTTTGTTAGGGATCACTTTTTTATTAGCCAGGAAATTATACCTAATGGTTTGTTGTGGATAATATTTATAGTTTCATAATTTCCGCTATCAACAAAATTTAACCTTACTGTATTACAGATTGTCCGAAGGCCATTTTGTTCATTATTTAATATAAAAATAAATTTTATAATAATATGTAGGTTATAGATTTTATCGACAGAAAACCAGATGGGCTTGCCCTCTGGATGAATGCCGATATCTTTTAATGCAATTAAATATTTCTTAAAAAATATAA
>NZ_SOEF01000032.1 GCF_004366375.1 Halanaerobium congolense
TATACCAGAAACGGGGGTTTCATGCTATTTTTTTGCTAAATAATATTGAAATTTCAAGGTGCAAAAGCACTTTTACAAGTGCGAAGTTTGAGTTATTAATAAATAAGCTATGGATATAATAAAGGTGCTTGTAGATTTTGAAGCAAATAAATAATTTAGACCTATTTATTAAAATTATTTAGAATAAAAATGAAACAATTAGGGGGAAAATAATGCAAAAAAAAGTAGTTATAGTCGGTGGAGTTGCAGGAGGAGCAAGTACTGCAGCTCGTTTGCGAAGAATGGATGAAGATATTGAAATAATAATGATGGAAAAAGGAAAACATATCTCTTTTGCCAACTGTGGTTTACCTTATCATATTGGGGAAGTAATAAAGGAAAGAGATAAGTTATTAGTTCAGACTCCACAATCTATGGAAGAGAGATTTGATATTGATGTTAGAATTCAACATGAAGCTCTCAAAATTAATCGTGAGGCAAAGCTAGTTGAAGTTAAAGACTTAAAAAGTGGTGAAGTATATAAAGAAAGGTATGATAAACTAGTTTTATCTCCAGGTGCAGAACCAATTAAACCACCACTTCCAGGTCTTGATTTAGAGGAAGTCTTTACCCTGAGAAATATTCCTGATACAGATAAAATTAAAAATTTTGTAGATAAAAATAAGCCGAACCGCGCTGTAGTAGTAGGTGGAGGTTTTATTGGTTTGGAAATGGCCGAGAACCTTCATGAAAGAGGAATAGAAGTTTCGGTTGTTGAAATGATGGATCAATTAATGGGTTCACTTGATTATGAAATGGCTGCAATGCTTCATAATCATCTTAGAACTAAGGGGATTGATCTGCATTTAGGAGATGGTATAACTGGTATTGAAGAAGCTGCAGGCAGAAAGGTAGTTAAATTACAGAGTGGTAGAACAATTAAAACTGACCTTGTCATTTTATCTATTGGAGTTAATCCACGGACTGAGCTGGCAGAAGATGCTGGACTTGAAATTGGAAGTAGTAAGGGAATTAAAGTAAATGAATATTTACAGACTTCAGATCCCAGTATTTATGCTATTGGTGATGCTATTGAAGTTAAAGACTTAGTGACAGAAAAACCTGTTAGAATTCCTCTTGCTGGTCCCGCCAATAAACAGGGGAGAATAGCTGCTGATAATATATGTGGGAGGAAAGAGACATATAAGGGAACTCAGGGAACTTCAATTGCCAAAGCTTTTGATTTAACAACTGCTTCCACAGGTGCTTCGGAAAAAAGACTTAAAGACTTAAAATGGGATTATCAGGTTGTTCATACAAATTCCAATAATCATGCAGGTTATTATCCGGGGGCAGTACCGATGATGATCAAATTAATTTTTGCTCCTGATGACGGTAAAGTACTGGGAGCTCAAATTGCAGGTTATGAGGGAGTTGATAAAAGAATTGATGTTCTGGCTACAGCTGTAAGACAGGAAATGAATATTTATGACCTTCAGGAATTAGAACTTGCTTATGCACCACCCTTTGGTTCAGCTAAAGATCCTGTAAATATGGTTGGTTTTGCTGCAGGGAACCTCTTAAATGGAATAGTAGAAACAGCTTACTGGCAGGAATTAGAAAATATAGATCCAGATCAGACGGTGCTTCTGGATATTCGAGAAAAAGTAGAAACTCAGCTGGGAAGTATTGATAATTCAGTTAATATCCCTTTAAACAATTTGCGAGATAATTTAGATCAACTTGATCCTGAAAAAGAATATATAGTTTACTGTGCTATCGGCTTAAGAGGTTATATAGCCGCCAGGATTTTAACTCAAAATGGTTTTAATAAAGTCCGCAATTTAAGTGGTGGCTATAAACTTTATAAAGCTGTTAAAGATGATCAGGAACAGGTTATTGAAGATCCAGCTGAAGCAGGTTATAATTCTGCTGAGAGTCCAGAAGAAGCCAATCTGGCTGCTAAAGATATGCTAAAACACGTTAAAGGTACAGTTGTAGAACTTAATGCCTGTGGACTGCAGTGTCCAGGACCTATTATGCAGGTTTATAAAAAGATGGAGACAATGGAAAATGGGGATATGCTTGAGGTAACAGCAACTGATCCCGGTTTTATGCAGGACATTAAAGCCTGGGCCAAAAATACTGGGAATACAGTTTTAAGGATAGAAGAACTTGCTGATAAGATTGAGGTTACTCTTTTAAAAGGACAGTCTGTTGAAGCTCAGCAGGAAAGAGAAACAGTTCGTAATAAAGTTTCTCAACCAGTTCAAAAAGGAAAAACAATGGTTGTCTTTAGTGGTGAACTTGATAAAGCAATAGCATCATTTATTATTGCTAATGGGGCAGCTGCTATGGGTAATCAGGTAACCTTATTCTTTACTTTCTGGGGTTTAAATATTTTAAGAAAAGATGGTCCTGTTAATGCTGATAAGAACATGATGGAAAAAATGTTTGAAAAAATGATGCCTCAGGGTAGCAAAAATCTCCCCCTTTCAAATATGAATATGATGGGAATTGGGCCTAAAATGATCAGAGGAATTATGGACAAAAAAGGTGTTGATTCTTTAGAAGAATTGATAGAAAATGCTGTGGAAAATGGAGTTAGACTTGTCGCCTGCCAGATGACAATGGATATGCTGGGAATTAAAAAGAAAGAATTAATTTCTGGAGTTGAAGTTGGGGGAGTTGCAACTTTCTTAGGTTCAGCAGATGAATCTAATATGAGTTTATTTATCTAAAATATCTAGTAAAGTTAAATAATTAATTCAATGAGATAAGACAATTTGATTTGAATAAATCAAAAACCCCGGATAAAGATTTACTGACTTTTATCCGGGAGTGCTGTTTAGATTTTATAACATTTGTCAAAGGTACAATATTAAATTTAGAATAACTCAAGGAGGAATATTATGATTAATTTTGCTCATGGTAATGGCTGGGGCTCCAATGGCTTTGGTCATATGGATGGTTTTGGACACATGAACGGTTTTGGAGGCGGTATTTTTGGCTGGATAATGATTCTCTTATTTGCTGCGCTTGTTATAACCGGAATAGTTTATTTAATTAAAAATATGAAAAATGATTCTGATAATAGCAGGAAAAATAATAATTATCGGCAAATAAAGAATAATTACCAAAAAGAAGATTCCGCTGTTAATATTGCCAGAGAACGTTATGCTAAAGGAGAAATTAGCAAAGAAGAATTGGATAAAATATTGAATGACTTGAAATAAAAATAGCAGATATTTTTGAGACTATCCCTGCCTCTATTTAGGGATAGTTTTTAGTTCTTGTTAAATAAAAACTGATATTTAATAATGAAGTAAAATCAAAGCTGATAGAATTAATGTAATGCTCCGGCAGCAGGAAAAAAAGTTGAAAAAAAATTATCAAATTGATATAATTTTACAAAGAGAACATAATAAGATAATAGGAGTGATAATAATGGAACATCATGATGGTCATCAAAAAATGTTAAACGACTTTAAAAAGCGCTTTAAAATTTCACTGGTTCTAACTATACCCATTTTGATTCTTTCTCCAATGCTCCAGGGGTTTTTTAACTACAGTTTTGATTTTCCTGGAAGTATATATGTTTTATTTTTGCTTTCTACAATTATATTTTTCTACGGAGGCTGGCCTTTTTTAAGTGGTTTAAAAGACGAACTTTCAGATAAAAATCCGGGTATGATGACTTTAATTGCTCTTGCTATCTCTGTTGCCTATTTTTATAGTACTGCTGTTGTATTTGGACTTGAGGGTAGATTCTTTTTCTGGGAACTGGCAACTTTAATTGTGATTATGTTACTCGGACACTGGATAGAAATGAGATCGGTTATGGGTGCTTCCCGGGCTTTAGAAGAACTGGCCAAATTGATGCCCGATACAGCTCATAAGCTGGTTGATGGTGAGGTTAAGGACACTCCAATTAAAGAACTTCAAAAAGAAGATAAAGTGCTAATTAAACCCGGTGAAAAAATTCCGGCAGATGGAATTATCTTCGAAGGTAATAGTTATATTAACGAGTCAATGCTGACCGGAGAATCTGAACCGGTAAAAAAAGAAATTGATGATGAGGTTATTGGTGGTTCAGTAAATGGTGATAGTTCAATTAAAATAAAGATTGAAAAGGCCGGTGAAGATAG
Source organism: Halanaerobium congolense (assembly GCF_004366375.1). Lineage (GTDB taxonomy): Bacteria > Bacillota > Halanaerobiia > Halanaerobiales > Halanaerobiaceae > Halanaerobium > Halanaerobium congolense. The sequence goes on from NZ_SOEF01000032.1 coordinate 4,128, forward strand.
TTATCTATCACAGGTTATTAATATGGTTAAAGAATCACAGGCAGCCAAATCAAAAACCCAGGGCTTTGCCGACAGAGCTGCTTTCTGGCTGACACTAATCGCAATTACTGCCGGAGTAACTACTTTTGGGGTCTGGTATGGGATTAGCGGTGACCTTGCTTTTGCTATTGAAAGAATGGCGACTGTAATGGTTATTACCTGTCCCCATGCTCTTGGTCTTGCCATTCCACTGGTAGTTGCGGTTTCTACAACTTTATCTGCCAAAAATGGTCTTTTGATTAGAAATAGAACAGCTTTTGAGAATGCACGCAAAATAGATACAGTTTTATTTGATAAAACAGGAACCCTGACTAAAGGAGAATTTGGGGTGCAGGATATAGAGATTTTTGCGGCTGATTATGATAGAGAAAAAGTCCTGAAAATAGCTTCAGCACTGGAGCAGGAATCAGAACATCCAATAGCGGCCGGAATTGTGGCTAAGGCAGAAGAGGAAAATCTAAAGATAGATAGTGTTCAGGATTTTGAGATAATGAAAGGAAAAGGAGTTAAAGCGAGACTTGATGGTCAGGAAATGTTTGTAGTTTCACCCGGTTATCTTGAAGAAAATAATTTAGAAATACCGGATTCTGCTTTAAAAGAAGGTCCATTTACAGAGGTCTTTTTAGTAATTAAAGATCAGGTTATTGGTATGCTTAGACTGGCCGATAAGATTAGAGAAAGTTCCTATGAGGCAGTTCAAGAACTTAAAGATAAAGGTATTAAAGTTAAAATGCTGACCGGTGATAATCAAAAAACAGCTGCCTATGTCAGCAAAGAATTGGGCTTAACTGACTACTTTGCCGAAATTCTACCTGACGAGAAAGAAAAGAAGGTTAGAGAACTGCAGAATGAGGGAGCTTTTGTAGCAATGACAGGTGATGGAGTCAATGATGCTCCAGCTCTTGCCAGAGCAGATATCGGAATTGCAATCGGTTCCGGTACAGATGTAGCAGCCGAAACTGCTGATATTATTCTGGTAGAAAGTGATCCCAAAGATGTTGTCCAGCTTGTTAACTTCGGGAGTTTAACCTTTAAAAAGATGATCCAGAATCTTTTCTGGGCTACAGGTTATAATGCCTTTGCTATTCCTCTGGCTGCCGGAGTTCTCGCAGGTTATGGAATTATGATTTCCCCTGCTGTAGGTGCAGTACTAATGTCGATGAGTACAGTAATTGTAGCAATCAATGCTAAGATGTTAAAGTTTTAAGATAATAAGCAAAGTAAAACAATGATTATGGTTTATAAAATTTAATAAAGTCATAAAGCAAAATTAAATAATAAATGATACTGAATAGTTTTTTTCTAGGGGGCTTTCTATTTCAAAGTAGAAAGCTCTTTTTTTTGACAAAATTAATCCTGAGTGTTATACTTTACTTATGGTACCCGATAGGGGTATAATGTATTTATAAAATCTAGTTGTGCTAAGATTAATAATGATGGTAACTCATAGTTTAAAGCTAAAATTCATAATCTCTTCACATTTAATTGTTATTATATAATTACGGGTTGAGGGTATAAAGCATTTAAAAAAGGAGTGAAAACTATGATGAGATTTGGTTTAGGAATGATGGGAGGAGGGTTTTCCTTGATTTTTTGGATAATAATCATTATTGCTGTAATATATTATTTTAACAATGGAAATATCAACAGTTCTGGTTCAGGGTATAACAGAAATAACTCTAATTATCAGGTAAATCAGGCTGAAGCAATTGCTAAAGAGCGTTATGCTAAAGGCGAAATAACTAAAAAAGAATTAGATGATATTAGAAATGATTTAAGATAGATCTTGAAACATTAAAATAACAAATTAGTAAAAAGTATGACTTTATTATAACTGATCTTTAATCTGGGAGGAGTTATTAAATGAAAATATTTAAAAGAATGAAGAAAGTATTTGAGGCAAAGATGAGTAAATTTGTGGATGAGGTTGAGGATCCAGAAGAACTCTTGGATATATCTCTGCAGGAGATGAAAGAACATTTACAACAGGTACAGAAGTCATTATTGGAGCTAACTACAATCAAAAAGGGTCTGGAAAAAGACTTAGATGATGTTAAAGATAAGGTAGAACTTGCCCAGGAGCAGGCGCAGACAGCTATGGATATAGAAAAAGAAGAACTGGCGCGTGCTGCTCTAGAGAAAAAGGCGGATTTAAATGATAAAAAAACTATTTTGAAAACTAAAATAGAGAAAATAGAGAATAAAATTGAAGTTATTAAATCCAATAAAAAAACATTAGCTGAACAAATTAAAAAGCTGGAAACAAAAAGAGAAGAGTTAACTTTTATAAATAAATCTGCCGATGCTCAGCTGGAAGTAAAAGAGATTATTACCGGGGCCAGCAGTGATATTACTGATTTAAATGAACAGATCAAAAGAGCTGAAGAAAAGATACAGAAGAAGGAAGCTAAGCTTTCTGCTATAGATGAGTTAGTCGCTAATGGTGAGTTAATAAATGATTTTAATTCAGAGGATGATATTGAAAAGTCTCTTAATCAAATAGAACGTGATTCAAAAATTGAAGAAGAACTTGCCAATCTAAGATCTAAAAAGATGGGAGATGCATAATAATGGGATGTGGTGGATTCCATGAACTTTTTCGGGTCTATGACAGCAGAAATACAGGATATAATGACAGGCGGCCGGATGACACTCAGGAAAAGATTTCCCTAATAAAAAGATTATATGCTGAAGGCAGGATTGGTAAAGACAGATATTATTCCCTTAAAGATAGGGCTTATGATGGAAATCTTTCCTTTGAGCAGTTGATGGATATTAAAGAATCGAGTCGTGATAACAGAGAAAATAGTTCACAGGATAGTGGACTAAAAGAAGATAAGCCAAAAGATAAAAACAAAAATGTCAATAAATATAAAGAAAAAATTAAAGAATTAAAAAGCAGTAAAGAAAAAGTTGATAGTATAAGATCAAAGATTGAGGAACGCCTGAGCGAATTATATCAGGAAAAAGAAAAAACAGAGTCAATGGCTGAATCCATGGTATCTTCCAGTGAGGAAGCTGCCAGAGAATATATAGGAAAAAAGATAGACCTTGAAGAAAATATTCAGGTATTGAAAAAGAGAGAAAAAGAATTAGAAAAACAGATTGATGAGATTGACAAAACAATGAAGATAATAGATACAAAAATGCTTGATTATGAAGCTGTAAAATTACAGGAAGAATTAGAAAATATTAAAAAAGATATTTAGGGAGGAATTTATTATGTTTAAAAATAAAATATTTATTGTCTTAATAGCATTATTGTTGGTGGCTGGTATTTACTCAGCCGTGGGAGCACATTCAGGTTCGTCTAATAATAACATGATGGGTAATGGTTATAATGGTCAGATGAATGGTTTCAATAATTATCCAGACAACAACCAGGGTAATTATGGCATGATGGGTCCTAATGGCATGATGGGAATGATGGGCAGAGGTATGGGTTATGGTGGAATGATGAGAGGTTATGGACAAGGAATTAATAGAAATATTGATTACAGTCTTTCAGCATTAGGAATGACAGAAGAAGAAGTTAAAGATTTAGCTGTTGAACTTGTTGATAGACAGTTTGGCTCAGATTATCAGATTAGTGATATTTTCATTTTTAACGATTCACCATATTATATTTCAGTTGTAGAAAAAGATAGTGATCAGGGAGTCTTCGAATTATTGTTTGATCCTTATAGAAAGGTGATTTACCCAGAATATGGACCAAATATGATGTGGAATACAGAAAATGGAATGTCTTATATGATGGGCTGGAGTGCACCAGTAGAAGAGAATATGATGCCACGTCAAGAAGTTCTGGAAAACGCAGAGAAATTTGCTCAGGCAAATGATTTTATGATAGAAGATGAAGGACATCAGTTCCCGGGTTATTATACATTCCATACAGCAGACACTAATGATAATACAACCGGTATGCTGAGTGTTAATTCTTATACAGGTCAGGTTTGGTATCATAACTGGCATGGAGATTTAGCTGAAGTTATTAGTGTCAAAGAACATCAAGAATAAAAAAACATTTAATAATTAAGGATAAATATAGAAAGGGGTTTTAATAAATGGGATATTGTTTTGGTTTGAATGGATATGGTTCTGGTTTATTAGGTAGTTATTGGTGGATAATGCCTTTATTATTCTGGGGCCTTATTATAACAGGTGTTGTGTTCTTTATAAGATCACAAAAAAACCGTAGTAGCCGAGAAGCTTTAAGTATTTTAGAGCACGAGTATGCTTTAGGAAATATTACAAGAGAAGAGTTTAAAACTCGCAAAAAAGACTTACAATGATCTTAAATAAATATTTGATACAGATATTATCTGAAAAGACCTTTTCTAGTAATGATATGGTCTTTTCTTTGATTTATTTTGGAAGCTATTCTGTATTATAAAGAAAAGTGGATAAATAAAATATAAGTTAAAAAACTTGACTCAAATTTAAAATAATGCTAATATATACATACCCACTACACGTATAAGGTAATATATAAAAACTAAGTTGTTTACAATTTAAATTAATAGGTCAGGTTACATGTTTGTAAGGTTAAAGAATAATACATTTCTAAAAAGAAGGGTGAAAAAATGAAAAATTTAAAATTTACACAAATAATGACTTTTGGTTTTATTTTACTGGTTCTATTTATTTCTTCAATAAGCGTTTCTGCAAATTCTGATGACTGGACAAGAACCTCCAGTGCAGAAGGGGTGAGTTTAGAAATTAAATTTGCTAATTTCGGTGAAATGAATTCTGAAGAACTGTTGTTTGAAGTTTATTTGTCTACTCACAGTGGTAATTTATTAGATAATAATTTTGAAGAATTAATTACTGTTAGAAATGGTCAGGATTATTTAAATAACGAAAATATAGATTGGGAGTGGGAAAGAGAGTCCAGCCACCATCCAATTGGATTAATTAAAATCAAGAATACTACAATAGATGGACAGAAATTTTTTTCTGATAAAACAAAGTATCTTGAACTAGAGATTAGTGGCATTCGAGAAGCGAGTCATAGATTTAGATGGAATATTAACCAGAACAAAAAATTGCTTGGTTATATACCTAATGCAGCCAGTGGTACGGTTTCAGTTATAGATATTGGTGCTGAAAAGGTTATAAATACAATTAAGGTAGGAGAAGAGGCCTCTCACGGTATTGAAATTACTCCAGATGGAAGATTTTTATATACTGGGGATTTTCAAAATGGATTAATTAAGATATTTGATCTAAGTTCAAATAAATTGGTCAAGACATTAGAAGTTAAAAGTACAGCTCACGGAATAGATATGAGTCCAGATGGTAAATATATTCTTGTTGCTTCTGGTTCGGAGAGTGAAGTGGCAGTGATAGATACTGCTAAACAGGAAATAATTAAAGTGATTGAAGAAGGCATAGGTGACAGCCCCAGTCATATAGACTTTGATCCTGCAGGGAAATATGCTATCTTAACAAACCTGGAATCCGATGATGTGTCTGTTATTTCAATACCTAATTTTGAAGTAACAGTAAAAATTCCGGTGGGAGATGGTCCAAATGAAGGTAGAGTGGCTCCTGATGGTAGATATGCCTACACTGCAAACTGGGAATCAAACAGTGTTTCGGTAATTGACTTAAATAAGTTTGTTGTTGTGGATGAAATAAAAGTTGGTGAAGGAACCCATGGTGTAATTGTTTCTCCTGACAGTAAAAAGATTTGGACTGCAAACAGAAAGACAAATAATGTTGCAATTATTGATGCAGAAACACGTCAGATTGAACGTTATATAGCTGCAGGTCAATATGCAAATCATCTGGAGTTTACTCCTGATGGAAAAAAAGTAGTGGTTACTAATGCCCGAGATAACGAGGCAATACTTATTGACACAGAAACATATGAGGTAATCAGTCGAATTCAGCTTGGAGAAGAACCACATGAGATTAGTTTTCTAATAAAATAATGATTTGTTTTTTATAATTTTTTATATTAATTAATGAACAGCTTTTCTTTAATATAAGGGGAGCTGTTCATAATATTTTATACTGGAGAGGATTATGATGCCGAAAAACAGGAATGGTCATAAGGGACATTTTTGGATGATGTTAATATGTTTTGCAGTTATGATTGGTGGTGTTTACTTTATTGGAAGAGGTGGAATAGGAAACTGGGGAATTTTATTCTTTTTATTATGTCCTTTGATGCATGTTTTTATGATGAAAGGGATGGGGCATGGAGATCATAAAAAAGAAGATGATGATGAACAACGTGATCATTAAGAATATATTATAAGATAATAGTGCCTGCTGAAAAAGAGAGCAGAAAAATTTTCATTCTTAAATATACCTGATAGGGGTAATGGGTAAAAAATATTAAAAACTGACAAAGGAAGTTTCATATTCGCGAAAATTTCTTGACAAAAAATAAAGCAAATGATATGTTTAATATAAATACTATATACCCGTACAGGGTAAAGTAAAATAACTTTAATTTTACTTTTGAAAATGCAGATATAGTGATTGCTTGGAAATAAAATAGATATTCTAAATAATAAGTTTGATTCAATAGAATAAAAGTTAATAATTTCAAAAAGAAGGGTGGTAAAATTATATGTATAAGGTAGAAGATGGAATAATTAAATTAGAAAATGGTAGTATAAATGAAGGTTTAATTGCAATTGCCAGTGGCAAGGGTGGTGTTGGCAAATCAACAGTTACTGTCAACCTGGCAATTTCTCTGGCTAAGGCTGGCAAAAAAGTTGGTATTCTGGATGCAGATATTCATGGGTTTAGCATTCCTAGAATTATTGGATTGAAAGATGAAGCTAAAACTAAAGATAATAAGACAATAATTCCTCCAAAATCATTTAATATTAAGGTTATTTCAATGGGTTCATTTGTAGATGAGAGAAATCCCGTAGTCTGGAGAGCACCACTTCTTTCAGGTGCATTACAACAGTTTATGCAGGATGTAGAATGGGGAGAGTTAGATTATTTACTGCTTGACCTTCCTCCGGGTACTGGAGATATGGCTTTAGATATAATGCAAAATCTTCCTCATGCTGAAGTACTGGTAGTAACCACTCCCCAGCCAACAGCTGTCCACGTTGCTGGAAGAATTGGAAAAGCAGCAGAAAAGTTAGATGTTGATGTACTGGGTGTTATAGAGAATATGTCATATTTCCGCTGTGATGACTGTGGACATAAGGAATATATATTTGGACAGGGTGGTGGAAAAGATTTAGCTAAAGAACTGAATACGGATTTATTAGGCCAACTTCCTCTTGATCCAATTGCCAGACAGGCCAGTGATGATGGATTACCCATTGTCGAAGCTAAAAAGGAATTAGAAATTAGTAAGGTTTATAAAAAAATCTCAGAAACAATTACTTCTAAAAAACCTGAATTTGACCCCAATAAAAAACCAATTTCCCTACAAAATGGTCCTGCCTGTCACTAAATATAACAAAATGTAATTATAAATGGGTTATTTAGCGTCTTTGGCATTGTTCCTGAAAGTAATAGGGTTATGCTGGTGAATTTCTTAATCTAAAAAGGATTTAATAGTTGAGTTAAGCAGGAATTATTTAATTTTAAAATTAATCAAATGTTATGTTTGGCTCTATTTGTAAATTAATAATTGGGGGTTACTAAAAATGAAAAATATAGAGAATAAAAGTTTAAAATTAAAAAAAATACTAAGAGAACTGAAATCGGTTGCTATTGCATTTTCTGGAGGAGTGGACAGCACTTTTTTATTAAAGGTAGCTATAGATGTTCTGGGAGATGATAATGTACTTGCGGTAACATCCTGTGCAGAAACCTATCCTTCGGAAGAAGAAAAGGAAGCAGAAAAACTTGCGCGTAATATGGGTGCTAAACATCATCTAATCCACACAACAGAATTAGATAATGAAAACTTTGTAAAAAATGATCAAAAAAGATGTTATTACTGTAAAAAAGAACTTTTTTCAGAAGTTATAAAGATTGCTGAGGAAAAGGGATATAATTGTGTTCTGGATGGCTCAAATTATGATGACTATCTTCATGATTATCGTCCCGGCATGCAGGCAGCCAGAGAAATGGAAGTAAAAAGCCCACTCAAAGAAGCGGAAATGACAAAAGATGATATCAGAGCTTTATCTAAAGAATATGATTTACCGACCTGGAATAAGCCGGCTTTTGCCTGTCTGTCTTCTCGTTTCCCTTATGGTGATGAAATAACTGTTGATAAATTAGAAATGGTAGATCAGGCAGAAAGATATATGCGGAACCTGGAAATTAGTCAATTTAGAGTCAGACATCACGATCAAAACACAGCTAGGATTGAAGTAATGCCTGAGAAACTTCCCCTGCTGATAGAAAAAAGAGAAAAAATAGTTAATAAATTTAAAGATATTGGTTATACTTATATCACCATTGATTTAGAAGGCTACAGAAGCGGTAGCATGAATGAGGTTTTGAATAAATAATATTTACACATGACATTTTATTTCTGGTCATTTTTGATGGAGGTTTTCAGTGATTAAAAAAATTAATATTACATTCATATTTATTATAATTATACTTTTATTTACAATGAATATTTTTGCCAGTGTAGAATTTGGTGATAAGAGTACTCAGGTTAAAGAGATTCAGCAGATGCTGAATAATTTGGGATACGATGTTTCAATTGACGGTATATACGGTTATCGTACAAAAGAGAACATTAAAGATTTTCAAAGAAGTAATGGATTGACAGCTGACGGGATTGTTGGAGATAAAACATTTAACTTTCTGATTGAAAGAACTAAAGATATTGAATATGTGGTAAAAAAAGGAGATTCATTATCTGAATTAGCTGTAAAATTCAATTCTACTTTAGCTATTATTAGAGAGAAAAATCAATTAAGCTCAAATAAAATTATTGCAGGCAGGACTATTTTGATACCCAAATCGGGTATGGGTGATGGTCGTATAGAAAATGTATATAAAAAAATTGATCATAAAATTCAGGCAGGAGATGCTTTATCTATTCTGGCTAAAAAATATGGCAGCAGTGTTCAGGCCATAAAAAGGGCTAATAATTTACGTGATAATCAAATTCTTGTCGGACAGACATTAACTGTGCCACATTTAAGTAAAGGAGTGGATCGGGTATTTGCATTAAATATCAATTCTTTAATTTGGCCGGTTAAGGGCAGAATTTCCTCTCCGTATGGCAATCGGATTCATCCAATAACAGGTAAGAGACAATTTCACGGTGGAATAGATATAGCAGTTCCCACTGGTACTCAGATCAGAGCGGCAGCTGATGGTAAAGTGATAAAGAGTGGCTGGGTAAATGGATTTGGTTATACCATAGTAATTGATCATGGGAAAAGAGTTAGAACATTATACGGACATAATACTCGTTTATTAGTGAAATCAGGATCTGTAGTAAAAAAAGAAGATAGAATAGCTTTATCTGGGAGTACTGGTGAAAGTACAGGACCACATCTTGATTTTAGAATATATTTAAATGGTGAAACAGTTAGTCCACTTAATTATCTACCATAAGTTAAATAATTAAAGTGTATATAATTTTAGCGATCTGTAGGTAGAAAAAGAATAAAACAAATTTTTTTACTTTCAAATATACCTAATAGGGGTAAAGGGTAATATAATATTATTTTCTGCAGAGAATTAATTTTTGAAAAAGTTGACAAAAACACACGGGTATGATATATTTTAATCAAGAGATACCAAATAGGGGTATAGGGTACCATTAAAAGGAGGTGAATATTATGGCTAAAGATCCTGTATGTGGAATGGATATCGAAGCTGATCAGGCAGCTGCATCATATGAATATAAAGGAAAAACATATTATTTTTGTGCTGAAGGATGCAAAAATAAATTCGCTGAAGATCCCGAGAAGTTTCTAAATTAATCTAAACATTTAAATTTTAGTTATCAATGCAACGGATGTATCATCTCTGTACAAATAAAGACAGGAATGATACATCCAAATTCCTACAAATTATTAATTGTTTACAAATAAATTGTTAAACCCATTTACTATGATAGTTTTTGATAGAATCCCATAAAATAGCTAATATATCTAATCAAAAGGGAGGAAAAATAATTGAGTTCACTTTGTCAGGATGAAAAAAAAGATTTAATAGTTAGATTGCGAAGAATAGAAGGACAGGTTAGAGGTTTACAGAGAATGATAGAGGAAGATCAATATTGTGTTGATGTTTTAACACAAGTTGTAGCTGTTAGAGGTGCTTTAAAAAAAGTAGGACTTAATGTTTTAGATAATCACACTCATGGTTGTGTTCAAAAAGTGATAAAGTGTGAAAATGAAGAAGATAACCAGATTGTAATAGATGAATTAATGGGTGTTTTGGCAAAATTTGCTGATTAATATAATAACAAATCTTAATACTTTTAGTTTCTAAAATAAATTAATTTTTAGATTTTTATTTCTTAAAGGAAAAACCTTTCAAAGGTAGGGTGAGATAAATGGAAGAACAGGGTAAAGTAGTTGAAAATAGTGGGAGAATAGCCAGAGTTCTGATTACTCGTCATTCTGCCTGTAGTAAATGTGATAAAACATGTCCATTATCTGAGCAGGATAGTCATGATCAGGATCAAATAATTATGGAAGTTGAAAATGAAATTGGAGCTGTTAAAGGAGAACAAGTAAAGCTTGAAATGGAAAAGAAAAATCTTGTATTTGCCTCACTAATTATATATATTATACCAATTATTAATATGATTGCTGGCTATTTTTTAGGTGACTGGATGGCAACTAAAGCTAATATTTTATCTGGAGAAGGTTTTGGAATATTAAGTTCAATATTATTTTTAGAATTTTCATTTATCATAATCAGATTGATAGATACAAAATTTAAAAATAATAAAAATTTTGAACCGGTTATTACTCAGATAATAAGAAACAATAAATATATTTGAGGAAATGAGTTATTAGAGTAACGTTAATATACCATATACAGGTATATAAAAAATATGGAGGTGCAATAAAATGAATAGTAAAACAACATTAAAATTAGAAGGAATGACATGTTCCAGCTGTGCTCAAACTATTGAGAAAGCTTTAAATAAAACAGATGGTGTCGATCAGGCACAGGTTAATTTTGCGGCAGAAAAAGCATATGTTGATTATGATTCTTCTAAAGTCGACGAGAATAAGTTAGTTGAGGTTGTAAAAGGAACTGGTTATGATGTGAAACAGGAGAGAGAGAAAGTAACACTTAAAATTGGTGGTATGACCTGTGCCAGCTGTGCAACAACAGTGGAAAAAGCATTAAATAAAGCAGATGGAGTATATGAAGCGAGTGTAAATATTGCTACTGAAAAAGGGACGGTTGAATATGATCCAGGTGTGTTATCAAAAAACGATTTTAAGGAAATAGTAGCTAAAACGGGATATGATGTTACAGGTTTTGAAGGTGACGAACAAAATGTAGATGAGGAAGCAGAAGATTTAAAGAAAGTTAAAAAAGCTAAAAGAAACATGTGGGGAGCCTGGGCATTTACAATTCCCATAATTATCTGGATGATTCCAGAGATGGTTTTAGGAGTAGCCTGGCCAAGTGAGACAATATTTGATTTAGGTATGATGTTGTTGGCACTTCCACCATTATTTATCTTTGGACGTAAAACATTTGTAACTGCATATAAATCAGTTAGCCATGGTGGAGCCAATATGGATGTATTAATTGCTATCGGAACCGGAGCAGCCTTTGCTACAGGTCCTGCGGTATTCTTTACACCAATAGCAAACTATGCCGGTGTGGCAGCAATGATTATGGCCTTTCACTTAACAGGTAGATATATTGAAGAAACAGCTAAAGGTCGAGCTTCACAGGCGATAAAAAAACTGTTGGAGTTAGGGGCTAAAACTGCAACTGTTATAGTTGACGGCGAAGAAAAAGAAGTCCCAGTTGATGAAGTCCAACCAGGAGATATAATGCTGATAAAACCCGGTGAGAAAATTCCGACAGATGGTGAGATAATTGAAGGGAAATCAACGGTGGATGAATCAATGGCAACTGGAGAATCGATGCCCGTAGAAAGAACTGTTGGTGATGAAGTAATTGGAGCAACAGTCAATCAGAATGGTTTAATTAAAGTGAAAGCAACTAAGGTGGGAAAGGATACATTCTTATCTCAGGTTATCAAAATGGTAGAAGAAGCGCAGGGAACAAAAGTTCCTATTCAGGAATTTGCTGATAAAATAACAAGTATTTTTGTTCCTGCTGTCTTAGTTATTGCTACAGCAACATTTATTCTATGGCTGGCTTTTCCTGAAACTTTTCGTAGTGTTGGATTCTGGGCCCAGTCATTTTTACCCTGGGTAGACCCTACACTTGGGACAATTACACTTGCCTTTTTCGCAACAATAGCAGTTTTAGTAATTGCCTGCCCCTGTGCTCTTGGTCTAGCAACACCAACAGCTTTAATGGTAGGAAGCGGAATTGGAGCAGAAAATGGAGTTTTAATCCGTAAAGGTGAAGCCATTCAGACAATGAAGGATGTTCATACAATTGTTTTCGACAAGACGGGTACAATAACCAAAGGAAAACCAGAAGTAACGGATCTGGTGACTACCAATGGTACAAGTGAAAACGAACTATTAAAGTATGCAGCCAGTGTGGAATCAGGATCTGAACACCCACTGGGAGTATCTATAGTGAATGATGCAAAAGATAGAGGTATTGAAGTAAAAGAAATAGAAGACTTTGGTTCTGTGACAGGAAAAGGTGTAAAAGCCACTATAAATGGAAAAGAAGTTCTGGTAGGTAGTCGTCGATTAATGGAAGAAGCCGGATTAGATGCAAGTGACTTAGAAGATGAAATGATCAGACTTGAAAAAGAAGCAAAAACTGCAATGCTGGTAGCTACAGAGGATAAACTGCTTGGTATAGTTGCAGTAGCAGATGCTTTAAAAGAAGATTCAATTAAGGCGATAAAAGAATTGCATAAATTAGGACTTCAATCAGCAATGATAACAGGAGATAACCAGAGAACAGCAGAAGCTATAGCAAATGAAGTCGGTATTGATCATGTGGTAGCTGAGGTATTACCGGATGGTAAAGTAGATGAGATTATGAAGCTGCAGGATAAATTTGGTACTATTGCAATGGTAGGAGATGGAATTAATGATGCACCAGCTCTGACTCAGGCTAATGTAGGTATTGCAATAGGAACTGGGACAGATATAGCAATCGAATCATCTGACATAACACTTGTTAGAGGGGATTTATCAGCAGTAATAACAGCAATTAAACTATCGAGAGCAACTTTCAGAAAGATTAAGCAAAATCTATTCTGGGCCTTTTTCTATAACACAGTTGCTATTCCAGTAGCTGTTGTTGGATTACTGCACCCAGTTATTGCAGAAATAGCAATGGCAACCAGTTCAATCAGTGTTGTAACAAATGCTAATATGTTACGTAGAGTTGATGTACAGCCCAGTTATGCTCCAAAGAAAAAAGCATAAATTAAAGTAATTTGATAAATAAGGAAGAGAACAGTTCTCTTCCTTATCTCATTATTCCAATATGAAATATTTTATAAATTGAAAATAATTTCTGAGAAGTTTTGGAGGCATTGAGATATGAAAAAAAGAAAAGTTGGTATCCCCAGAGCTCTGCTGTATTATTATTATTTTCCTTTCTGGCTTAAGCTTTTTTCGGAACTTAATTTAGAGCCTGTTATTTCTGACAGCACCTCCAGGGATCTGCTGAATAAAGGAGTAAAAAAGTCCTTATCAGAAATTTGTGTTCCCATAAAAGTGATGATCGGACATGTTTTAAACCTGGATCAAAAAGATGTGGACTATATTTTTATGCCGCGCTTTCGCTCACTTAAAAAAGATGTAGTTTTGTGTCCAAAATTTTTAGGTCTGCCGGATATGATTAGACATTCTCTACCCGGTTTAAAAACTGAGGTAATTGCTGATCAGATTGATTCAAAAAGTGATGATATAGCCCAATTTTCCAATCATCAAAAACTGGCAGAAACTTTTTCAATTACGAAAAGAGAAATGAAATCTGCTTTAAAAAAAGCAACTGATTTCTGGCAGAGGTATAGAGACTTACTTTTTAAGGGTTATTTGATCGATGACTTTGCCGGAATAGAAGAACTAGAGATTTTAGAAAAGGTAATTACTAAATTTGAAAATGATCCAAAACCACCTCAGAGCAGAGATCAGAATTTAGAAGCTCCCGTAAATGAAGAAGTTGTTGATATTGCCGTGATCGGCTATGTCTACAATATTTTTGACCAGTATATAAATATGGATATAATAAATAAGCTAAAGGAAATGGGAGTAAGAGTCCACAGCTTTTCGATGGTGGCAGAAGAAACTATAGAAAAAGAATTATCTAATCTGAGAAAGCCCATGTTTTGGGAGTTTACAAATAAACTTTATGGAGCAGCAGAACATTATTTAAAAAATGATGGGATAGATGGGGTTATTCATCTGACTGCTTTTGGCTGTGGACCTGATTCAATGCTGGGGCAGATTTTAGAAGTTGATGCTAAAGAATATGAAAAAACATTTATGACATTAAGGATTGATGAACAGACAGGTGAAAGCCATATTATCACTAGAATTGAAGCTTTTATCGATCTGATGCGGCTAAAAAAGGAGAATAATTAAAATGAGACTATCTTTTCCTTATATGGGACCAACAATTGTATATGCCAAATTATTTGAACTGCTGGGACATGATGTGGTAATGCCGCCCAAACCAGATAAAGAAATTATTGATCTGGGGGTAAAATACAGTCCTGAATTTGCCTGTTTTCCTTTTAAAGTGATTACTGGTATCTATTTAAAATTGATGGATAAGAATTTAGATGCTCTGGTTACCAGTGGTGGTCATGGACCCTGCCGGGCTGGATATTATGGTGAAGTGCACAAAAAAATCCTTCAGGATTTAGGTCATGAAGTGGAGATTATTGTTATTGACTCTCCTCATGATGATTATAAATACTTTTATGAGGTTATTAAACGATTAAAAGGAGACAGCTCCTGGCTGCAGGTCGGTCGAGTGATAAAAATTGTTTATGAGCTGACAAAAGCTTTAGATGAAATAGAAAAAAAGATAGAAATCTTAAGAGCCTATAATGACAAAGGAACAATTAATAAGCTCTGGATGCAGGCTCAGGAAGATTTTTACCAGATTAAAAATACTGCAGAGATAAAGGAAATTAAAAATAAATATTTAAATAAACTGATTAAATTTGAGGATTCAATTCCAGTTGAAGCTGAGCGCTATAAAATTGGAATTATTGGCGAAATTTATGTTGTAATGGAAGAGTCAATTAACAACCAGATTGAAGAAAAAGTAAATCGCTTTGGTTTTGAGGTTGAACGTTCCCAGTATCTAACAAACTGGATTAGAGAAAATGCTTTTCCGTTTCTCGACAGAGACTTAGAAAAAATTGAGAAAAAGGGAGAAGAATTTATTGAAATTGGAATTGGCGGTCATGCTCAGGGAAATATTGGTCATGCCATTAATTTTAAGGAAGAAGGCTTTGATGGGATTATTCATCTTAAACCCTTTGGCTGTCTGCCAGAACTGGTGTCTCAGAGTGTAATGGATGATCTATCAGAAAAATATGAGATACCTGTTTTAACAATTTCTATTGATGAACAGACTGCTGATGCAAATGTACTGACCAGAGTGGAAGCATTTTTGGATATGATCAGAGAAAAAAATTATAGGGAGGTTATGTAGATGAATAATCTTTATCTGGGTGTAGATATAGGATCAGTTAGTATCAATATTGTTGCTATTGATGAAGAAAACGAACTTGTTTTTAAACTTTATACCCGTAACTCAGGTAACCCCATCGAACTGGTTAAAGAAGGTTTAGCAAAATTAAGGGAAGAAATTGAACTTGAAAATTATAAGATTAGTGGAGTTGGAGTTACAGGCAGTGGGAGACAGCTGATTGCCTATGTGCTGGGTGCAGATACAGTTAAAAATGAGATTACAGCTCATGCCCGGGCTTCCACCTATTATCATCCTGAAGCCGGTACCATTTTTGAAATCGGGGGACAGGATTCCAAACTAATTATTGTGGAAGATGGTATTGCAGTTGATTTTGCGATGAACACTGTCTGTGCAGCCGGTACTGGTTCTTTTTTGGACCATCAGGCAGAAAGACTGGGAGTGCCCATTGAAGAATTTGGAGGTCTGGCCTTAGAAGCTGACCGAGATGTCAGGATAGCAGGCCGCTGTACGGTTTTTGCGGAATCTGACATGATTTCAAAGCAGCAGTATGGATTTACTAAACCTGAAATCATCAATGGTCTCTCAGAAGCTCTGGTCAGAAACTACATGAACAATTTGGTTCGTAATCGAGTTTTAGAAGGAGAATATATCTTCCAGGGTGGTGTGGCAGCCAATATCGGGATCAAAGCAGCTTTTGAAGAAGAGATTGGAGCTGAAGTGATTGTCCCTGAACATCACGATGTAATGGGGGCAATTGGAATTGCTATGCTGGCCAAAAGAGATGTCAAAAGAAGTGGTCAGGAAAGCAGTTTTAGAGGTTTTGATTTAACAGAGCAGGAGTTTGAAACAACCAGTTTTGAATGTGAGGACTGTGCCAATAACTGTGAGGTAATCAAAGTCATAGCTGATAGTAAAGTGATTGCTGTTACAGGTGACCGGTGTGGTAAATGGACGGCATCTCTAATTGGTGATAGTGCTGCTAATGCTAATGTAGAGGGGAGTTCTGAGAAGGAAGAAAAAACAGCTGCTAAATCTTCAAAAAAACAGGATGAAGATCTAAATAAAAATTCTGAAGAGTTGGAAGCTAATCTCTATAAAGTAGATCTGGAAAAAGAAAAACAGGTTATGAAAGAATTAGAAGAGCTTGAAAAATCAGATGAAAATAAGAAAGAAGATAACAGTCTTGTTTAAATCTCTAGATAATTATTATCTTAACTGAATTTTAAGCTGTATAGATTTATTTTTTTTTTAGCTGATTGAGAGTTGAGGTGGATTAAAATTAAAAAACTTAAAAATTATAATTGGAGAATATTAACCGCCATATTAACAGGTATCATCCTTATCTTATTTTATATTTTGCAAAGTTTTATTAACGTTCAACTACCTGAAAAAAATCTAGTTTTAAAAATTTTAATTGGATTGAGTGTGACAAGTATTATTTTACTTTTATATCCCAGTCTAAAGTTATTGACGAATAACATTAAGAAAAAAATAGATCAATTATCTATAAAAAAAATATTGTTAATTTTATTTAGTTTATTATTGGGAGTTTTATTATCTTACTCAATGTCCAAATTTATATTACTTCCGTTTTTTAGTGAAAAAACAATAGTTTTTATTAATATAATTATAATCATTATTACCGTGTATATAATACTTCTTAAAGAAGAAGAAATAGATTATATCTTATTTAAAGAATCTGATGTTAAAGGTAATGATAGGTATTATTCTGAGTCATCCCCTAAAATAATTGATACAAGTGCTATTATTGATGGAAGAATATTTGAAGTTTATAAAAACAATTTTATAGATGGGATTTTAATTGTTCCCCGCTTTGTATTAGAAGAATTACAAAATATTGCAGATTCGGATAGAGAGTTAAAAAGAAAAAAAGGTAGATTGGGATTGGAAATATTAAAAAAATTACAAAATGATCTTGGAGATAATATTGTTATTCTAGATAAAGAAGTTAATAGTCAGGAAGTTGATCATAAGTTAGTTTATCTAGCTAAAGAATTAAATGCTGATTTAATATCCAGTGATTATAATTTGAATCAACTTGCTGAATTACAGGGGATTAAGGTTATTAATATAAACAGATTGGCTAATGCTCTTAAACCTGTTCTTTTACCAGGAGAAAAAAAGAAAGTGGAAATCATCAAAAAGGGAAAAGAACAGGGTCAGGGTATTGCATATCTTAAAGACGGGACAATGATAGTTGTTGAGGGCGGTCAAAATCATATAGGAGAAAAAATTAATGTAGTTATCTCAAGCTTTTTTCAGAAAAATTCGGGAAGAATGTATTTTGCAAATTTGTCATCTGAAAATATTTAATAATAAATAGTTAATGGGGAGGGTTATAATGACTGCAAAAATTAAAAATAATGCAGAACTAGTGATTAAAGTAGAAGGAATGAAATGTTTTTATTGCTTTACAGTAGTTGCTGATATTTTAAGAGAATTTGATGGTATTAAAGAAATTAGAGTTGGTTTAAATAAAGGAAATGCAATTGTAAGATATGATAAAGAAAAAGTTAGTTCAGAAAAACTTCTTGAGAGCTTAAAAAAAGCAGGTTATAACGCTGTCCCCAAAAATTAATATGATTTTTAAATCTAGAATAACACAATAGGGGTGAAATTATATAGTGAAAGCTTTGACTTTTAAACAGGGGATACATCCTGAGTATAATAAGGAATTAACAAAGGATAAACCCTTAAAAAATGCTAAACGTCCTGAGGAAGTAATTATTCCTCTAAAACAGCATATAGGTGCACCACTCAAGGTGCTTGTTAAAAAAGGAGATCAGGTTGATCTTGGACAAAAAATTGCTGATAGTGATAGTTTTGTCTGTGCTCCTATTCATGCTTCGGTTTCAGGAACTGTTAAGGAAATCAGAAAAGTAACAGATCCTGGTGGAAATATTGTTGATGCTGTAGTTATTGAGTCAGCGGAAGAAGATAGACTTAATTCTGGTTTAGAAAAACATGACAGTCTGGATAAACTTGATGCAGCTGAGATCAGAAATATTATTAGAGAAGCTGGTATTGTTGGTATGGGAGGGGCAATGTTCCCGACTCATGTAAAAGTTTCCATTCCTGATGACAAAAGTGTTGACTACGTAATTTTAAATGGAGCCGAATGTGAGCCTTATCTAACAGTTGATTATCGGGTAATGGTGGAGAAACCAAAGAGTATTGTCTTTGGTTTAAAAGCTCTAATGAAAGCTGCAGGTGCATCTACAGGTTTTATTGGTATTGAAGAAAATAAACCTGAAGCAATCGAGAGTATGCAGGATGCGGTTAACGATGAAGCTAATATTGAAGTTAAGATTTTAGAGACAAAGTATCCACAGGGTGGAGAAAAAATGTTAATTGAAGCTATTCTTGGTCGAGAAGTTCCGGCTGGAGGGCTGCCGCTTGATGTAGGAGTTGTGGTTAATAATACATCTACAGCAGCTGCAGTTGCAGATGCAATTAGAGATGGAAAGCCACTTTACGAAAGATCTATATCGATTACAGGCCGTGGAATTAATTCTCCCCAGAACTTGATTTATCGGATAGGTATAAATATTGGTGACCTGGTAGAAGAAGCGGGTGGCTTAAAAGATAATGCGGCCAAAGTAATTACAGGTGGACCTATGATGGGAGTGGCTCAAAAGAATTTAAATATTCCTGGAGTAAAGGGTACATCCGGCATCCTGGTTTTAGTTGAGGATGAAGTTGAAGAATATGAACCTTCTCCCTGTATCAACTGTGCTAAGTGTGTTGATGCCTGTCCTATGTTTTTAATGCCGACTCAACTGGCAAATTATGCAAAAAATGATATGGTAGACGAATTAGAAGAATGGCAGGTATTAAGCTGTGTTGAATGTGGTTCCTGTTCCTTTGTCTGTCCGGCTAAAATACCTCTGGTTCATCATCTGCGTCTTGGTAAGTCACAGGTTATGGCCAAAAAAAGAGAAAAGAATTAAGGAGGATAATCAATAATGAATAACGAATTAATTGTAACATCCTCACCACATGTCAGATCACAGGATTCAGTAAAAAAAATAATGTGGTCAGTTGTTATTGCTCTTTTGCCTGCAGTTTTTGCTGCTGTATATTTCTTTAAAGCAAGAGCACTATCTGTGATTCTGGCAGCTGTTGTTGGTGCAGTTTTAATAGAATACATATTTCAAAAAATAAGAAATAAAAAGAATACGATCAAAGATGGAAGTGCAGTAGTTACTGGATTACTTCTGGCACTAACTCTTCCACCATCCATACCTCTCTGGACTGCATTTTTTGGTTCAATAGTGGCAATTGGACTTGGTAAACAGGTTTTTGGTGGAATCGGACAAAATCCATTTAATCCAGCCTTAGTTGGGAGAGCATTTTTAACAGCTTCTTATCCAGTTTTAATGACTACCTGGACTGTAGATGGAGTTTCTTCTGCAACACCTTTAAGTCAGATGAAAATGGAAGGAATTGCAACTGATACCTGGAATCTTTTTGTTGGTCAGATTGGTGGTTCTCTGGGAGAAACATCAGCCATTGCATTATTACTAGGTTTTTCGTATCTCTTATATAAAGGCTATGTCAACTGGAGAATACCTCTGGCAATGGTTGGAACAGTATTTTTAGGTACTTTTGCTTTTGGTTCTGATCCGATTTTTCATCTTTTTGCAGGTGGACTGATGTTAGGTGCTTTATTTATGGCGACTGACATGGTTTCAAGTCCAACTACAAAATTAGGACGCTGGATTTTTGGTCTTGGAGCCGGATTGCTTGTAGTGATAATCCGCCTCTGAGGTGGTTATCCAGAAGGTGTAATGTACAGTATTTTATTGATGAATACAGCAGTACCATTAATAAACAGATATACAAGACCCCGAAGTTTAGGAGAGGTGAGATAAATGGAAAAGAACAGTACAAAAGCCATGATTATAACCTTAGCCACTATTGGTATAATTTCCGCTATATTATTGACCTTTGTTTACCAGTGGACAATTCCATATATTGAGGCCAATCAGGAAGAAACAAGAAGAATTGCAATTAATGAAGTTTTACCCACAGCGGAAGAAATCAATCAGGTAGAAAGAGAGAGTCAGATTTTTTACGAAGGTTATGACAGTAGTGGTAATCGAGTAGGGATGGCATACCAGCACAGTGGTGGTGGCTACAATGGACCGATTGAATTAATGATCGGAGTTGATCTGGAAGCAGAAGAAATAATTCGGATTAGTATCCTAAATCATCAGGAAACTCCCGGACTGGGAGCACGAATTACAGAAGAAGAATACAAAAGTAATTTTGCTGGCAAACCTTTTGGTGATTATGAAGTTGTAAAAACTCCTCCCTCTAAAACTATGGAAGTCCAGGCGGTTGCAGGAGCGACTATATCTTCAGCCAACACCACCAGAATTGTGGAAGAAGCTGTCAGTATGATCAATAATGCCTATGGAGGTGGAAGTTAATGTCAGTTAACGCAAAACAGTTAATTTCTGATTTTAAAAATGGGCTCTGGCAGGAAAATCCTATTTTTCGTCTTGTTATTGGTATGTGTCCAACTCTTGCTGTAACTAATACTATGGTAAATGGGTTGGCGATGGGATTAGCAACTTCTTTTGTTCTCATTTCTTCAGAAATTGTGGTTTCCTTAATTAAAAAATTGATTCCTGGTGATGTTAGAATACCAAGTTACATATTAATTATTGCAACATTTGTTACTTTTGTTGACTATTTCTTAAAAGCTTTTTATCCTTCTATTGCTGCTTCATTAAGTTTATTTGTACCCTTAATAGTTGTTAACTGTCTAATATTAGGAAGACAGGAAACTTTTGCGTCTCAGAATCCTGTTCATCGGTCCTTTGCAGATGCCCTGGGAATGGGAATTGGTTTTACATGGGCCTTATTGTTATTGAGTGCAGTCAGAGAATTATTTGGTATGGGTTCAATGTTTGGACTACAAATACTGGGGGACTGGTATAGACCGATGGTTATTATGGTTTTACCTGCAGGAGCATTTATCACTCTGGGTATTTTAATAGCAATTATGAATGTGATTGGTAAAAATGCTACAAATGATACTACTTGTCACTAACAGGAGGAATTAAAGATGTCAGAATTCACTCAACTTGTTCTACTCTTTTTTGGAACAGTTTTTGTTAATAACTTTATCTTAGTTAGATTTTTAGGGATTTGTCCTTTTTTAGGTGTATCAAAACAGGTAGAGACTGCCATGGGGATGGGTTTAGCAACAACATTTGTTATGACTTTAACTGGTGCTGCAACATGGCTGATTAACACCTATATTTTAGAAGCATTAAATTTACCATTTTTACAGTATGTATCTTTCATTATAGTAATTGCATCTCTGGTCCAGTTTGTAGAGATGTTTATTAAGAAAACAAGTCCTGTACTTTATAAATCATTAGGAATCTTTCTGCCATTAATCACAACAAATTGTGCAATCTTAGGACTGGCGCTACTAATTCCACTTAATGGATACAGTTTTATCGGCAGTACAGTATTTGGATTTGGTGCCGGAATAGGTTTTACTCTGGCGATTGTATTGATGGCAGGACTGAGAGAAAAATTAGAATTTGGCGATGTACCGGGAGTATTAAAAGGTGTACCAGTAACTTTGATTATTGCTGGTATTATGGCGATGGCTTTTATGGGTTTTTCCGGCTTAATAACTATATAATATCTAACAATTTAAAGAATAAAAATATTTTCAAATGTAGAAAATTGAGTTTTGAAATGTTATAAGAAATTAAGGATGATAAAAATGAATTATTTGTTATATGTATCCCTTATTGGTTTCTTTTCTGGTACATTAGGAACTGTGGGTGGTGGCTTAATTGTATTATTAGTTAGAGAAATCAAAACAAAATTTTTAAGTATAATTTTAGGGATTTCCGCAGGGATTATGACTGTTGTAATTTTTTTAGATCTGATTCCTGAAGCCCAGATAACCGGTTCAATCTGGAGCAGTCTAACTGGATTATTTTTAGGAGCTATGTTAATTAGTATTTTGGATATGTTATTTCCGCATCAAAATTTTGTTTCAATAGATGATGATGAGAGTCATTATTTAAAGGCCGGTATTCTGCTGGCAGTTGGTATTGCTCTGCATAATATACCTGAGGGTTTAGCAATTGGAGCTGGTTATAGTTCTGCTGATAATTTAGGTCTGGGTTTAGCTGTGATTATGGCTGTACAAAATTTTCCAGAAGGAATGGCAGTTGCTACCACTTTGAGTTTAGCAGGTTTAAAGAATGTAGAAGTTATTTTAATTACATTGTTGTCTGGTATTCCTATGGGTATAGGTTCTTTTCTGGGAGCTTATTTAGGAAATATTTCAAATCTGAGTTTATCTATTTCTTTAGGTCTGGCAGCTGGAGCAATGTTATATATTACATTTGATGGGCTTATTCCTGATGCACATAAAAAAGCTGAAGGATACACAGCAATTTTTGGTATTATAAACGGTGTTTTTTTGGGATTGATTTTAAGCAACTTTTTATAATTTGACAGTCACACATTATGGAAACGTAAATTTTTAAGGGAGATAAAAATGAGCAAAGCATGGGAACTCATGACATTTTATGATAAGGTTTTAATTGTTATTATAGCTATCATTTCATTATCATTTATATTATTTCCAAATAGTATTCTGAACCAGAATACTAAGGAAGATGAATATATTATTGTTATCCAAACAGCTAATGGAAGACAAAAACAAGTAAAAATAAATGAAACTTATCAAAGTGAGCCTTTAATTATAGAGGCAGATGGTCCAATTGGAACTACAATTATTGAGGCACATAATGGTAGAGTAAGAGTTAAAAAGGCACCACCAGCTGATCCATTGAGAATTGATGAAAAAATTGGGTGGATTAGTGAACCAGGACCTTCAATTATATGTGTCCCAAATAAATTAGCTATCTGGATTGAAGAGAGTAAATCTGAACAGGCATTAGATGGTATGTCATGGTAAATCTAAATATTTACATTTAATAATAAATTATGATGTAGAATTTATAAGAAAGTTTTTGCCGAAAGAGGTAGTATAATGCTTAAATATTGGATATTTGGAAGAAAAGTATCTCTTGAAAATTAAATTAGAGTGTGGTATATTATTGATATACGGTATTGGGGTATAGTGTATAGTCATTAAATAAATTTTTGTAGATTATAGGAGATTTTTTATTAAACAGAATATAAAAATGGGGTGGTTATATGAATTCATTATGTGATCTAGATAAAAAAGACTTAAAAGCCCGGTTAAAAAGGATAGAAGGCCAGGTTCGTGGGTTGCAGAGGATGATAGAAGAAGATAAATATTGTGTTGATGTTTTATATCAGATCAATGCTGTACAAGGGGGACTTAAAAAAGTTGGTTTAAAAATTCTGGATGAACATGTTCATGGCTGTGTTCAAAGAGCAGTTAAAGATGAAGAGGGAGACAAAGTTATAGATGAATTAATGGGTGTGCTGTCCAAATTTACAGACTAAAGCATCTATTTCAAATAATAGTTTTAATAAAATTAAAACTTGAAATAGAAAGAAATAAAAAACCAATTTTTTTAAACTTATTTTTATATTATCAATCTTAATCTAACTATATCATTAATAAAGAAAATGAGCTGTCTGGATAATCTCTTAACTGAGGTTGTGCCGGCAGCTTTTTTTTATGCCTAAATTTAAGGTGATGAAAATTGGTCTTAATTTATTAGAATTAATAATATTTTTTTAATAAATTCACATTCTTTTCACATTAATATTTTAAAATAGTCTTAGATCAAAGTTGACAGGACAGTAACAAAGAAATATTCGATTATCACGATATTGTTGTTGACAGGAGCAATCCTGAGTGTTATACTATGTTTAAGATACCTAGTGGAGGTATATTGGAAAGTTTGAACTTAAGTTTCAAAGGATGTCACTTAAATGAAAAGAAATTTAATTATTACTTTAGTTATATAAACAGTCATTGTTGCAGGAGTTAATTTTTGCTTAACCTGGATTTGGCCTGGTAAGATGGAATGTGATCTGGAATGATGGGCGGAGGAGCTTCAATAATTTTCTGGAGAGTAATCATTGGAGTGGTTTATTATCCATTCAGAGAATATACTAGAAAAAATAACCACAGATATGATAATCATAAACATGTTGGCTCCGGCAATAAAGAGCGAAGTCGTTTTGATGAGAGTAGTCCAGAAGAATTAGCAAGACAGTGTTATGCAAAAGGTGAAATTTCTAAAGAAGATTTGAACGAAATACTGGACAACTTAAGCATTTAATTACAATGGAAATTGATATTTAAGAATATAAAGGGGGAAAATTATGAGCAATTATGGAATTAGAAAAACAGTTAAACTTTCTTATCAGGAAACAATTGACAAAGTAAAAGAAGAGCTAAAAGAAGAAGGATTTGGTGTGCTGGCAGAACTCGATATGAAAAAGATATTTAAAGAAAAGTTGGATAAAGAGATGAGCAATTATGTTATTCTTGAAGCCTGTAATCCTGCTTTTGCTTTTGAAGGAATAGGAGAAGAACCTGAACTTGGTCTTTTGCTTCCCTGTAATGTTATAATTTATGAAAATGATAATCAAGAGGTTAATTTGGCAGCAATTGATCCTGAAAAAGCACTTGGAATGTCAGAGAATAAAAAAGTTAACGAAATAGCACAGGAAATCAAGGAAAGACTGGAGCGAGTTATAGAAAACGTTTAAATGTTATTAAATTAATCAATAATAGGAGATGATGGTTTTGAGAAAATTATTTATCATAACTTTAACTGTGATTTTGGTTGTTGGTATGACAGGAATTGGGTATGCGGGTCTTGAAGATAGTAATGCAGAAAAAGGATTGTCGGCAAGTCCAGCTTTTGAGGAAGATACAGACCATGAATCCGATGGTCATTTCACCCATCAAAATGGAGCTCCCAGATTTAGTACTGAAAAGGGACATATTGCCATTGATGCGGAAGAACCAGGATTAAATTCAGATGAAAATTCTGCTGTTAGTGAACATCATCATGATAATAAAGATGGTAGTGTCATAGATACAAGCAAATAACAGAATATAAGCTCAATATTTTACAGCCCAGTTAATAGCTGGGCTTTTTGTTTTTATATCTATGCTTAATTATAAAATAAAAGAGAGGATTTCAAAATAAAATGGGAAGATGCTAGAGATGAACATCCTAATAGAAGTAATAGAAGCTCATTCAGATCAGGGAAAAAGAGTTGTTGATAAAATAGCTGTTCTTGATAAATTTACTAATAGTGGTGAGGCTATGAGCTCCTATAAAGAGCTTCATAAGAAGAATCCTGAAAAAGAACTGTATGTTGCTCATACTAGGAAAAAGGAACTTGAAATAGAAGAACGAAAGCGGTTAGGTGTTAGGGTATGAATTTAAATCTTAAGATAATAAACAATTTACCTTGTTGGTAAAAAGTGATAAACTTAAGTTTGAGAAAGTGTTAAAAACCTCCGCACATATTTATAAGTGCGGATGATTATAATGGGGGTGTGGTTATGGATCCTACTATATACAATAAGATAAAGAATATATTCGAGAGTAACAATGGGTACGCTCGGACTAAAGAAATACTAGAGGCAAATATTCACTCTTCACATCTATATAAACTTCAAGATAAGGGAGAGATCACCAGGGTCAAAAGGGGGCTGTATCGCTGGAATAATGATGAGTTTAATACCAGTACAGAAATAATCAAAGTAAGTAATATAGTTCCCAACGGTGTAATTTGTCTGCTTTCAGCTCTTTCATATTATGATCTCACCATAACCAACCCCTGGGAGTACTATATTGCCATTCATCGAGATGATCACAGGCCTAAACTGCCTGATTATCCGCCGATATCCATTTTTTATTTTGCTGATAAACAGTTCAGTACTGGGGTTAAAGAGGTTGATATTGAGGGTAGTAAGGTTAAAATATATGATAAGGAGAAAACAATTTGTGACTGCATTAGACTGAGAAACAAAGTGGGTACTGATGTAGTAAAAGAAGCAATGCAGAACTATCTAAAGAGGAAAGATAAGAACATCTCAAAACTACTTAAGTATGCAGAAGTTACAGGGGTAAAGAATATCGTGAAAAGATATCTGGAGCCCTATATGTTAGACTAGTTGTCGTGAGGGACAAAATCTGTGTATAATAGAGTAACGACAATAAATCTTAAGGAGAATTACTATGCCCAAAACTGTTTATTCTAAAGAATTGAAAGAATCCATGTTTAAAAGACTGGCTCCACCTAATGCTGAAAAAGCACCTGATATAGCTAGAGAAACTAATATACCCGTTAATACACTTTACACCTGGAGAGCTAAGGTTATGAAAAATAATCCAACCAGCTGTTTTTGTCAAGTGAAATTTGACCCTTTTATTAATTGAAAATTGACCCGGGTAAGCAAAAAATAATATTAATTTTATTGACCCAGCCACTCTTCAGTTTCTTTCATTCGGTAAGAATTACCATTCATATTAATTACATATGATTTGTGGGTCAATCTATCTACCATAGCTGCAGTTAATGCCGGATCATTAAACACTTCATTCCACCTCTCAAATGAGAGATTGGAAGTTATTATAGTAGATTTGCGTTCTGCTCTTAGTGAAAGAAAGGAGAATAAAAGCTCACTTCCTTTCTGGTCAAAAGAGATGTAACCTAATTCATCTAAAATTATTAAGTCATATTTTTGGAATTTAGACTCAAAATTAGTTAATCTTCTTTCACTCTGCGTTTCTTTTAATTGATTGATAAACTGTGGTACTGTGGCAAAAAAGACTTTGTACCCCTCGTTACAGGCCTTGATACCAAGGCCTATAGACAAATGACTTTTACCATTATGGAAAGCTTTCCATAAGGGCAATTATCGAAAGTTTTTGTTTATGGAAAGAAGTAAGGGTATATTATTGAAATAAGTTCAAATGTACTATTATTTCTTTCCATAATACCTCATAATTGATAATTATGTAAACTAAAAATTATGGGGGAATGAAAATGGAAAAACTTCCTATTGAAGAACTGGTAATCAATGTCTTAACAGAACTAGAGAGATTAAATTATTCTTATAATACACTCTGTGGCTATAGAGCCTTTTATAAGAAAGTAGTTGCTTTTGCAAAAGAAAAAGAGCAAATATATTTTACTGAAGAACTGGGTAGCACTTTTTTGAAAGAAAAATATAATTGCAAAGTTAATTATTATATTGAAAATATGCCTAAAAGCGTAAAAAATTCAATAAGAAGAATCAGAGTTCTTGGTGATTATCAATTACATGGTGTTATTATCAGAAGGATAATTAAAAAACCAGGGTACATTAAGCCAGACCAATTTGAAAAAGAATTAGTGGCCTATGAACAGGAATGTGTTAAAAATGAATATACTAAAAGAGGTCTTAGAACCAGAATGCAGAGGTTATATTTTTTTATTGATTATCTGGATGCTAAAAACATTCAAAATGTTAATGAAATCTCTGGAGAGACGATATCAGATTATGTAAAAACAATTTATGGAAATCATGAAAAAAGCATGGCTGCAATTTTAACTACTCTAAGAGTATTTTTGAAATTTCTCTATCTAAACAGTTTTACAGAAAAAGATCTATCAGAAAAAGTTCCCAGTCGAAACAAATACTATTATCCTGCAATTCCTTCAACCTGGGAGAAAGATAAAGTAATTAGATTATTAGATGTTATTGATAAAGGAAATCCTACAGGCAAAAGAGATTATGCGATTTTATTATTAGTTGCCAGACTGGGCATGAGAGTTGGAGATATCATAAGTTTAAAACTAACCAGTCTGGATTGGAAAAATCACCAAATAGTTATTACTCAAAGTAAAACAAAAAATATTACAAACTATCCTATCTTAAATGATATTGGTTGGGCTTTAATAGATTATTTAAAGAATGGAAGACCAATTAGTGATTCACCACATGTTTTTTTAAGACATCATGCTCCTTTTGAAAGATTTGGCAAAAACGCAAATCTTCATAATATTATCAGTAAATATACAAGAAAAGCTGGTATTAAAGTTCCAAAAGGAAAAAAACATGGCCTCCATTCGTTAAGACATTATGTAGAGGAAAAGATTATGGTGAGTAGCTGTTAATTTCATTAAGATACTTGTATTTTTAATTAAAACACTCACCATAATTATCATTTAAC